>DASQEH010000186.1:0-27978 GCA_035633755.1 Nocardioidaceae bacterium | reverse complement strand
AACTGCGCCGTCTGGGCCACTGAGTGGTCCTCCAAGTAACGCAAGAACACGACAGCTCGGTCGAGCGGCTCCAACGTTCGCAGGTCGGCGAAAAGCTCCTCAATGAGCGATTCGTCGGGCATGCTGTCGTTCGCCTGACCGACGTCGCGCATCGGCGTCTCGGCATTGCGCCGGATGCGCTTGTGCGAGAGAAAGGTCTTGTTAAACGTGCCGCGGGCGTACGCCTCAGGTGCGTCGGCACGCTCGACCTTGGGCCATGCGACGTAGAGCTTGCCGAGCGTGGTCTGCACCAGGTCCTCAGCGAGATGCCAGTCACCGCACAGCAGCAGTGCCGACCTGAACAACCTCGGCGCCACGGCGGCCGCGAACTCGCTGAAAGCGGTGTCGCGGTCCGTCGAGCGGCTCATCGACGTGTCTTCGGGTATCCCATACTCCGTAGACGCCTCGGGGGGCGCCTGGCGTTACAGGGCTCTCCAACGAAGCTCGTCACGCGGCCACGTCAGGCTCGGTCTTGGCCCGGACCTCGTCCAACGTGACATCGGGGGCCAGCTCACGCAGAGCCAACCCGGACTCGGTGACATCGATGACGCCCAAGTCGGTGATGATCCGTTGCACCACCCCGAGTCCCGTATAGGGCAGCGAGCACTCGTTGACGATCTTGTAGGACCCGTCCCGGGCCACATGCTCCATCAGCACGATGACGCGCTTGGCGCCGTGCACGAGATCCATGGCGCCCCCCATCCCCTTGACCATCTTGCCGGGGATCATCCAGTTGGCGATGTCGCCCGACTTCGACACCTGCATGGCGCCAAGGATTGCGGCGTCGATCTTGCCGCCGCGGATCATCCCGAAGGAGGTGGCCGAGTCGAAGAAGGCAGCGCCGGGGCGCAGCGTCACCGTCTCCTTACCGGCGTTGATGAGGTCAGGATCCTCCTCGCCGTCGAGAGGGTAGGCGCCGACCCCGAGGATGCCGTTCTCGGACTGCAGGACAATCTCGATGTCGTCGCGCACATAGTTGGGAACCATCGTCGGCAAGCCGATGCCGAGGTTGACGTAGGCGCCGTCCTCGAGCTCGGCGGCGGCACGAGCTGCCATCTGTTCACGCGACCATGCCATCAGCGCTGCTCCTCCCGCGCCCGTACTGTGCGCTTCTCTATCCGCTTCGTGACAGCCTGTTCAGGGGTCAGCGGAAGCACCCGACGCACGTAGACGCCCGGCAGGTGGACGTCGTTGGGCGTGAGCTCACCCGGCTCGACAAGCTCCTCGACCTCGGCGATCGTGACTCGACCCGCCATTGCGCACAGTGGGTTGAAGTTGCGGGCCGACTGCCGGAACACCAGGTTGCCGTGGCGGTCGCCACGCCACGCACGCACCAGCCCGAAGTCACAGATGATCGCACGCTCGAGGACGAACTGGCCAACTCCCTCGGCAGTGTCGAACTCACGGACCTCCTTGGGAGGACTGGCGACCTCCACGTTCCCCGCGCCGTCGTATCGCCACGGCAGGCCACCCTCGGCCACCTGCGTGCCCACCCCGGTGGCGGTGAAGAACGCGGGGATCCCCGCACCACCGGCCCGTAGCCGCTCAGCGAGCGTGCCTTGCGGAGTCAGCTCCACCTCGAGCTCGCCGTGCAGGTACTGACGCTCGAACTCCTTGTTCTCGCCAACGTAGGAGGCCGTCATGCGCCGGAGCCGCTTGTCGTGCAGAAGCAGGCCGAGCCCCCAGTCGTCCACCCCGCAGTTGTTGGATACGGCCTCGAGATCGGTGACCCCCGCTTCGAGCAGCGCCTGGATCAAGACGCTCGGCACCCCGCACAGCCCAAAGCCGCCGACGGCGAGCGACGACCCGTCGACGATGTCCGCGACCGCTTCCGCGGCACTGGCGACCACCTTGTCCATCGAACCCTCCTCGCAGGAATCGTGGAGGCGACCACGGCACCAAGGCCGACTCCACCACGGCCTTTGCAACCTACTCCATGACGCGGACAGCCCGTGATGCATCCGCCACGTACGCTGACACGGTGAACTCCGAGTCGGTGGCCGATCAGGTGTCCGGCTCTCGCGACACCCCGGTGTCCGGAGCAGGCAGCGATTCGGCGTTCGAGGCCGCGGACGATGGCACCCTGAGCCCCGAGGCAGACGCGCAGTCCGGAGTCAGGCTGCACGTGGTGACGGGCAAGGGCGGCACGGGCAAGACCACAGTGTCCGCGGCTCTGGCCCTGGCCTTGGCATCCGACGGCAACCGGGTACTGCTGTGCGAGGTGGAAGGCCGGCAGGGAATCGCCTCCCTCTTCGACGTTCCGCCGCTGCCGTATGAGGAACGCCAGGTCGCCGTCGGGCCGGACGGCGGTGAAGTGGTGGCACTCGCAATCGACACCGAGGCCGCCCTCCTGGAGTACCTGGACATGTTCTACCGGCTGGGCCGTGCGGGTAAGGCCCTCGACCGGTTCGGAGTCATCGACTTCGCCACCACCGTCGCGCCCGGACTGCGTGACGTCCTGCTGACAGGCAAGGTCTACGAGGCCACCCGACGTCGAGACGCCGGCCAGCACGAGTACGACGCCGTCATCCTTGACGCTCCCCCCACCGGACGGATCGGTCGGTTCCTGAACGTCAACACGGAGGTCGCCGGGGTCGCCAAGGTCGGACCCATCCGCGCACAGGCGGACTCCATCATGCGGCTGCTGAAGTCTGACGTCACCCGCGTGCATATTGTGACGTCTCTCGAGGAGATGCCGGTCCAGGAGACTCTTGACGCCATCGACGAGCTGGGATCGATCGGCCTGACGGTCGGTAACGTCATCGTGAACTCGGCCAGGCAGGAGCTGCTTGGCCCGCACGAGCTGCAGGCCGCTGGAAAGGGCCAACTCGATGCTGCGGCGATCGCCGCGGCTCTCAAGGAGGCCGGGGTCGCCTCCGACGAGGCTGTCGTTGCAGGGTTGATGGACATCGGTCGCCAGCATGCGGAACGCATGGAGCTCGAAGCCGGCCAGCGGACGCTGCTCGAGGCGTCCGGGCGGCCGCTGCTGACGCTGCCGTACCTGCCCGAAGGGGTCGACCTCGGTGCCTTGTACGGGCTCGCTGAGGACATCTGCGGAAGCGAGCGGTTCTGACATGCCTCGAAGGCCTCAGACGGCTCGCTCGGCGCCTCCCAAGTCCCGGCGCGGGATGGGTCCCCGGCGTGGTCCGCTGGCGGCACGACACGTGGTCGTCCCCGACCTCGACCTCGACGCCCTCCTCGCCGACAGCGGCATCCACATCATTGTCTGTTGTGGGTCCGGTGGCGTCGGCAAGACGACCACCTCGGCTGCCTTGGCCGTGAAGGCCGCTGAAGCCGGTCGCAAGGTGGTCGTCTTGACGATCGATCCGGCCCGTCGCCTCGCGCAGTCGATGGGTCTGACGGAGCTGGACAACCTCCCCCGTCGTGTGTCGGGAATCGACGAGAGCCGGGGCGGCAGCCTCGACGCGATGATGCTCGACATGAAGCGGACCTTCGACGAAGTCGTCGAGTCCCACGCAACGCCAGCCAAGGCTCGGCAGATTCTGGACAACCCCTTCTACCAAGTGTTGTCCAGCTCGTTCGCCGGTACCCAGGAATACATGGCGATGGAGAAGCTCGGGCAGCTCCACGCCGAAGCGGACCGGAGCGGACGATGGGATCTGATCGTCGTGGACACGCCTCCGTCGCGCTCCGCCTTGGACTTCCTCGATGCGCCGGACCGGCTGGCATCGTTCCTGGACGGCCGCCTCATCCGACTCCTGCTGGCGCCGGCCAAGGGTCCGGCCCGCCTGCTCTCTGCCGGGATGAACATGGTCACCAGCACCGTGACAAAGGTCCTCGGCGGTCAGGTGCTGCGCGACGTGCAGACGTTCGTCGCGGCCATCGACACACTGTTCGGCGGATTCCGAGCCCGCGCCGACAAGACGTACCAGATCCTCAAGGACGCTCAGACGGCCTTCGTGGTCATCGCGGCGCCGGACCCCGACGCGCTACGGGAGGCCGCCTTCTTCGTCGAACGCCTGGCGGCCGACCGGATGCCGTTGGCAGGCCTGGTCCTCAACCGGGTCGAGAGGAGCGCCGCCCCAGGCATCACGACGCAGGCGGCCTTGGCGGCCGCTGAGAGGCTGGACGACGAGAACACTCTGACTGCAGCGCTTCTCCGGCTGCACGCCGAGCGCCTGGTTCGGGTCAGCCGCGAGAGTACGGTGCGCCGTCGCTTCGCCGCGGCGCATCCATCAGTTGCGACGACCACGGTGACCGCGCTGGCCGGTGACGTCCACGACCTCGACTCACTTCGTGAGATCGGGGAGCAGATGTCGGTGCCAGCGTCAACCGGCGCGGCCTAGCCAGGCCACGACGCTCGAAGCGGCTGAGCTCGTGTCAGCTGGCTTCGGAGTGCGACACGGCCACGCTGTGCTGGAACCGCGCAGCGTCAAGGAGGTTGCGCCACGACGTCACGTTGGGACGGCGACGCAGCAACGCACGACGCTCACGCTCGGTCATGCCTCCCCATACGCCCCACTCGACCTTGCTGTCGAGGGCTTCGGCCAGGCACTCCGTACGCACCGGGCACTGGCCGCAAATCTGCTTAGCTCTGTTCTGTGCCGCTCCCTTGACGAAGAGCTCGTCCGGTCGCGCCTGCCGGCACAATGCCGAATCTGCCCAATTTTCGTTCCAAGTCATGGTCATGCCCCCGCCGAGAGAAAGGGCCGAAGGCGACGTAACCGCCACACTTTCGAACCCTTGTGGTGATTTTCACCCTACGGAGCAACAGACACTCTGCGACAGGACCGAATGCCCACTCTCATCATCCATACGGACGATGAGAGAACCCCGCATACGGGTACCAAAAGGACGAGAATCATTACTCTCACGATACATGCAATTACATTCTGTGACTAGACCACAGCCTTACAGCTTATATTTCGGTCCCCCGACGCCTCCGTGACAGGGCCCTCGTGCCGTGCGGTCTCCCGTACTCTAGGTACCATGCGCCGACTCGGACCCGTCCGCCGTGAGGACGGCCTGATTCATCAGGTCGCCGTGATCCTTGCCGTCAGCGTCTTGTCCGGCGTTCTCATCGCGGGCCTGGCTCTGCCGTGGGTGGGACTCATCAACAAGGGAGCCGAAACCAGCGCTGAGGCCATCGAGGATTTCGCGCTTCCTCTCAAGTTCCCGCAGCTGAGCGAGCGCACCCGCGTCGTCGCGGCGGACGGTACCCGGTTGGCGACCTTCTATGACGAGGACCGGGAGTACGTCGCCCTCGACCAGATTGCCTACACCATGCGGCAGGCGATCATCTCCATTGAGGACTCGCGCTTCTACCAGCACGGCGCCATCGATATCGAAGGAACTGGCCGGGCGCTCGTGGTCAACATGCTCAACGGCGGTGTCGTCCAGGGTGGATCCACCATCACGCAGCAGCTGGTGAAGCTGACCCGTCTCGAGAACGCCACCACGGAACAAGAACGCGAGGCCGCGACCGAGGACACCAAGGCCCGCAAGCTCGAGGAGCTGCGGTATGCCATCTGGGTGGAGGACAACTACACCAAGAACGAGATTCTCGAGCAGTACCTCAACACGGCCTACTACGGCGACGGCGCGTACGGTATCGAGGCAGCAGCCCGCCACTACTTCGCGACCACGGCGGCCGAGCTGACCCTTCCCCAGGCCGCCTTATTGGCGGGCCTGGTGAAGAACCCCACCGACTACGACCCCACCAACGACAAAGCCGCCGCCCTGAGCCGCCGTAACACCGTGCTCAACCGGATGCAGGAACTCAACGCGATCTCGAAGAAGGCCGCCGAGAAGGCCAAGGACTCGAAGCTCGGGCTCAGGCTGCGCCACACGTCCAACGGGTGCGTAAGTACTCAGGCACCGTGGTTCTGCGACTACCTCCTCAAGTACCTGCTGCAGGACCCCGCGCTCGGCAAGACGGTCGAGGTCCGCAGACACCAGATCTACGGGGGCGGGCTGACGATCAAGAGCACCATCGACCTGCGGTTCCAGAAGGCGGCCGACCGCTCCGTTGCCAGCCACGTCAACAGCACGGATGAGGCCATTGGGGCGCTTGCTCTTGTCGAGCCGGGCACGGGCTATGTTCGTGCGCTCGCTCAGTCCCGGCCGATGGGCGACAACGTCGGCAAGGGTCAGAGCTTCTTGAACTACACGGTCCCAGAGCAGTACGGGGACGCCAACGGGTTCCAGGCCGGGTCGAACTTCAAGCCGTTCGTGCTCGCTGCGGCGATACAACAGAAGGTACCGCTCAACACCAAGATCCCGTCTCCCAACTTGCTCAACATCAACCAGTCCGAGTTCGCCAACTGCCCCGGAGGACACCGCTACCCGGACACCAACTGGGCGGTGCACAACTCCACCGGCTCCGGGACCTTCGACCTGTACACCGGCACTCAGCAGTCGGTCAACACGTTCTACGTCGAACTGGAGCGCCGCACCGGCGTCTGCCAGCCGTGGCGGCTGGCCATGAAGATGGGCGTGAACCTCAAAGCTCCCAAGGTCAACCGGGTGCCTTCGTTCACCCTCGGCACGGTCGATGTCAGCCCGTTGGAAATGGCCGAGGCGTACGCCACATTCGCTGCGCGCGGAGTGCACTGTGCGGCAACGCCCGTCCGCGAGATCATCGACCGGGACGGGAACGTGATCCCCCGGCCCGAGAGCAAGTGCAACCGTGTCATGGCACCCGCTGAGGCCGACGCGGTGAACGACATCCTCAAGGGCGTCCAAACCCACGGCTTCGGCGCGATGTACAACGACGACATCAACCAGCCGTCGGCAGCCAAGACTGGTACGACCAGCGACACGATGGCGGTCTGGTTCACCGGCTACACCCCCAACATGGCTGCGGCGGCCGTCGTCGCGGGCGTGAAGAAGAACGGCGACCAGCGTGACCTGCGCGGGTTGACCGTGTCAGGTACGTACCTCACCAACGCCAACGCCGGTGGAAGCGCTCTGGCCGGGCCGGTGTGGAAGGACGCGATGGCCGGCATCGAGAGGTGGCTACCGGACAAGAACTTCGTGCCGCCGGACCCCACGCAGATCAAGGGCCGACTTGTCAACATCCCTTCGTACTTCGGGCAGAGCCCGCAAGTCGCGGCAGCTGGGCTGACGTCACTCGGATTCAACCCTCAGATCTCCGGTGCTGTGTACTCGTCAGCTCCGTACGGCAGCGTTGCGTACACCAGCCCGTCAGGGCGAGCCGCATCCGGGCAGACCGTGGCGATCTTCACATCGATCGGACCACCGCCAGCGCCCGAGCCGCAGCCAGAGCCGGAGCCGGAGCCCCAGCCCCAGCCCCAGCCCCAGCCGGACCCTCAACCGGAGCCACAGCCGGACCCCACACCAGAGCCGCAGCCAGACCCCACACCGGAGCCACAGCCAGACCCCACACCCGAGCCACAGCCAGACCCCACACCGGAGCCACAGCCAGACCCCACACCCGACCCACAGCCGGAACCAAGTCCGGAGCCGCCTCCCAGTGGAGGCAACGGCAACGGCGGCGGGAACGGCAACGGCAACGGTGGCGGCAACGGGAACGGTGGCGGGAATGGCAACGGGAACGGTGGCGGCAACGGAAACGGTGGCTAGACCGGCTGGCTGGCCGCCCCCTCTCGACGGCATGTGCGCCTCACCGCGCAGCATGTCCTGAGCGGTAGCGCGGCCCACTTCAGTTGGGCGGTGGCGCGGGCGGTTCAGCTGAGCGGTAGCGCGGTTCAGTTCAGCTGAGCTGTCGCCGGACTTCGGCTGACACGACGCCACCCTCGGCACGCCCCTTGATCTGAGGCGTGATAGCACCCATAACACGACCCATGGCACGCATCCCGTCCTGACCCACGCCTAGCTCGGCGATCGTCGACGACACCAGCGCCGAGATCTCATCCACCGACATCGGCTCAGGGAGGAACTCCGCGATGATGGCAGCCTCCGCTCGCTCCTTGGCCGCGAGCTCGGGGCGGTCCGCAGCGTCGTAGGCGCCTGCTGACTCCCGACGCTTCTTGCCCTCGCTCGCGAGTACCCCTGTTACGTCGTCATCGCTCAGAACCCGCGCGGACTTGCCCGAGACCTCGGCGTTCGTGACGGCCGTGAGCACCATCCTCAGCGTCGACGAGCGCAGCTCGTCCCTGGCCTTCATCGACGCAGTGAGCTCCGTGCGCAATCTGTCCTTAAGCGAAGCCATGGAGTTCAGTGTGGCAGCCTTGTCCAATGCAATCGCTGAGCAAGGCTGCCGTCGGAGTGGCGGCCATCGGAGCATGCACCTTCGCCTACTCAGCGGGCTACGAGGTTCGCGCCTTCCGCCTGAGGGAGGTGGAGATCCCCTGCCTGCCGGCCGGCAGTGAGACGGTACGGGTACTGCATCTGTCCGACATACACCTGACACCGTCCCAGCACAAGAAGCAAGAGTGGCTGCGAAGCCTGGCCGACCTTCAACCGGACCTGATCGTCAACACCGGTGACAATGTGAGCCACTCGGACTCCGTTCCGGTCTTGATGCGGGCACTGGGGGAACTACTTGGTGTGCCGGGTGTGTACGTGCTGGGCTCCAACGACTACTGGGGCCCGGTCGTCAAGAGCCCGCTGCGGTACCTCATGCCTGACGACGGCAGTCGACTACAAGGCCCTCGTTTGCCGTGGGGAGACCTCAAGGCCGCCTTCGACAAGGCAGGGTGGTTGGATCTCAACAACCGGACCGGGGCCTTGACGGTGCGCGGCACGAGATTCGCCTTCGCCGGTGTTGACGATCCGCACCTGTGTTATGACAAGCTCGATGACGTGGCCGGGCAGGCCGACTCATCCGCAGACGTACGGCTCGGCGTCTCCCACGCGCCGTATCTGCGGGTGCTCGATGCATTCACGAGAGACGGCTACGACGCGATCTTCGCCGGTCATACCCATGGCGGCCAGGTCCGGCTGCCCGGCTACGGCGCCCTGATCACCAATTGCGACCTGGACGGACGGCGATCCCGGGGCCTTCACCGCCACATGGCTCACGGCAAGGAGGCGTGGCTTCATGTCTCCGCGGGACTCGGTACGTCGCCATATGCGCCGTACCGCTTCTGTTGCTACCCCGAAGCAACGCTTGCGACCCTGACAACCAAGCCACGCCATCGCGCCTCACCTTCCTACGTCGACGCCACGACAGGCTGAGCCATGCCCTGGCCAGCAGCGCCGAGGACGCCACCAGCACGCGACTCAGCGATCGGGCCCTCCCCCGGGCACTCCTTGGTGCTCGGGCGAGTCGACCTCCGGTAGACTCGCTCCGCCCTCGGGCTGTGGCGCAGTTTGGTAGCGCGCGTCGTTCGGGACGACGAGGCCGCAGGTTCAAATCCTGTCAGCCCGACCATGTGATGTCTCAAGTCATGGCGGACACCCGAACCTGCGGGATGCAGGTTCGGGTGTTTGTCATTTCGGGGGTGGGCCTGGTGGTTTGTGGGTGGGCTGGTAGTCGCGGGTGGGTCGATGGTGAGTTCGCGGAGGAGCTCTCCGGTGGTCGCGTTGACGACTCGGACGTCGAGGTCTTGGACGAGCAGGATGATGCAGGTTCCGGCGTAGGTTCGTCCGATGCCGATGTGGTGCATCTGGCTGCCGATGCGCAGGGTGACGTTTCCGGCTTTGCTAACGGTGTCGGTTCGGACCCGTTCATGGGTTTGGGTGTCGGTCCAGGGTCCGGGGGTGGCTTTGGGCATGGTGTCGTAGACGGCTGCGGGGGTGGCCCGGTGGGGCAGGGACCGGTGCGGTCGGCGGTGGTTGTACTCGTGCCGGAACCGGTCGAGCAGCGCCTGTAGTTCGACGGTGGTGGCCGGCTGCCCTGGTTGGGCGTTCAGCCATTTCTTCAGGGTTTGTTGGAAGCGCTCGACTTTGCCGCAGGTGGTGGGGTGGCCTGGGCGGGAGTTCTTCTGGATGACGCCCCACAGTCGCAGCTGGTGCTCGAAGCCGTTGCGTCCGCCGCGGTGGCTCAGGCTGGCGTGACGGACGGTGTAGACCATCCCGTTGTCGGTCAGTGTGGAGGTGGGGATGCCGTGCTGGGCTGCGGTGTCGCGGAACGTGGCAACCACGATCGAGGTGGTAATCCGGCGGTGGGCGGAGATGTGCAGGGCGTAGCGGGAGTGGTCGTCCAGCCAGGTGATGATCTCGACCTCGATGCCGGGTCGCCCGTCGGGGCGGGTGAGTCGGTAGTGCGTGAAGTCGGATTGCCATGCCTGGTTGGGCATGGCTGCTTCGAAGCGGATGTAGGACGACTTCGGTCGCTTCTTCGGCTCCGGGGTGACCAGCCCGTGTCGGGCCAGGTGGCGGGCGATCGTGGCCTTGGAGACGTTGAGCCTGTGATGGTGCGAAAGGTGCCAGGCGATGGTCTCGGGGCCAGCATCGTGGCCGGACTCGGTGAGCTCCTTGCGCAGTCGCACGATCAGCTCGACGACGGCCGTGTCGAGGGCCTTCGGTGAGGTCTTGGGGCGCCGGGAGCGGGGCTCGTAGGCGGCTTCGCCTTCGGCGCGGTAGCGCGCCAGCAGTTCGTAGACCCACGAGCGGGATATGCCGTAGGTGGCGACCACCTCGGCAACGGATCGGTTCTCGACGGTGATCGCGGTGATGACCAGGCGGGCTTTCGACATGGCCGGAGAATCCCGGCAAGGATCACCACACCGACACGGAGGTGTCGCCTATGTCTCGAGACATCAGTCCGGGATGTCGTGAGACATGCGTCCGGGATGTCCTGAACCAGCACACTGTCAGCCCGACCATGCCGATGTCTCGAGACATCGGCGACAGCCGGACCTGCATCTGGGTCCGGCTGTTCGTCATTTTCGGGTTGGTCCTTTGGGTGTGCGACGGGGTTGGTGGTCGGTGTGGATTTCAGGGTGACCTCGCGGAGGAGTTCGCCGGTGAGGGCATTGACGACCCTGGTCTGGAGGTCCTAACTGAGCGGGTCGACCCTGGCGCTCAGCCTTGACTCCACGACATCGACGGTACCGACACCAACCGGACAGGGGACGGCCCCCGGCAAGAGACCCTGAGGGGGCCGGGTCCACACCGAGGGCCGGAGCGGTGGGGGTGTCAGGGCCCTCCAGACGTGTCTAACACCCTCGCACCTCACGGGCCGATGGGGTTCGATTGGCCCGCCACGTCAGTCTGCATCCGACGAGTAATCGGCCGCTACGCCAACATTGTGACCGGACGGACACGGACTGCTGGGCGTCGTTCGTCTGCCCAGGCTTGCGTGGTTTGCACTCGCCCCTGTCGACAGCCCCCGTCAGATCGCCAGAGCCAATCAGCGGTACGCGGCTGACGGACTACAACCCCATATTCGTCATTCGACTCACCGTGAGCAGGCGAGACCGGGCGGCTGGGGCAGGCGGCTGCGTACAGTCTCGACTACGGACTAGCTACTTCCCGGACCGGTGAGCATGAAGTCAAGACGCTTGGCGCTGGCTGAAGCACCAATCAGGTCATGTCGTACGTCATGTCGTGAGCCGTCCTGTCCCGTGGCCGGGAGCAGCCGATGCACTGAGCGTACTAACGGTGTAACTAATGGTATTGTTCCGTTATGTCCTTACTGTGTAAGCTGACCCGTTGATGACTGACGGTCACACCAGCAAGGTGCCCGACGACGCTGTGCGGCATGAGTACCTGGTCGCCATCTTGGCCGCCGCCGCGCTGCGCGACGAGCAGGCAATGGAACGTGATGCAGCGGCCGCTCGCCGCGATATGGCGGCCTCGATGCAAGCGCTCGTGACCGGTATCACTGATGTACCGGCAAGCGACGCCCGCTACCTGGCCGCCCAAGATCGCCGGCTAGCACACAACGACAGAATTGCTGCGGCGAAGGACCGGGTCGTGTTCGAGAGGGAGCTCGGGCTCTAGTCGCCGGGGAGAGCGACCAGCCACCTGAGCAAGCCTCCCGAACCAGTTCAGCCGGGTTCCACAGCTGACGAAGACGCGGCCGTCAGTTCCGCTGCCAGCAGCTCGGCGATCTGAGCGGTGTTCAGCGCCGCGCCCTTGCGAAGGTTGTCGCCGCAGATGAACATCTCGAGCGTGTTCGGGAAGTCCAGCGCCTGCCGGAGCCGTCCCACGAAGGTGGGGTCAGAACCCACACAGTCGGCTGGCGTAGGGAACTCCGAGCGTCCCGGCTCGTCGATCACCACGACACTCGGCGCCTCGATCAACACTTGGCGCGCCTCGTTCACATCGAGGTCGCGCTCGAACACGGCATGCACCGCCAGTGAGTGTGTTGTCACGACGGGAACCCGAACGCATGTGGCCGACACCTTGAGGTCCGGGAGCGCCAGGATCTTGCGGGACTCGTTTCTGACCTTGAGCTCCTCGCTGGACCATCCGCCTTCCCTGAGTGACCCCGCCATCGGGATGACGTTGAGCACGAGCGGCGCCGCAAAGGGCGAGTCGTCTCCGAGCTTGTTCGCCACGGCTCGGCGTACGTCTCCAGCGTGATGACCAAGCGTCCGGTCACCGGCGACAACGTCGATCTCGTCATACAGGCGGTCGATGCCGGCCTGGCCGGCACCGGAGGCAGCCTGGTACGAGGCGACGACGAGCTCACGAAGGCCCCACCGGAAGTGCAGGGCGCCGATAGCGTCCATCATGGTCAGTGTCGTGCAATTGGGATTAGCGATGATGCCCCGTGGCCGGTTGCGGATCTGCATCGGGTTGACCTCGGGTACGACGAGGGGCACGTCGGGGTCCATGCGGAACGCACCAGAGTTGTCCACCACCACGACTCCCTTGGCGACCGCCACCGGCGCCCAGATCGCGGAGATGTCGTCCGGAACGTCGAACATGGCGACGTCCACGCCGTCGAAGACGTCCTCCGTCAGCTCCTCGACAACGATGTCCTCCCCACGGCAGTGGAGCGTCTTGCCCGCCGAGCGAGCTGAGGCGACGAGCCGGATGTCTCCCCAGACGTCGTGCCGGGTCGACAACAGGTGCATCATGACCGTGCCGACCGCACCCGTGGCCCCCACGACCGCGAGGGTCGGCTTCTGCTCCCCCCTCATCGGCCGGTGCCCCCGTACACGACGGCCTCGACCTCGGCGCTGTCGAGGTCGAACGCGTGGTGAGCGGACGTGACCGCCGCGTCGATCTGGTCCTGGTCGACAATGACGGAGATGCGGATCTCCGACGTGGAGATCATCTCGATGTTCACTCCGGCCGCAGCCAGCGCGGCGAAGAAGCGAGCGGTCACACCGGGATGGGTACGCATCCCGGCCCCCACCAGTGAGACCTTCCCGATCCGGTCGTCGTACAGGAGCTGCTCGAACCCGACCTCGTCCTGCAGCCGCGCCAGTGCCGTCATGGCAATGTGGCCGTCGTCGCGTGGCAGCGTGAACGAGATGTCGGTGCGGGCGCTGGAGGCGACAGAGATGTTCTGCACGATCATGTCGATGTTGATGCCGGCATCGGCCAGCGACTCGAAGATACGGGCGGCCTCACCGACCTTGTCGGGGACTCCGACGACGGTGATCTTGGCTTCACTGCGGTCATGGGCGACACCGGAGATGATGGCTTGCTCCACTTGCTCAACCTCGCTCGAATCGGATACCCAGGTGCCCGGCCGTTGAGAGAACGACGAGCGGACGTGGATCGGTATGGAGTGCCTGCGGGCGTACTCGACGCACCGAAGATGGAGTATGCGGGCTCCGGACGCACACATCTCGAGCATCTCCTCGTAGGACACATGCGGGATGCGGCGTGCGGTGGAGACTATCCGAGGGTCGGCCGTGAAGATCCCGTCGACGTCGGTGTAGATCTCGCAAACCTCGGCTTCGAGCGCAGCAGCGAGAGCGACGGCTGTGGTGTCGGAGCCGCCGCGACCCAGGGTGGTGATGTCCTTGGTGTCCATCGACACACCCTGGAACCCGGCGACGATGGCGATGTCGCCGACGTTGAGTGCGTCCTGGATGCGACCCGGGGTGACGTCGATGATCTTGGCGCGCCCGTGGACCGAGTCGGTGATGACACCGGCCTGGCTGCCGGTGAAGGACCGCGCGTGCTGGCCCAGGTTCGCGATCGCCATGGCCAGCAGTGCCATCGAGATTCGCTCGCCGGCGGTGAGCAGCATGTCGAGCTCACGGCCCGGCGGCAGAGGGGAGATCTGCTCGGCCAGGTCGAGCAGTTCATCGGTGGTGTCGCCCATCGCTGAGACCACCACGCAGACGTCGTGGCCATCCTTCTTGGTCGCAACGATGCGCTGCGCGACCCTCTTGATGCCTTCTGCGTCTGCGACGGAGGATCCTCCGTACTTCTGCACGACGATTCCCACGGGAGCTGCACTCCTTCGATCAGGTCAGCGGTACGCGGGCTGTTGGCCGCGTCAGTCTATCGAGGCGGAACAGACACGGGTTGGTTTGCGTCTCATCCACTCTCGTCGCAGGCGTGCTCGGCCGGACTCACGTGCGCCGAGTCGCAGGGACACGCCTGATCGTTGTCAGAGGTCCTGGGCGGCTGCGACTCGGGCGGCCTCGACCTCGCCAACGTCGTAGACGTCAAGTCGATCATGGGCGATGACCGACTGCAGGGCCCGCAGGGTCGCGCTTGCCTCGGCCCCCCAGCTCGACACGTACGAGAACTGCCACCACCACAACGCTTCCTCGACGTTGCCGGCGCGGAAGTGCTGCAAGCCGTGGGCCACGCTGGAGGCGATGTCGGCCAGGTCGTCCGACAGCCGCGACGAGACAAGCTCCGGCGGGTCGATGTAGGGGTCGAAGACCTCCGTGAAGTCGTCGACTCCTTCGAGCAGCACAGCGAGCCGCTCACGCATGGTGTCGAGGTCGGGGTCCGGGCCGGCGTCGGGCTCGAACTCGTCACGGGGAACGAAGTCCACCTGAACAGCAAGCCGGGCGCCGGCGAACAGCAGCTGGCTGACCTCGAGCAGGAGCAGCGGGACGGCGATTCCGCGGTTGCCTTCCCGGGCGATCTCGCGCAGGGCGAGCAGGAAACCGGCGCTCTGGTCGGCGACCGCCTGAGCCAGATCCTCCAGCTCACTCGTGAGGTGCCCGCTTTGGTTACTCATCAACGACCCGTCTTCCTTCGAAGGCCCGACCGAGTGTCACCTCGTCGGCGTACTCCAAATCTCCCCCGACAGGTAGTCCGCTGGCAAGTCGGGTCACCCGCAGACCCAGCGGGCGAAGCATCCTGGTCAGGTATGTCGCGGTGGCTTCCCCCTCCAGGTTGGGGTCTGTCGCGAGGATCACTTCGACAATCGACGAATCGGCGAGGCGCTGCATGAGCTCCCTGATCCGGAGCTCGTCCGGCCCGATCCCCTCGATGGGGCTGATGGCTCCGCCCAGGACGTGGTAGCGGCCGCGGAACTCCCGGGTTCTCTCAATGGCCACCACATCCTTGGACTCCTCGACCACGCAGATCACCGATGTGTCCCGCCGAGGATCCCGGCAGATCTTGCACTGCTCCTCCTCGGCGACGTTGCCGCAGGTGACGCAGAACCTGACCTTGTCCTTGACCTCGACGAGGACATCCGCGAGCCGTCTGACATCAACGGAGTCGGTGTTGAGGATGTAGAAGGCAATCCGCTGTGCACTCTTGGGGCCGACGCCCGGCAACCGGCCGAGCTCGTCGATGAGGTCCTGCACCACACCCTCGTACAACGCTGCACCTCTCGAGACACGTACCGGCCACGTCGCCAGCGAGGCCGCAGCGAACTGCTGCTCGGATCCGGACTACGAGCCTAATTGCCCTGGAGGCTGTGCCGCGTCACCGAACCCCCCGGTCAAGTCCGACATCTGGTCGGCAGCCAACCGTTCGGCGTTGCCCGAGGCGTCGCGTACGGCGGCGACGATGAGGTCGGCGAGGTCGTCTGCTTCTGCTGGATCGATGACAGAGGGGTCGATCGACAACGCGAGCAGCTCACCGGTTCCCGACACGGTGGCGGTAACGGCGCCGCCACCTGACGTGCCTTCGACTCGCGCT
The DNA here is from genome assembly GCA_035633755.1 of Nocardioidaceae bacterium. GTDB lineage: Bacteria > Actinomycetota > Actinomycetes > Propionibacteriales > Nocardioidaceae > DASQEH01. The sequence continues at coordinate 12,027 of DASQEH010000186.1, read as the reverse complement.
TCGGCCAGCTCCTCCTGTGCGCTGACAAGCTGCTCTTGCATGCGGGCAGCCTGCTGGAGTAAGGACTGCATGTCTGGCGTTCCTTCGGGAAACATGGCACCTCTCGTGGGTTTTGGAGTGGTTGCGTCGGTGAGTCGACGCAATGTCACACGTTGGCTTACGTCAGGCCGAGTCGTGGCGGATGTCTTCGATGACCTTGGCGCCGAGCTCGCGGGTCAACAGCTCGTGTGACGTCAGCTCGTGGATGACGTCGTCGTCGTCGGCGATCTCTACGACGCTGTCCACGGTGGGCTCGTCGGCGACCTGGCGGCTGCTGCCCGCAGTTGACGCGGGGCGGGTCGACCGGATCGCCCCTTTGGCGGCCTGCACTCCGTTGGTGCGGGCCGACCTCGCGTCGTCCGCTCCGTCGTCCGGCTCCGGGGTGGTGGCGACCGGCGGCTCGGTCATCGGTGAAGTCCGCGCCGGTGGGTGTTCACTGCCCGCATCGATGATGGCTTCGACTCGCCAGTCGACACCGAGCTCGTCGATCAGTGCCTGGTGGAGGATCTCGTCCGCGCCGCTCTTGGTGAAGCTGTCACGAGCGCCGGCGTTGACAAGACCTATCGTGATGACGTTCCCGCCGACGTCTTTGACGTGGGCGTTCTGGCTGAGCAGGATCCACGCATAGCGGCGCATCGTCTTGACTCTGTTGAGGACTCCCGGCCACAGCTGTCGGACGTCCACCAAGCTCAGCTGACCGGCAAGAGCAGTGGGTGCTGTCGGTAGCTCCCCGGTAGGAACGGTAGGTGCGGACGTTGGCGCCGGAGGGGTGCTGGCGCCCTGCGTGGGCCCGGCCATGTCCGGTGCGTCGGATCCGAGCTCAGCGTCGGCGGCAGGCCGCTGAGATCCAGCAGAGCTGGCTGGCGGCTGCGGGGCAGCCGATGCGGTAGCGGGTGACTGCACCGCGGTACCAGGTGGGGCAGCCGACGACTCATCAGCCGGCGCGTTGCCTCCCGCGGCTGCTGGGCGCGATGCACTTGTGGGCGGTGATGCCACGCCCGGTTGCGAGCCGGTCGCCGGCGGGCCGCCGACAACGGAGAGTCGGCGCTCGACACGGTCGAGCCGCGCACCGAGCCCCTCAATGGATGAGTCGGCACCGGGCAGCAGGATGCGCGCGCACATCAGCTCGAGCAGCATTCGTGGGGCGGTTGCACCCCGCATCTCGGTCAGCCCGGTGCTCACGATGTCGGCCGCTCTGGTGAGCTCCGCCCGTCCGAAGCGGACGGCCTGGCCGGTGAGCCGCTCGGCTTGGTCCTCCGACATCTCGATGAGCCCTCGGCTCGCGGCGTTGGGCACTGCCGAGACGATGACGAGGTCACGCAGACGTTGCAGTAGATCCTCGGCGAACCTGCGGGGGTCTTGTCCGGTGTCCACGACCTTGTCGATGACGCCGAAGACGGTGGCGCCGTCGTCGGCCGCCAGCGCATCGACGGTCTCGTCCAGCAGGGTCGACGGGGTGTACCCGAGCAGCGACGTCGCCAAGGCGTAGGTGACGCCGTCGGGCCCTGAGCCCCCGATGAGCTGGTCGAGCACTGAGAGGCTGTCACGAACGGAGCCGGCACCCGCCCGCACGATCAAGGGCACGACGACCTTCTCGATGGCGACGCCTTCGCGGTCACACAGCTCGAGCAGGTAGTCGCCCAGCATCTTCGGCGGGACCAACCGGAACGGATAGTGGTGCGTTCGCGACCGGATGGTGCCGATGACCTTGTCCGGCTCGGTGGTGGCGAAGATGAAGCGCAGATGCGCCGGAGGCTCCTCAACAAGCTTCAGCAGGGCGTTGAAGCCCTGAGTGCTCACCATGTGAGCCTCGTCAATGATGTACACCTTGTATCGCGCACGCATCGGCGTGAAGAACGCGTGCTCACGCAGGTCGCGGGCGTCGTCCACTCCACCATGGGACGCGGCGTCGATCTCGATCACGTCGATCGAGCCCGGCCCCCCTCGAGCGAGCTCGACGCAGGACTCGCAGGTCCCGCAGGGGGTCGACGTCGGGCCGTCGGCGCAGTTGAGCGCTCGAGCCATGATGCGCGCGCTCGTGGTCTTGCCGCAGCCTCGTGGTCCCGAGAACAGGTAGGCGTGATGCACCCGGTTGTGGTCCAGCGCCTGAGCGAGGGGGGCGGTCACGTGCTCCTGGCCGATGACGTCTGCGAAGACGTCGGGGCGATAGCGGCGGTAGAGCGCGAGGGGAGCATCCACGGTTCGACCTTAGCGCCCGCCGCCGACACGGCTTCCTGCCGCCAGACCGCGGTCGCGGTGCCAGAAGAAAACGGCTAGCGCGACTGTCGGAGGGCAGTTGTACCTTGTGAATCTCCATCCGCAGTCCCCGACTATGAACCGAAAGGATCACCATGAGCGGACGCGTCGTCCACTTCGAGATTCCCGCTGACGACATGAAGCGGGCGCAGGACTTCTACTCCTCCGCCTTCGGGTGGCAGCTCAACGAGATGCCCGGCTTCGACTACGCCGGTGCGACCACCGTGCCTACCGACGAGCAAGGCATGCCGAAGGAGGCCGGGGCGATCAACGGCGGGATGTTCCCGCGCAAGGCACCGCTCGACCGCCCGATGATCACCATCGACGTGGAGGACATCGAAAAGGCGCTCGCCACGGTGGAGTCGCTCGGCGGCTCGACGGTGCAGCCCAAGGAACCGGTCGGCGACATGGGCTACGTGGCGTACTTCAAGGACAGTGAGGGCAACTTGGTAGGCATGTGGCAGAACGCCTGACCGCGGCACAAGAGACCCCTCGCGCACCCGACAGAGCTCGCTTACCCTTGCTGCCTTCCGGCCCTGGGGGAGTTGGGCAAGTTGTCGCCGCACGAGGGGCTGCTCCACAGTCTACGTGAGCCAGCGCAGTCGCGGCGACAGCGGTGAGCCGTCGCCGCGGTACGCGAGCCAGGGCACCCTGTTGCGGCTGCGCCGGTTTCCGAGACGTGGGGTGCTCGCGCTAACCTCTGCGGCGGAGGATTCGCATAGTGGCCTAGTGCGCACGCTTGGAAAGCGTGTTGAGTGAAAGCTCTCAGGGGTTCGAATCCCCTATCCTCCGCCACACCGACCGGCCGCACGAGAGGCACCTCCGGTGGCCATTGGCTCGGGGCCAGGCACTCACCTCCTGGCCATCCCCGCTCTATCCACGAAACGGCCTCGATAGGCGTCTCCGGCGGCGTCAGTCGCTCGTAGACGACGCCCTGGGTCAGGTGAGCAGCGTGTCGACCCAGCGGCGAACGCTGGCGTGATGGGGCTGGTAGGCGGCCCATACGTCCTCGGCCCACGCCTGAAGGCGCTGTCCTCGGTCGTCAGCGTCGGCGGCCTCGCTGAGGCTGGCGATCGTCAGGGTGCCGAGCGGCAGCTGCGGGTCCAGCCACCGCCACCGATCCGCCAGCTTGTCGATGGCCCGACGGCGCAGCTGCACCGCGCGTTCCGGTGGCCAGCCTCGCTCGAGCGTCGCACACAGCAGGATCAGGTGCACACACACCGATTGCACGGCCCGCCGCTCTGGCACCCCAGGATGTTGGACGGCGTACGCGTCACCCAGGAGCTGACCGGAGGCCGCAGCACCGAACGGCTGAAGCATCAGCGCGCCGAAGGCGGCCCAGCAACCGGGTGACGCGCCCATGTAGGGGTGAGTCGGCCCCTCCGCCGGTTCGGTGATCAGGCCGCAGCCGGGGCACGGTTGTGCGGGAGGACGGCCCGAGGTTGCTGGCTCGTCGATGACTCCCTCCTCGATCACCGCCTCAGGAGACGAGCTGGTAGACCCTGAAGGCCTCGTGCTCGATCGGGAGCACGTCGATGTCGCTGAAGCCGGCTTCGCGGGCATAGCCGCGCAGCACGTCAGGCCGCATCACGGTGCCGGTGCCGACGGATCCCGGGTGGGACATCCCGTCGGGGAGACAGATCAACGTCGAGAAGCCGTAGAACATCTGCTCCATCGGGTCCCCGGCCCCGGTGAACTTCTCCGGCACTCGCTCGTCGACGACAACGACGACTCCGTCCGGGGCTGCTATCTCGCGCATCTTCGCGAGCACCGACACGGGGTCACCCATGTCGTGCACACATTCGAAAGCCGTCACCAAGTCGTAGGCGCCCTCGTGGGCCGCGTCGCCGTCGCCAGCGTCCACGCAGTGCACGGTGACACGATCACCGACGCCGTATGCCTCGGCGTGGGCATTAGCGGCCTCGACGGACGCCTGGTCGACGTCGTAGCCGTCGACGCGGATGTCGGGGTATGCCAAAGCCATCCCGATCGCCGACCAGCCCTCGCCGCAGCCGATGTCAGCGACCCGCCCGCCAGCCGCGAGCCGCTGGTGGATCTCGGGAAGTGACGGCAGCCACTCCTGACCGAGGACCTGCAGGAACAAGGGGCGGTTGCCCTGCCCCTGTGAGTGACGGACCAGGTCGCCGAACTGCTGCCACGACACTCCCCCGCCTGTGCGATAGGCGTCCAGAAGTGCCGGCAGCTGCACCGCAGCGCCCGCAACGGCAGTGAGGAAGGGCCGGAAGTACAGCAGGCTGTCCTGGTCGACGAGAACGGGAACGTGTTCTGCCGGCACGGCGAACCGGCGTTCGTCAGCGGGCAGCTCTACGTCATCGACGGAAAGAATGCCGGCGACTGTCTGCTGCTCGAGCCACTCGCGCGCATAACGCGGCGCGATTCCGGCCGTCTCGGCGAGCTCGCCAGCGGTCAGCGGGCCACGATGGTGCAACGCATCGTAGAGGCCGAGCTGGTCGCCCAGGGTGATGGTCAGCATGTCCATACCGCCCAGAAACGAACCGAAGAGGTGGTCGGCGAAGGCTTCGGTGTCCATGTTCTCCTCCTGAGGTATGCAGTGAAAAAGCAACGACCTGTTCCTTGCCTGCTCGTATACCACGGCGTGCCGGTCTCTTGCTGACCGTCATCGGCCAGGAGGAGATACCTGGGGCCAGGTCAGCGCCACGACAGCGTGCAGACAGGGCTGTGTCAGCGACGGCCTTCAGGGTGGAGCTACTCAGGGTCCAGAAAGCGACCCTCACCCCTGAAGGAGCCGACCATGCTGTACCACGAGTACGTGAACCAGACCATCCTGCGAGACCGCGCGGCGGAGCACCAGCGATCCGCTCGTCGTCCGTCGTCTGTCCGCCCAACCACGGTCTTCGAGCGGCGTCGCCGCCACCGGAGAAGGCCGTAACGTGAGCGCCGCTCACGGAGTGCCGCGCCGGCCGCCGTGTCCATCGGCCATTCTGTTGTCGAGGGTGCGGCGAGCGGCGGGCACCCATGACCTCAGCAAGGAGTTTTGGTGATGCGGAGTCTTCGCCCGATGCGCCGCTCGCCCGCACGCATCACCGAGTCGGGAAGGGCGGCGTTGACCATGTGTTGGCCCGGCCATGCCTGTCACGGTCGGCACCGTAGATGCTGGCGGTGATGAAGCCGCTCGAGATCGTGCGCCACCGGCTGATCCACCAGCGCCTGGCCGGGGACCGGTTCGACACGGCAGGCGACGTCGTTCGGTGGCTTGGCGCGGTCCAGGCGCAGGAGTTCGCCGAGGTCATGTGGTCGCTGGCGGAGCGTACTCAGGCGTGCGGTCACGCCGAGGTCGAAGCCGCCTTCGGCCGCGGTGACTTCATCCGGACGCATGCGCTGCGGCCAACCTGGCACTTCCTCGCGAACGAGGACGTCCGCTGGCTGCTGCGGTTGACGCGACCTCGCGTGCACGCGCTCAACCGCTACATGTACCGCAAGCTGGACCTTGACGCGAATGTCCTGCAACGTGGCCATGACGTGCTGGCGCGAACGCTGAGCGCGAGCGGCCCTCTGACCCGCAGAGAACTCGCCGCGCATCTCGCCGCGGCCGGAGTCGAAGCCGAGGGACTGCGACTCGGTTACGTGCTCATGCACGCCGAGCTCGAGGAGGTCATCTGCAGCGGACCGAGACGCGGCAGGTCGCAGACGTACGCGCTCCTCGATGACCGGGTGCCTGTCTCCCCGACCGACGACCGGCCGCGTGAGTCAAGCGTCGACGAGCTGGTTGTGCGCTACTTCCGCAGTCATGGTCCGGCCACCGTGAACGACTTCACAGCGTGGTCCAGCCTCACGGTCGCCGACACAAAAGCGGCCCTGGCGCGCGTTGGCTCCGAGCTCGATCGCGACGAGGACGAGACCGGCAAGGCGTGGTACTACGCGAAGTCCTCGCCTGCCACCACATCGGATCGACTCTCCGGCGCGTTCCTCGTCCCGATGTACGACGAGACGATCGTGGCCTACCAGGACCTCCGAGTTGTCCTCGCGAACGAACCGCCGCGGCCGGGACTGCTCGACCGGGCGATCGTGATCGACGGCCGCACCGTTGGCAGCTGGAGGCGTACCCTCAGCGCACGCTCGGTTCTCATCGAGGCGACCCTGTTCGGACCCTTGACACCATCGGAGACCCAGAAGCTTCACGACGTCGCCGCTCGGTTCGGAGCATTCCTGGGTCTCGAGCCCGTCCTCACGACGACTGTTGCGGTATGAGAACGGGTTCGGCTGCCCTAGCCCCGTGATGCGACGTGCACGCTCGACGCCCGATCTGCCGACGCCACTCTTCCGAGTCGAGCATCCCGCCACTGAGTCAAATCGACCGTCGGAATCCCTAGACATCGAAGACGACAGAGAACGGCTCTCCCGTATTCGCCATGACGAAGCGGCCGTCGACCGCCGCCACCTCATCGCCGTCGACGCGCGCAACGCGAGGCTCGGCTCCGTGGACCACCAGATGGAACTCCTCGCGAGCGAAATCTGGGTAGCCGTCACCGTCGACGTCCGCTTTCAACGTGACCGAATCGCCGCTGCGGGTCACCTCGACCACCGTGCGAACCCGCTCGCCGGTCAAGGCAGCGAAGGTGAGCCCGTCGTCCTCCTGCAACAAAGAACGATGCGTGCCGTCCTCACGAGGTACGAACAGATGCAGCTCGATCACTTTCGGGGAGTAGTTCGCCGTCGAGGGCGGCGCCTCGGGCCACATGGGGATCACTGCGCCGCCACGGGCGTAGATCGGGATGCGGTCCATCGGGGTCGGGGTCAGCAGGTACCGCCCGCCACCGACGAGCTCGTCGGTGTGCCAGTCGTACCAGCTCCCCGCCGGCAGGTACACCTGCCGTGCGGTCTGCCCGACCTCGACGACGGGCGCGACGAGCAGGTCCGGCCCGAGCAGGAACTCGTCGTCGATGTCACGGACAACAGGGTCGTGCTGGTAGTCGAAGACCAGCGGCCGCTGCACCGGAGCTCCCGTCTCCGCGGCGCGGAGGAAGGTCGCGTAGAGGTACGGCATCAGCCGGTACCGCAGCTGGATCGCCTCGCGGACGAGGCCGAGGATGACGTCCCCGAACGACCATGCGTACTGGTCGATGTTGCCGATCTCGGAGTGGTTGCGGCAGAACGGAGTCAGCACGCCGTACTGCATCCAGCGCAGGAACAGCTCGGCGTTCGAGCTGCCGTGGAAACCGCCGATGTCAGCGCCGACGAACGACTGCCCGGAGACACCCAGCCCGCTCGCCATCGGGAGGCTGAGCCACAGATGGTCCCAGCGCGAGAGGTTGTCGCCCATCCAGTTGGCCGCGTACCGCTGGATCCCGGCGAACCCGGCGCGCGAGAGCACGAAGGGGCGCAGGTCGGGCATCGCGTCCAGCAGCCCGGCAGTGGTGCCCATGGCCATCAGGAGGGCGTACTGGTTGTGGTAGCGCGCATGTTCGTACTGCCCGCTGCCGAACCGCATCGCTTCTGAGGCGATCATCCCGGTGGCCGGCTCGTTCATGTCGTTCCAGATGCCGGCCAGACCGGACTGCACGTGTGCGGCGTTCAGCTCCCCCCACCACGTCCGAGCCTCCTCGGAGACGAAGTCAGGGAACGCTGTGTTGCCGGGCCACACCTGCCCTATATAGAGGTCACCGCCGGCGGTCTTGCACAACACGCCCCTCTCGACCGCTTGGTCGAAGATCTCGTAGCCGGGCTCGTACTTCACGCCCGGGTCGATGATCGTGATGACGCGGATGCCCATCGCCTTCAGCCGCTCCAGCATCCCGGCGGCATCGGGGAACGAGTCCGTGTCCCACGTGAAGACGCGATAGCCGTCCATGTACTCGATGTCCAGCCACAAGGTGTCACAAGGGATGTCGCTTTGCCGATGGCGCTCGGCAAGACTCTCCACCGCCTGCTGCGTGTACCGGAACCATCGACATTGGTGGTACCCCAGCGCCCACAGCGGCGGTGGCGCGGTTCGGCCGGTCAGCCACGTGTACGCCGTGAGGATCTCCGGCATCTCCGGTCCCGCGAAGATGTACTCCGTGTACTGGCCACCGGCGAAATGGAGGCGGTACTCCTCGTCGTGCGAGAACTCGTAAGACGCTCGATAGCCGTTGTCCATGAATGACGCCGACATCGAGCCGTCGGGATAGGACTGGTGGTAGAAGAAGGGAATCGACACGTAGTAGGGGTCGAACTCCGTGCTCGAGCGGTCCGAGCGGGGATCGTCGGCCGGATGGGCCTGTGTGAATTCTGCTGTCGAGTGGGAGTCAAGGACGTCGGTGTTCCACATGGTGAAGTCACGACCCTTGCGGTTGTGTCTGCCTGTCTTCTCGCCCAACCCGTAGATCGCGTCGACCTGGCGGCAGCGCCGCCTCACGGTGAAGGCGTCGTTCAAGGTGGCGTACGCCCAGTACCGGCCCTCCGCGTCAGGCGCCGTCTCGACGACGGCGGTTCCGTCGGCGCGGTGCACGTCCAACCGGAACGGATCAAGGAACAAGGAGACGACGAGCGCATCGGTACGTACCCGCGCCACTTCGTCGTCATGCTCGACCGTGAAATCGACGGCGTCGGCCAGAGGATCGACGTCCACCGCGAACGTGGGCGACTCGTCGAAGACTCCCCCTCGGCTGATCTTGACGCGGACGACGTCGTCGCGGACAACGTCGATGCGCAATTGCTCGCCGTGCACATCCGCCAGCAGGCCCCGATCGGCGCTGCGCACCGAGGTGACCCGCTCGAAGCGCACATAGTTTTGGGTATCGACCATCTGTGTTTTGTCTCCCTTGGTGGCGATGGCTTCAGCACGCAACTCGGCGCAGCGTTACCCCGTGTGTACTGCAAAGACGCCATGTGCGCACCTCGAGCTGCCCGCTGTCGAGATGTGTCCTAAACGCAACAGTTCAGCGGGGCTCGCGGCGTAGCCACCGCGCGTTCGTCTGTGCTTTACTCCATTCGCACACTTCCGTAACACAGCGGTTTCCAACGCTCCGGGGGGAGTAGGAGCGTTAGCCTCCGCCCAACCTAGGAGGACTCGTGAGCAGACGTAGTTCCGCTCCCTCGGCACAGTCCCAAAACAAGGCTGACCGCTCATCGCGTCGTCGTACCAAGTACGCCGGCCTCGCAGCGTGTGCGACCGCGTCGCTGCTGCTGAGCGCTTGCGGCGGCGGCGGTGGCGGCGACGACACAACCCTTAACTGGTTCATCAACAACGCCCTTCAGGCTCCGATCGGGGAGAAGTGCGCAGCAGACTCGGGTGGGGCCTACGACATCTCCATCCAGCTGCTCCCGAACAACGCGAGCGGCCAGCGCGAGCAGATCCTGCGCCGGCTCGCAGCGGAAGACAACAGCGTCGACCTCATCAGCATCGACCCACCCTTCATGTCCGAGTTGGCGAACGCCGACTTCCTCCGCCCCTTCACCGAAGAGGAGCGGACCGAGTTCTCCGAGGGAGTCCTGCGGGGTCCGCTCGAGCAGTCGCTGTTCAACGACACGATGTTCGCGGCGCCCTTCTACGGCAACACGCAGCTGCTCTGGTACAAGAAGTCCGTCGCAGAGAAGGCCGGGCTCGACATGAGCCAGCCAGTGACCTGGGACCAGCTCATCGAGGCTGCCGAGAAGACCGACACGACCGTTGCCGTCCAGGGACGTCGCAACGAGAGCCTCATGGTGTGGGTCAACGCGCTCGTTCAGTCCGCGGGTGGGACCATCCTCAGTGAGGGCGAGGCGGCCGAGACTGCCGAAGACGTCGACGCGACGATCAACAGCGATGCCGGCAAAGAGGCGGCCCGGATCATGCGGGCCATCGCAGATTCGTCAGCGTCTCCTCCAGCCCTGAGCACTGCGGGCGAGGAAGAGTCACGCGCTGCCTTCCAGGCCGAGAACGGCGGCTTCATGGTCAACTGGCCATACGTGTGGGCAGCCTTCGCTGCAGGTATGGAGGACGGCTCGCTGCCCGAGGACTTCAGCAAGGATGTCGGTTGGACGCGCTACCCGCAGGTTGTCGAGGGGCAGGAGAGCTCCACACCTCTGGGCGGCATCAGCCTCGGCGTCGGAGCCTTCACCGACAAGGCGGACCTCGCCGTCGAGGCGATCCGCTGCTTGCGCTCGGTGGAGAGCCAGAAGGAATACATGACGACAGCCGGTGACCCCGGTGCCGCCGATGCACTGTACGACGACCCCGACATCCGCAAGCAGTTCCCGATGGCTGACCAGATCCGCGAGGGACTCGAAGACGCGGGACCCCGACCCATCACGCCCTTCTACGGCGACGTCACCGCCGCCATCCAGGACGGCTACCACCCACCGGACTCTCTGAGTGAAGAGACGACGGCGGAGACCACGGCAAGCATGATCGAAGCCGTACTTTCCAACGAACAGCTGCTCTAGGAGGGCATGTTGAGTTCCGTAAAGATGGCCCCGGCGCCTGCGGATCAGCAGACGCCGAAGAGAGCGGGCCTGACTGACAAGTCCCGACACGAGCGCAACCTCGGCTGGATGCTGGCCGCGCCGGCCTTCTTCGTGATGGTGCTCGTCACGGCGTACCCGGTCGGTAACGCCATCTACCTGTCCCTCTTCAACTACCGGCTCACCGACCCGGGCGGTAAGGACTTCGTCGGGCTCGGCAATTACGTGACCATCCTGAGCGACCCGCTGTTCTGGCGGCAGTTCTGGGTGACGAGTGCCATCACGATCGTCACGGTGATCATCGAGTTCATCCTCGGTTTCGCGCTCGCGCTGGTCATGCACCGCGCGTTGTACCTGCGCCGGTCACTGCGTACCGCCATCCTCGTGCCCTACGGCATCATCACCGTGGTGTCGGCCTACGCCTGGCAGTACGCGTTCACCCCGGCATACGGCTTCGTGAATCCCTTGTTCGGGCTCGATGCCTTCGACTGGTTCGGTGACACGATCCCCGCCCTGGCGGTGATCTGCATGTCAGAGATCTGGAAGACGACGCCGTTCATGTCGTTGCTGCTGCTGGCTGGCCTTGCCCAGATCCCCGACGACTACCTGGAGTCGGCCAAGGTCGACGGTGCCACCGCGTGGCAGGGCTTCTACAAGGTGATCGTTCCGAACATGAAGGCAGCGATCATGGTGGCGTTGCTCTTCCGGACACTGGACGCGTTCCGGATCTTCGACAACGTCTTCATCATGACCCAGGGCGCCCAGGGCACCGAGACGTTGTCCTTCCTCGCCTATCGGCAGACAATCACGCGCACGATGATCGGCATGGGATCGGCCGTCAGCGTCATCCTTGCCATCTTGGTCGTGCTCATAGCAGTCCTGTTCGTCAAGGGCTTCAAGACCGACCTGTCCCAGCAGAGGGGTTAGAGCTGACATGAAGACATCCGGCAAAGGCCAAACCGCCTGGATCATCGGCGCCATCCTCATCATCCTTTATGCGCTCATCCCGGTGGCGTGGATCGTCTCCCTCTCGCTGAAGGCCGGCGACGACATCAACAACCAGAAGTTCTGGCCGAGCAACTTCAGCCTGGAGAACTACGACATCGTGTTCAACAGCGACCTCTTCACGACGGCGCTGCGCAACTCCGTGGGTATCTCCTTGATCTCCACGTTCATCTCGGTCGTGCTGGCAACCATCGCGGCATACGCCATCGCCCGGCTCGAGTTCCCCGGCAAGAAGCTCATCCTCGGTGTCGCACTGGCGATCACGGTCTTCCCGATCATCGCGATCGCGACTCCGCTGTTCAACATGTGGCGCATCGTCGGGCT
>DASQEH010000185.1:0-4328 GCA_035633755.1 Nocardioidaceae bacterium | reverse complement strand
ATGTGTTATAATCTAAATATCGTATGGAGGAGTTGCAGCGCGTTCTGGGGAGCCGCCCACGGTTGAGTCTCCTAGCTCAAGATCACGCTTGTTGTCGAAAGCGCCGTCGAGTATTTCCCTGGGTAGGCCCAAGGACGCGGTTCGACAGGCGGACCAGCCCTATATCGAGACGCGAGAGGGACCGTGCGTCGTCAGGCCTCCGGTCCTGAATGCTCGCGTACCACGCCCGAGCCGTCGGTCACCCCCCACCGCTGACTGCCCTAGCCGGGTCAGATAAGAGGTGATGCGGAACCCCGCTACCACCTGGGCGTCCTGTTCCCACATCGCTTATCGATGCACCGCGGCTCAGGAGCCGCAGCCGACGTGCGGGAGACCATTGAGACCCACGTAGGCCGAGTCCGCCACTGCGACCCGAAGCAACCCGGGATCACGTCGACTGGGCCAAAGACACCGTAGGGGCGGTCAGTTCGAGGCTGCCGCTGGACGTTCGTGGACCGTATGTTGACCGGGTGAGCTGGTTGCCGCAGAGCCTCCGGGCGCATGGCGTCACTGCCCTGATTGTCGGGGCGGCTCTCATAGGTGCGGTGGGGACGGCTGTCCGGACGGACCCGTCCATGGCGACCGGCCCGGCGGCATGGGCCGAGGCGGTGGCGGCCGCAGGCATCGTCCTGGCGTTGCTCCTACGCCACAGGTACCCCTTCGGTGCCCCCGCCGGCGTCTTCCTGGCCAGTGCGGCACTCTCCTTTGCCGATGGCAAGCTGATTACCAGCCAGGGAGTCGTCTACATAGCTGGCCTGGCCGCGGCTCTGCTGCTCGGCAACCTCCGCAACGACCTCGAAGGTCGGATCGGCCTGGTGATCGTGGTGAGCTGCGGGGCGATCATCGTCTACAACGACCCTGACAGCGATGCGGGCAGCCTGGTGTCTACGACGCTCATGTTCGCGATCAGCTGGCTGGTCGGCTACGCGCTGCGCGAGCGTACCGAGCGAACGGAGGCGGCTGAGCAGCGGGCAGCCCTCGCCGAGCGCGACCGGCAGATGACAGCGCGGGTAGCTGTCGCCGAGGAGCGGGCACGCATCGCCCGAGAGCTGCACGATGTCGTGGCGCACGCCGTCAGCGTTATGGTCCTTCAGGTGGGCGCCGTCCGGCACCGCATGGCGCGGGACGACGGAGAGGACGCAGAGACGCTGAGGAAGGTGGAGCAAGCCGGCCGTACGGCGCTGGCCGAGATGCGGCGCTTGCTCGGCGCGATGCGCCATGACGACGAGAAGCCAGAGCTGCTCCCAACCCCCGGGCTGGAGAATCTCGAGACTCTCTTCGATGACGTACGCGGAGCAGGCCTGGACGTCCGGCTGCAGGTCCACGGGGACACGGTCCCGCTCCCCGCCGGCCTTGACCTGTCTGCGTACCGGATTGTGCAGGAGGCCCTCACCAATACACTCAAGCACGCCCGCGCCCGCTCGGCGGTGGTGCAGGTGACCTACGGACGCAACAGCGTCGAGATCGTGGTGAGCGACGACGGGCAAGGACCCTCCAGCGGCGACGGGAGGGGTCACGGCTTGGTTGGCATCAGTGAGCGGGTCCGGCTGTACGGCGGTGACATGTCGGCGGGCGCGTCCGACACCGGCGGGTTCGAGCTTCGCGCCCGACTTCAGGTGGACGGAGTGAGGCCATGACGATCCGGGTGCTCATAGCTGACGACCAGGCGATGGTGAGGGCTGGGCTGCAGTTGCTGCTCTCCGGGGAGCCAGACATCGAGGTCGTCGCGGTGGCGGGCACCGGTCGTGAGGCGGTCGCCCAGGCGTCGCGCTTCAACCCGGACGTGGTGCTGATGGACATCCGGATGCCCGACATGGACGGGCTCGAGGCCACCCGGCGGATTCTGGAGGCCGACCAGACCGCCCGGGTCCTGGTCCTCACCACGTTCAACCTCGACGAGTACGTCTACGAGGCCCTGCGCGCTGGCGCGAGCGGTTTCGTGCTCAAGGACGACCCGCCCGAGAGCCTCATCGCCGCCGTCCACACCATCGCTCGCGGCGAAGCGCTGCTGTCGCCCACGGTCACCCAGGCGGTGATCCAGCAGTTCGCTCGACTGAACCGCCAGCGCCCGCCCGAGTCAGTGGCATCGCTGACCAGCCGAGAGGTGGAGGTGTTCCGCCTGATCACCCAGGGCTTGTCGAACGCGGAGATCGGCAAGGCCTTGTTCATCAGCGACACCACAGTCAAGACCCACGTCACCCGGCTGCTGTCCAAGCTTCAGGTCCGTGACCGAGCGCAGGCAATCGTCCTCGCCTACCGGACCGGACTCTTCGAGTAGCAGACCCCACATGGGGGCCGTGTGCGACGAGCCACGCGGACCCTGTCCTACCTAAGTAGGACCCCGAGTCGTGGTTTGGTCGTAGCGCAGACGCGACCTGTCGACGACGCGCTCCCGCCGCCAGCTTCCTAGCGTCGAGGTAGCAGATCACACCCTCAGGAGCGCTCGCATGATCACGATCGAATCACTGTCCAAGAAGTACGGCGGTCGCGCCGTCCTCGACGACGTCACCTTCGCGGCACGGTCCGGCCGGGTGACCGGCTTCCTCGGGCCCAACGGAGCCGGCAAGTCCACCTCCATGCGGATAATGGTGGGCCTCACCCGCCCCGACACCGGCCACGTCACCATCGACGGCCACACCTTCTCGGACCTGCCGAACCCCGGCCGGCACGTGGGCGTCATGCTCGACGCCTCGGCTCAGCACGCGGGCCGCACCGGTCGAGAGATCCTCACCCTCGCCCAACGGACGATGGGGCTGCCAGCCGACCGAGTCCCCGAGATGGTCCATCGCGTCGGACTCACCGAGACGGAGGCGGACCGTCGGGTGGGGACCTACTCGCTCGGGATGCGCCAGCGGCTCGGCGTGGCGGTCGCGCTGATCGGCGCACCGTCCGTGCTGATCCTCGACGAGCCCGCCAACGGCCTTGACCCGGCCGGCATCCGGTGGATGCGGGACCTCCTGCGCGGTTTCGCCGACGAGGGCGGGACCGTCTTGTTGTCCTCGCATCTGCTGCACGAGGTCGAGGTCATCGCCGATGACATCGTGATGATCGGGCAGGGTCGGATCGTTTGTGAGGGCTCCAAGGCGGAGCTCATCAAGGGTTCGGGCACCCTCGTCCGGGCGCGCGATACCGAGACCCTGGAGCTGGCCCTGCGCGACTCCGGGCTGGTCACCACGCGCACCTCCGACGGTGCCGTACACACCGACGCCGAGCCCACCGTCGTAGGGCTGGTCGCCCGCGAGTCCCAACTTGCCCTCACCGAGCTACGCGCCGCCGACGGCGGCCTCGAAGAGATGTTTCTCGCGCTCACCGCCGACACACAACGAGAAGGGAAAGCAGCATGACAACCGTCACCCTCGACCGGGTCCGACAAGACGAGGTCGCCCACGTCCGCACCATCCCGCTGTCGCGGGTGGTCGGTGTCGAGCTGCGCAAGATGTTCGACACTCGCGCCGGCTTCTGGCTGATGGCGAGCATCCTCATCACCGCCCTCGTCTCCACGGTCGCGACGATCCTGTTCGCCCCGGAGTCCGACCTCACGTACTACACGTTCGCCAGGGCGATCGGATTTCCGATGACGGTCATTCTGCCGATCATCGCGATCCTCGCGATCACCGGTGAGTGGAGCCAGCGCACCGGCCTGACCACCTTCACGCTCGTGCCGCACCGGACGCGGGTGATCGTCGCGAAGGTCGTCGCCTCCATCTTGGTCGGAGTGGCATCGATGCTGGTCGCTCTTGTCTTCGGCGTCGCGGGCAACGTGGTCGGCCCCGCCATCGCCGGGACCGACCGAGTGTGGGACGTGTCGTTCGTCCACGGCCTCGATATCATCCTCGGGAGCCTGATCTCCCTGTTGACGGGCACCATGCTGGGGATCTTGTTCCGCAGCTCTTCGGTGGCGCTGGTGGCCTACTTCGTCACCTCCTTCCTGCTGCCCACGGTGTTCG
Organism: Nocardioidaceae bacterium; assembly: GCA_035633755.1. Taxonomy (GTDB): domain Bacteria; phylum Actinomycetota; class Actinomycetes; order Propionibacteriales; family Nocardioidaceae; genus DASQEH01. The sequence goes on along the minus strand of DASQEH010000185.1, from coordinate 342 downwards.
GGCTGCTGGCGGCCAACGAGGAAGGTTTCCGGGACCTGCAGCGTTGGGTCGACCTGAACTACGCACAGTCCTTCCTCTTTGAGGGCGCCCTCTCCGGCATGCAGTGGGCGCGACTCGCGGTCGCCACAACGCTGTGGCTGGTCCTGCCAGCACTTCTCGGCCTGCGCCTGGTGATGAGGTCGGAGGTGAAGTAGCGACCCAGCATGGAGCCGGCCGGTAGGCACGGCCACCCACCAACCCGTGGGCGGCCGTGCCTGCCGTTTGGGCGTCAGTGCTCACACGGCCAAGTCACGTAACCGCTGGTACGTCGGGCTAGGTGACTGCAGCGGCTCCGGCTCTCCA
>DASQEH010000184.1:0-3115 GCA_035633755.1 Nocardioidaceae bacterium | reverse complement strand
GGGTCGACGAGCTGGAACTTCCCCTCCTCGAAGAGCGTCATCAGCGCAGTGCAGATGATCGGCTTGGTCATCGAGTACAAGCGGTAGATCGTGTCCTCCGCCAAGGGCACCTCGGCTTCGCGGTCCTGCCAGCCGATCCGCTCCGCATGGACGAGGTGGCCGCGGCGCGACACGAGCGTCGTGAAGCCTGGATAGCCGCGCTCGTCAACGTACTTCTGCAGCGCGGGCGCAATGCGCTCAAGGCGGCTGGCGCTCATCCCCACCAACTCCGGAGACGTGAGCCGGTCTTCAACCTGTGTCATGCGTACTCCTTCGCCCGGGACGGGCGCCCACCATATGCCGGTGCCCATCCTCGAACGGGCGAGCTGACCACCGGCTTCGCCGAGCAAGCACCGGCATCGCCTGCGGGGTAGGCGTCACCGCAGCCTGTCCCAGAGTGGGCCGCTCAGAGACACGGCACTCGGGTGATCGTGATGCCGTCGTTCGGGAGTCACACTGGCTCAGTCGGCGGGGGTGGTGGCCCGCCGGCCGTGGCCGCAGCCTCGGCGCATGGGTTGCCACGCCTGGCCTATGCGTCCGTTGTGGAGAGGAGCAGCCCGTTCGAGCCGGGCCTGTGCAGGCACCCGGGGTGGGTCCGTCAGCAGTACCAAGCGCCCACCCCGGCCACCAAGTCCGCTGCGCTGGGTATCTCGTTGTGGGCCCCCCACGGGACAGAGGGTGGCCTTACGTGACACCCGCTGGCCGCCTGTACCCGCTCCCCGAAGGGCGTCGCCGGCGGTGCAGGTAGCAACCTGCATTTCCGTGGCGATCGACGTGCAGGCGCTCTTGCGAAGGGTGGTAGCGGAGGTCGTCGACGCGGACGTCGCAGCGGCGTACTCGACGCATCCGAAGGACTCGCACATGCATCGCGTCCGGCTCACCGCCGCGGATGGCCGGCGCCACGCCGGCCTGGCAGTCTCATACGAGTGGTTCGAGGCCACCGTCTTCGACCTTGGCGTCTCTACCTTTCTGCTGGACTACGACGACGAGAAAGACGACAAGGAATCCGTGCTCCGAGCACTGGCGCTGGTCGTCCGCGCGTACCTGCGCGGTGAAGGGCGAGTGGAGCACAGGCGCGGTCTCCTCCGTTCGCGCCCGGTGCTCAGGATCGTGGTCGACAACCGCGAGTGGGAGTTGGGTCGCCGCTCGAGTCGGCCCCACTAGCCAGGCTGACGGCGGCCCGCGGGCGCCGCAAACTGCGGCAAGTTGCCTCGGCGTCACGGCAGGGGGCGCCGCTCTATCTCTTCCTCCACCAACTCGCGGTTTCGCCGCCGGAGCCTCCGTCCCTTGGCTGAGCGCCTCACGCCGGGAGCGTCTGCCTTCCGAGCATGTTGGAGCCAGGACCGCAGTTCCTTTTCGGACAGAACCTGCTTCTCCTCCGCTGCCCAGTCCACGTGCGGTCTGTGGTCACGTGTCCATGATCAGGTGCCGTCTGTCCGATGTCCCCAAGTGGGCCGCTCAGGGCGAACGCTGATTGACGCGGTACTGGGGTCTCCTCGCAGGCGTACTCGCCGACGAGCTCGGCGACGTCGGGCTGGCCCGGTGCGCCGGTCGTACCTCAGCAAGAGGCTGACCACCTCCCCTCTCGGCTCGGCCCGCAGCCGGACCCGTGAGGGACACGACCGGACCCAGAGCTGCCGGCACTGAGCGCACAGGTGGAGGGCGAGTCGAGCCACGGGCAGTCCGCACACAGTCCGCAGAACAGTCAATCAGGGCCCATCGCTGCCGATCTTGCTCAACTGCGTATGCCCAGCTCAGGAGCCATATCCGTCGCTCACCAACGTCGTCCGAAGAGCCCAGATTCGTTCCGCTTCAACGTCTGAGCCGTTCATCGACCCTGCGAGGTGTCAGGGTCAACTCCACCACGTAGCCGATGGCCACAGAGCCCATGCCAGCGCTCGACGGTAGGGGGTGCTCCTCGGACGCTGAGAGCGAGGACGCGGCGGACGGATCCCGCTCGGTGTGTCCGCATCCCAGATACGGCCCTGGACGGCGCGAGGGTCCTGGCGGACGAGCCGCTGGACCAGTGCCCGTCCCAGGGACGCGGGACGCCGTCGTCCCCGCTGAGCCGTGCGGCCCGGTTCCGACAGCTGCCGGGACCGAGCCGCACGGCTCACGGTCAGACAGTGGCGGGCACCAGCTCGTAGTCGGCGAGATCTAGTTCGGCGGTGCGCTCCCGGTAGTCCTCGACGCTGCTGGACCAGTTGTTCGTGATGCGGCCGTCCGGCGTCTTGTACCAGCTGTTGCAGTTCCCGGCGAAGGAGCTGTTCCGGAGCTCGTCCTGCAACTGCGCGTTGTAGTGCTCGAGCACCTCAGGCTTCAGGTCCAGTGCGGCGCCCTCCTGCCGGGCAGCCTGCACGGCCTTGAGCACGTAGTCGAACTGGCACTCGAGCATCGCGATGATCGAGTTGTGGCCGAGGTTGGTGTTCGGGCCGTACAGGATGAACAGGTTCGGGAACCCGGACACAGTCATCCCGAGGTAGGCCTCCGGAGCCTCCCGCCATGCGTCTCGCAGGGAGACGCCCTCGCCGCGCCGGGGCGGCCAGCTCTTCGGGGACCGGCCGATGATCTCGACGTGGCCGATGAACGACAACGTCTCGAAGCCCGTGGCGTAGACGATCACGTCCATCTCGTGCAGCCGGCCGTCGGCCGTTCGGACCCCGGCGGCCTCGATGCGGTCGATCCGCTCGGTGACCAGTTCGACGTTGTCGCGCATGAGCGCCGGGTAGAAGCTGTCGGCGATCAGCAGCCGCTTGCAGCCGATCGGGTACTTCGGCCAGAGCTTCTCGCGCAGCTCGGGGTCGGGGACCTGGGACTCCAGGTGTTCACGGGCGAGCCGGGTGAACTCCTGTGCAACCGGGTTGTCCTCCAGTTTCATCGCCCCGATCCAGCCCTCGTGCTCCCAGTAGAACCCGTCCCGGCTCTCCTTCAGCCGGGCCGGCTCCTCCAGGAACAGCCGCCGCTCCTCCTCGGTGTAGGGGCGGTCCAGCCGGGGGACGCAGTAGTTCGGCGTCCGCTGGAACACCGACAGGTGCCCGGCGACCTCGGCGACCTCGGGGATGAACTGGACGGCGCT
>DASQEH010000183.1:0-4172 GCA_035633755.1 Nocardioidaceae bacterium | reverse complement strand
TATCAGCGATCAGAAACGACAACAGCTCAGCCGGAGCTGCCGGACTTGTGTCCGCTCTCATGGGCAATAGTTTTCACCCGGCCCACCGCCCTGAACAACACATCTGACTGGCCACATCGACCTCAGCGCGGTGTCGGTCCGCTGGACTCGTACTCGGCTGTCTTGATGGGCGAGCTCTGTGCCGCCATCTTGTCGGCGCCAATCGGGAGCTGGATGGAGCTACTCCCGGCGGTCTATTCTCGGCCGGAGACGACGCGGCCCAAAATGGCGCAGCGTCCGTTCCTATACGTCGAGGCCGCGCCCTTCCCGCATTGCGTGGGCGGTTGACTCGGTCCCGGACCTATATCCGATCCCCTTTAGGGGATTTCCCCGACGCGCCCAGGGGCCGGTGCGATCGATGGTCGTTCCATGACCACATCTTCCCCTTACGGTGACCATCGCTGGGCGTCCATCCTCCGAGTCCTTACTCCCGGACCATTGACGCTGAGCATGCGCGCGTGCGTCGACCCAACGGTCTGGCACGTCCTGTGGATCCGGCGCCAATCCGCCCAGCCGCCTGGAGGAGAACACCGCTTTCTGGCGGGCAATGTAGTCAAGAGCAGCTACGGCGATCGGGTGGCCTCGAAGTCAACCGGCTCGACGGCGAGCGCGCGCGCCAGCTCCGTCCGAGATCGCAGCCCTCGCTTGCGCAACACGGCGCCCAAGTGATGCTCGACAGTCTTCGGACTGAGGAACAATGCTGCCGCCACCTCTCGGTTCGTCAGACCTGAGGCCACGAGCAGTGCCACCCTCGTCTCCTGCGAGGTGAGCGGCTCTCGAGACGCGGTGCGAGACTGGATCCGCTCGCCGGTGCCGGCCAGCTCATGGGCAGCCTTGTCTACCCATAACGTCAGATCCATCGTGACGAACTCACGGCGCGCGGCCTCCAAGTGCTTACGGGCCTCTACCCGTCGGCCTCCCCGCCGCAGGCGCATACCGTAGAGAAGCTCGGTGCGGGCCATCTCTAGCCGGTCCGGCACGTCCTTGTGGAGCGCCATTGACCGTTCGAACGCCGCGGTTGCCTCGTCGAGATCGACTGCCACCAGACCCTCGCAGCGGGCGACCATCGCGGCCACGTGAGGGTATGGCTCCATCGACTGGGCTGCGCGGAAGCGGACGGTCAGATCTCGGGCTTCACCTTCGCGGCCATGACCGAGGTACGCCTCCACCAGCATTGGGGCAACCCCAAGCGGTTCAAGGTAGCTGCCCACGCCGTTGAAGCGGACGATCTGGTCCTCCAATACCTCGATGACTTCGGTCAGGTCGCCTCGACAGAGCGCGCACGCGGCAACCGTTCGCGCGAGGTGCGGAGGCATGGGGTCGAAGCCGTTGAGGGCGACGTTCGCCCTGGCACGCTCGAGTAGCCGGCGCGCTTCATCGTGCATACCTCGGCAGGCGCACTCCGTCGCAGCCGCTTCGTACGCCGCTCCCGGATCCGCGGTGATGTTCAGAGCCTCCATCAGCTCGACTGCCTCACCGGCGAAGGCGTAGGCGCGAATGTGGTCGCCCATCCACGCCAGGCCCGCGGCGAACAGGGGGAGTGCCGTGGCCAGCACCCCCAGTGCTCCCGCCTCCCGGGCCCGGTTCATCCGGCGCTCGGCGTAAGCCATGGCTACGGATGGGTTCATCAGCCAACGTGCGCATAGCAGCGAGACCACGAGATGGCGTGGATCGTCGCGGAGGTTCGGATCCGACTCGAGCAGGGTGATCGCCTCGCGGAGCGGGGGACCACCGTGATCCGGGCGCCCTCCCACGACGCGCGCCGCTCCGACAAGGTAGGCCGCTAACATGGCCTGCTCCGGATCCGCCTGATCGGCGACCGCGGCCGCCAAGTCGGCGGCCGCAATCATGCCCTCAGTGTCGTCGAGCACGTGACAGGTGTGGAACAGCTGGCACAGGGTCCGGATCAATTCTCGTCCGCTGGCCAGCTCGCTCGCCTGGGCGAACAGATCGCGGGCCCGAGCAAACGTGCCGTAGAACCATTCGAGCGACCCCTTCACGACCAGCACGCGTGCTCGAGGCTCAGCATCTGTATTGGAGCCGAGCACTTCATCCGCCAGCCGCCGGGCGCGATCCATGTCACCGGCGATGTAGGCGTCCTCCGTGGCCGAGGCAAGCCAGGCACCTCGCAAGAGAGAAGCAGGGGTTAGTCGTGCCGCCCGCTCCATGGCTTGTGAGGCCGCGGCGAAGCCACGACGCGAGCGGTCCAGCGCGGCGAGGGCTGCCAGCTCGTCTGCCAAGTTCGAGTCGCGGCCTGGTGTCGCCTCTGCCTGATGCCACACACGAGCGGCCTGGCCGGGCGCAACGGCAGCAAGCACAGCGTGCGCAGAACGTTGCTCGGACACCGAAGCACGCTCCCAGGTGGCTGATCGCACCATCGGGTGCCGGAAGATCAGGAATCCACCTCGTGCGAGCAGAACGTCGCCGCAGTCCTTCAGGCAAGCCTCGGCAGCCCAGCCTTCCGCGGCCAGTGCAGCAAGCACCGGCGCCGCCTCCTGATCGATGCTCGCCGCGCTCAGCACAGCGGCGCGCCACGCACCCGGCGACAGGGCACCGAGCACGCCTGCGTAAAGGTCGCGTAGGCGCTCCGGAACGGGAAGGGTCGAAGGCAGGGGCGCTGCGCCTATCCGCTGTGGCTGGCTGAGCATCCGCTGACACTCCAGCAGGGCCAACGGGTTACCTCCGGTTTCTGCGACAAGGTCGTCCACCACGTCGGGCGAGAAGTGCGGTCCAAGCAGCGAGCGCGCGTCTGGTGCGCTCATGCCTTGGAGGGTGATGACCTCGAAGCCGTCCAGTGGAACGGGGACTAGCGTCCCGACCCGATGTGTCATCACCACGACAACTCGATCGTGACCAAGACGTCGAGCAGCAAACATCAATGCGTCCAAGGACTGCACATCCACCCACTGCACATCATCGACGGCGACGACGAGCGGTCTCTGCGATGACTCTCCAGCCAGAAGACTGAGCGTCGCCGCACCAATAAGGAAACGATCCCCAGGCTCGACCGCAGGCCCCCAGCCGAGAAGGGCCGACAGCGCCTCCGCCTGCCTGTGCGGCACAGAAGCGAGACTCCCGCGCAACGGCAACAGCAGACTCAATAGCCCAGCCCCCGCCAACACCGCCTCAGACTCAACGCCCTGCAGGCGCAGACAACGCCAATTGTCTGCCGCCGCTCGCTCGGTCACCGCGTTCAGCAGATGCGTCTTGCCCGACCCACTCTCCCCCCGGATAACCACGACAGCTGGAGCACCCGAACCAGCCCGCGACACCAAGCGACTCAACCTGGCTAGCTCGGCGTCACGGCCGACAACACGTGCCAGGGCAGTTGTCGTTCCTCCGCGCACGGTGGACATGGGGGAACATTAATCCGCGGCCTGCTCAACCCACCACGCCAACGGCATCAGCCATCGGCGCAACGGCCGCCTGCAGAGCAGCATCATGCATCGGTGATGCACTACGGTGCACGATGTGGAACACGACACCGCGGCGGGGACTGGACCCTCGGCAGTGGAGACGCCACGCCAGCGAGGCCCACGCGACCAGCACCAAGGAGTTGATCGAAGCTCACACCGGCGTCGTTGGTCGACTGCACCGACCAGACCCACACGCTGGCATTCGGTGAAGCGATCTCGTTCGCGGGTGACGTGACGCACGCCTACCGCAACGACGGACCCCGGTCACACCAGGCGCTGGTCATCGCAGCGGACGATCTCGTGGCGCACCTGTCCCCATGTTGGCCCGCCGTCCGGGTGGCGCGCCGCGTTATCTCGGCGAGGGCTCGCACCGCTGCAACGTCCAAGGAGGACTGAAGTGCTCATCCACCCATGGGACGCGGCCATCGACAACGACGAGTGGCAGGCATGGCTCGCCACCACCGGCAAGTTCGGCGTGCTCGCAGTCAACAACCGTGACCGCGCTCAGGCGCCGATCGTCATCCCGACCCACTTCACACTCGCCGGCCGCGAGCTGCTGATCCACTTGGCCAGACCTAACCCTGTCTGGCCCCATCTCGAGGCGGCACGCGAGGTGCGGTTCGCCGCCACCGGTGACTACGCCTACATCCCGACGTACTGGCGCGCCAAGGCCGGCGGCGCCGACGAGGACGGTGTGCCCACCAGCTACTACGCCTC
>DASQEH010000182.1:0-36990 GCA_035633755.1 Nocardioidaceae bacterium | reverse complement strand
TACTACTCCAGCATTCCGGGCTCCACCGGACCAGACGCCGCGAGCACGCGAACCAAGGTCTCCTGCACGAGATCCTCGGCCACCGTCTTGTCGGACACCCGAGAACCGACGAAGCGACGCAGAAGCGGCAGCAGGGCTTCCACGTCGGGCGGACCCTCTGACCCGTGCGTTGCGCCAAGGGGCTGTACGGACGTCATATCGGCAGAGTACGCCGATATGCCCCGACAAGCCGCAGTACGTAGGCGGTGCACGGCAGCAAGGGGCGTCCCGAGCGCCGTCGAGCGCTGCCGTTCCAGCACGACAACGCCCGAGGCCCCGTCACTGGTGGGGTGACGAGGCCTCGTGCGGATGACGTCAGCGGTCGCTGGTGGTGCCAGTCGTTCCGGTGGTGCCGGTCGTTCCGGTGGTGCCGGTCGTTCCGGTGGTGCCGTCGGTGTCGACGTGTTCCCTGCGGACCTCTTCGCTCACGGTCTGCTCAGTGGTGACCTCCCGGGTGTCGAGGCGAACGCGCTCCACCGGTTGGGTGGTCTTCTCAACCACGGGGACCTCTTCATGCAGGACGACTTCGTGCTCCTCCTCCGAGATGTCGGGACCCGAGGTCGCCGCACCGACGTTGGCGTCGGTGATCGGCTCACGCTCGACCACGACCTCCTCGCGGGTGACCGGAACCGTCTGCGTCACGTTCTCCGTCTCGACGTACTTGCGCAGCCGAGCGCGCCCCGCCTCCTTGCGCTCGGTGCCCACGTGGACCTGCTCCTGCGACAGCGTCATCGCGTTGTCTGTGGTCGGTCCGGAGGTGTCATAGCCCACGTCGGGAGCATCGGTCGTCGTGCCGCTGGTGGCTGTCGTCGTCGTGGTGGTGGTGTCGGTGTCGGTATCTCCCACGCCGTAGTAGGCGTACAGGTCCTGCTCCTCCTCCGGAGACAGATGCCCATCCGACGCGACATTAGGAGCGCCCTTCACCTTGTCCTTGTCATAAGGCACGGTCAGCCGGTCACCGGTGAAGGACGCATCTGCCAGCGGAATGAAGCTCTCGTTCGTTCCGAAGAGGCCCGTGTTGACCGTCACCCACGCCGGCTGCCCCGTCGAATCGTCCAGGTACACCTCACCGACGCTTCCGATCTTGGACCCGTCCGACCCGTACGCGTCACTGCCTCGAACTGAGTTGATGGAACCCTGATCAATCACTACGCATTGTTCCTTTCGTCGATTGCGATGAGCCGACATGATGCCGGCTGCTCTCGCCGAGCCGTTCCCGCCGACACTTGGCCCGGCGGACCGTGGCCCATGGCCACGTACCCCGCGTCGAAGCCGCACAAGCGATCGGGCAGCTGACCAGCTGCACCGTGGCGGGCTCCGGTCCTGCGTACGAGGCCAGATCTTGGCCAGCTCCTGCGGCGACTACGTGGTGTCACTGAGGCAGACGCCTAGGTGCCCTCGCCATGACGCGGACCCGCTCAGCAAGAGGCACGTAGGCATCCGTCAGTCATGACACTGGCGCACCCGGTCCGGGGCCACCCACTCCAGCAACCTCAGCCCTTGACCGTCGGCGTGGCAGGTAAGGGCCTCCCAGGTCCGGTCCACTCGCCGCCAGCCCCGAAGGACACCGGGGTACCAGGCGCCATTGGTCTCGACCTCTACGGCCTGCGGCGGCTGAGCGGCCAAGGTCCGAAACCAGCTGGCGCTGTCGCGCAGGCGCGTTGTGCGATGCCGCCGACACCGTGGTCTCACCGTATGCCTCAACTTCCCTCGGGCTGCTCGAACAGCTGCCATCACCAAGGAAGACGCCGTGGGGGCGCTGGCATGACGGCAAACAGAAAGGCGGCCCCCCGCTAACCATCGGGGGCCGCCTTCTGCTCTGCCGCTGGGCGACGCGCGCTCTAGTGGTGGCCTACCGCAGTTGTACCGAACATGAGGACGCGGCGTTCAACGTCGTACGAGACGTCGCTGCCGTGAGCGAGCAGGCCGCTCAGCACGTCGGCGTCCTCGGCGTTGAGCGTGAGCACTTCCTCCCAGGCCCCTTGGTCGAGCACCAGCTGCAAGGTGATGACGCCTTCTGCGCCGGGCTCCTGCGCCGTCCACGAGAACTGGTAGTGACTCAAGTGCCGGACCTTGATGCTGTCGTCGGTGATCGGCTGGGGCACGTTGACCGTTCGCTCCTTGGCGGGCATGGTTTCCTCCAGATCGTTGGGGGGCATCGTCATGGCTGATGCGCCGGGGCCTCGCAGTATAGGGCTGGTCCCGATGCCGTGAACGGGCCCGTGGACGCGGCGCGCTCGTGCCCGATGTTGATCGGCAGTCCTCGGCGCGGACTGGCTGGTGGGCGATCGCCGCGTACAGACGCAACCATGTCCAGGACGTGCCGAGTCGACTCGACGTTGTGGCTGCGGAAGACGCGTGCGCCTAACCAGGCTGCCACCGCAGTGACCCCGAGCGTTCCGGGGAGCCGCGCGGCAACGGGTTGGTTGAGGGTTTCGCCTATGAAGTCCTTGTTCGACATGGCGACAAGCACGGGCCAACCAGACCGGACAAGCTCGTCGAGTCGCCGAGTGACCTCCAAAGAGTGTGCTGTTGTCTTGCCGAAGTCGTGGCCTGGATCGATGAGGATGCCGTCTTGGCGAACCCCGGCATCGACGGCTTGCTGCGCTAGTCGCGTCAGTGTCTCGAGGACGTCTGTAACGACATCGTCGTACCGCGCTCCGGACGGATCCGTGCGCGGCGGCAGGTGACCGGCGTGGGTGCAGACCAGTCCCGACCCACTTTCGGCGGCGACGTTCACGAGCTCGGGGTCGTGGCCCTCCCAGGCATCGTTGATCACATTCGCCCCGGCGGCAACGGCATCTCGGGCGACGCTCGAACGCCACGTGTCGATGCTGATGACCGCATCGGGGCGCCGGGCACGCAACGAAGCAATCACCTCGCAGACCCGATCACGCTCTTCGGCAGCGGAAACATACTCACCCTGCCCTGCCTTGACTCAACCGACGTCGACGATGGCTGCCCCGTTGTCGAGGTGGTGTTCGGCAAGGCTGACGGCTTGGTGTGCGCGGAAGGTTCTTCCCTGGTCGTAGAAGGAGTCAGGGGTGCGGTTGACGATGCCCATGATGATGAGCTCTTCCACAGCGAAGACACGGCCGCCGAGGCGTAGGGCTCGTTGTTGGTGCCCCGCCCACCCTGCGTTCAAGGTGCCTCCCGAGTCGCCGGGTCCCCGACGAGCGTCCTGCGTCCACGTGTCAACAGAGTCTCCCAATCCGGTGCGGTGTGCCGGCTCCTGGGTCAGTCAGTCGCAACGATTGGGCGGTGACCGCCTCGAGACGGCGTCCGTTGGTTCGGTCGAGACTTTGTACGTTAGAAGGCGTCATGGACAAGAAGCTCTTCGCACAGTTGTCCGGGATCGGTGCGCTCGCCGAACTCAGTCGCCGCGCGCTGTATCTGTTCGTCGCTGCAGAGCGCCGCAGTCCGGTCACGAGCCGCGTGCCATGCGGTGCACCCACCTCGAAACCACGCTCGCGCCGCAGGTTGGCAGCTGCTGTGTCATTACCCGTCGACGTGCGGCCTGATCCCGACACCACCTCGGACTCGATGGTGCTGACGACACGGAGCGGCGCTCGGTCCTGCCTCTGGGCCGACTACCCAGGCCCACGAGCGGCACTTGCCCTTCTGCTGCTCATCGCGTTCTTGACGAGCTGCTCGGACTCGGCCTCATCAGGTCAAGGCGACCGGTCCTCACCTCCCGTCTCAACCAAGGCACGGGAGAGCACTACCAATGACCCGGAGACGCGTGGCGACGTGCCGTCAGCGACGCACCCGACAGCGTCCACCCCACCATCCAGGCCCCGGCAGAATCGAGGGCTCATCAATCGGCGCTTGATCGACGCCGCTTGGGCCAACGATGTCTCCCGAGCCCGCCAGCTCATTCGACTGGGCGCTGATGTCAACCATCAGGACGCCACGGAGCAGAGCGCCTACCTGATCGCGGCGAGCGAGGGCTACCGCAAGCTGCTCGAACTCACCTTGCGGAACGGTGCAGACGTGTCCTCCTTGGACAGCTTCAACGGCACTGGCCTCATTCGTGCCGCCGAGCGCGGTCACGCCTCGATCGTCGGCCGCCTGCTTCAGGCGAACATCGCCGTCGACCACGTCAACAACCTCGGCTGGACCGCGCTGCACGAGGCCATCATCTTGGGTGATGGCAGCGACGAGTATGTCGACACAGTCCGACTCCTGATCGCCGGCGGGGCGGACGTGCAACTGGCATCAGCACGCGACGGCATCACGCCTTTCGACCACGCCCGGCTGAAGGGTCACGACGACGTCGCGACGACCCTGGCTGCCGCCCTTCGAACCGGTTCCGTCGAGAGACCCGACGCCTCGCTCTTGGCGGCCGCGGCATCCGGGGACGCCGACCGCGCAACCATGGCACTGCGCGCGGGCGCCGACCTGGAGGCCCGCGACGACATCGGCCGTACTCCGCTGCTCCTGGCCGTAGCGCGCGACCGGCTCGCCGTCGCGCGCCTCCTCATAGCGCTCGGCGCAGACCCTGACGCATTGGACGATCGCCACGACACCCCCTGGCTCGTCACCGGGGTCACCGGCAGCGTGGACATGCTTGAGACGCTGCTTCCAGCCAGGCCCGACCTCACCATCGTCAACAGGTTCGGTGGGACCTCGCTCATACCGGCCAGCGAGCGCGGCCACGTTGAGTATGTGCGCCGGGTGGTGACTACGCGCATCGACGTCAACCACGTCAACGATCTCGGCTGGACGGCTCTGCTCGAGGCCGTCATTCTGGGCGACGGCTCACAGCCGTACCAGCGCATCGTGCGCATCCTGCTCAACGCGGGTGCCAACCCTTCCATCAGCGATCAGAACGGCACCACCCCCATCGAGCACGCCAGAGCCAACGGTCAGGTGATGGTTGTCAGCATTCTGCGCGACGCCTGACGGAGCTTGAGCGTGGCTCGCACACCACCAGGGTCCGTTAGTCTCTAGCCACCCTGCCGACCTCTGTCTGAGCGATCGGCTTCTCCGGGAGGAGCACCGTGACCGATTCCCAGGCGTCGAACGACACGAACGCCGCCGCGATCAGTGATCGTGTTGACGAGTTGATCGCCGACATGAGCCTGACCGAGAAGGCGGGCCAGCTCACCCAGTACTTCTACCTCGGGTCGCCGGACGCGGAGGTCGGTGCCACCCCGCAGAAGGAGGGCGAGGTCGAGGAGGCGCTTGCGCGCGGCGGAGTAGGGTCGCTGCTCTTTGTGACTGACCCGGCCGAGACCAACCGACTCCAGCGGCTGACGATCGAAGGCAACCGGCACGGCATACCGGCGCTGTTCGGCTTCGACGTGATTCACGGGCTCCGCACGGTCTTTCCGGTGCCGATCGCAATGGCGGCTTCCTGGGATCCGGACGCGATCGAACGTGGGCAGGCGGTCGCGGCCCGTGAGGCACGGGCGGTGGGAATCCACTTGACGTTCGCTCCGATGGTCGACATCGCCAGAGACCCGAGGTGGGGGCGCATCGTCGAGGGAGCGGGCGAAGACCCCTTCCTCGGAGCCGCCGTGGCTGCCGCACAGGTGCGTGGCTTCCAAGGCGACCACGTAGGAATCCCCGAGCGTGTCATCGCCGGACCCAAGCACTTCGCCGGGTACGGGGCTGCCCTCGGCGGCCGAGACTACGACGAGGTGAACCTGTCGGACTCGGAGCTGTGGAATGTGTACTTTCCGCCGTTCCAAGCCGCCCTTGCCGCCGGAGCCGGCAATGTGATGTCCGCCTACATGGATCTCAACGGCATTCCGGCGTCGGCCAACCGGTGGCTGTTCACCGAGGTGCTCCGTGACACGTGGGGATTCGGGGGCTTCGTTGTCAGCGATGCGAATGCCGTCCGCAACCTCGTGACCCACGGCCTCGCAGAAGACCTTACCGATGCCGCTGTTCGAGCGGTGAGCGTCGGCGTCGACCTCGAGATGGCCATGACCGACCCTGCCTACGCCTACCTGCCAGAAGCGGTCGACGGCGGACAGGTGGACGTCGAGGCAATCGACGCCCGCGTCCGTCGCATCCTGGAGGCGAAGCTGCGTCTCGGCTTGTTCGACCAGCCGTACGTCGACGAAGAGCAGGCCCGCGTCGTCCTGGCGGATCCCGCTCACCGCGAGGCGGCACGCGTGGCGGCGGAGCGGTCGGCGGTCCTGTTGCGCAATGAAGGCGACCTGCTTCCCCTGGATCCCGGGAGCCTGACGTCCGTCGCGGTTCTCGGGCCGCTGGCGGACTCCAAGCGCGACACGCTCGGCCCGTGGGTGTTCGACTTCGACCTGGACGAAACCGTCACGGTGCTCGAGGGTCTGCGGAGCCGGCTCGGCACCTCGACCGAGGTCCGCTACGCGCCCGGGCTCCGACCTGCCCAGCGGGTGTTCCCGTCGATGTTCGACATGTTCCCGGGCAACACTCCACCGGACCCGGAAGGCTTCGATGACGAGGCCGAGTTCCAGAACGCCGTCGACATGGCTCGTGACTGTGACCTGGCACTGGTGGTGCTCGGCGAATGGCAGCAGATGATCGGAGAGGCGGCTTCTCGGTCATCACTGTCGCTGCCCGGTCGTCAACTCGAGCTGTTGCAGGCGGTCGTTGCTACCGGCACCCCTGTTGTGCTCGTGCTCATGAATGGGCGTCCGCTCGACCTGAGGTGGGCGGCCGACAATGTACCGGCCATCCTCGACATCTGGTATCCCGGAACACAAGGCGGTACTGCCGTGGCGAACCTGCTGCTCGGCGACGTCTCCCCCGGTGGCAAGTTGCCGTTCTCGTGGCCGCGAACGGTCGGGCAGGTCCCGATGATCTACGCGTCCACCACGTCGCACGAGCCGGAGAACCAGGCGAAGCGCTACTGGGACGAGGAGAGTACGCCGCTGTTCCCGTTCGGGTTCGGACTCAGCTACGGACGCTTCCACTACTCCGATCTGGTCCTCGACCGGAAGGAGCTGGCTGCGGGCGAGAGCCTGAACGCCTCGGTCACGGTTACGAACACCGCCGACCGGGCCGGCGACGAGGTCGTTCAGCTGTACGTCCACCAGCGACATGGCTCGGCGTCTCGTCCCGTCCGCGAGCTCAAAGGCTTCCAACGCGTGCATCTCGAGGCAGGGGAGTCGCGATCCGTGACCTTGCCAATCGGCTCCGCGGAGCTGCGCTACTGGAACGCTGGTGTTAGGGATTTCGTACTGGACGCTTCGACGTTTGACGTGTGGGTGGGTGGCGACTCGACAGCGGAGCTGGCGACGACCTTCCGAACCCTGCAGACATAGGTACGTCGCGCAGTGGTGTCGCCTTCACCGGGATCCAGCTGCGACATGTCGCACGGACCGGATCGTACGAAGTCCGTTTCACATACTCTCGTTCAGTGAACGCTGGCGAGTGGACGTTTCTCTCGAACTACGGTCACGTCTTGGTCGCCTTGGCTCAAGCTCCCGATGCTCGAATGCGTGATGTCGCCACTGCTGTGGGCATCACCGAGCGCGCGGTCCAGCAAATCGTTCGTGAGCTGGTTACCCAGGGCTACGTCGAGAAGGAGAAGGTCGGTCGCCGGAACCGCTACCGGGTCGTGAGGTCGGCTCACTTCCGGCATGAGATGGAGGCCGACGTCAGCTTGGGTGCGTTCCTGGATCTGGTCATCGGTAGGCGCACCTCGGCCAAGTGACCAGCTTGGCCGAGGCAACGCCCCTCGCTCAGTGGACTTTGATCCCTCCCGCACTGCTCGCTGAGCCGGTGTGGTGGGCCGGGTCGTCACGAGTCGCCCGCAGGCTCATGACGACGGAGACGGTGATGCTGAGTGCGATGACGGTGAGGGAGAGCCAGATCGGCACCTTCCATACCTCCAGGAGCAGCATCTTGACGCCCACGAAAACCAGAATCGCGGACAAGCCCGCCTTCAGGTAGACGAACCGGTGGATGAGGTCGGCGAGCAGGAAGTACATGGCTCGGAGCCCGAGGATGGCAAACGCGTTGCTGGTGAAGACGAGGAAGGGGTCTTGAGTGACCGCGAAGATCGCCGGGATGGAGTCGACGGCGAAGATGATGTCGGTGGTCTCGACGAGCACCAGGACGGTGAACAGCGGAGTGGCCACCCAACGCCCGCCCGACCTGACCCAGAACTTCTGCCCATGGAACTCACTGGTGCTGGGGACGCGCTTCTCGACCAGCCGTAGTACGGGGTTCCTGGAGGGGTCCATCTTGTCGTTGCGATGCGTGAACATCTTCCAACCGGTGAAGACAAGGAAGGCACCGAAAAGGTAGAGAACCCAGGCGAATTGATGGATGAGGACGGCCCCGCCGGCGATGAAGATGGCGCGGAACACGAGAGCGCCGAGCACCCCATAGAACAGCACCCGATGCTGGTACTCCCGGGGCACCGCGAAATAGGTGAAGATCAGCGCGAAGACGAAGACGTTGTCGACCGCCAGCGACTTCTCGATCAGGTAGCCAGCGAAGTACTCGCCGCCGGCTTGGGCGCCGAGCGTCCACCAAACGACAGCGCCGAAACCGAGGCCGAGCGAGACCCAGACCACCGACCAGCCGGCGGCTTCCTTGACGGACACGACGTGGGCGCTCCGATGCGCCACCAGGTCGACGGCGAGCATGACGAGGATGACGACAAGCACTGCCGCCCAGCCCCAAAGGGGTACATCCATGGCAACCTCCAGCGCCCGCAGGATGCGGGCTGTTGGAGGTCTCCCCCACCGCGCTGAGCGGCCGACTCACCGAACCGGGCACGGCCGGCCGAACTGACGGTGACGTCGATTACGGGGTACTCCCCTCTTCGCGAGACAGTATTCACGAAGCTTGCTTCGCTTGTCAACTCGGCCTGGGGTGTCCTGGCCGTGGACCTACCGCTCAGAGGCGCTTGGCGACCGTGAACAAGACGACGCTGTCCTCGACGGCCGCCAAGGCGTGCCGCTCGTCAGGTACCACAAGCAGATCCCCAGTCACGCCACTGGTGACCGCATCTCCGGCAGACATCTCGACATGCCCTAGTAAGACGAACACCGTGGCTTCACCCGGGTTCTCATGCTCGTGCAGCTGCTCGCCACCAACGAGGGCGATCACAGTCTGCCGCAACGAGTGTGTCTGCCCGCCGTAGACGGTCTTCGAGGCGCGACCGCTCGATACGTTGCGAGCCGCCTCAAGCTCCTCGTGGGCCAGCGCCGTCAGCGATATCTTCTCCATGGCCTCGTCACCCCACCTTCACCTTGGCTGACTTGCCATCGTAGGTGCCTTCGAACTGACGTGGTGGCAGATGCTCGCCAGAAGACACTTCGCGGACGCGCGGCATCGCTGCCCGAACGATCACCAGGAACAGAGAAGCGACCCCCCGGTTCTTCTCGGGGGGTCGCTTCGTCAGTTACCGCGGTGCGTCAGCGAAGAACTCCACACAGGGCGGGGTCCGTGGCCTCAGCAGGCAGGTTCGGGTCAAGGTCGCTCTTGCCGGCGCTCTTGAAGTCGTACTTGCCGTTGTTGTTGTAGTCGATGCCGTGGATCACGATGACACCCCTACCGTTCTTGACTGCACGGGCGACTGTGTCGGATGCGAAGTTGATGGTGCGGTTGTAGTGCTCGTGGCCCTTGGGAGTGGTTGGGAACCGCTTGACGGCCAACGCGCTCTTGGGGCTGGTGTCGCCTCTGGTCGTCAGTGACTTCTTGATGCCACCGTAGGCGGGAGCACCTTCAGAGGTGCTGATACGGAAGTTGCCGTTGTCGTCGTCTTGAGGGGCGCTCGGGCACTCGTTGCGCGCGGTTGCACCGAAGTGAACGTGCTGGGCGTGCGGCAGGTTGCGGGCCAGACCGTGGGCGTCGATGTCGACCCGGGCATGGCTACCACGGAACAGGACGTCGGAGTTGCCCCGAGCGCCGGAGTTGTTCAGCGGGTCGAGGTCCGCATGCAGGTGCACGGGTGCCGCTTGTGCAGCAGGTGCCGTGTCGGCGTTGGCGCTGACCAGGCTGCCGGTGAAGGCGAGCGAGCCGACCAGCAGAACGCCGCCGGCGCCTGCGTAAACCTTGGATGACTTCTTCATGAGGTGGTGCTCCTTGCGATAGAAGTTCAGGCAGGGAGCCGAAGCGTGCGCTCCCATAAGGTATACGCCGCGAGACGCCCAGCGGATTGCATAACTCTCGCTGCGAACCGTCGCAGCCCCCGGCTCCGCTGTCTGGTGGAGCCGAGGGCCGCGACAAATCGGCTGTGATCAGCTCAGCGTCTCGCAGTCGACGGCCACCTGGTCCTTGAGGTCGCGGTCGAGGAAATCAATCGAGCTCCCACAGGTGACGTAGTCAGGGCTGTTGTCCTGGCTTCTCATCGTGTCGACGTTGCCGCCTCCAGACAACGAGTCGATGCCATGCCCACCTCCTAGGGTGTCGCGGCCGAGACCGCCGTCGACTCCATCGTTACCCGGTCCCCCGCGGATCGCGTCGTTCCCGGCGCCGCCCGACAGGTCGTTGGCCACACGGGCGCCGACGATGGTGTCGTCGCCGTCACCGGTGACAACGTCCTCGACGTCAGACTTGATGTTGTCGGCCTCTTCCGACTGTCCGTCGTTGGCCACGTTGTCGAGCGTCACGGACACGTCGGCGTCGCGAATCATCGCAATGAAGTCGACGCCGCCTCCACCATTGAACTCATCGGTACCGATCACGTCGCCGCCGTCCAAATAGTCGTCGCCGTCGTCGCCGTTGACGACGTCATTCCCATTGCCGTCGATGAGCCGGTCGTTCCCGAGTCCACCGCTCAAGACGTCATCGCCCCATTCACCAATCAACCGGTCCCGGCCGCCGTCACCCCTGATGATGTCATCGCCGCCGCTGCCGTTGAGGACGTTGTTGACGTCGGATCCGGTGATCACGTCATCGCCAGCCCATGTGGTGATCTCCTCGACGTCGCTGTGGATGTTGCCGTTCTCGCCGAGGCCCAGGCCACCATCATTCGCGACGTCGTCGAGGGAGATGCCGAGGGCTATTGGGTTGCTGCAATAGTCCAGGTAGTAGTAGTAGCAGCCGAAGAAGGCGTGATCGTTGCCGGTACCACCATGCACATCGTCGGTGCCAATTCCGCCGTAGACACGATCATCGCCAGGTCCGCCCCTGATGATGTCGCCACCGTCGAAGCCGATGATGACGTCATTCCCTGCGCCGCCCGTCATGTCGTTGTCCCCGGGTCCGCCGAAGAGCTGATCGCTACCAGTGCCTCCCGTGAGTGTGTCGCTTCCTTCTGATCCTTCAAGCTGCGCATGGCTCGACGTGCTCGCAGTGACGGTGTCGTCTCCCGGTCCGGCAATGACATAGACGTTGCCCTCCGATGTCGCCGTGATGCTGTCGTCGCCATCGCCTAACACCGCCGAAATCGACGTTGCTGCGTTTCCGGAACAGGTCACCGTGGCGCCGGTGCCTGTGCAGCCCTCTCCTGCTGTGACGTCGGTTCCCGTGTCTGTGATAGTTATGCCCGTGTCGGTTTGGATGATCGTTACCCTGTTGATCTCGCCAGCTCCCGCACTGAACTGCAACTGATTGCCCGAGCTATACACGGTCGCAACCGCCGCCTCCGCGGGCGAGGCGATAACCCCAACGAGAGCGACACCCGTGAGGCTGGCTAGGGAGGCTGCGGTGAGGATGCGTTGCCGCGACGGACGGCGGTTGAGGAACTCGGTCATGGTGGACCTCTCGATAGGAACCCTGGGGGCTAGAAGGCTCACTGTAAGTCGCATATCGACTACTTGAGGTGAAACGCCGCAGTCGTCCGGAGTTGGCCGCCCGTGGACGCGAAGCACTCCCGACCTCTTGTCTGACGACCCGGAGCGGGCAACAGTGGAGGTCAGCGGCGGCTGATGCATGTCGCTCGACACAATCCAGCCGGAGGACGAACGTGAGCGTCGACTTGACTCCCCTCGGAGTGCCATTGGCTCCCTCGTCGCCGCACCGTGCCGGCGGGCGTCTTGACTGGCGCGAGCGGCGGCGCTTGGCCAGCCAGGACCGGCGCATGGCGCACCTGGCTGAGCTTCTTCGGATCCGGCACCTGCTCACTGAAGCGGCGACCCTCGTCAGTTCCGGTTGGGTCCAGCACGGATGGTTCTCGACGGCTGGTCCCTCAGGCCAGCGGCACGTTGTCACCGCTCACACCATGGGCGCCATGTCCGACGAGCCGATCTCTGGCGCCTGCCTGGTGGGCGCGATCGTGCATGCCGGCGGTGGACCCGCTGCAGTCCACACGCAGCTCGTACAACGCACTCTCGACCTCACCTGGCACACGCTGTACGAGGACGCGCGTCAGCCGGTGCGGTGGTGTCCGCCGCCCCCTCTCCGCATGGCGCACGTCCGCGATCTCACCAGATGGAACGACGGCCCCGAGCGCACCTCGGCCCAGGTGAGCGATCTACTCCACGGCGCGATCGGCACCGCCAACGTGGAGACCGCTCGCCTACGAGTCGGCTGACCCGCCGATAAACCTCGAACCAGGACATACTGCGTTCCGTCTCCTGCGATGTTGGGGAACGTCAGCGTGGACACCGTGGGGCGCGCCGACGTGGCGTGTCACGCAACCCGGCCGAATGGGAGTAGGTTGCCCGATGTTCTGACGGTCATCGGGTCATTCCCGGGAGGCAAGAAATGATTGTGGCGGCGGAGAGCTCTCTGCGACTCGGCACCAACTGGGTCGACTACCTGATTGTCGGAATCTATTTCGCCTTCGTCCTCGGCATCGGCGTCATGGCCCGGCGGGCCGTCTCCAGCAGCCTTGACTTCTTCCTTTCCGGGCGGTCCTTGCCCGCCTGGGTGACCGGGCTTGCCTTCATCTCCGCCAACCTCGGTGCCGTGGAGATCATCGGGATGTCCGCGAACGGCGCCAACTACGGCATTCCCACAGCGCACTACTTCTGGGTCGGCGCCGTGCCGGCCATGCTGTTCCTCGGCGTGGTGATGATGCCGTTCTACTACGGGTCCAAGGTGCGCTCGGTACCGGAATTCATGCTGAGGCGATTCGGCACCGGTGCTCACCTGGTCAACGCACTCAGCTTCGCCATCGCCCAGTTGCTCATCGCCGGTATCAACCTCTATCTGCTCGCCAGCATTGTCGAGGTCATCCTTGGCTGGCCGCTGTGGGTTTCACTCATCGTGGCGGCGGCCATCGTGTTGACGTACACGACACTCGGTGGCCTCTCGGCTGCGATCTACAACGAGGTGCTGCAGTTCTTCGTCATCGTGGCAGCCCTCGCTCCGCTCACCATCATCGGCCTCAACCAGGTTGGCGGTTGGGGCGGGCTCAAGGAGCGTGTCGGTCAGAGCACAGGTGGCGCCGAACAGCTGTCGTCGTGGCCGGGTACGGCCCTCACCGGCTTCGACAGTCCCTTCTGGTCGGTTGTCGGCATCATCTTCGGACTCGGGTTTGTGTTGTCGTTCGGATACTGGACAACCAACTTCGTCGAGGTCCAACGGGCCATGGCCAGCAAGTCCATCTCGGCCGCGCAGCGCGCCCCCATCATCGGGGCATTCCCCAAGATGTTTGTGCCTTTCATTGTCATCGTCCCCGGCATGCTCGCGGGTGTTTTGGTGACTGAGATCTCGGAGCCCAAGAACAACGGCGGCGAACCGGACTACAACAATGCGCTGCTCTACCTGATTCGAGATCTCCTACCCAACGGCATGCTCGGCCTGGCCATCGCAGGTCTTCTGGCCGCTTTCATGGCCGGCATGGCGGCGAACATCTCCGCATTCAACACGGTCTTCTCGTATGACCTCTGGCAGACCTATGTCAAGAAGGATCGGCCTGACGACTACTACACAGCAGTTGGCCGCATTGCGACGGTAGCGGCGACGCTGATCGCGATCGGTACGGCGACGTTCGCAGCGTCCTACAGCAACATCATGGACTACCTGCAGACGCTGTTCGGCTTCTTCAACGCACCGTTGTTTGCCACATTCATCCTCGGCATGTTCTGGAAGCGGATGAGTGCCACGGCGGGTTGGGTCGGACTCGTCTCCGGCACGGCCGCTGCCATCGTCGTCGGCATCCTGAGCGAAGATGCACTCGGCGGTCTCTCCATTGGTGCGGTGGGGCTGTCTGGGCAGGGCGCAAGCTTCGTAGCAGCCGGCGCCGCGTTCGTCGTCGACATCGTTGTGAGCATCGCCGTCACCATGGTGACCAAGCCCCGCAAGGAGTCGGAGCTGCGCGGACTCGTGTACAGCCTGACGCCCAAGCAGGACTTCCACGACGCCGATGAGGGGGAGCTGGCGTGGTACCAGCAGCCGACCAAGTTGGCGGCGGTCGGCCTCGTCATGGTCATCGCCTTGAACATCATCTTCTGGTGAGAAGGAGCTAGCTATGGCGCACACCGCAGACACGGCGGGCGATTCGGCAGGCGGCGGAACGACACGTCGCACGGCGGGCGCGTTCGACATCCGTACGTTCATCGCGGCACTGATGGGGATCTATGGCGTGATCCTGGTGCTGGCCGGCATCTTGGGCGCCGATGAGACCACCAGCGGAGAGCAGGTCGCCGGCAACGTCAACTTGTACGTCGGCATCGGGCTGCTGGTCTTCGCAGCACTGATGCAAGGGTGGGCGATGTGGCGGCCAACCATCGTCGACGAGCAGCAGCTCGCAAAGGACCGTGCCGCCGATGAAGGCAAACCCCCGGCACACTGATTCTTCGCGAAGATCCATGAGGGCGGTGCAGTACTCGCACTATGGCGTCGCCCCTGCGCTCGTTGAGGTGGATCAGCCCACGTGCCCGGCCGATGGGATGCTCGTCGCAGTGCGCGCCACCGGGGTATGCCGTTCTGATTGGCACGCCTGGCAGGGGCACGACCCGGTCGCTCTACCGCACATCCCGGGTCATGAGTTCGCCGGCATCGTGGCCGAAGTTGGGCCCGAAGTGACGCGGCCCCTCGTTGGCGAACGGGTTACGGTGCCGTTCGCCTGCGGCTGCGGGCGGTGCGCACTCTGCCGCGGCGGGAATGCGCAGGTATGCCAGCAGCAGACGCAGCCTGGCTTCACCATTCCGGGCTCCTTCGCTGAGCTGGTGGCGGTTCATGCGGCCGATCTCAACGCCGTGCCGCTTCCCGCGTCCATCGACTTCGTGACAGCGGCCTCCCTCGGCTGCCGGTTCGCGACGGCCTACCGCGCCCTCACTGCCCACGGCAGGGTGCGAGCCGGTGAGTGGGTCGCCGTACACGGGTGCGGCGGTGTCGGGCTGTCCGCCGTGATGATAGCCACTGCCCTAGGCGCACGAGTCGTGGCGACAGACCTGTCGACCGCCGCCTTGACTCGCGCCGGCGAGCTCGGTGCCGAGGTAGTCCTCACGAGTGATGCAGACTCCGTCAGCGCACACGTCACCGAGGTGACCGACGGCGGTGCCCATGTCTCGGTCGACGCCGTTGGCCACCAGTCCACGGCGTTGGCGTCGGTGAACGGCCTGCGACCGCGTGGCCGTCATGTTCAAGTCGGCCTGCTGTTCGGCCCCGACTCCACTCCTCCGCTACCCATGGATCGCATCGTCGCCAAAGAGCTCGAGATCTATGGCTCACACGGCATGGCCGCCTCCGGCTACCCACCCCTACTCGAGCTGATCGCCTCCGGAGCAGTGCACCCGGAACTGCTGGTCACCAGCGTCATCGGGCTGGATGAAGCCGGCTCTGCCCTGGCCGCCATGAGTGAGCCGGCGACCGAAGCCGGCATCACCGTCGTGCGCACCTAGCTGCTCTGCGACGGCCAGGACCCGCCTTCGGGTTGCAGACCATCCCACGACCACCGGGGCAAGGGCAGACCATCGGGCACGTCGTCGGCTGAGTCGTGATACCGCGACATCGTGGTCATGGTCGCCCAGGCGAAGTAGTCGTGGAGCACTTGTCTGATCGGCTCGTCCTCGCCGAGCCCGACGTCTGTCAGCGCCTCATCAAAGCAGGCGACCGCCCGCCGGTCCATGTCGTCATGGGGGCCGTTGCCGCTGTGCATCCGGACCACCGACGTCTCGTCGCCGTAGGCGCGCGAGTAGGTGGCCGGGCCGCCGAGCGCCTCAGCCCAATAAGCGGCCAGGCGCTCGGTGTGCTCCGGGTGGAAGCCGTGACTGAACGCGTGGCTGACCACCTCGTCAGCCATCACCCTGTGGTGCCACGCTCTTGCCAGCCGGAGCAGGCCCTCGTCCCCTCCGGCGGCCTCGTACGCGGTCTGCATGCCTTAAGGGTGACATGCCGGTTCTTTAGTCGGCGGAGCTCGCCGTGGCGCCTTGACGAACCAGTATGTACAGCGAGACAGTGCATCATTAGCTCACCACCGCACGTTGCGCGGGTGCGCAAGGCCGAGACGACTGCCTACCCGATGACGCGACGTGGTCCACGTCCGTCGGGACTAGCACGAGGGAGGTCCCCCCGACATGGATGGGCTGGCGCGGACGGCAGCAGTTGCTCTGCTCGCCTCTCTTGTGTGCAGCGCATGCTCCTCGAAGGCCGAAACCGTCCCCAAAGTCGCTGGTAAGCGGCTGGATGTCGCCAAGCACCTCGTCGAGGAAGCCGGTCTGGAACACGACGTGATCGGTGGCGGGTTCCTCGACACGATCCTGCCTGACGACAGGTGGACGGTGTGCGAGCAGCGGCCCATCGCTGGTTCCAGCACAAAGGACACCGAGTCCATCATGCTCGTCATCGACGACGAGTGTGACGTCGTCGGCGGTCTCGAGGGGGGCAAGATGCCGGATCTTCGTGGACAGAGACTTGATGTCGCCCAGATCGACCTCGTCAGGAGAGGAATCGGGTACCGAGTATTCGGTGGAGGTGCCTTGCTCGGCATTGTCGACCCGGGCGGGTGGATCGTATGCGAGACCCGGCCTCGCGCCGGGGTACGGCTCAAAGTGACCAAGCTGTACGTCGAGCGATCCTGCTGACGACTCTAGTTCCGACGCGTTGCGGCGGCCGCTCTAGTTCTGACGTGTTGCGGCGGCCGCTTCGGCCGCGATCGTCCGGAGGTCCCTCAAGGCTGCAACCTCGTCGATGGTCTGCAAGACCCGGTCACGCATGACGAAGCGCCCGTCGATGATGGTGTGGCGTACATCGGCCGCTGAGGCACCGTAGACAACGGCCGCCCATGGGTCAGCCGTGGGCTCCGTATTGAGCGTCGCGGTCTCGACCACCTGTAGGTCGGCTCGCATGCCGATCTCCACGGTGCCGACGTCGCTCAGCCCGAGCCCCCGAGCGCCCTCAACCGTCCCGAGTCGCACGGCGCATTCGGCACTCACGGTGGTCGGATCCCGAGTGGTCCCCTTGTGGAGCAGTGCTGCCATGCGTGCCGTCGCTACCAAGTCGAGAGGACCGGTGGATGCGGCCCCATCGGTCCCAAGCCCGACCCGGACATCAGCGGCGAGCAACTCCGGCACGCGGGCGATCCCGCAGCCCAGCTTCAAGTTCGATACGGGGCAATGTGCGACCATCGCACCCACCTCGGAGATACGCCTGATGTCGTCGTCACTGAGGTGCACCGCGTGCGCCAGCACCGTGGTCGGTCCCAGAAGACCCTCGGCAGCCAACACCTCGACGGGTCGACTGGCGTGCAGCTTCTGGACGAGCTCGAGCTCCCCCTCGCTCTCGCAGGCATGGGTGTTGATCCGTGCCCCGAACCGCACGGCGAGCTCGGCGATGCGCCGAAGCTGATCGCGGTCGAGGGTGTAGGTGGAGTGCGGCATGACCCACAGATCCTCGTCGGGGCTCTCTGCCCGATTCTGCTCCAGGATCGCTTCAGCTCGTTCGAGCGTGGCATCGAAGTCGTTGCCATCAGGGTCGGCTTGGCCGACAAACGTCGGGCCGTTGAGCAACCGGAAACCTGCCTGCCGCGCAACCGCACGCGCCGCCTGTGGGTACCAGTACATGTCCAGAGCCGTCGTGGTGCCACCGGCCAGGCATTCGGCGATCGCGGCGCGCACGCCCACCGTCACCATGTCCTCGTTGAGGGCTCTCGTCTCAGCGCCCATGAGGCGTTCGAGAAACTCCTCGAGCGTGACGTCGTCCGCGGTGCCGCGATACACGTTCATCGCCAGGTGCGCATGCGTGTTGACCCACCCTGGCATGACGACGCATCCAGGTGCGTCGACGACCTCCGACGGCGAATAGCGGCTAACCAGATCGTCGCGTAGCCCCACGTCGACGATCCGGCCGTCGCGAACGGCGACGCACCCGTTCGGAACGACAGTACCCTCGGCGTCGACTGTCAGGACCACGTCGCCCGACAGGAGGAGGTCTACCGAATCAGTCATCCCGCAGCCGATATGGCCGGGAGGCCCACCAATGCATCCAGGGTCACGGCTACCGCCCTTGCGACGCCCTCGGCCACGACGTTGCGATGCGGGTCATAGCCCGTAGTGTCGACCAGCTCGTCCGCCGCGGCACCATCGATGACCAGGGCACCGCCAGCCCGAACGCCCCGGGTGGATGCGAGGACAAGCAGGGCTGACAGCTCCATCTCTATCGCCACCACCCCGAGCTTCACGTAGCCGGGGAGCCCGAGGTCGAGGACACCCGGGTAGAGCGCCGCGCGGGTCCAGACCACGCCGCGGTGATGCGGGGCAGCGTGGTCGCGAGCCGAGCCCAGCAGGGCGAGAACGACTTCGGCTGTTGCGCTGGCGGGGTAGGACTCCGGCATCAGCTGGTGGGTGACACCGTCGTCTCGGATGCACGAGTCGGCCACCACCAGGTCCCCGTCGGCGATACCCGGAGCGAGCGAGCCTGCAGTGCCGAGCCGGATGATGGTGTCAACTCCGGCGTCCATCAGCTCCTGGAACTGGCACAGCGCGCCGGCACCACCG
This sequence comes from Nocardioidaceae bacterium, assembly GCA_035633755.1. Lineage (GTDB taxonomy): Bacteria > Actinomycetota > Actinomycetes > Propionibacteriales > Nocardioidaceae > DASQEH01. The sequence continues at coordinate 18,172 of DASQEH010000182.1, read as the reverse complement.
ACGCCGTGCGACGAGACGATGACGTCGACGCCGTTCCAGCGGCCACGGTAGGTGCGGTACTCCCGCTTGTAGGCCACCTCGACCACGTCGTCCAGCTGCTGCGAGATGCGCTCGGCACGGAAGGGATCGCCAACGACGAGGGCACGCGTGGGCATGCCGCTCCGGGGAATGCCGGTCACCGGCAAGATGTCGGCGACATCGGCGGTCACTCGTCCTCCTTGGAGTGGTAGGAGGCCAGGTCGCGCGGGGAAAACCGACCTCGGTCGGTGGCGACGGCGCTGACGTACTGCGGTGGCGTCGCGTCGAAGGCCGGGTAGATGCCGGTCACTCGAGTCGAGGCCGTCCGATGGCCGAGCGTGAAGAGCACCTCGTCACCGTTGCGGTCCTCCATCTCGACGTCGTCAATGGTGGCGGCATGGATGTCCGGAGCATGCACCAGGGCCAGGTACGGCACCCCGAGGGCGTGTGCAGCGAGGGCAATCTGGAGCGTGCCTACCTTGTTCACCACGTGGCCGTCCATCGTCACGCGGTCCGCCGCCGTGATGAAGATGTCGATGTCTCCACGTGACATCAAGTGTGCCGGCATGCCGTCGGTGATGAGGCGGGTCGGGACGCCCATCTCGGCGAGGCTCTCAGCGACTAACCGGGCGCCCTGCAGGTAGGGGCGAGTCTCCGTACAGATTGCCTGGATCTGCTTGCCCGACTCGAGCACGGCAGCGACGGTCTGGGTGAGATAGGACTCCGCCCAGCAGTGCGTGAGGATCGTCGCGCCGTCAGGAACCAGCGGGGCCGCATGGCGTCCCAGCCGTTCACTTCGCTCGTCGTAGCGACGCGCGGCGGCTTCGGCCCCTGCGGTCACCGCTGGTGTGAGGTCTTCTCCCGGGTCGAGCGCGGAGTCGGCGATGGCGAGCAGCTCCGTGACCACCTCGCGGATGTGATTGTTGGTCTTCCGGGTTGCCTTCAGCCGATCGCCGTACCGGTGGATCGCGGCCCGACGCGATTCCTCCGACGAGCCCTCACGATCGGCCGCCTGCGCGGCCAGCGCCATCCCACCGGCGGCTGCGAACCAGGGTCCGCTGCTCTGCGTCACCATGTCCTCGATCGCCTTCGCGACGTCTTCGACGTTGCGACACACCACCCACGTCTTCTCGAACGGGAAAACACGACGGTCGAGGATGCGAACGACGTCACCTTCGAGGAGCACGCTCTTGGCGACCAACGTTGGCTGCGGCACCCGGGTCTGGTCAAACATGGGTGGTATCTCCTTGTGCGGTTGAGGTGACGGGGGACGTGGACGGAAGCGGCGTCGGTGGTGATCCACCGCGGCCCGAGGTGGGTCCGCCGCGAGCCCGGTGTCGGGCCACTGCTCTGGCGCGGACACTGACGGCGATGAGGGCGATCAAGGTAATGGCGTAGGGGGCCGCAGTGGTGAACTGCGACGGCAAGCCCTGCCCCTGCAGACGGACACCGACCGCGTCGGTGACGCCGAACAACAAGGCGGCGAGAAGAGTGCCGATCGGGGCCGCTTGTCCCAGCATCACGGCGACGACGGCCACCCAGCCACGGCCGGCAGTCATGTTGTCGGAGAACAGCACCACATTGCCCAAAGACAGCTGTGCTCCAGCAAGTCCGCACAGCGCGCCCGAGGCAACGACCACCATGTGCTGATACAGGTGCGTGTTGATCCCGAGGCTGCGAGCAGCCCCGGGCACCTCGCCGACGCCTTGGAGGCGGAAACCCCAGACCGTTCTACGGAGGAAGAAGACAAAGGCCGGGACCAAGGCGAGCGACAGGTAGGTCAGCGGTGACTGACTGAAGATCAGCGGCAGTCCCTTCAAGTCCGGGTCCTGGAACGTCCCCTGTGCTCCGAGCACCGTGCGCACCAGGAACGACGTGAGACCGACCGCTAACAGGTTGAGCGCTATACCGACGATGATCGCGTCGGCGCCCAACGTCACCGAGAAGTACGACAGGATCCCTGCCATCGCCATGCCGGCGAGCACCGCTGCTGCCACACCCATCCAGGCATTCCCGCTGAACCAGCTGCCCGCTACAGCGGCGAAACAGCCGATCAGCATCAGCCCCTCCAGACCGATGTTGAACACCCCCACCCTGGTACACAGCAACCCAGCGAGGGCGGCGAGGAGGACCGGAGTGAGTGCGCGCAGGACCGACTCGAAGAGCGCCCAGTCGAAGATTCCGCCCCACTCCATCTCAGGCCACCTTCTGGCTCTTGCGTGCGTTCAGCGCCAAGGCGCCGGCGAGGATGATGATGACGGTCGCCTGGAGGATTGAGCTGAGCTCGCGCGGCACGAACGTCTCACGTTCCAGGGCCGAGCCACCGACTTGCAGGGCAGCGAAGAACACCCCGGCTACGACTGCCCCGATGGGGTTCGCTCGCGCCAGCATCGCGGCGAGAAGGCCAGTCCATACATACCCCGGCGTGATGAGCGAGCCGTCGACGTACCGGTAGGGGAAGTTGGTGACGATGAGAGCTCCCACGACTCCCGCGATCGCGCCTCCCCCGGCCATCACGCGCAGGGCGATGTCATCGACGCGGACCCCGGAGTACGCCGTGAAGTTGCGGTTGAGTCCCGTGAGCCGGATCTCGTATCCGGCCGGCATGGCGCGGTCGATCACGATCACCACCGCAACGATGAGAGCCATCACGACGAGGGCACCGGAGACCTCACCGAACTCGGGCATCTGGTATCCGCTGGGGAGGATCTCCGTCTGAGGCAGACCCGTACCTTCGTCGAGCAGGGGAAAGCGAACGAGGTACGACGCGAGCGCGACGATCGGATAGCTCAGCAGCAGCGAGCTGATCAACAACGGAACCCCGATGGAGTTCTCCATGAGGGCTGGGAGGAACCCGATCAGTGCACCTACCAGTCCGGCCGCGACGAGCGCGGTGGGGAGCGCGATCGCAGTCGGCAGGTCGGGCAACGCGGTCGCCACGAGCACGGCTGTGATTCCGCCGCCGACGAGCTGACCCTCACCACCGAGATTGACCAGACCCGCACGCAGCGGCAGGGCCACGGCCAGCGCCGATCCGACCACGAGGATCGCCAGAGTCACGGTGGTCGACCAGCCCTCGGGCCCCAGCGACCCCTCGAGGATCGCCGCATAGCCGGTGATCGGGTTGCTGCCGCTCACCAGCATCATCACCGCCCCGACGAGGAGCGCCAGGCCCAAAGCGATCAGCATCGGTCGGAGTGCTGCTACCTGTGCCTTCATGCGCTCGCCGCCACATCGTTGCCCGGAGTGATGCCGGCCATGGCCATCCCGACGTTGGCCTCGGTGGCCTCGGCTCGAGACATCTCTGCCACGATCTCGCCGGCGTACATCACGATGATGCGGTCGGATAAGGCGAAAAGCTCACTGAGCTCCGCAGAGGTCAGCAGGATCGCGTGGCCCTCGTCACGATAGGCGCGGAGCCTGGCGTGGATGTTCTCGATAGCACCGATGTCCACGCCTCGTGTCGGTTGGTCGACCAGGAGCACAGCAGCTCCGTGCGCCATCTCGCGACCGACGATCACCTTCTGCAGGTTGCCGCCTGACAATGTGCCGGCGACAACTTCGGGCTTCGACACCTTGATGTCGAAGTGCCCGATGATCCTCTCGGCGTGCTGCTCGATGGCCTTGTGGTCCAAGCGCCATCCGTTCTTGATCGGGTTATCCCGATGGAAACCCATGGCCAGGTTGGCCGCGACCGACGCCGTGACGGCCGACCCTACGCCGCGACGGTCCTCCGGAATGTAGGCGATGCCATGCTTGCGGCGATCGGCGGGACTGAGCGCCTGCAGTTCTGTGCCGTCGATCTGCACGCTTCCCTGGGCGTGGGCGCTGAGCCCGGCGATCGACCGGAGCAGCTCCGTCTGGCCGCTCCCCGCCACGCCGGCGATACCGAGGATCTCGCCGTGCCGGACGTCGAGGTCCGCCCCCTTCACCACCGTCACTCCCTGGTCATCCGAAACGGTGAGCTGACGGACGGTCAGCGCTACCTCGCCGGGCTGACCCGGCTCGTACCGGCCGTCCAGGTCGACGTTTCGGCCGGTCATGTGGTTGGCGACTTCGGTCGCGGTGGTCTTGGCTGTCTCGAGGCTGGCTACGGAGCGGCCGTCTCGCAGGACGGTGATCAGGTCGCTGAACTCCATCACCTCGCGCAGCTTGTGAGTGACCACCACGATCGTGCGGCCGGCATCCCGCAGCTCGCGGAGCACAGCGAACAGCGCATCCACCTCCTGCGGAATGAGGACCGCTGTGGGCTCGTCGAGAATGAGAACCTGTGCCTCCCGGTGAAGGGCCTTCAGGATCTCCACCCTCTGCAGCACACCGACGGACAGCCGGCTGACCTTGGCTGCCGGATCAACGTCAAGACCGAACTGTGCCGCCAGCTCGGCAACGCGAACCTCTGCTGCCTTGCGGTCCAGCAGGAACCCACCCGACGTCGGCTCCGACCGGAAGACGACGTTCTCGGCCACGGTGAGCGATGGGAAGAGCTTGAACTCCTGGTGGACCATGCCGATGCCGGCCTGTGCGGCCGCGACTGGCGACGCGAACGTGACCGTCGACCCGTTGATCGCGATCTCGCCGCTCGTGGGTTCCTCGAGGCCGTAGAGGATCTGCATGAGGGTCGACTTGCCAGCGCCGTTCTCACCCACGAGAGCGTGGATCTCGCCGGGATTGAGAGTCATGTTGACTGAGTCGTTGGCTTGGACACCGTTCGCGTACAGCTTGCTGATACCGGCCATCCGTACAGTCAGCCCCGGCGACCCGTCCGTCCCTCGCCCGGCGGCTGCGGTCTGCGCGGCAGCCCCGCTCTCGCGGGGCACCCCGTCCGGACTATGCGGCTGGGTCATCGACGGTGATGTCGCCGGAGACGATCTGATCGCGGACCTTCTTGACCTCGTCGATGACGTCAGCGTGGTCCGCGATGACACAGCCCGACTCGGCCACATCGTCCTTGAGGCCCGTCAGCGTCACGGCTTCCTCGGCGAGCCCGTACGACGCCACTCCCCCGGTCTCTCCGTCCACGATCTTCTCGATGGCAGTCACCATCACCACGTTCACTTCCTTGAGAACGTTGTCGATGATGACGCCGGGAGCTTGCGGGCACTGGTTCGTGTCGACTCCGAAGGCAAGGAGGCCCGAGGACTTCGCCGCGTCGAACACGCCGGAGTTACCACCAGCGGACGCTGCCATCACGATGTCGGAACCGGCGTTGGCCAGTGACAGGGCCTGCTCCTTCGCGCGCCCCGGGTCCGCGAAGGGGTTGGACCCACCGACGTACAACGGAGTGAACTTGACAGCCTTGTTGACGGACTTCGCCCCGACTCCGAACGGGTCTGAGAAACGCCTGATCTGAGGAGTGTCCAGTGCGACGACTGCCCCCACCTTGTCCGTCTTGGTGAGGAGGCCCGCCTCGACACCAGCGAGGTAGACGGCTTCGTGCTCTCGGAAGACAGCGCATGTCACGTTGGGCTGCTCCTCCTCGATGCAGGTGTCGACGAACAGGAACTGCTGGTCGGGGTGCTCCGGCGCGAGAGCAGTGATGGAGTCGACGAACTCGAAGCCGACGACAGCGATGACGTCCGGCTGTGCGGCGATGGCCGCGTCCAGCTGTTCGGTGATCTTGCTGATGTTCTGACTCTCGAAGACCCGCGAGCTGCCACCGACGGCATCCGCGGACTCCTCGATTCCCGTGATAGCAAGCTTGAGGAACTCGTTGGCTCCGGCGGGCTCAGGGGTGACCAGGATGAGTGAAGGGCCGTCCTCGCCTTCTCCTCCACTGCCCGAGTCGGGGTTGGAGGCGTTGCATCCCGCCACCGCCGAACCGACAGCTACAGCCGTTATAACGGCGGTGGAAAGCCGTGGAAGTCGTCGCATCATGCCTCCGGTAACTTGTCTGACAACTGATGACCGCCTGGTGGGTGGCCGCTACAGTAGTGCGGACTTCATCGCTCGGCAACAGGTGGATTCTCGTGTCCAAGCTCACGCCTTTGCGGGACAGCAGGTCGCTGCCCACCCAGCTGGCGGATGCTCTGCGCGCACGAATCATGGCCGGCGTCTTCCAGCCCGGCCAGCAGCTGCCGTCCGAGCAGACCTTGTCGGACGAGGCCGGTGTCAGTCGCCCGACTGTGCGGGCGGCGCTGCGCATCTTGTCGGCGAGCGGTTTCGTTCGGGTACGCCCCGGTGCCGGAACATTCGTCACGCCTCGCGGTCCTGGAGTCGTTGCGGGGCTTCAGGAGCTGCGATCCATGACTGCCACCATCTCCGAGCAGAGGCCGGGTTCGGAGGTGCGCTACCGGTTGCGCGAGCGGCGGATGGCCACCGCGGAGGAGGCGGGTCACTTCGATGAGGAGCCGCCGTTGCCAGTCATCGCCGTCGAGCGCAGCTTCGTTGCCGACCACGAGGTGATCGCTTTCGAGTGGTGCCTGCTCAATGCCGCAGTACTGCCCAGCGACTTCGACCCCGCCCAGATCCACGGCTCGATCTTCGCCCTGCTGGCCCCGCTCGGCTTGCTACCGGACCAGGCCGTCGCTACCGTCCACGCAGTCAACGACGACGATCTCGCCTGGCCCGAGATCAGGCCGATCAAGCCGCTGTTCCTCTGCCTCACTCAGCAGGCGTACAAGAACGACGGCCGAGTGATCGCATGGTCGAAGACGTACTTCACCGAAGGCAACTTCGAGTTCACCCTCGTGCGACTGCGCTGACAGAAAGGGCCACCATGGAGGAGCCGATCTCCGACCTCGTCCGCGAGCTGATCGACGTGGGTGGTGCAGCCGTCCACAAGGGGCTGGCGCTGGCGAGCGGGGGGAATCTGTCGGCCAGACTGCCGGGTGGTGATCAGTTCGTCGTCACGGGCTCAGGGACCTGGCTGGACCGCCTCACGCCCGACGACTTCACGCTCATGACCCTCGACGGTGACATCCGAGGTGGGGCACCGTCGCCCTCCTCCGAATGGAAGCTGCATAGCAGGACCTATCGGGTTCGCGACGACGTCAACGCGGTCATACACCTGCATCCCCAGCACTGCGTCCTGCTGGACGCCTTGGGACACCAGATCCGGCTGATCACGCTCGACCATGCCTTCTACGTGCGTTCCGTCGGCAGGACGCCGTACTACCCCAACGGCTCGGACGAGCTCGCCGACTCCGCGGCTGAGCAGGCCCGCTCCCACGACTGCGTCATCATGGGCCACCATGGATGCTCGGCGCTCGGCCCCAATGTCTCCATGGCGTTCAGGCGAGCGCTCAACCTGGAGGAGGCGGCCACGCAGACTTACCGCGCCCTCGTGCTCGGCGACACCACCACGGCGTTCCCCGCCGAGGCGATGCAGGCCCTCCACCACGCGTGAGCCTGCGCGCGTGCCGCTGCTGACGACGCACGCGGAGTCCAGCGCGGTCGAGGCAGAGGCAAGCCTGGTCACGAGTGGTTTGGGGCGCTCCCGGCAGCGACGTCATCGTCGGGAAGCGGTCGGCGGGCAGCGAGAGCCTGGAGGGTGGCCACCGACACGCCGGTAGCCGTCTGAGCCTCAGCGTCGTCGAGGGCACCACAGTGCAGCCCCCGGGAAAGGAACGAGGCGAGTGCCTGTGCTGTCGCGGGCTCGTCCATGACACTGCCCTCTCTCCCGGAGAGATAAGCATGCAGCCGGTTCGCGGCAGTGTCGAACCCCTCGCGGTAGAAGGCGTACGTCGCGAGGTAGCGGGTGACGAGGTGACCGGGGTGCATGTCCCAGCCCTGGTAGTAGCCGCGCTGCAAGGAGCGCGTCACCAGTCGGGCGTGGAGCCGCACAGCGCTGCGCGCCTGGTCAGCTGACCCGGTGGGGATCACGTTGGTGGACCCGTCAGACAGGCGGACACCGGTACCTGCCGCGGCGACCTGCATGACCGCCTTGGCGAAGTCGGCGGCGCTGTGCTCCATGCTCTGGTACTCGGCAGCGATCCCGCACGCGGCGCTGTAGTCATACGTTCCGTAATGCAGGCCGGTGACCCGGCCTTCGGCCGCGTGCACCATGGCAGCCACGAGGTGCGTACCGTCCGCGCCGATGATGGCCTGCGGAGTCTCGACTTGGATCTCGAACCGCAGGCGACCGGCGGGAAGGTGATGCGCCTCTTCGAGATGCCGGCAGACGGACACCATGGCCGAGACCTGCTCGACGGAGGTGACCTTGGGCAGGGTGAGCACGAGCCCCTCGGGCAGCGGCCCGGCGGCCTTCAGCGCCCCGATGAACAGGTCGAGGCTCCGCAGCCCACGCCTGCGGGTCGCCGGCTCGAGGCTCTTGAACCGGATCCCCCCGAAGGACGGACCATCACCGCCGTTGAGCAAGGGCCCCAGTACCTCCGCGGCCGTGACGGCAGCGGCGTCCTCCTCGGCGTCGGCACGAACCCCGAAGCCGTCCTCGAGGTCGGCTCGAAGGTCCTCCACCGGCTGGGAGCCCAGCTTGGCGCGGACCCGCGAGTGGACGTCTTCGGTGACGGATGCGCCAAGGCCGGTGACTTCGGCCGCCGAGTCCACGTCCGGAGTGACCTCGTCGAACAGTGCTCGCGCCTCGGCACCCCACGCGGCCACAGTCGTATGCTCCAGCCGGTCGGCAGGGATGTAGACGGTGTGCACGGGCTGGCGGGTGCCGGCGTCGCCGGGATACCTCTCGGCGAGATGCCGGTCTGCCTCGGCAAGCTGCTGGTCCAGCCGTCTCAGGAAGGTGTCGTCCAAGTGGCCGAAGGAGTCCACGCTCGTCATGTCGAGGTGGTCTCCGCCGCCAGGACCGCCTCGTAGGCCGGAATGGTGAGGAAGTCGGCGAAGTCGTCCGCCAGTGCCACCTGCTCGAAGAGTTCACGCGCCTGCTCGAAGCGGCTTCCGTCCCCTTCGCCGCCACCCTCCTGCGACGCGTCCTCGGCCACGTCAGCCAGAACGCGTCGCACCAACTCGGCGGTGACCACGTCGCCCGTGTCGAGCCGTACCTCGTTGTGCACCCACTGCCAGATCTGCGACCGGGAGATCTCCGCGGTCGCGGCGTCCTCCATCAGGTTGTGGATGGCCACCGCCCCGTTCCCGCGCAGCCAGGCCTCCAGGTATCGCAGACCGACGTCGACGTTGTTGCGCAGCCCGGCTTCGGTGACGGATCCAGGGACAGCGGCCATGTCCAGCAACTGGTCGGCGGTCACCGCGACGTCGTCCCGCTGGCGCTCGACCTGGTTGGGCGCGTCCCCGAGGACGCGGTCGAAGATCTCCCGGCACACCGGCACCAGATCCGGGTGGGCCACCCAGGAGCCGTCGAAGCCGTCACCGGCCTCGCGTTCCTTGTCCTCGCGAACCTTCTCCAACGCGCGAGCGTTGACCTCCGGGTCGCGACGGCTGGGGATGAACGCCGCCATGCCGCCCATGGCGAAGGCGCCGCGCCGGTGGCACGTCGAGACAAGAAGGTCGGTGTAGGCGCGCATCGGCGGCGCGGCCATGGTCACCGCGGCCCGGTCCGGCAGCTGGAACTGCGGTCCTGCGTCGCGGAAGTTCTTGATCAGGCTGAAGAGGTAGTCCCACCGACCGGCGTTCAGGCCGCTGGCGTGCTCGCGCAGCTCGTAGAGAATCTCGTCCATCTCGAAGGCTGCGGTGATCGTCTCGATCAGGACGGTGGCTCGGACACTGCCGTGAGGCACGCCGACCTGCTCCTGTGCGTACGTGAACACCTCGTTCCATAGGCGGGCCTCGCGGTGGCTCTCCATCTTCGGCAGGTAGAAGTAGGGACCACTTCCGCGTTGCAGTAGCTCTGCGGCGTTGTGGAAGAAGTACAGGCCGAAGTCGACGAGCCCGGCGACTGCCGGGTTCCCGTCAACCATGACGTGACGCTCATCGAGGTGCCAGCCCCGGGGCCGGACCACAATGACGGCCAGGTCATCGTCCTCCCGGAGGCTGTACTCCTTTCCGCCCGGCGCGGTGAACCGCAGCTTCCGGCGGACGGCATCGGAGAGTGCGACCTGCCCCGTCACGACGTTCGCCCAATGCGGCGTGTTGGCGTCCTCCAGGTCGGCAAGCCAGACCTTCGCGCCGGAGTTGAGCGCGTTGATCGCCATCTTCGGCTCAGTCGGTCCGGTGATCTCCACCCGCCGGTCGCTCAGGTCCGCCGGAGCCGGCGCGACCGACCACGTTCCGTCCCGCACCGACGCCGTCTCAGCCAGGAAGTCCAACCGACCGGTCGTGGCGATCTCGGCCCGACGACGCCGTCGATCGTCCAGCAGCTCGTCCCGACGCCCCGCGAACCTCCTGTGCAGGTCGGCAATGAACTCCAGCGCCTGCTGGGTAAGGACCTCGTCTGAGCGGGCGACTGGAGGGCCGAACACCTCCACGGATCGCGCGGCCACGGAACGGGCATTGTCGTCAGGCACGTCTGGAGTCCTTTCTCGGCGTCAACGGGCTGCAGGGGACGGTACGCCGTCGATGGTCGGTTCGCCGTCGACCCCCTGCTCGCCCGCGGCCACCGCACGGATCGCGGCGGCGACGGCCGGAGACACCGAGGCGTCGAAGACGCTAGGGACGATGAAGCTGGGGTTGAGCTCGTCGCGACCCACCACGTCGGCAATCGCATGCGCGGCCGCGATCATCATCTCGTCGTTGAAGTCCTTCACGCCAGCGTCCAAGAGGCCGCGAAAGAAGCCGGGGAACGCCAACACGTTGTTGATCTGGTTGGGGTAGTCGCTGCGTCCGGTCGCCACGATCATGGCATGTTCCTGAGCTGCCGGGGGATCCACCTCCGGCGTGGGGTTGGCCAAGGCGAACACGATGGCGGCCGGGGCCATGGTCGCGATGTCCGCACCGTCGAGGATGTTGGGCGCGGAGACACCGATGAAGACGTCCGCGCCTGCGATCACCTGCTTCAGTGGTCCGGAGATGTCATCCGTGTTGGTGTGCTCAGCGAGCCAGCGGCGCATGGGCTCGGTGTACGTCCCCGACCGGTGCAGCGCCCCGACCCGGTCGCAGGCGACGATGTCACCAGCGCCCTGAGCCAGCAGCAGCCGGATGATCGCTGAGCCGGCGGCGCCCACACCGGACACGACGATCTTCACGTCGCTCAGCGACTTGTCAACGACACGCAATGCGTTGCGCAGCGCAGCCAGCACCACGATGGCCGTGCCGTGCTGGTCGTCGTGGAAGACAGGGATGTCGAGGGTGTCTCGCAATCTCGTCTCGATCTCGAAGCACCGTGGCGCTGCGATGTCCTCGAGGTTGATGCCGCCGTACACCGGCGCCAGGTACCGGACCGTCTCCACGATCGCATCGGTGTCCTGCGTGTCCAGGCAGACCGGCCAGGCGTCGACGTCGGCGAACCTCTTGAACAGCGCCGCCTTGCCCTCCATCACGGGCAGCGCCGCGGCGGGTCCGATGTTGCCCAGTCCCAGCACCGCAGAACCGTCGGTGACCACGGCGACCGTGTTGCGCTTGATCGTCAGTCGTCGCGCGTCCTCGGGCTTCTCGGCGATAGCCATACAGACCCGGGCGACACCGGGGGTGTATGCGCGGGAGAGATCGTCACGGGTACGCAACGACACTTTCGGCTCCACCGAGATCTTGCCGCCGAGGTGGATCAGGAACGTCCGGTCACTCACTTTGCGCACACTGAAACCGGCCAGCTCGCTGATCGCCTTTGTGATGGCGTCGGCATGGTCAGCGTCAGTGGCGTTGCAGGAGACGTCGACCACAAGCCGGTCGTGGTGGGACTCGACCACATCCAAGGCCGTCAAGACTCCCCCGGCCACGCCGACCGCTGAGGTCAGCTCCGCCGTTGCGTTGCCTGCCGCTGGGCTCTCGACTCGCACCGTGATCGCATACCCCGGACTCGGTGTTGCCATGTGATCTCCTCTGATAGACGCGCTAGTATTTCGCTTGGCGGAAGTCTGTCCTATTACCGACGACGCGGGGACTCAGGGTGGCGCAGGAACGACGGTCGAGCGGTGTGCAGTCGGTCGACCGTGCCTTCGACATCCTCGAAGTCCTCGCAGCGGCTGGCGGCGAGATGTCGCTGTCGGAGGCCGCCACGGCTGCCACCCTGCCGCTGCCCACCATGCATCGCATCATGCGCACCCTTGTGACTCGTGGCTACGTCCGCCAGCTGACATCCCGCAGGTACGCTCTCGGACCGCGTCTGATCCCTCTCGGGGAGAGCGCCAGCGCGATGCTCGCGGAATGGGCCCGGCCATGGCTCGCCCAGCTCGTGGAGGCTCTTGGCGAGACAGCCAACCTGTCCATGCTCGACGGCGATCAGGCGACCTACGTCGCTCAAGTGCCCTCGCGACACGCTATGCGGATGTTCACCGAGGTTGGTCGCCGCGTTCACTTGCACAACACCGGTGCTGGCAAGGCGCTGCTCGCGCAACTGGATGACGACACCATCGCCAAGCTCATCCAGCGCATCGGGTTACCGGCGGCAACCGAGCACTCCATCACGGATCCCGACGTCCTCACTCGAGAGCTCGCAAAGGTCCGCCGCCAGGGGTACGCCATCGACGACGGGGAGCAAGACGTCGGTGTGCGCTGCGTTGCCGTCCCGGTCGTCGGCGGTTCCAGCCTCTTCGCCATCTCCGTGTCCGGGCCCTCGGCGCGCATGAACTCCGAGCTCGTTGAGCGAGCTGTTCCCATTCTGAAGTCCGCCGCTGAGGACTTGGGCGAAGGACTCACCGCTGAGCGGTCCTCCGCCTGAGCCGTCGTCGCTACGGATGCTCCTACCAGCCTTGACCCGGGTCGAACGCCAGCTCGGGATCGGGCGCCCCATCGCGGCGGATCGTGCCCTCGATGTAGCCGTAGGGGCGGTCATCGGCGTGAAAGACCTCGTTGTTGTTCTCGAGTTCGAAGGGGCTCAGGTTGACGAGGAAGTGGTGCTTGTTCGGGAGGGAGAACCGAACCTCCGCGATACTGGGATCACCGTCGATCATCGACTCCCCCATGGCGTACATCGTTTGCTGCAGCGCGAGACTGTGGTGGCCGGCGAAGACGTCGCTCATCGTGTCGAGGGCCGCTTGGTGGGACGTCGGCCAGTCGACCTCCTCCTCGGTGTGCCACCACTGGGCGGTCACTGAGGTTGCCATCACCCGGTCACGGGTCGGCTGCAGCGTGGTGTAGCGCTCCTCGAGAAACCCGTGAAACTCCGAGTCGGTGGTCTTGAGGAGGACGAGGTCCTTCACACCGGAGACCACCCACGCACGACCCCCCTCGTAGGTCACGGTGGCGGTGCGGACGTAGTCACCGGCTCGGACAAAGGCGTGCGGGTGTGCTGATCCGGCATGACTCAGCCGACGCCAGGGGTACATCTCCAGCTTGATTCGGGCTCGGTGCACGGGCTCCACGTCCTCGACGAAGTGGCGCGCGAGGGCCAAGCCGAACGACTCGGGCTGTCGTGCCTCATCCCCGTGCTCCTTGGCGAATGCGTTGACGGTGTTCTTCGTCGCATCCGTGGTGAGGCATTTCGCGTTGTCACCGGTCAGGTGGATGTCAGCAAAATCTCCCGAGAGGGCGACGCTGACGTTGTAGTCGACGAGTTCATGAGGATCGGCGTCGCGGTAGACGCGAACCACGCGCGTCTCGGCCTTGCCGTACTGGTTATGCCCGAGCGTGACTCCCACGGCTCTCAGCTCCCTCGATAGGTCGAATAGGCGAACGGCGACAACAAGAGCGGGACGTGATAGTGGGCCGACGGGTCGAGGACCTCGAAGATGATGCTCACCTGCGGATAGAAGCCGGTCTGCCCGCTGCTCGCGAAGTAGGTCGCTGTCTCGAAGTCGATGCGGTGAATCCCGTGGTTGAGCTGTAAGGGTTCGCCCGTCGAGCTCACGGCCTTCAACCGCCCGTCAGCATCCGTGGTCCCGCGAAGCAGCTCTCTCCAGTCACCTGATACGTGCTGCTGGAACAGCGACACCGGGACGTCGCGAGCGGGGCGCCCCAGCGATGCGTCGAGGACATGAGTCGAGACGGTCACAGGGCTCCTCACCAGTCTCCCGCAATGCGGAATCGATATATCGTTGGGTGAACATAGTGGCGCTGTTCAGCGCTGTCAATGCCCTCCGCGACAGTATCCCTGCGGGGGTCGGGCACGACGAGCGGCCATGATGATCAATCGCCGCCACCGGGCCATCCAACTCACGATGGGCGGCATCGGGTGGCCCCCACCGATGACGCAGACCAGGCAGAAAACAACCGTTGACGACGGGAGAGCCGGAGTCCTAGGGTTCCGAGGAACAGCATCGCGTTTCCACTATGCGATAACTGGTCAGGTGCGAACCCGGAAGGAATGAGATGAGCTCAGCCTCAACGGCAGCCAAGAAGCGCGCCCTCCACCCAGTCGACGAAGTGCTGCCGCCGCAACAGCTGGCGGTCTACGGACTGCAGCACGTGATGGCGTTCTACGCCGGCGCGGTCATTGTCCCCATTCTGCTCGCTGGCGCAATCGGCCTGAACGACGAGCAGCTGATCCACCTGATCAACGCCGACTTGTTCACCTGCGGCATTGCTTCGATTCTGCAGTCGGTCGGCGTCTGGAAGATCGGGGTCCGGCTCCCCCTGCTGCAAGGGGTGACCTTCACCGCCGTGACGCCGATGATCATCATCGGTCTGGACTACGGAGGCGGGACCAGCGGTCTGGTCTACATCTACGGCGCGGTGATGGTCGCCGGGCTCTTCACCCTTCTCATTGCGCCGTTCTTCGCACAGCTGGTGCGCTTCTTCCCGCCGGTCGTGACGGGCAGTGTGATCACGATCATCGGCATCACGCTGATCCCCGTCGCCGCCTTCGATGCAGGCGGTGGCCAGTTCGCCTACTTGAACCCCGACCTCGTGCCCGACAACCTCAAGTTCGGCAGCTACACCAACCTCGGATTGGCGATGTTCACCATCCTCGTCATCCTGGGGCTGACCCGATTCACCCGCGGGTTCGTGCAGACGGTCGCGGTCCTGGCCGGCCTGGTCATCGGAACGGCGGTCGCAGCGCTGGTGAGCGACGGCTCCGGTGGCAGGGTCGCCGAGTTCGCCGCGGTGAGCGGAGCCGACTGGCTGGGCTTCACCGGCCCGTTCCACTTCGGTGCACCCAAGTTCGCCCTTGTGCCGATCCTGCTGATGATCGTGGTCATGCTGATCACGGCGGTCGAAACCACTGGAGACGTGTACGCGACCGGGCAGATCGTGGAGAAGCCCATCGCCAAGCGCGACATCGCAGCCGCGTTGCGTGCTGACGGTCTAGCTACCTTCATCGGCGGCGTGATGAACTCTTTCCCCTACACCTGCTTCGCCGAGAACGTGGGGCTGGTCCGCCTCACCAGGGTCAAGAGTCGCTGGGTGGTCGCCACCGCCGGCCTCATCATGATGATCTTGGGCCTGCTGCCCAAGGCCGGTGCCATCGTGGCGGGCATCCCGCACTCGGTCCTTGGGGGCGCTGCCCTGGTGATGTTCGGCACGGTGGCCGCAGTGGGTATCCAGACCCTCGGCCGCGTCGACTTCAACAACCACCGCAATGTGATCGTGGTGGCGGTGAGTGTGGCCATCGCGATGATCCCAGTGGGACTGCCGCAAGTTGATGGCACGTCGGCATTCCTGGTGGAGATGCCGCGGAACGTGCAAGCGTTCCTCAACTCCGGAATCACGACGGGAAGCATCGCGGCGATCCTGTTGAACCTGCTCCTGAACCACTTCGGCGGCAAGCCCGACACGGTTGCGGCGAACGGACACAAGGTCGACATCGACTCCTTGAACGCCATGCCACGCGAGCAGTTCGTGGCCCTGGTGTCTCCGGCGTACCAGGGTGACGCGGGAATCGCCGACGCGGTCGCCGACCAGCGCCCCTTCGCCGACGCAAACGGACTGCGCGCGGCGATGCAGGACCGGCTCTTCTCGCTCTCGCCTGACCAGCAGAGGGAGTTGATGCGCAGCTACCCCACTCTCGCAGGACCCGACCTCGAGACCGTCGAGCACACCGACCGGTCCTTCGTGGACCAGGCAGCTGCCGGGCTGACCTTCCTCGGCGAGGAAGAGCAGCACGCGTTCGAGGAGGTCAACCGAGCGTATCGGGACAAGTTCGGATTCCCGCTCATCGTGGCCGCCCGCGAGCTGAGCTCGGAGCAGGTGCTCGAGCAGGCGTTGCAGCGGCTCGACAACTCCCCCACGCAAGAGCACGCAGCGGCACTGCTGGAGATCGCCAAGATCGCCAACCACCGCTTGGAGGACGTGGTCAACGACACGACGCCGATGGGTTCCACTCGCTCGGCCAGCCTGCAGCGGCTGCACTAGCTGTGGCGGTGGAGAGCACCGGTGACTCCCGGCTGGATGACTTCAACGGGGAGGCGGCTGATCGACTGCGGCCCACCCTGCTGTCGCTCACCGCGGCTCCGAGCTGGGCGGACGGAGTCCTAGCGCGGCGTCCGTACGGCGACCTCGACGCGCTGCTGGCTGCGTCGGACGAGTTGGTTCTCGGCCTCGACGTGTCGGAGATCGATGCTGCCCTCGCCGGACATCCGCGCATCGGCGAGCGGGCAGTACGGCTGGACGTCGAGTCGGCTGCTCGATCGTCGAGGGAACAGGCCGGGATGTCGCGCGCCAGCGCCTCCGTCCAGGAGGCGATGGCTCGCGGCAATGCCGAGTATGAGCAGCGATTCGGCCGGATCTATCTCGTGGCCGCCGCTGGCCGCAGCGCCGAGGATCTCCTCGCCTTCTTGCGCAGCCGGCTCGACAACGATCCTGAAACCGAGCTCGATGTCGTTCGGGTAGAGCTCGCCACCATCACCCGGCGACGACTGACAGAGCTGCTTGACCCGCCGTGACGACGCAACTGCTGGTGATCGAGGGTGGGACCGTCGCGACGATGGACGGCGCACCGGACGCGACACCAGGCACTCACGGGGCTGAGCATCCGTCTGGCCATGTGGTCGTGCGGGGACACCGCATCGAAGCCGTCGGCCCCGGGCCCGCCCCGCCCGCCCGAGAAGGGGACTCGGTCGAGCGGATCGATGCCCGGGGCTGTCTCGTCACGCCCGGGCTCGTCAACACCCACCATCACCTCTACCAGTGGCTCACTCGAGGCTTGGCCGTCGACGAAGGCCTGTTCGACTGGCTCGGTGCGCTGTATCCGATCTGGGGCACCATTGACGAAGACACCACCGCTGCAGCCGCCGCAGCCGGACTCGGCTGGTTGGCTCGCACGGGCTGTACAACCTCGATGGATCACCACTATGTCTTCCCCACCAGGGGTGGAGACCTACTCGGCGCCGAGATCCAGGCCGCCCGGGACGTCGGTCTGCGATTCCTGCCCACTCGCGGCTCAATGGACCTCGGTCAATCCCATGGAGGGCTGCCGCCCGATTCCGTCGTTGAGAGCCTCGACGCGATCCTGACGGCGACTGCCGATGCCGTCGACATGCACCACGACCCTGGCCCCGACTCGATGCTTCGGATCGGGGTTGCGCCCTGCTCGCCCTTCTCTGTTACGACTGATCTGCTCACCGAGTCAGCGGCTCTTGCGCGCGACAAAGGGGTTCGACTCCACACACATCTGGCTGAGACTGGCGACGAGGTCGACTACTGCCGCCGGCACTTCGGGATGGACCCCGTCGAGTACGTCGATTCCGTGGGCTGGCTCGCCGATGATGTGTGGTTCGCCCACGGCATCCACTTCGACGACAGCGCTGTTGCTGCCCTGGCCGCCAGCGGTGCCGGGGTGGCCCACTGCCCCTCGTCGAACGCCCGCCTTGGCGCAGGGATCTGTCGGCTACGCGACCTGCGAGATGCAGGCGTGCCGGTTGGGCTTGGCGTCGATGGCGCCGCTAGCAACGAGGCCAGCTCCATGATCGAGGAGGTCCGCCACGCGCTGCTGTTTGCCCGCGCCCGCGGAGGCGCCGAGTCCATGAGCGTTCGCGACGTGCTGCAAAGCGCCACCATCGGAGGCGCTCGAACACTCGGATGGGATGACCAGATCGGCTCGCTGGAAGTCGGTAAACAGGCAGACCTTGCTCTCTGGCGCCTCGACACCCTGCCCCACGCCGGCGTCGTCGACCCAGTGGCGGCCCTCGTCCTAGGTAGTGCCCCGCCGCTACAGCTGCTCCTCGTCGCCGGTCGACCCGTCGTATCGCATGACCGACTGGTAGCCGTTGACGAGGGGAAGCTGGCCGCCGACGCCGTCCGGCAGTTCCACCGGCTG
>DASQEH010000181.1:0-1690 GCA_035633755.1 Nocardioidaceae bacterium | reverse complement strand
CTGGACAACGCCCAGCTCAAGCTCGCCCTCATCGCGGCTTCGCGCATGACCGACCTGCACTGCCGCTGCCAACGTCCTGGCCGGGTACAACTAGTGGCTGCGGCGTTGACGGTCTCGGCAGTGTGATCGACCGGGAGGTTGACCACGATGCCGTACTGCGTGGTCAAGTCCCGGGGAGTGGTGTAGCGCTGCGTGACCCCTTGGGGTGGTTAGGCGGTGAGTGCTGGCAGGTCGTCGGCTCCCATCTCGGGTTCGATGTTGGGGACGGTGGTCAGGCGGCATCGGGCCAGGACGTCGAGGCCGAGGTAGCGGCGGCCTTCGGCCCATTCGTCGGTCTGCTCGGCCAGGACGGAGCCGACGAGGCGGATGATGGCGTCGCGATTGGGGAAGATGCCCACCGAATCGGTGCGCCGGCGAATCTCCCGGTTGAGCCGCTCGGCGGGGTTGTTGGACCAGATCTGGGTCCAGACGTCCTTGGGGAACGTGGTGAAGGCCAAGATGTCCTCGCGTGCGGCCCCGAGGTGCTCAGCGACCGCGGGGAGCTTCTCGGTGACGTAGTCGAGGAGGCGGTCGAACTGGGCGTGGACCGCGGCGGCGTCGGGTTGGTCATAGACGCTGTGCAGCATCGCCTTGACTGCCGGCCACATGCTCTTGGGACAGATCGCCATCAGGTTCGCGCTGTAGTGGGTGCGGCACCGCTGCCATGAGGCCCCAGGCAGGTTCGCAGCGATCGCCTCCCGCAGCCCGGCGTGGGCATCTGAGGTGACCAGACGGACCCCGGTCAGGCCGCGGGCGACGAGGTCGGCGAAGAACTCGTTCCAGGCGGCTCCGGACTCCGATGTGGCGACCCGCATGCCGAGGACCTCGCGGTGGCCATCGCCGTTGACGCCGACCGCGACCAGGACCACGGCGTTGACTACCCGGCCGCCTTCGCGGACCTTCATCGTCAATGCGTCAGCGGCCACGAACGTGAACGGGCCCGCCGCGTCGAGGGGGCGGTGGCGGAACTCATCGACGAGCTGGTCCAGATCGCCCGCCATCCGCGAGACCTGCGACTTGCTCAAGGAGTCGATCCCTAGGGTCTTGACCAGCTTGTCCATCCGCCGCGTCGAGACCCCGGCCAGGTAGCAGTCGGCGACCACGGTGATCAACGCGGCCTCGGCGCGCTTGCGTCGCTCGAGCAGCCACTCGGGGAAGTACGTGCCCTGACGGAGCTTGGGCACCGCGAGGTCGATCGTCCCGACCCGGGTGTCGAGTGGGCGGTGCCGGTAACCGTTGCGCTGGGTCTTCCGGGCGGGGCTCGGCCGGCCCCATTCGGCTCCGACGACTGCGTCGGCATCGGCGCAGAGCAGCGCGTTGACGACGTTTTGCAGCAGGGAACGCATCAGATCCGGCGACGCTTCGGCGAGAGCTTCGCCAAGCAGGCCAGCAGGGTCGACAATGTGTGGTGCGGTCATCGTGATGACTCCATTCGAGAGTGCTGTGAGAGGTTCACTCGAAGGATCACGCGGTGGCCGCTTCATCGTCTGACGAACACGCCGACGATCTCGACAACCGCGCTACACCACTATCGGGGACTCAACTGATCGGCACCCTCTCCGCTCGATGCAGCCGGCGGATCTCAGCCCAGTCCTCCACAGACAACAACTCCCTTCTCCTCTCGACTCGATGAGTCGAGATTCCGGTCGAA
>DASQEH010000180.1:0-11989 GCA_035633755.1 Nocardioidaceae bacterium | reverse complement strand
AGCCATCGCCATGTCATCGTTCGGTGCGGTGACTCTCGCACCTGCCGCCTCGGCGGACACGCTTGGGTGTGTGACGCGCGGCGAGTACCGCCAGGTTTATGACCACATGACGATCAAGCGGGTGCACGCCATCTTTGACACTGTCGGCACGGTTCACCGCAAGTTCTCCAATGGGCATTCCCGCCTCTATCGGGTCTGCAACATCTACCCCGAGAAGTACGCAGCAGTGGTCCGATACATGCCCATGAGTGGTCAAGTGATGGTCATCAACAAGAGCTGGTCTCCCCGCTGACCTGAGGTCTAGACTTCGGCCCTGCGTGCTGATCGCTGACGGGGCCGGAGTCCTACTTCTTGCCGCCGGTCGCGACGTTGAACCGAAACTCGACGACATCGCCGTCGGCCATGATGTAGTCCTTGCCCTCGATGCGGACCTTGCCGGTGGCCTTGGCGGCCGCCATGGACCCGGCGGCGACAAGGTCGTCGAAGGAGACGATCTCGGCCTTGATGAAGCCCTTCTGGAAGTCGGTGTGGATGACTCCGGCAGCCTCCGGTGCGGTTGCTCCCCTGCGAATCGTCCAGGCACGTGACTCCTTCGGACCAGCCGTCAGGTAGGTCTGCAGGCCCAGCGTCTCGAACCCGACCCGGGCCAAAACGTCGAGCCCCGGCTCATCGATGCCCATCTCCGCCAGCATCGACCGGGCCTCGTCGTCATCATCGAGCTCGACCAGCTCGGACTCGAACTTGGCGTCGAGGAAGATCGCCTCGGACGGCGCGACGAGACTGCTCATCGAGGCCCGCAGCTCCTCGTCCGCCAGCTCGTCGGCGTCACAGTTGAACACATAGATGAAGGGCTTGGCCGTCATGAGCATCAGCTCGCGGAGCAGCGACCTGTCCACCGCAGTGGCGAGGATCGGGTTGCCGGCTGCCAGCTCCGACTGTGCCTCCTGGACCGCGTGGAGCATCGCGACGTTCTCCTTCTTCAGACGCGCCTCCTTCTCCAGTCGCGGCAGCGCCTTCTCGACGGTCTGAAGATCGGCCAGGATCAGCTCCGTCTGGATCGTCGAGATGTCGTCCACCGGCGACACCTTCCCGTCGACATGCGTGACGTCGTCATCTCGGAACACGCGAGTGACCTGGCAGATTGCGGCCGCCTCACGGATGTGCGACAGAAACTTGTTGCCGAGTCCCTCCCCCTCCGAGGCGCCACGGACGATCCCGGCGATGTCCACGAACTGCACCGTCGCAGGAAGAACGCGAGCCGAACCGAAGAGCTCAGCAAGCACGGGCAGCCGGACGTCGGGCACACCTACGACTCCGACGTTGGGCTCAATGGTCGCGAAGGGATAGTTCGCCGCCAGCACGTTGTTCTTCGTCAAAGCGTTGAAGAGAGTCGACTTGCCGGCGTTGGGAAGCCCGACGATTCCTATGGTGAGTGCCACGGTCGCCAAGGCTACGGTGTCGCAAGCTCCGGTCGTGAATCGAGCCATCGCGCGATGGCGGCAAAGATGCGCCGCGGAAAGTGTCGGCGCCCTCTGCGAGCGTGTCTGCATGAACGTCGCCGCAGTCCTGCTTGCTGCCCTGATGCTCCTGGTCGGGCTGATGCTGGGCGGCGTCTGGGGACACCGCTTCGCCCAACGCTCGCGCACCGACCTCCGGACCGAGCTACGTGCGCTGTCATCGCAGGCCATGAGTGACTCCAGCGCGCAGGTTCTTGCCCTCACCGACGCACGTATGCAGGCAGCCGAGCATGTCGTGCAGCCCGTTCGCGACAGCCTCGACCGGCTCGGCCAACGGCTGATCAGCTTGGAGACGCAGGGCGCCTCCTGGCAGGCCCAGCTCAGGGAGCAGGTGGCCGCTGTCCACCTCAGCGGCACAGAGCTGCGCCGGGAGACCGCCGCGCTCGCGGAGGCGCTGAGACGTCCCCAGGTCCGGGGTCAATGGGGCGAGATGCAGTTGAAACGCAGCCTCGAACTGGCTGGGTTGACCGCGCACTGCACCTTCGAGCAGCAGGTGTCGAGACGCACAGACGACGGCATGGTCAGACCCGATGTCGTGATCTCGATGGCCGGAGGTAAGCACGTCGTCATCGACGCGAAGGTGTCGCTGGACGCCTTCCTGTCGGCGACCTCGTCCGACGACCCAAGCGTGCGGATCGACGGCTTCGTGCGTCACGCGCGGCAGGTCCGCTCCCATGTGGACGCACTGGCAACCAAGGCCTACTGGCAGCAGTTCTCACCAACACCCGAGTTCGTGGTGATGTTCCTTCCAGCCGAGGCCCTCTTCTCGCAGGCGCTCGAGACGGACCCGGCTCTGCTGGACTACGCCGCGGGCAAGCGGGTGCTTCTGGCTACGCCGACGACTCTGATTGCCATGCTCAAGACCATTGCCTACGCCTGGACGCAGGACGCCTTGGCCGACAACGCCCGCGAAGTGCATGACCTGGGCCGTGAGCTCTACGAGCGGCTCAGTACGGTCGGCGGCCACCTGGATGCCTTGGGTCGCTCCATCAACACCGCCGTCGCCAGCTACAACAAGACAGTCGGTTCCCTCGAGAAGCGTGTGTTCGTGACCGCTCGGAAGATGAGAGACCTGAAGGTGAGTGACGGGGAACTGCAGGTACCGCAGAGCGTCTTCGAGGTCACCGCGCCGCTTACCGCCCCCGAGCTCGTCGACGACCACGACGCGGTGCTCGTCGAGGGACCGCCTGGGCGAGAGCAGTGGGCACGCCGCACTGCTGGGGGGTAGGCACCTCACCCCTGCAGCAGCGGCGTGGCGCAGCGCCCACTGATGCCACGAGCCCGTAGCGTGGTGTGACAGCATTGGCACGGAGGGCTTATGACTACGTCGACGCACGCTGCGTTGGAACTCCCCGCCGTAACTGACTCTGTCGTGCCGGGACAGCGGGAGTCGCCGCCGGAGGGCGACGCGTGGTCCGACGTCGCCCCCGTCGAGACGGCGTCGATCCTCGAGCCTCACGGTGCAAGCGTCGAGCCAGATGCAGTCGCCACCGAGCGCCCTGCAACCTCACGCATCACCGGCCGCGGCGTTGTCATCTTGGCCACGGTGGCTCTCAGCGCCACTGCCGCACTGAACGTTGCCCTGGCGCAGGGCTTCACCTTGTTCTTCGACCTGTGCTTCGTGGGGGTATGCCTGGTAGCGGCGATGGCCGTGAGCCACCGCGACCTCTTCACCACGGGTGTCCTGCCACCGCTGCTGCTGGCTGCGGTCCTCGGAGGCGCAGCACTGATCAATCCCGCTCTGTTCGGTGACGTGCAGGGGGCCTACGAGGCCCTGATGACAGGGCTCGCCCAGCATGCCCCGGCCTTGGTCGCCGGTTACGCCGTCGCGCTGGCCACGCTCGGCGGTCGCGTCGGTGCCGCGCGCGCCGCCGGCTGAGGGCTACCGGCTGGACTCGGCTCGTTTGATGTCGCGGCGCAACTCGGGCGGGAGCGCGAAGATGAGCGACTCCTCCGCCACCTGGGTCACCTGGGGCTGGGGAAAGCCACGCGCGGTGAGGTAGTCCAGCACGCCGTCGACCAGCATCTCGGGTACGGAAGCTCCCGACGTGACGGCGACCGAAACGACATCGTCCAGCCACGACTCGTCGATCTCGCTGGCATCGTCAACGAGATACGCCGCGGCCGCGCCACTCTCCAAGGCAACCTCGACGAGGCGTACCGAGTTGCTGGAGTTCCTCGATCCCACGACCAGCACGAGGTCGGCAGCCGCGGCGATCTCCTTCACGGCCTGCTGTCGGTTCTGGGTGGCATAGCAGATGTCGTCAGAAGGCGGGTCGAGCAGATTGGGGAACGCCTCTCGGAGCCGCTCGACCGTCTGCATGGTCTCGTCGACGGACAACGTCGTCTGGGACAGCCAAGCCACCCGGTCGGGGTCACGGACCTGGACCGAGGCGACGTCAGCAGGACTTTGCACCAGTTGGATGGACGCCGGCGCCTCACCGGCTGTTCCCTCGACCTCCTCGTGGCCGTCATGCCCGATCAGCAGGATGTCGTAGTCGTCGGCGGCAAAACGCCGCGCCTCGTGGTGGACCTTAGTCACAAGAGGGCACGTGGCATCGATCGTCTTGAGTCGGCGCACCTCAGCCTGCTCATGCACCGCTGGGGACACCCCATGAGCCGAGAAGACGACCGTTGACCCCTCCGGCACCTCGTCGAGCTCCTCGACGAACACCGCCCCGCGCTCCTCCAGGCCGCGCACGACGTGCTTGTTGTGGACTATCTGCTTGCGGACATAGACAGGGGCCCCATAGAGCTCCAGAGCCTTCTCCACGGTGATGACCGCGCGGTCAACTCCGGCACAGTAGCCCCTCGGCGCAGCGAGCAGCACCGACCGGCTGGCTACCGACGGCATACCGAGCTCGGTGACCGGCGGCCGTGCGCTCGCAGGAGTGGACATAGGTTCATCGTAGTTGTCGGAGCAAGCCACTACCCTCGTGCTCGTGGCATTGGACACCAGCTTCGACAATCCCGCACCCGTGCGAGTCATCGCCAACGCCATGACCGGCTACATCAACAAGCTAGGAACGGTCTGGGTGGAGGGGCAGATAGCCCAGCTCACCCGCCGGACGTCGACGTCGACGGTATTCCTGACGCTGCGAGATCCGCTGGCCGAGGTGTCGGTTCAGGTGACCTGCCCGCGCGCCGCCTTTGATGCCTTGGCCCACCCGGTTGCCGAGGGAGCACGCGTCGTGGTCTTCGCCAAGTTCCAGTACTACGTACCCCGCGGCTCACTGTCGCTGGTGGCCACCCAGATCCGTCCGATCGGAGTCGGCGAGCTGCTGGCGCGCCTCGAGCAGCGCCGGCGGCTGCTCGCCGCCGAGGGCCTCTTCGACCCGATCCGCAAGCGCTCGCTGCCGCTCCTTCCCCACCTCATCGGGTTGATCGTCGGACGTGACTCAGCCGCCGAACGCGACGTCGTCGACAACGCACGTCGCCGTTGGCCCGCGGTGTCGTTCCGGATCGAGCACACGCTCGTCCAAGGCCACGACGCAGCCCGGCAAGTGATGGAGGCCCTTTCGGTGCTCGACCGTGACGACCGCGTCGACGTGATCGTGATCGCCCGTGGCGGCGGCGCACTCGAGGATCTCCTGCCCTTCTCCGACGAGGGCCTCATCCGCGCTGTCGCCTCCTGCACAACTCCAGTGGTCAGCGCAGTCGGCCACGAGGAGGACCAGCCACTCCTCGACCTGGTGGCAGACCTGCGAGCGTCAACACCCACCGATGCGGCCAAACGGCTCGTCCCGGATGTGAGTGAGGAGGTCGTCAAGGTCGTGGACATGCGCGACCGTGCGCGCTCGGTGGTCCGCCAGCGCCTCGAACGGGAGAGCTCGGGACTCGTCAGTATCCGCGCGCGACCGGCACTCGCCGCGCCCCAGCGCCTCTTCGACACCCAAGCGGCGCGCGTCGACGAGCTCGCAGAACGAAGCAGGCGCAGCCTCGATCACCGACTTGCCCGCGCTGGTGACGAGATCGGACATCACTTGGCTCGCGTGCGCGGGTTGTCGCCCAGGGCGACGCTGGAGCGGGGCTACAGCGTGATCACGACGTCGACGGGGCAGTTGGCGACGGACGCTCAGGCCCTCGCTCCCGGCGATCAGGTCGAGGCCCGACTGGCAAGCGGTCGCATCACAGCCACCGTCGACACGTCCAGCCGTGAGCACCGCGGGAGCGATGATGGCTGATCCCCTGTCCTACGAAGACGCCCGAGACGAACTCATCGCGGTCGTGCAGAGACTCGAGACGGGCGGCACCTCACTGCAGGAGTCCATCGAGCTGTGGGAGCGAGGGGAGGAACTGGCGCAGATCTGCCAACGCTGGCTCGACGGGGCCCGGGCTCGGCTCGATGCCGTCATGGACGCCCGTACCGACGACCGCAACGGACCGAACCTGGACGGGCCCGGTGCCGACGGACCGGTCGCAGGCGACGCCCAATGACTGGGCTGCGTTCCTACTCCGGCGACAGACTCTCGGCGAAGCCGCGTAGCACCGTCTCGCTCGCTGTTCCGCTGACGATGGTGGTGACGCCGTCCTGAGGCAGTACCAACGCTGACTCGTCCTCATCGCTGGTCGTGAACGTCTTCCACGTCACTCCCCCGACGCTGACCGTGGCCTTCGGCTGGTCGGCCGGCGTGGTGGCACGTAACGCGTCCTTCTCCGGCTCGGTCCGCTGGTCCAGACCGACGTAGTCCGTATCCCCGTCGATGACGAACCCCAGGTGCCATACCTCCCGGTCGCCCTCGACCTCCCACCTCGCCGTCGTTGCGCGCCAGCCCGGGGGCACCACTTCCGGTGCAAGGACTTCGAACGAGGCGTTTCGTCGCGCTTCGGTCAGGGACTGCGTGTAGTCGATCGTCGGCGCCGGGTCAGCTGCCTCACCACCCGAGATCTGCCTCAGGGCCCAGATGGCCGAGATCAGCAGCAGTGACATGACGATGGCACCGGCAAGTCCGCCGGCGCTGCGCTGGTACCCCCTCCGAGCCTCGCTCACCCCTTCATTGTCCCCGCTGACACATGCACTGCCTCCGGCGGCCTTCCGGCAGTTCGCTCCGCGGTTCCCGTTCGCCACCTCCGAGACAGTCACCCTCGACCACGGCCGCCAGCTCCGCGTCTGATCCGGGCCACCGCACCTGTGGTTGCCCCGAGGCACACCGCATCGCCGTTGGTGCAGCGAGCCCTGCCGCGGTGGCTTCACGGTCTTCCTCCGCATATGCGGTCAGTAGAGGCACTTACGCCCGCATCTGCGCCTACCATGGTGCGCATGCCGACGTATCGCCTCGCCGATGCCGCCCGTCTTCTCGGGGTGAGCAAGGACACCCTGCGGCGCTGGGCCGACTCCGGGCGCTACCGCCTGACGTCCACGGACGACGGGTACGCAGGAATCGAGGGGACGGAACTTGCGGCGCTCGCACAGTCCGAAGCCGAGACCGCGACCCCGGGGGCCGACTCGGCGACACGCGTCAGCGCGCGAAACTCCCTGCGCGGAATCGTCACCGCCGTCACGCGTGACACGGTGATGGCCCAGGTCGAGATGTGCTGCGGGCCCTACCGCGTCGTCTCGCTGATGAGCCGCGAGGCAGCAGACTCCCTCGGCCTCGAGGTCGGCATTGTCGCCGTGGCCTCGATCAAAGCGACCAATGTGGTCGTCGAGGTGCCCCGGTGAGCCGACGGCTGCTGGGCCTTTGCCTGACCGCCCTAGTCGCAACAGCCACCGCCTGCAGTGGTGGCACGGACAGCGCCGATGAGGCCACCCTCAACGTCTTCGCGGCCTCGTCACTCACGTCCGTCTTCACCGAGCTGGAGACCCAGTTCGAACGAGACCACGAGGGTGTCGACGTGGCCCTGTCGTTCGACTCGAGCACGACCTTGGCGACACAGATTCGATCCGGGGCTCCTGCCGACGTCCTTGCCACAGCAGACCAGCCAAGCATGCAGATCCTGGTGGATGCCGATATGAACGCCGAGCGGCCGGTTCCTTTCGCCGCCAACACGATGGCGATTGTCACTCCCGAGCGCAACCCCGCCGCGATCGAGGACATCGATGACCTCAACGGCACGGACTTCGTCGTGTGCGACCCGTCAGCTCCCTGCGGCGCAGTGGCAGCCCGGATACTTCGGGACGCGGGGATCACCACCAGGCCGGTGTCACTCGAGGACAAAGCCACGGCAGTCCTGTCCAAAGTGACCCTCGGTGAAGTGGACGCCGGAATCGTCTACGTCACCGATGCTCAGACCGCTGGAACCGACGTCACGCGCGTAGACATCCCCCGCTCGCTCAACGAGGTGACGCCGTACTACATGAGCGTCGTGAGAGACAGCCAGAACGCCGACCTGGCTTCGGACTGGGCCTCTCTGGTGGAGTCCGAAGCGGGACAGGACCTGCTCGCCTCGGCCGGCTTCCTTCCCCCGTGAGCTCCGACAAAGCCCGCAGCCATGGCCGTGCTCCGCTGGGGCTGGTGATCCCCGCCGTCATCACGCTGGTGTTCCTCACCCTCCCGATCATCGCGGTGGTGGTCCGTGCGCCGTGGACCTCCGTCGTCGACGACCTCCGCTCTGGTGACGCAGCGACGGCCCTTCGGTTGAGCCTGCAGACGACAACATGCTCCGCTCTGCTCTGCGTGGTCTTCGGTATTCCGCTGGCGTGGCTGCTGGCGCGCAGCGAATTCAACGGTAAGAGCGCTGTGCGCGCCCTCGTCACCCTTCCCCTGGTGCTGCCGCCGGTCGTAGGCGGCATCGCGCTGCTGCTGGCCCTTGGCCGGAACGGTCTCGTCGGAGGTCCGTTGCATGACTGGTTCGGGATCTCCCTGCCGTTCACGACGGTCGCGGTCGTCATCGCCCAGACGTTCGTCGCACTGCCGTTCATGGTCATCAGCGTCGAAGGCACATTCCGCGCCACCGACAGCCGCTTCGACGACGCGGCGGCGACGCTGGGTGCCACCCGCTGGCAGACGTTCCGCCGGGTGACGCTCCCGCTTGCCGGACCGGGTGTGCTGTCCGGGACCGTCTTGTCGTGGGCGCGGGCGCTCGGTGAGTTCGGCGCCACCGTGACGTTCGCCGGGAGCTTCCCCGGCACGACCAGGACGATGCCCACCGCTGTCTACCTGGGGCTTCAGTCGGGTGATCCAGACGTCGCGATCGCGCTGAGCCTCGTCCTCATCGCCGTGTCGATCGCCATCCTCGCGCTGCTGCGAGACAGCTGGCTGAGCAAGGTGGCGCCGTGAGCCTGGTCGCCCACTTCACCGTCGCGCGTCCAGCCCTGACGACGCGCTTCGACCTCGAGGCCTTGCCCGGAGACGTCGTCGGGCTCATCGGTCCCAACGGTGCAGGCAAGACGACGATCCTTCGGGTGCTCGCCGGCCTGCTGCCGGTGACCACCGGCGACATCAGCCTGAACGGCCGCGTCCTGGCCAGCGCCGCGGGCGTTCACGTCCCGGCACATGAGCGCCGAACCGGTTTCGTGTTCCAAGACCTCCTGCTGTTCCCGCACCTCAGTGCACTCGACAACGTGGCCTTCGGCCCACGATCGCGAGGGTCCGCACGCCGTGACGCCCGGACGTCGGCGCTCGAGTGGCTCACCCGACTCGGTGTCGATCACCTCGCCGACCGCCTGCCACGCCAGCTGTCCGGCGGGCAGGCTCAGCGCGTGGCGATTGCTCGGGCTCTGGCCAGCGACCCAGCCCTGCTTCTGTTGGACGAGCCGACAGCCGCCCTGGACGCGACCGGCGCGATGAGCCTGCGTACTCAGCTGCGCGAACATCTCGACGGCTTCCCCGGCGTCACGGTCCTGGTGACCCATACTGCCTTGGACGCGATGGTGCTGGCCGACCGCCTTGTGGTCGTCGACGCTGGGACAGTGGTTCAGACCGGCACCCCTGCCGAGGTGGCCGCCCATCCCCGAACGTCCCATGTCGCAGCGCTGGTCGGACTCAACCTCGTCTCGGGCCGCGCTCGCGGCGGGATCATCACAACCGGCGACAACGCCGCCCTCGTCGTCTCGAGCCGAGTCTCCGGAGATGTCTTCGCAGCCTTTGCTCCCGCGGCAGTGAGCCTGTTCGACTCTCGGCCGGGCGGTAGCCCGCGCAACGCCTGGCCGGGAGAGGTGGTGTCGTTGGCGCCGCACGGCGACGCGGTGCGCGTGCAGATCCGCTCGGTGATACCTCTCATCGCGGACGTGACCCCGACCAGCATCGCCGGGCTGGATCTCCGCCCCGGCGCGCCGGTGTGGGCCTCGGTCAAGGCGACGGAGATCGCCGTCTACCCGGCCTGAGCGCGACGGCTAGCCTGGATGAGCCAGATCATTCGGTGGCGAGGAGCGGTCATGGAGCAGAGCATCGAGCACACCGCTGCCCTGCCCAACGGCATCGAGCTGTGCTACGACACGTTCGGCGATCGTGACCACCCTGCCCTCCTGCTGATCATGGGGCTGGCTGGGCCCCTGAACTGGTGGCACCCTGACCTGTGCAGGCTGCTGGCCGAACGAGGCTTCTTCGTGGTGCGCTTCGACAATCGAGACGTCGGCAAGTCCACGAAGCTGCACGGCGTGGGCGGGACGCGCAGGGGCGTCGTGACAGGGTTCGCGCGCGTCGGGGCACCTCCGCCGTACACGCTCAGCGACATGGCCGGCGATGCGGTGGGGCTGCTCGACCACCTGGGGCTGGCGCAGGTCCATGTCACCGGAGCGTCGATGGGCGGGATGATCGCTCAGACGCTCGCCATCGAGCATCCGGCCCGGGTGTTGTCGCTGGTGTCGATCATGTCCACGACCGGTCGCAGAACCGTTGGATGGCAAGATCCACGTCTGCTCCCGATCCTGCTCGCCCGACCTCCTCGTACACGCGAAGAGGCGATCGCCCAGTCGGCGCGGACCTGGAGCATCATCGGGTCCCCGGCGTATCCCACCTCGGGCGACGAGATCCGCTCCCGCGCGGCCGAGACGTTCGACCGTGGCCGCAGTACTGCGGGGGTCGTCCGGCAGATGCAGGCAGTGCTTGCCCAGCCCGACCGCACTGAGGCACTGCGACGGCTCGACGTGCCGGCTCTGGTCATCCATGGTCTCGCCGACCGGCTCGTCCACGTGTCGGGTGGACGAGCCACCGCAGCGGCCGTCCCGGGTGCCGAGCTGCTGGTGGTTCCGGGAATGGGACACGACTTGCCGCAGGCGCTGTGGCCACTGTTCGCGGACGCGATAGTGCGCACCGCAGCTCGGGCGAAGTTCGCCGCTCACCGCCACCGCTAGCCATCGCCCTTGCGCTGCAGGCCTGCGGTGGTGAGCTGGATCGAGCGGACCCGGGCGATGGGCCGGATGGTTGGAGCCAGGTCAGTCGGGCACGGCCGGATGGTCCACGGGACGGTCGGCAACGTGCTTGCCCGTCGTCACGGCGAGCAGCTCGTCCAGCGCATCCCGCAAGTAGCCGATGAGGTTCTGCACGTCGGGAACGATCTCCCGACAGGCGATGAGCCCGAAGTCCAGCGCACCGTCGTACGAGAAGAGGGTGATGTTGAGCGCCCCCGTCGCATCGGTGATGGCCGACGCGGGATAGATGCCAAGGACCTTGGCGCCACCGACGTACAGCGGTTCCTGCGGCCCGGGCACGTTCGAGATGAACAGGTTGAACGGAAACCCCGCCGCGGTGACCATGGCGAAGGCGGCGCGGGTCGCCAACCCGGCGAGCGCCGTCGGGACCACCGACACGATGTCCTGCAGGACTGTGGCGGGGAGCGCCTCGAAGTGCTCCTTCGCCTCTGCCATCGCCAGCCGGACGGCCTCGAGCCGTTCGAGAGGATCGGCGAGGTGCGTCGGCATCTCGGCGAGCATCACCGAGACCTGGTTGCCGGCCGACGGCACGGTGGGTGCACCCGACGACGCCTCGAGGCCTGCATTGGATGAGGCGGCTCCCGCGGCGGGGTCTGCACCGGCAGCCTCCGACGCCGGCCGGTCGGCGTCGTCCTCAGATCGCACCGACACCGGCACTGCGATGACGATAGGCGTGTCGGGGAGCCCGTCATGGTCCAGCAGCCAACGGCGCAGCGCGCTCGTACACAGCGCCATGACGACGTCGTTCACCGTCATGGACATGGCGTTCTTGACCGTCTTGATCTCGCTCAGCGGCAGCGAGCCGTAGGCAAAGCGACGGTGGGGGGTGATCGCCTTGTTGAGCGGAGTCGCCGGGGTTGCGACGGTGCGGTGTGCTGCAGTCCGGCCCTGCGCACCGTCCGTGGCTAGCTTGACGAGGCCGTCCGCGAGGTCACTGACCAGCTGGGCGCCGGGGATCAGCGACGCCCCCGGGAGGTCCGCCAGGTGCGGCAGAGTCCTCGGCAGGAGCCGCAGAGCCTCAGATGGTTGAGCAGCCGCCGCCGCGACTCCGCGCTGCAGCAGCGTCAGCTGACTGGGCAACGGCTCGGGCGCCCAGTACTCGTCCGGAGGCTCGACGACACGCGGCTCCACCGTGGTGTCGAGGATGGTGGCGAGAATC
>DASQEH010000179.1:0-1916 GCA_035633755.1 Nocardioidaceae bacterium | reverse complement strand
GCGACCGCTTTCAAGGCGGTTCCGATAGGCCGCTCCGGCACCCCTCCTGGTCGACTCCCATGGTGCGCGATCGGGAGTCGGTCACCGATTGTTCCACCGGCTGGCGACGCCGCAAAATGCCCTCGGCAGGTGACTCGCTCGCTGT
Source organism: Nocardioidaceae bacterium (assembly GCA_035633755.1). Lineage (GTDB taxonomy): Bacteria > Actinomycetota > Actinomycetes > Propionibacteriales > Nocardioidaceae > DASQEH01. The sequence goes on along the minus strand of DASQEH010000179.1, from coordinate 1,771 downwards.
CGGCCGTCCAGGGTGCACCAGTCCGGAGCCGTCGATCGCGCATGCAGCCGCCTGTTCTGGCTCGGGGTCCCGGCAGGACGCTCGATCACCCCATCGAGGGCAGCCGACGGTTGGCGAGCGAAGGATTGCGCTTCCTGACGTCCGCCACCCACTCGGCCCGGACCTCCCCCGTAGCCACGCCTTCCTCGTCACCCAGCGAGGCGACCACGACACCCATGGGGTCGATGAGCATGCTGCGCCCGCAATAGTGGTTGCCCGTCTGCGCCGCCCCTGCGACGTACACCGTGTTCTCGATGGCGCGGGCGCGCAGCAGCGTGACCCAGTGGTCCTCCTTCAAGGGACCACGAACCCACGCTGCCGGGACCGCAAACACGTCGGCTCCCGCGTCGACCAGCATCCGCGCGAACTCTGGGAAGCGCAGGTCGTAGCACGTCATGAATCCCACAGTGAGTCCGCCGCACGTCACGACGGTGGGCTGAGGATCCGCCGCCAGCAGCCGGTCGGACTCCCGATACCCGAAAGAGTCATACAGGTGGGCCTTGCGATAGGTCGCCTGCAGCTCGCCTTGTTGACCGAGGACGACGAGGGTGTTGAAGGGCCGGCGCCGATCGCTCGATCGCTCGAACATCCCCGCCACGACCGACACGCGGTGCTCGGCCGCCAGCCGGCCAAGGCTCGTGACGAACGCGCCGTCAGTTGGTTGCGCGACAGCCCCGAGATCGAGATCGGGGGATCCGAAGTCGTGCATCGATGCCTCCGGCAGAATGACCAGCTCAGCCCCGCTGGCGGCGGCCTGAGACACCAGGCGCGAGATCACCTGCACGTTCGCTTCGACATCGGTCGTGGCGGGGAACTGGATCACAGACGTGCGCACGCGATCAGTCTGCCAGTGCGAGGATTCATCCATGGCCGGCTACGACGCAATCGTGCTGGCCGGCGGCAAGGGCCGGCGCCTCGGTGGGGTGGACAAGGCGACGCTCGACATCGGTTCGAAGTCCCTGCTGGATCGCGCGCTGGAGGCCGTACGCCCTGCCCGTCGCACCATCGTGGTCGGCCCGACGCGTCCTCTGCCGGCTGGTGTCGAGACCGTCGTAGAGGATCCCCCCGGCGGTGGGCCGACGGCGGCCATCAGCGCGGCCATGCCGCTCGTCGGTTCACAGTTCGTCGTTGTGCTGGCGTGTGACATGCCGTTCGTCACGCTGGACGTCGTCGAGCGTTTGGTGGCGACCTTGTCGGCGGACTCGCAACGGGCACGCGCCGCAGACGCCGCCTCCTTTGCACCGGACTCGCAACGCCTGCCCAGCGTCGACGCCGCGCTCCTCGTCGACAGGGGCGGTCGACGCCAGTTCCTCGCTGGGGCGTACCGGGCGACGTCGCTGCGACGCGCCCTGGCTGTGCTCGGACCCGCTGACGGAGTGGCTGTCCACCGCCTCGTACGCCACTTCACGATCACAGAGGTGGCAGCTGACGAGAGGGTGACCCTCGACTGTGACACTTGGGAGGACATCACGTTGGTCAGAGACAAGATGGAGGCGCCATGAGCCTTACGGCATGGACGGAAGAGTTGTGCGGTGCCCTGGGACTCGACCTCGAGGTCGAGATCGATGCCATCCTGGACTTGGCGCGGGACGCGGCGCACGAGGTTGAACGCCCAGCCGCTCCGTTGACCACGTTCCTCGTCGGCTATGCGGCTGGCCTTCGCGGCGGCTCGACGGACGACATCGCCGACTGCATCGAGATCGCCACGGATCTCGCGACAAGCCGTTAGGGC
>DASQEH010000178.1:0-40344 GCA_035633755.1 Nocardioidaceae bacterium | reverse complement strand
GTTACCCAGGGACCGTCTCGCTCTAGTCCCCCCACTGCCTTGATGGAATCGGGCACCACTCCCATACTGCGGCAGCACCGCGACCGGCGGCCGTAGGCCACGTTGTCGTAGGTCGACATCGGAAACGCTGGGGCCCCTTGGAACACCATGTCGATGCGCCGCCGCACTTCGATGGGATCCACGCCCGGGCCATAGATCCCTGATTGCGATAGGTGATGCGACCCTCGACACGAGCGCCGGGGACCAGGTCATTCATGCGGTTCAGATTCGCCAGCACCCTCCAAGGCGGCGATCCGGTGGAGGATGCGTCGGTGCGGACGTCGAGCAACGTGGTGCTGCCCACGCGCCAAGTCGTGCGCGGGACGCAGCGCGGCGGTGGTGACGGGTCAGGTCAGGTCAGGTCAGGTCATCACGGGCTGAGGCGCGGGCGGCTGCACGACCGGGTCGTGCGCAATCGCCTCGTGCCGCAGGCCCTCCCCCCGGCCGAATCTCAGGTACATGGACGGGACGACAAACAGGTTGAGCAGCGTCGATGTCGTCAGCCCACCCAGGATGACGATCGCCATCGGGTACTCGATTTCGTGCCCTGGGACGTCGCCCATGACCACCAGGGGCACCAGTGCCAGCGCCGTAGCGAGCGTCGTCATGAGGATCGGGGCGATGCGCTCACGGGCGGCTCTGATTACGAGCTCGGGACCGAAGTTCATCCCCTCGACCGCCTCGAGGTGCTGGCAGTGGCTGATCATGAGGATCCCGTTGCGGGCCGCTATCCCGAGGACTGTGAACAGGCCGACGAACGAGCCGATCGTCATAGTGCCGCTCGTCATCCACGCCGCGAGCACCCCACCTACGAGGGCCATCGGGAGGGTGAGCATGCTGAGCACGGCGAGCCGCCACCGGCGGAACGAGCCGTAGAGCAGGCCCAGGATCGCCGCGAACGCGACCAGGGCCAACACACGCAGGCGTTGTGAGGCCGCGGCGCGCTCCGTGTCCTCGCCGATCACCTCGATCCGGTAGCCCAGCGGCAGGTCGACGCTCCTGGCGGCTGCCTCAACGTCCGCCGCCACGTCAGCGAGCGGCCGGCCCTCGACGTTGGCGCCCACGTCCAGGCTGCGCGAGCCATCGATGCGGGTGATCGAGCTCGGCGTCGACCGCATTTCGACGCTCGCGATGTCAGCGAGCCGCACCGTTCCCCCGGACGGGGTGTCGATCAGCATGTCGCGCACCTGGTCGGGGTTGCGTCGGGACTCCGGCACGCTCCACACCATGACGTCGTAGGCCTTGCCGGTCCGGAAGACGTCGGACAGTTCCTCCGCCCCCAGGTACACGGAGGCCTGCCTGCGCACGCCCCCAGGGGTCAGGCCCACCGCCTGCGCCTTGTCGAGATCGACCTGCACTTCGAGATGCGGGATGCGGGTCTGCAGATCGGTGTGTGGGTCCACGACGCCAGGGATCTCCGCGACCGCGTCCTCAATCTCATGCGCCTTGGACTCGAGGACGGCGAGGTCGTCGCCGTACACCCGCACCACGACCGCCTCGCCGGCGCCGGTCAGCACCTCTCGGATCCGTTCCTTGAGGTAGGTCTGGACGTCACGCCGCAGGCCCGGGTACCCGTCGACCACCGACTGCACACGGTCCAGCGTCTCGTCGTAATCCTGGTCCGGGTCAATGCTGATCCAGTTCTCGACGAAGTAGATGCCATAGACCTCGTCGCCCCCCACCGCCTGCCCAACGTGCGCCCCGAAGTTGCGCACACCCGGCACCGCTCGCAGCTCCCGGCTGGCGGCCTCGGTCACCCTCATCGTCTCGTCGTACGACGCGCTCGGCTCGAGCACCCAGTGCATTAGGAAATCGCGCTCACGGAAGGTGGGAAGCAGGTCCTGACCTAGCCGCGGGACAACCGCCACTCCTGCCGCCACGGCAGCCAGGACGGCGACATAGGCGGCCAGGGGTCTGCGGACGATCGGACGGAGCAGGCGGGTGTACGCGGCTTGCGTCCACCGCACCGCGGGTGGCGCCTGGGCCTTCAGCTTTGCCCGGCGCAGCAGGATGAGGGCCATGGCCGGCGTCACCGTGACTGCGACGAGCATCGAGGCCGCCACTGCGAGTGTGTAGGACATGGCGAGCGGCTGGAAGAACGAGCCCATGAGCCCTGTGAGGAAGAACACCGGGATCGCGGCGGCCAGGATGATCAGCGTCGCGTACACGATCGGGCTGCGCACCTCCAGCGAGGCCTCGAGCACGATCGACGCGGTTGACCGCGTCCCCCCTTGCGCACGGTGTTCTCGCAGCCGGCGGACGATGTTCTCCACGTCGATGATGGCGTCGTCGACGACCACGCCGACGGCGATGACCAGCCCCGCCAGCACCATCGTGTTCGTCGTCTCGCCCCGATGGTGCAGCACGAGGGCTGCCGTCATGAGGGAGAGAGGGATGGCGAGGAGGGAGATGAGCGCGGTCCGCCACTGGAAGAGGAAGAACATCAGGACTATGGCCACGAGCAGGATGCCGAGCGTCAGCGCCTGGCTCAGGTTCTCGATGGCGAGCTCGACGAAGCTGGCCGGCCGAAAGATCGTCGTGTCGATCTCAAGATCTCCGAGCGCTGGGCCCATCGCTGCGAGGGTCTCCTCGACCTGGCGAGTGACGTCCAGTGTGTTGCCCCAGGGCAGCTTCTCGACGATCAGGAGCAACCCCGCACCGTCGTTGATGACCGCGTCCCCGATGAGCGGCTGGTGGCCCTTCACGACGTCGGCGACGTCGCGCATGAGGACCGTCCGATTGCCCTTCTTGACCACGACCAGCTGCGAGATCGACTCAGCAGAGTCCAGGGGGAGGGAGTGCTGGACTATGAAGCGCTGGCCGCCGGAGTCGACGTAGCCGCCCGTGCCGATCTTCGTCCCGGTGCGGTGCTTGAGGAGGCCAGCGTCAGTGCCCGCGGACGCGGCCGACATCACCTGCTCGAGCGTTACGCCGGCCTCCCGCATGCGCGTGGGATCGATCTGGATCTGCCACTGGTTCTTGCGCATCCCCCATACGGCGACGTTCGCGACCCCAGGAAGCGCCATCAGCTGAGGGCGGATCTTGTACCGCACGATCGTCGACTGCTCGATGAGGTCGAGTGAGTCGGACCGTATCCCGATCTTCATCACCCGGCTCGTCGCCGACTTCGGCTGCAGCACGACGGGTGGCGTGGCCCAGCTCGGCAAGGTCGGCGTGAGGACCTGGATCCGCTCGGCGACCAGGCGCCGAGCCTCGATGACGTCGGTCTCCTTCTCGAAGATCAGCTCGATGGAGGACTGCTGCGGGATCGACTTCGACCGCAGGGTCTCCAGCCCCGGCAGCCCCGTCAGCCCCTGCTCCAGGGGGACGGTGATGAGCTCCTCCACCTCCTGGGCGGATAGACCGAGGGCATCGGTCTGCACCTCGACCCGCGGGGGCGCGAACTCAGGGAAGACGTCGATCCGGGTGTCGCGCAGCTGCAGACCGCCGATGACAAGCATGGCCATGGAAGCAGCCACGAGGATGTAACGGAACCGAAGGCTCGCAATGATGATCGATCGCATCATGTCGTCCGTCTCCTAGTGCCCGCCGTCGACACCGGTTTCGGCGCCGTAGAGATTGATGGCGGCCCGGGTGACGACCACCGTTCCGGCGCCCGGTCCCGCGGACACCTCCGCCATGTCGCCAACCACCCGGTCGATCGCCACGGGAACCCTGATGTAGGTGCGCTCCTGTGGACTCGAGTACACCCACGGGGCCCCCGTCTTGTCGTAGACGACGCCGGTGTACGGGATGGCGGTCGGGTCTTCTACGACCACAGTCTCGATCTGCAGCCGACGAACCGCGTCCGGGGTGAGCGTCAGGGTCTTCGGTGCGGACTCGTCCGCCCCGTCCTTGATCTCGACCGCAGGGATCGGCTCATGCACCGTCGGCTCGACGGAGGCGCAGGACGCGACCGCGATGGTGCCGGCGAGGACGGCGACCGGGACCAGGCAGCTTCTAGGCATGAGCGCCCACTTGCGCGGGTCCGAAGCGCGCCATGTCGTCGGGGGTCAGGTCCTCCAGGGCCTCCTCACGGCCGCCGTACCGGGCTGTCACCGCCGGGAGCACCAGCAGCGAGACGATCCCCGACGTGATGGCACCGCCGGCCGTGACGAGGCCCAGGTGGCCGAGTGCCTCGAGTCCCGGACGTGCGCCCACAAGCGCCACGCCCACTCCGACGAGGAAGGTGAGCACCGTCGCGGGGAGGACGGCAACCATGACGGCACGCAGGGCGGCGTCGTCCCTTTGGTCATTGGTGCTCTCACGGCCGATCCCGACGACCGTGAGGGCGTTGTGCACACCTAGGACTGCGAGGGCGACCAGGCCAAGCAGGCACCCGATCGTCAGCTCTCCCACGAGCAGGGCCGCGAGGAAGCCTCCGCTCATTGCGAGCGGGATCGCCGCCGTGGCCGCCACGGCGGTCCACCAGTTGCGGGTCGCGGCCTGAAGCACGTGGAGGACGCCGAGGAGTGCCGCCGCGGCGAAGAGGAGGACCTCCTGGACGTTGGCGGCGGCCGTGGCCGCCTCGCCCCTCACCTCGGCGTGGTACTCGGCCGGCATCTGCATGCGGGACAAGCTCTCCGCAACGTCGTCGCGCGTCGCACCGCTGTCGATGTAGGCGACGATGTCGAGGCGGCGCTGCACCGACTCGCGCTCGATGATTGTCGGCTGCTCGGTCAGCTTCACGGTGCCGAGCTCCGAGAGCGGCATCTGCCCGCCGCCCCGCACGTTGATCGGGAGCGCCTGGATCTTCTCGGGACTGTTGCGCAGGTCCTCGCGCGACCAAACCTGGACGTCGAACACCTTCTGCTGCTCGAAGATGGCACCGACCTCGAGGCCACCTACCAAGGTCGCCGCCTGGCGCCGGACATCGCCCGGCGTCATGCCGAGTTCTTGCGTCTTCTCGAGGTCGACGGTGATCTCGATGTTCTGCTCGGTGGGAGGCTCGACGAGCCGCGCACCAGTAACCCCCGGGGTCTCGCTGACGACCTCGAGCGTGTCCTGCGCGGCGGTGCGCAGCGTGTCCGGAATGGGGCCGTACACCGAGACGACGAGGCTCCCCTCGGGGTCGGGGTGGATCGTGTCGAGGCGGCCGTCGAGGTAGCCGCCGATCGAGGGCCGCATCCCACCCGCCGAGCGGGCGGCCTCCATCGCGCCACTCATCACGGCCGCGCGGTCGGCGTCCGGGTCGATGCTGATCCACAGCTCGCCCGAGTTGGCGCCAACGACTCGTTCTCCGGTCACCGCACGACCGACGTGGCCGCCGACCCCTACGACGCCTTCCAGGCCGTGTACCTCGCCTGCGAGCGTCCCGAGGCTTCTCGCCAACGACTGCGGAGACGTGCCCTCCGGCGCGGTGAGCTTCAAAACGACGGTCCGCTCCTGGAACTCCGGACGGGGCTCCACTCCGAGGCTGACGGCGAGGGCGGCACAGGCCGCGATCCCGAAGGCCAGGACGGCGACGATCGCCATCGCTGAGGACGCGAGCCGACCGGCCGCCGACGACAGCCGACGGGACGCCGAATCCGGTAGCGCAGCCGCCGGCGAGCTCCCGGTCCCGATGAGTGCAGCAACCCCTGGAGCGACGAGGAGAGCGACGAGCAGCGCCCCTGCCGTCGCCAGGAGGAATCCCGTCGCCGCCTCCGGAAGGAAGGCACCCCAACGGCCCTCGAGGAGATATGCGGGCACCACGAGCAGCGCCACGGCCACGGCCGTGTAGACGGCCCTGACGCCGAGCATGCCGTAGGCCCTGCTGACCCGCTGTACCAGCGGAAGCTCGTGCGGTGTTCGGCTGACAGTGTCGACGGCCGCGACCGCCTGGGCGATCGCGAGGACCGCACCCGCCGCCAGTCCCGTCACGGCAATGAGGGTCACGGGCGGCTCGCGCAGCCAAAGGAGCAGGTACCCGGCGAGCACCGAGAATGTCACCGTGCAGACGACCATGACCACGGGGCGCCATGCTCGGTAGACCAGGGCGCAGACGACGGCGAGCAGGAGGAGCGCGCCGAGGGCGGCAAGCGCCAGGTTGCGCTCCGCGTCACCGACGTAGTCGGCCGGCCGGTAGAGGGAGGAGTCGAGCTCGACGCCGGGAAGACCGACCGAGAGGGACGCCAACGCCTGCTCGATCCCGCGGCTGACCTCGGCAGTGCTCGTCCCAGGCTGCTTCTCGACGACCAATACCAGGCCGGACTCCTCATCGACGATACCGTCACCGATGATCGTCGGCGGCGCCTCGACGATGGTGGCGACATCGGCGAGGGTCACCCCACGCGGCGCGTTCTCCACCGCCACGCGGCCGAGGGCGGCGGTGTCGGTGATCGGCGAGATGTGCTGCACGTTGACCCGCTGCTGCGGAAGGTCGAGGAAACCGCCCCGACCGGGGGTCGAGGCCTCGAGGAAGCTGAGCGGGGACACCCACAGCGAGTTGCCGGTGGTCGCGACGAGTTCGTCCAGCGACACGCCGTGCTGCTGCATCCGGACGGGGTCCGCCTGGACGTGGAGCTGCCGGTCGCGCATCCCCCAGACCGCGACGTTGGCGACGCCCGCGACGCTCATGAGCTTGGGGCGGATCGTCCACCGCGACAGCACCGACAGATCGACAAGGTCCAGTGACTGCGACGACATTCCGATCATCATCACCCGGTTCGCCGCCGACGTGGGCTGAAGCATTACCGGGGCCTTGGAAGCGTTGGTGAGCAGAGCGCCCTGCGTCAGACGCTCCTGCACCACCTGGCGCGCGCGGACCGGGTCAGTCCCCTCTTCGAAGGTCATGACGATGGAGGACAAGCCGGGGATCGACGACGACTGCATCCGGTCGACCCAGGCGACGCCGCTCAGAAGGTTCGACTCGAGCGGCACCGTGACGAGGTCCTCTACTTCCTGCGCCGACAGTCCGAGGGCCTCCGATTGCACCTCGACGGTGACCGGGGCGAACTCCGGCACCGGCTCGATCGGGGTTGCCCGCAGCAGCACCACCCCCATGACCACGGCAGCGACAGCGAGGATGAGGACAAGGGCACGGGCGCGAACACCCGCCCCGACGATCCAACCGATCATGGCGACTCCCTCAGCGACGGCTAAGCGCGACGCGGTACATTGGTGCGCCAATGAAACGCACACCCAGAGTGAGCCGTCAAGCAGGGTAACTGAATCGTGCTGAAGGAATACACGGAGTGAGAAGCTTGCCCTGTGCAACCGAGTAGGTGTGGTCGTCGATAACCCCGCAGAGCGCCAGCTCTCGCCTCCGAGCCTCAATGACGTCGACGATGTTGCACCCCGAACGGGTGTCTGAATCTTTCGAGTACCACAGTCGTCAACTCGGGCTACCCAAGATCCGCTTGCATGACCTGCGGCACGGGTGGGCGACGATGGCACTGGCAGCCGGCCTGCACCCGAAAGTTGTGCAAGAGCGTCTGGGGCACGCGAATATCAGCATCACGCTGGACAGGTACAGCCACGTCACTGCGGGTTTGCACGACGACGCTCCAGATCGCGTCGCCGGCCTGGTCTTCGGTGACCGTTAGCAATTCGTTAGCAAACAGCCAGATCACGGCTGTGTACAAGCCTTGTGACCTGCGTGTATGCAGTGCCCCCGGTGGGACTCGAACCCACACTGAGCGCCTTTTAAGGGTGCGTCCTCTGCCATTGGGATACGGGGGCGGCACCCGCCATCCTAGGAGGGGCACCTCACGCTCAGGACCCTGCGAACCGCGCCGCCTCGCCGATGACCGCATCGAGCATGGGCACCGTGAGCTTTCGCGTGAAGGTGTTCTGCTGGCTCGGGTGGTAGCACCCCAGGACGACAAGTGGCTCCCGTGCCTCGAATCGCAGCTCGACTCGCGCGCCGTGACCGAATGCCGGGCGCGGTTTGGGCACTGGGTACCCCTGTCGGGCGAGTGCCTGCAGAAGCACTCCCCACCCGAACGCACCCAGGCACACCACGACCCGGACGGTCGGCAACAGCAGTCGGAGCTCTGCGTCGAGCCAGCCAGAGCAGGTATCGCGTTCCTCCGTCGACGGCCGGTTGTCCGGAGGCGCGCACTTGACGGCGGCCAGCATCCGGGTGTCGATCAGCCGCTGACCGTCGCCGGCGTGGTCACTCGCCGGCGACACTGCCAAGCCGGCCCGATGCAGTGCTCCGTAGAGCCAGTCGCCCGACCTGTCGCCGGTGAAGATGCGGCCGGTCCGGTTGCCGCCGTGTGCTGCGGGCGCCAGGCCTACGACCAGCACGCTCGGGCTGGTACTCCCCCATCCGCTGATCGGCCGCCCCCAGTATGGCTCTGCTGCAAACGACCGACGCTTCTCGCGCGCGACCGTCTCGCGCCAGTCGACCAGGCGTGGACAGGCTCGGCAGACCGAGACGGCGGCGTCGATCTCGCCCACGTTGCGGGCGACGCTGGCGAGTCGTCGTACTTCTGCTGCGCTGTGCGCCACCGGCGTGGACGTGTCGGCGGGCTCGTCCGGCCATCCGCTACCCGGCGGCACCGGGCTGTCGAATGCTCCGCCGACCAGCGGGTGCGGCAGCCCGACGACCGATGCGGTCATACCAGGGACCAGGCGATGCCGTCGAGCAAGTCGTGCTCTGACGCGATCAGTGCGTCCACGCCGGCTCGGCCCACCACCGCCGCTACCACCAGTGCTCCACCACCGATCACATCCGCGCGGCCTGGATCCATGAAACCGAGGCGGCGTCGCTCGGCCACAGTCATCGCCACGATCCGATGGCACGACGTGAGAAGATCCGCGGCAGGCAGGCGGGCATGGTGAATTCGGTTGCGGTCGTACTCGGCCAGACCGAGGACCATGGCCGCCATCGTGGTCACAGTTCCCGCGACACCGATGAGAGTACCCACCGCGCCCAGCTCCGCCGTCGCTATCGCAGCGTCGATCTCGTGCTGGGCGGCTGCCAGCTCAGCTGCTGTCGGAGGGTCACCGTGCAGGTGTCGCTCCGTGATCCGGACCGATCCGATGTCGAGCGACCGGGCGCGCACCGGCTCCTCCGGCCGCCGAGACACCAGCTCGGTGGAGCCCCCGCCGATGTCGACGACGACGTAGGGCTCGGCGAAGTCGATCGCAGCTCGTGCTGCGAGCCCTCGAGTCACCCCGTCGTAGGACAGCTGCGCCTCCTCCGCCCCCGAGATGACGTCGGGAGCAACGCCCAGCCGAGCGATCACCCCGTCGACGAGCGCCTGGCGGTTCGAGACGTCACGGACCGCGGACGTGCCGACGAACCGCACGCGGTCCGGACGGGTGCTCTCGATCACGGCGACGAAGTCGTCGAGCGTGCGGAACACCCGGCGCAGCGCCTCATCGGCGAACCGCCCGGTCCGGTCCACGTCCTGGCCGAGCCGCACGATGGTGGTGCATCGCTCGACGTCCACGGCGCGACCAGTCTCCGGATCGAGATCGGCGACGAGCAGCCGCAGCGAGTTCGTACCGCAGTCGATGGCCGCCACGCGCGTCATGGCGCTGACACCTCGTCATCAGCGGTGACACAGGGGCCGGCGGCCCACCACTCCGGGAGCAGCTCCAGCGCCTCGTCGCCCAGCGGATTCACCCCGGCTCCGGCCGCCAAGGCGTGCGCCACGAGCACATGCAGGCACTTAACCCGGTCTGGCATACCACCGGCGGAGACCGTCTCGATCTCGGGGACGATGCCGACCGCGTTTCGGTCGTTGAGATAGGCGACGTGGGCGGCGCGATACGTGCCCGCCAGCTCAGTGTCGTGGGTCAGCCGCTCCGTCATCTGCTGCATCAGGCCACTGGCCTCGAGCGTCCCGATGTGCGCGGCGGCCCGCGGGCAGGTCAGGTAGTACAGCGTGGGGAACGGTGATCCGTCGCTGAGCCGAGGTGCTGTGGCGACGACGTCGGGGTTGCCGCACGGGCAGTGGTGAGCGATCTTGACGATGTCGCGAGGGGGCCGGCCGAGCTGTCGCCCGATCAGGCTTTCGTCCTCGGGCGAGACGGTCATGACGGGCGGCCGGGGGACCGGGCGGTCACGGCAGGCGCATCCTGGTTGGTGCCAGCTCCGCTTCCTCCATCGTGTCGGGGGCGTGGCTCCTGCCGCCTCGTGCGCCTGGTCCACGGTCGCGTCGCTCCTCGGCGCGGTTCCCGCCGCCGGGTCGTCCGCCGATGCTGGTCGCCGGCCGGCGCTCAGGCTTCGGAGGTGCGGACGACTCGACACGCCCGGCCTCCAGGACGCTGCCCCAGCCCTTCTCCCACCACAGCTCCGGCATCGGCGCTTCAGGTACCGGGGGGTCTGTCAGCTCGCTGGTGCCGTCGGACAGCACCGTGCCGTCGGAGTCGATGACCCGGTACACCGTCTCTCCCGGCATCACCCAGCCGAACCGCTGCCGTGCCTGTGACTCGATGTAGGCCGGGTCGCTCCACCGGCGCTCCGTCTGCTCCAGCTCGGCGACTGCTGTCCTCCGGTCGGCGATCTCGGCTTGCAGCGCCGCGATGTCGCTGCGCTGCTTGAGCCAGGCTCGGGCACTCGAGGCGTACGACACCGCCAGCACCGCCAGCACCACCACGACGACGACGGCCCGCCCGGTGAACCTAGCCCGGGACGCTCGAGGCGCGACATCGACGGCCGTGGAACCGTGCGGCGCCTTCGTCGCTCGCCGACCGGCAGCGGAGGCACCCGATGTCGTCGGTTTGGCGGTGCGCCGAGCGGTCGGCGATCCCCCCGGAGGGCGGCGCCGAACCCCGTCCCGGCCGGAGCCGGATGGAGGGGTGGGACGTTGGCGCGACGCCATCGAATCAGCTCGACGCGAACCGGGGGAACGCGCCGCGACCGGCATACCGCGCAGCGTCGCCCAGCTCTTCTTCGATCCGAAGCAGCTGGTTGTACTTGGCGACCCGCTCGGAACGGGCAGGGGCACCGCTCTTGATCTGGCCGCAGTTCACGGCCACAGCCAGGTCGGCGATGGTCGTGTCCTCCGTCTCGCCGGACCGGTGGCTCATCATGCAGCGCATGCCGTTGCGATGCGCCAGGTCGACCGAGTCCAACGTCTCGGTGAGGCTGCCGATCTGGTTCACCTTGACGAGCAAGGCGTTCGCGGAGGATTCCTCGATGCCGCGACGAAGCCGTTCGACGTTGGTCACGAACAGGTCGTCGCCGACGATCTGCACGGTGGAGCCCAACGACGCGGTCATCGCCTTCCATCCGTCCCAGTCGTCCTCGCTCAAGGGGTCTTCGATGGAGACGATGGGGTATGACGAGGTGAGCTCGGTGTAGTAGCTGGCCATCTCGTCCGATGTCTTCTCGGCCCCCTCGAACGTGTAGCGAGCCGTCGTCGCGTCGTAGAACTCGGTGGCGGCCACGTCGAGCGCGAAGCCGACATCGGATCCGAGCGTGAGTCCGGCATCGTGAACGGCGGTCGAGATCAGGTCGAGCGCCTCGCGGTTGGATCGCAGGCTCGGGGCGAACCCACCCTCGTCACCCAGGCCGGTCGCGTATCCCGACTTCTTCAGGACGGCCTTGAGCGCGTGGTAGACGGCCACTCCCTGCTCGAGCGCCTCGGCGTAGGTGGGGGCGCCGATCGGTGCGACCATGAACTCCTGGACATCGACGTTGCTGTCGGCGTGGGCGCCGCCGTTCAGGATGTTCATCATCGGTACCGGCAGCAGGTGGGCGTTGGGCCCGCCGATGTAGCGGTACAAGGGCAGCTCCGCCGAAGCCGCGGCAGCCTTGGCGACCGCGAGCGAGACGCCGAGGATCGCGTTGGCGCCAAGACTGGCCTTGTTGGGCGTGGCGTCGAGGTCTACCAGCGCCTGATCCAGGGCGCGCTGGTCGTCTGCCGGCGTCCCCAGGACGGCCTCGGCGATGGTGCCGTTGACGGTCTCGACGGCCTTGGTGACCCCCTTGCCGCCGTACCACGCACCGCCGTCGCGCAGCTCCACCGCCTCGAACTGCCCCGTCGACGCACCGGAGGGAACCGCTGCCCTGGACACCGTGCCATCGTCAAGCGCCACCTCGACCTCGACTGTCGGGTTGCCTCGCGAGTCGAGGATCTCGCGGGCGTTGACAGAGACGATGTGGGACACGGTTCGTGCTCCTTTTGGCTGGTCGGTCGAGTCAGCCTAACCGGGTTCGCCGGGTGCGGCCTGCAGGGCTCGCTGTTCCATGGCGCGCACCTCGGCCATCTCGCGGCGTACCCGGTTGCGCAGCGCCTGCTCGGGGTCGAGACCGGCGGCCTGCGCCGCGACGGCTAGCGAGAACAGGGCCTCCCCGAGTGACTCTGGGCTCTCCGGCGGGGGTGCGCTGGTGCTCGCCTTCCCACCTCGAGTCTTCGGCGACCTCGCTGCCACCTTGACCGCGAGGCTGAGTGCCGGCATGCCCGCGGCGATACCGTCCATGGTCGATCCGCGCTGCTTCTCAGCGGCCTTGATGTCGTCCCAGGCCCCCTGGACCCCAGCGGCGTTCGTGGTGTCGTGCGCCGTCGCACCGGTTCTCGAGCTGGCGTCGAACACGTGCGGGTGGCGGCGTACCAGCTTCTCCACGATGGCGACCGCGACATCGTCGATGTCGAAAGGCGCCTCGGGGTGCTCGGCTGCGATCCGCGCGTGGAAGACCACTTGCAGCAGCAGGTCGCCGAGCTCTTCGCGCATGTGGTCCCGGTCGCCGGACTCGAGCGCCTCGACGGTCTCGTAGGTCTCCTCGACGAGGTACTGGACGAGGGACTCGTGCGTCTGCTGCTGATCCCACGGGCAGCTTCGCCGCAACCGGTCCATCACCGCCACGAGGTCCAGCAGTCGCGCGCCTACCGGCTCTTCGGCCGGAGTGCGTACCACAGCTCAGCAGACTTGCGACGCGGGAAGCTCCGCGGTGTCCGCTCCAGGACTCTCGGCAGCGGTCTGACTCGCCTTGGCCACCCGCGACACCGGGTCGGACAGCGAGCCGGAGCCGCCAGTGACGGTGTCGCCGGTCCACTCCCCGTACGCCGGGTTGATGGTCACGTCCTGCTTGCGGGTGTACGACTCGAGGTACTTGCTGGCCTGCTGGGTGCGGTCCTCTGTCACCTCATCGAGCGTCGTCACGGACGGATCGGCCAGGTTGGCGCCGATGATCCTGAGTTGCGCGTTCGACCTGCCGAACTCTTCGAAGAACCCCTCCAGCGCGGCCTTGTCCTTCTCGTCGAGCTCCTCGGGGACCGGGTTGGCTGCGGTCGCCTCCGCGATGACGGCGTCGGTCACCGTGATGTCCCGCTCCTGGGCCGCGCGGTCGGTCAGCGCGAACTGCACCACCGCCTGAGTGATGCTTGCTCGCAGGTTGGCCAACGACACTGGGGCGGGGGGCTGTCCCGAGGCTTCTGCGTTGGCGACGGTGTAGGCACACGCTGCCGAGACGATGGAGTTCACGCGGTCCTGCGAGATCGCCTCTCCGTTGACGGTGGCGGCGGCGCCGGGCGTGAATCGTGTGCTGCCACAGCCCGACACCGCGGTCAGGGCCAGCAGTGCGGCGGCCACGGCGGCGACTCGGCGTGGCGAGGCACTCCGGCGGTCGATGCGACGAGTGGATCTCACGGTGGCGTCCTCCTCAGGACTCTCACGGTCTCCCTGCACGGCCCCGTCACCCGGCAGGCTCGGCGATGACGTCGTCGATGACTCGACCCGCCCAATCTAGTACGGCCACGTCACGAACCGGCTGCCCGGCGATGCCGGCTGACATGGGTCTCGGGACCAGGATGCTGTGCACGGTGGCCTTGACCACACTCTTGGGGTACAGCCGGTTCAGGCGCGCCCGTCGGGAGTCCGGCAGGTCCACCGGCGAGAAGCGGACGAAGTTCCCCTGCGCGTTGACATCGGTGAGCTTGGCGGCGCGCGCCTTGACCCGCAGCACGGCAACCGCCAGCAGGTTGTCCACCGGGACGGGCGGTGGCCCGTATCGGTCGCCCAGCTCGGACCGCACCTCGGCGATCTGCTCGAGCGACCGGACCTCGGCTAGGCGCTTGTACATCTCGAGGCGCAACCGCTCGCTGGGCACGTACGTGTGCGGCAGATGGGCGTCGACCGGCAGCTCCACCTTGACCTCCGGCTCGTCCACCGGCGCGTCCCCGCGGTACTCCGCCACGGCCTCCCCCACCAGCCGGACGTAGAGATCGAAACCGACGTCGGCGATATGGCCCGACTGCTCGCCCCCCAGGAGGTTGCCCGCACCACGGATCTCGAGGTCCTTCATGGCGACCGCCATGCCGGCGCCGAGGTCGGAGTGCTGCGCGATCGTCGCCAACCGGTCGTGGGCGGTCTCGGTGAGGGGCTTCTCCGGTGGATACAGGAAGTAGGCGTACGCCCGCTCACCACCGCGGCCGACCCGCCCCCGGAGCTGGTGAAGCTGTGACAGCCCCAGCAGGTCGGCCCTCTCGATGATGAGGCTGTTCGCGTTGGCCACATCGAGCCCGGACTCGACGATCGTGGTGCAGACGAGCACGTCGAACTTGCGCTCCCAGAAGTCGAGCATGACCTGTTCGAGCTGGTGCTCGCGCATCTGTCCATGGGCGGCCACGATCCGCGCCTCCGGTACCAGCTGCGACAGCCGGGCGGCCGCCTTGTCGATGCTCTGCACCCGATTGTGGATGTAGAAGACCTGGCCCTCCCGCAGCAGCTCGCGACGGATCGCGGCGGTGATCTGGCCGGCGTCGTAGTTGCCGACGAAGGTCAGCACCGGATGCCGCTCCTCGGGCGGCGTCGTGATCGTCGACATCTCCCGGATGCCGGTGATGGCCATCTCCAGGGTGCGCGGAATCGGTGTCGCCGACATGCTCAGCACGTCGACAGCGGTGCGCATCTGCTTGAGCGCCTCCTTGTGCTCGACACCGAAGCGCTGCTCCTCGTCGACGATGACCAGGCCCAGATCCTTGAGCTTGACCTCGGCGTTGAACAGGCGATGCGTGCCGATGACCACGTCGATGCTGCCCGCTGCAAGCCCGGCGATGACCTCCTGTGCTTCAGCGTCTGTCTGGAACCGGCTCAGCGACCGCACGTTCACGGGGAAGCCGGCGAAGCGTTCGGCGAAGGTCTGCTGGTGCTGCTGCACGAGCAGGGTCGTGGGAACCAGGATCGCGACCTGCTTGCCGTCCTGGACGGCCTTGAACGCGGCCCGCACCGCGATCTCGGTCTTGCCGTAGCCGACATCGCCGCAGATCAGGCGGTCCATCGGGATGGGCTGCTCCATGTCGCGCTTGACCTCGTCGACGCTGGCCAGCTGGTCTGGTGTCTCCACGTAGGGGAAGGCGTCCTCGAGCTCGCGTTGCCACGGGGTGTCAGGCCCGAAGGCGTGTCCGCGGGTGGCTTGCCGCGCGGCGTACAGCTTGATGAGCTCGGCTGCGATCTGGCGGACTGCCTTGCGGGCGCGGCCCTTGCGCTTGTTCCAGTCCGCACCGCCGAGCCGGTCCAGCGACGGGTGCTCGCCACCGACGTAGCGGGTCACCTGGTCGAGCTGGTCGGTGGGCACGAACAGCCGGTCGGCCGGCTGTCCGCGCTTGGACGCGGCGTACTCGATCAAGAGGTACTCGCGCGTCGCTCCGGCAACCGTGCGCTGGATCATCTCCACGTAGCGTCCGACGCCGTGCTGCTCGTGGACCACGTAGTCGCCCGGCAGCAGCTCGAGCGGGTCGACCTGCTTGCGCCGCCGCGACGGCATCCGCACGGACGTCTTCGCCGTGGTCCGCTGGCTCATGAGGTCGTCCCCGGTGAGCACCGCCAGGCCGATGGTCTCCGCCAGGAAGCCGTGCTGAAGGCTTCCCTGCGCAACCTCGACGACGCCGCTGCTCGAACCGGGTGTCAGGTGGGCGGCGCCGAGCTCGTCAACCAGGCGCGCGGCGATGTCGTTGTCCTGAAGCACCTCGACGAGGCGTTGCCCCGGGCCATGCCCCTCGGTCACGAGAACGACGCTGCTGCCCTTGCGTACGTACGCGGCGATGTCGGCGACGGCCGCCTCGGTGTCGCCGCGGTAGGTCTCGGCGGCGCGGACATCCAGCGCCACCGCCTCGACGGAGCTCGATGTGTCGACGTCGATCGAGACGATGTCACCCGTCTCGGTCCGCAACGGCTCGAGCGCCGTCGAGCCCGGGTAGGACGGGTCCGGTCCTTCGCCGAGAGGGCTCAGCGCGGCTAGCCCGAACGGCGACACCGACCACCACGACATCCCGCGGCTCAAGGCGTAGGTGCGTACGTCGGCCAGCGTGCGGAAGGCGGCGGCGCCCAGGTCGATCGGCGCAGTGCCGCCCCCGGCGGCCGCCGCCCAGGACGCGGACAGGAACTCGGCGCTCGTCGCGACCAGGTCATGCGCGCGTCCACGGACCCGCTCCGGGTCGCACACCACGACAACGGTCTCTTCAGGGAGCTGGTCGACCAGCAGTTCCATCTCGTCGACCAGCACGGGCGCCAGCGACTCCATCCCCTCGACCGCATGGCCCTCCGCGAGCTTGTCGAGCATGTCGCGCAGCTGGGGATGGGCCTCGGCCAGTCCACGCGCTCGCGCCCGTACGTCGTCGGTGAGGAGGAGCTCGCGGCACGGTGGCGCCCACAACCCGTGGGGTGAGACGTCCAGCGACCGCTGGTCGGCCACCGCGAAGGCGCGGATCTCCTCGACCTCGTCCCCGAAGAACTCGACCCGGACGGGATGCTCCTCCGTGGGTGGGAACACGTCGACGATGCCACCACGCACCGCGAACTCGCCCCGGCGCTCCACCAGGTCGACGCGCGAGTACGCCGCGGCCGACAACCGTCGGACGACGTCGTCGAGGTCGGCTTCCTCGCCGGTACGCAGAGCCACCGGCTCGAGGTCGCCCAGCCCGGCTACCAGCGGCTGCAGAACCGAGCGCACCGGAGCGACGAGCACCGTGACCCGTCCAGAGCTAGGCCCGGACTCGTCTGGGTGCGCGAGCCGGCGCAGCACGGCGAGCCGGCGACCGACCGTGTCCGAGCGCGGGGACAGCCGCTCGTGCGGGAGTGTCTCCCACGGCTGGAAGTCGACCACGTGATGCGGGTCGAGGAGCGACTGCAACGCAGCCGTGATCTCGTCGGCCTCTCGCGTCGTCGCCGTGACGACGAGCACCGTCTTGTCCGCGCCGCCCTCAGCGGGCGGCGACGCGAGCGCTGCCGCGATGAAGGGCCGCATAGCCGCCGGCGCAGTCAAGTCGAGCGTCGAAGGCTGCCTCGTCCGGGCGCGCGCCAAGGCCGTGGCGAGCGTGGGCTCGGCTGCCACGGCTGCGGTGAGTGCCTGCAGGGACATCAGTCAGCGTTCAAGGTGGTGGGGTGGGAGTCGGTGGGGTGCTCGGGCACGCGGCCGGGTCCGGCGAGCACTACGAGCCGTGCTCGGCCCAGTAGTCGCGGACGAAGCTCGTCACGGTGTCTGCTAGCTCGGGCCGGCACACAAGAAGGTCCGGCAGCCACACGTCCCTCTGGTTGTAGGCGAGCACGGCCCCGTCGGCCCGGCTCGTGTGCAGGCCTGCTGCGCGAGCCACCACGACGGGCGCAGCCGAGTCCCACTCGTACTGTCCTCCGGCGTGGACGTAGATGTCGGTGACGTCGCGCGCAACGGAGATCACCTTGGCACCAGCCGACCCCATCGCGACGAGCTCGGCATCCATCTGCTCGGCCAGCTCGGCGACGAACGCGGGCGGACGGGTACGGCTCACAGCGATGCGGGGCTTGGCGCTCGAGCGTGGCGGAACGACGGGGGGGTCGACCGTGCTGAAGGTCGTCGACATCCCCGGCTGCGCAACGGCCCCGGCGACGAGGTCACCGTCCTGCCACAGCGCGACATGCACAGCCCAGTCGTCACGCGGCGGCTCGGAGTACTCGCGCGTGCCGTCGAGCGGGTCGACGATCCAGACCCGGGTGCTCGACAGGCGGGCCTTGTCGTCCTTGCCCTCCTCACTGAGGACGGCGTCGTCGGGTCGGTACTGGGCCAGCAACTGCATGAGGATCGCGTGACCCAGCGCGTCGCCGGCGTCCTTGAGGCTTCGTCCCTCCAGGCCCTGGCTGCGCAGGTCCTCGAGACGTTCGCCAGCCACCGTCGCCGCCCACGCGGCGAGGAGGTGGTCGTCTGCAACCGTCTCGGGGGCGGGGGTGGGCAGCTCGAGCTCGTCAGTCACTGCGCAAACTCTGCCATATGGATCTCACTCCTTGTGTCCCGGCAACCTCACCTCGGCAACGACGCTGCTGCGGGTCAGCTGTTGTAGACGTTCTGGGTGCGCTCCAGCCCATCGGCGAGAAGGGACTCGACCGCGTCGGCGGCTCGCTGCACGTGCAGGTCGAGCTCACGTCGCTCGGCCGTCGTGAACGCGTCGAGAACGAAGGCGGCCGGGTCCTGCCGTCCTGACGGCCGGCCGACACCGAACCGGATGCGGTAGTAGTCGCCGGTGCCGAGCGATCGCCGCAGCGACTTGAGGCCGTTGTGCCCGTTGTCCCCACCTCCGAACTTGACCCTGAGGTTTCCGAATGGGAGATCGAGCTCGTCGTGGACCACGACAAGCCTCTCAGCGGGAACCTTGTAGAACCCGAGCAGGCCGGCCGCCGGCCCGCCGGAGTCGTTCATGTAGGAACGGGCGCGCCCGAGAACAGTCCGCACCCCTGGCGAGCCCGCAAGGCGGCCTTCGACCGCATAGACCCGCCCAGCCTTGTGTGACTTCCAGGTCCCGCCCATGCGGGCTCTCAGCTCCTCCGCAACGGCGTACCCGACGTTGTGCCGCGTCGCGGAGTACTTGTCCCCGGGGTTGCCGAGACCCATCACGACCCACCCGTCGAGCTCCGCCACCGCAGGATCCTTGCGCCGCGACCAGCGGAGGATCACTCCTCGGTCGAGCTGGCCGTCTCGCTAGCGGACGAGTCCGCATCGGACGCCGCGTCGTCGCCGTCTTCGGCGGCGGTGTCGGTCGACTCGGGCTGGTCGTGCTCGACGCCGAGATCGGCCTCGGCCTCAGCCAGGTCGGCTTCCACCTCTTCGGCCGTCGGAGCGCCGGAGATGTTGACGATCAGCGCCTCCTCGTCGAGGCTCAGCGACGAGCCGGGCGGGAGCGTCAGGTCCTTCGCCAGGATCTGCGTGCCAACCCCCAGGCCGTCGATGTTGATCTCGATGACCTCAGGCAGGTGTGTTGCCTCGGCCTCGATGGAGATGGTGTTGTGCTCGACCGCCACGAGCGTGTCGGGGGCTGCCTCGCCGATCAGCGAGACCGGTACGTCAACGGTGACCTTCTCGCCGCGTCGCACCAAGATGAGGTCAGCGTGCTCGATGAAGCCTCGGATGGGGTCGCGTTGCACCTGCTTGGGAAGGGCGAGCTGGCTGCTGCCCTCCAGCTCGATCGAGAGCAGGGCGTTGGCGGTCTTGAGCGCCAGCATCAGGTCGTGACCAGGCAGCGTCACGTGCACCGGGTCTGAGCCGTGTCCGTAGAGGACAGCGGGCACCTTGTTGGACCGGCGGATTCGACGGGCGGCGCCCTTGCCGAACTCCGTACGGGCCTCGGCTTGGATCTTTACCTCTGACACGGCAACTGACTCCTAGTAGCACAACACAACGACATGGCTCGAAGGGAACGGGGACTGCACGAGGACGACCACCCCTCGCCATGGCAACCTGGCGATCTTACCTGTCGACTCGCGCCGTGCGGAAATTCGGCCTACGTAACTGCTCGGGCTGGGCGCCATCGTCGTGTCGTTGGGCCCAGGCTCAGCACCGACGAGGCTCGCTGCTCGACCGCGGCGCTGGGGCCGCCGGGCTCAGGCTCGGCCGTCGAAGAGGCTCGTCACGGAGCCGTCCTCGAACACCTCCCGGATCGCCCGGCTGATCAGTGGGGCGATCGACAACGTGGTCAGCTTGTCGAACTTGCGGTCAGCCGCGATGGGGAGCGTGTTGGTCACGATGACCTCGCTGGCGCGGCAGTTCTTCAGCCGGTCGACGGCCGGCCCGGACAGGCTGGCGTGCGTCGCGGCGATCACGACGTCCGCGGCCCCGGCGTCCATCAGGGCGTCGGCCGCCTTCACGATCGTGCCGCCGGTATCGATGATGTCGTCCACGAGTACGCAGACCCGTCCTTTGACGTCACCGACCACGCGATTCGCCACGGACTCGTTCGCACGTGTGACGTCGCGCGTCTTGTGGATGAAGGCCAGTGGGGCACCGTCGAGGCGGGACGACCACTGTTCGGCGACCTTGATCCGCCCTGCGTCGGGAGAGACCACTGCCAGGTCCTCCTGGCCGTAGCGCTGGGCGACGTACTCCGACAGGATCGGCAGGGCCATCAAGTGGTCCACCGGACCGTCGAAGAAGCCCTGGATCTGAGCGGTATGCAGGTCGACGCAGATCAACCGGTCAGCCCCAGCGGTCTTGAAAAGGTCCGCAACCAGCCGTGCAGAGATGGGCTCGCGGCCTCTGCTCTTCTTGTCCTGACGGGCGTAGCCGTAGTT
The DNA here is from genome assembly GCA_035633755.1 of Nocardioidaceae bacterium. GTDB lineage: Bacteria > Actinomycetota > Actinomycetes > Propionibacteriales > Nocardioidaceae > DASQEH01. Next base: position 19,893 of record DASQEH010000178.1, on the reverse strand, counting down.
CGGGAGGACGACGGTGATGCGCTTGGCCGACGCCCGCTTGAGCGCGTCGACCATGATGAGCTGCTCCATGATCCACTCGTTCACCGGCGCCGTATGGCTCTGGATGATGAAGGCGTCGCTGCCCCGCACCGACTCCTGGTACCTCACATAGATCTCGCTGTTGGCGAAGACGCGGTGCGTGGTGGGGACCAGCGTGGTCTCGAGCAGCGTCGCGACCTCGTCGGCCAGGTCGGGATGGGCGCGCCCGGAGAACAGCATCAGGTTCTTCTCGGTGGTCCGCTTCAGGCCGGTCACTGCGGTTCCTCCTCGTCACGAGCAGCGTCTGCGGCGTCCGCCGCAGCGGTCCCGGGCCGCTTGCGCTGTACCCAGCCGTCGATATGTCGCTGTGGTCCCCCGCTCACGGCCAACGCGCCCGGGGGCACATTGCGTCGTACCACCGTCCCGGCGCCCGTTGCGGCGCCATCTCCGATCTCGACCGGGGCGACGAAGGTGTTGTGTGACCCGGTTCGACAGTGAACACCGACGGTGGTGCGGTTCTTCGACACACCGTCGTAGTTGGCGAAGATGGTCCCGGCTCCGATGTTGGACCCTTCCCCCACCGCGGCGTCTCCGACGTAGGACAGATGCGGGACCTTGGCGCCGGAGCCAAGGGTGGCGTTCTTCGTCTCGACGAACGTGCCGATCTTGGCGTCACCGCCGAGCACGGTGCCTGGACGAAGGTAGGCGAACGGGCCGACGGTCGATCCGGGGCCCAGCGACGCCTGCGACCCGTGTGTTCGTACGACGATGGCGCCGGCCCCCACCTCGACGTCGGTCAGCGTGGTGTCCGGACCGATGACGGCCCCGGTGTCCACGCGGGTGGCGCCGTGCAGCTGGACGCCGGGTTTGAGGGAGACGTCGCGGGCCAGCTCGACGGTGACATCGACCCAGGTGCTGGCTGGGTCGATGACCTCGACGCCGCTGTCCATCCAGTGCTCGAGCACCCGCCGGTTGAGCTCCCGGCCGAGCGCGGCAAGCTGGGCCCGCGTGTTGGCGCCCTCGGTCTGCCAGGTGTCCGTCGTGGTGACTGCTCCCACCCTTCGGCCGGACTTGCGGGCCAACGCCACCACGTCGGTCAGGTACATCTCGCCGGCGGCGTTGTCGCTCCCGACTGCGCGCAGCGCCTCGCGCAGGACGGCCTCGTCGAAGACGAAGATGCCGGAGTTGATCTCGGCGATCGCCCGCTGCTCCTCGGACGCGTCCTTCTCCTCGACGACGGCAACAACAGCGCCACCGTCCTCGCGCACGATCCGGCCGTAGCCGAAGGGATTGGCGACGACGGCGGTCAGCACGGTGACCGCATTCGACTGTTCGGCGTGGGACTCGACGAGGTGTCGTAGCGTCGAGGTGGTCTGGAGCGGCACGTCGCCGTAGGTGACGACGACCAAGCCCCCGTCGGTCTCGGGGAGTGCCTCGAGCGCCACCTGAACGGCATGGCCGGTACCGCGTTGCTCCTCCTGGACGACGACCACGGCGTCCGGGTCGAGGCTCTCGACATGCGGCCTCACTGCTTCGCGTCCGTGTCCGACGACAACGACGAGCCGATCGGCGTCCAAGCCGCGAGCGGCGGTCAGCGAGTGGCCGAGCAAGCTGCGACCGCCGATGGAGTGCAGCACCTTGGGTGTCGCGGAGACCATCCGCGTTCCCCCGCCGGCCGCCAGCACGACGACCGCCGCTGGGTGAGCTGCTGTCACCTGTGCTCCTCGCGTCTGTGCTCCCCCGCCTGGCTTCGATCCAGGACCTCAAGCTTCAAAGGCTCGCGGGCTGCCGGGTTACCCCACAGGGGATTGCGTGGCGTGCTCCTGACGGCGCACCCCTGCGTGCTCACAGTCTGCCACAGCACGCCGCTTCACCGACCCGCCCGGCGCCTGACGGCGACCTGACCGGCTGCAGCTCGCCAACCGCCCCAGCGCCACGACGACGAGGCGACCGGCTGGCACCTCGAACCCGCCGCTCGGCCCCCGACGAGCCGATGACCGCCGGCGCCGCAGCGGCTGGAGTCGCGATGAATAAGTTGCTTACGTTGTAGGTTACGACACCGTAGGTTACGGTTCAGTAAGTAGGACAGCCTCGTGCGCAAGCAGCCTTAACTGTTGGAGAACTTGAATGACGCCAGCCACCGCCGTAGAAGCCGCCCCCATCCCGGACGCCACCGATCTGGTCGTCGGCACCCTGGGCGGTGACATCCAGTCCCGAGGTGAGCGCATCTCGCTCGCCATCTTCATCGCCGTGCCGTTCCTCGCGATCATGGCCGCCGTCCCCATCGCCTGGGGCGGGTGGCTCGGGTGGCGCGACGTCGTCATCGCCGCCGTCATGTACGCGATCACCGGCCACGGCATCACCGTAGGCTTCCACCGCTTCTTCACCCACAAGTCCTTCAAGGCCAACCGGGCCATCAAGATCGCGCTGGCCGTCGCCGGCTCGATGGCGATCCAAGGTCCCGTCATCCGCTGGGTCGCCGACCACCGCAAGCACCACAAGTTCTCCGACCGTGACGGCGACCCGCACTCGCCATGGCGCTACGGCGACACCCTTCCGGCGCTGACCAAGGGCCTGTTCTTCGCTCACATGGGCTGGCTGTTCGATGTGGAGCAGACCTCGCAGCGCCAGTACGCCCCCGACCTGCTGAAGGACCGCGACATCGTCCGCATCTCGCGCGCGTTCCCCCTGTTCGTCTTCATCTCCCTCGCCCTCCCGCTGGTCGTCGGCGGACTGTGGTCGATGTCGTGGCAGGGCGCGCTGACCGCGTTCTTCTGGGCGTCGATCGTGCGCGTCGGCCTGCTGCACCACGTGACCTGGTCGATCAACTCGATCTGTCACGCTGTCGGCCAGCGTCCGTTCAAGTCTCGGGACAGGTCCGGGAACGTCTGGTGGCTCGCGATCCCGTCCATGGGTGAGTCCTGGCACAACCTGCACCACAGCGACCCCACCTGTGCGCGACACGGAGTGCTCCGGGGCCAGGTCGACACCTCAGCCCGCATCATCTGGCTGCTCGAGAAGTGCGGCTGGGTCACCACGGTGCGTTGGCCGGTCAAGGAAAGGCTGGACGCCAAACGCGTCTCGCCTGCGTCTTGACTATCGGCCGGTACGGAACACTGGGGTCGTGAGCGACCCTAAGAGCAAGTCCGGTTCACGGTCGCGCATGACGAGCGCCGAGCGGCGCGAGCAGCTGCTCGAGATCGCCAGGACGCTCTTCGCGGAGCGGGCCTTCGAGGGAACATCCATCGAGGAGATCTCGGCTCGTGCAGGGGTGTCCAAGCCCATCGTGTACGAGCACTTCGGTGGCAAGGAAGGGCTGTACGCCGTCGTCGTCGACCGTGAGGTCCGCCATCTGCTTGCGCTGATGCGGTCCTCACTCACGACGGGACGGCCACGAGACCTGCTGGAGCAGGCCACGCTGGCCCTGCTCGACTACATCGACGAGTCGTCGGACGGGTTCCGGATCCTGGTCCGCGACTCTCCCCTGGGCTCGGACTCCGGATCGTTCGGGTCGATCATCGGCGACATCGCCTCACGGGTCGAGTACATCCTCGAGGAGGAGTTCCGCAACCGTGGCCTGGATCCGCAGTATGCCCCGATGTACGCACAGATGCTCGTCGGGATGGTCGGGACCACGGGTCAGTGGTGGCTGGACGCGCGCAAGGCAGCCAAGTCCGACGTGGCAGCCCACCTCGTGAACCTGGCATGGAATGGCTTGTCCGGCCTCGAGAAGTCGCCCGAGCTCAGAACCCAGCGCGAGTGACGTAGGCGTCGATCTCGTTCAGTATCGCCTCGGTGCATTCGGGTCCCGCGAAGCTGGCCCGGACGGCGTTGCGGGCCAGGTCGGCGACACCCGCTTCGGAAAGCCCGAGGAGTCGAGCCGCCACCTCGTACTCGCGGTTGAGCGTGGTCGCGAACATCGGCGGGTCATCGGAGTTGATCGTCACCGTCACCCCAGCGGCGTACATCGCGCCGATCGGGTGCTCCGCCAAGGACGCCACCGCGCGAGTGGCGACGTTGGAGGTCGGGCACACCTCCAGGGCGATGCCCGCGGCGGCCAGGTACCGCAGCAGGTTCGGATCGCGCGTCGCTGACGTGCCGTGACCGATGCGCTCCGCGCCAAGGACCTGGATAGCGTCCCAGATGGTCTGCGGTCCAGTGGTCTCGCCGGCGTGCGGGACACTGCGCAAGCCAGCGGCACGGGCCTCGTCGAAGAACGGCTTGAACTGCGATCGCCCCACTCCGACCTCCGGGCCGCCTAGACCGAACGACACCAGGCCGGCGGGGGCGATCTCCGTCGCGATCCGCACCGTCTCGCGGGCTGCTGGGATGCCGAGCTCACCGGAGATGTCGAAGCACCACCGCAGCGCCAGGCCGAAGTCTCGCTCGGCCGCGTACCTCGCGTCCTCGATCGCCTCGCAGAAGTCCTCGGGAGCGATGCCGGCGAGCACTGAGGTATAGGGGGTGCAGGTCAGCTCTGCGTAGCGGATCTGCTGGCCGGCCATCTCCCGCGCTACCTCGTAGGTGAGCATTCGGACGTCCTCCGGCGTGCGGATGAGGTTGACCACCGACACGTACACCTGGATGAAGTGCGCGAAGTCCGTGAACGCGAAGTAGTCACGAAGCTCATCGGGGTCCTTGGGCACCGGCGTGTCCGGGTGGCGGGAGGCGAGCTCGGCCACGATGCGCGGTGAGGCGGAGCCGACGTGGTGCACGTGGAGCTCCGCCTTCGGCATGCCGGCGATGAAGCTGCGCAGGTCGGGCGAGACGTCGTCGTTGAGCGCGCTGCTCACGTCGACCTCTGCGCGACGGCGAAGACCCGGCGAAACGGCAGCACGGTCCCGAACCGCTGAGCCGGGTAGGCCTCGCGAAGCAGCGTCTTGTACTCGTCTTCGAACACCGCCCTCGCGTCAGGATCCAGTGCCTGGAGCACCGGCCGCGCTCCGGTGCCGGAGATCCAGGCGAACACGGGGTCGTCGCCGGTGAGCACGTGGAGGTACGTCGTCTCCCAGGCGTCCACGCGGCAGCTCAGTTGCTGCAGGTCCGACAGGTACGTGGCGGCGTCCTCCGCCGTGGGGTACTCGACTGCCGATGTGGCCGCCGCGAAGCGGTCGTCCGCGGCCAGCTGGCGAAGCAGGACGTGGCTGGGCTCACCGAAGTTGCCAGGCACCTGGAAGGCGAGGACTCCTTCGTCGGTCAACCGCTCGACCAGTCGTGGGAGCAGCTCGCGATGACCAGGGACCCATTGCAGTGTTGCGTTGCTGACGATGACGTCCACGGGGGAGTCGGGCTGCCACGCAGTGAGATCCTCCAGCCGGAATCGCACCCGGTCGGTGGCGTGCTGGGCGGCCGCCGCGATCATGTCCGGCGACGAGTCCAGGCCTTCGACGACCGCGCGCGGCCAGCGTTGGGAGAGGGCCGCCGTCAGCTCCCCCGGGCCACAACCGAGGTCAACGACCCGGACCGGCGACGCCACGGCGATGCGTTCGGTGAGGTCGAAGAACGGGCGCGACCGTTCGTCGCGGTACTGCAGGTATGTCGCCGGGCTCCACCGCGCCATCCGGGCTCCTCCGTCGTGCTCCCGCCTACAGTAAGGCCATGGTGACGCCGAGCGCTGACCAGGACGAGGTCGACCGGCTGGTCGCTGCCTGGCACCGCGAGCGGCCCGACCTGGACGTGACGCCCATGCACGTGCTGAGCCGCGTCACCCGCCTCGCCCGCCATCTGGACCTCGCACGCCGAGAGGCGTTCGCCGAGCGAGACGTCGAGCCGTGGGAGTTCGACGTACTGAGCGCGCTCCGGCGAGCCGGTGCGCCGTACCAGCTGTCTCCCGGCCAGTTGGTACGCGAGACGATGGTCACCTCGGGCACCATGACGAACCGCATCGACCGACTCGTCGAGAAGGGGCTGGTCTCCCGGCTGCCCGACCCGGCCGACCGGCGTGGAGTGATCGTGACTCTCACGCCCGAGGGCCGCGTCCGCGTCGACGCAGCGCTGGCGCAGCTGTTGGCTCAGGAGCAGCGGCTCCTGGCAGGGCTGACGGCCTCCGACCAGACAGCCCTCGCCGACCTGCTTCGCGTCGTCGTCGCTCCGTTCGACTCCCTCTGACCTGGTCAGGTCTCCGCCAGCTCGGCTGCCTCGAGCCACGCAAGCTCGAGCCTGTCCCGATCGGCGCTCGCATCGGACAGCTCGGCGTCGAGGTCCGCCAGCCGGGAGAAGTCGCTGGCGTGCGCAGCCATCTGCTCGTGCAGGGCGGCAATGCGGGCGTTGACCTTGGCCAGCTGCCGGTCGAGTCTCGCCACGTCCTTGCGGGCAGCCCGACGCGCCGCAGGGCTCGACGTGGGCTCGGCGTTCTCGCCCCCGGCAGGAGGCGGAGTGTCACGACGAGCAGGCGGGGCCGCCTCTCGACGACGCAGATACTCATCGACCCCTCCGGGCAGCATCGCCAGTGAGCCGTCGCCGAGCAGTGCCCACGTCGTGTCACAGACACGCTCGAGGAAGTAGCGGTCGTGCGAGACCACGATGAGGGTGCCGGGCCAGCGGTCGAGGAAGTCCTCGACGACATTCAGCGTATCGATGTCGAGGTCGTTCGTCGGTTCGTCCAGCAGCAAGACGTTGGGCTCGCGCATGAGCAGACGCAACAGCTGCAGGCGCCGCCGCTCACCGCCGGACAGGTCCCCGATCCGAGCGGTGAGCTTGTCACCTGTGAAGCCGAAGCGCTCCAGCATCGAGCTGGCGGTGGTCTCGCGCCCTGCCCCGATCGGCACGACCCGTCGAATGGACTCGACCGATGCAAGCACCCGCTCCTCGCCGTCCTGCTCGTCGAGGCTCTGCGAGAGGTAGGCGAGGTCGACGGTACGACCGACCTTGAGGCGGCCTCGATCTGGTGGCGCCTCACCTGCCAGCACCGAGAGCAGCGATGTCTTCCCTGTCCCGTTGACGCCCACGAGCCCGACACGGTCACCAGGCCCGAGTCGCCACGTCGCCGAGTCGATGAGGTCGCGACCACCCCGAGAGATCGTCGCATGCTCGAGATCGAGGACGTCGCGGCCGAGGCGGGTCATCGCGAACTGCTGCAGCGCGACAGCGTCCCGGGGAGCCGGCTCGTCGGCGATCAGCGTGTTCGCCGCCTCGATCCGGAACTTCGGCTTGGACGTCCGCGCCGGTGCACCGCGACGTAGCCAAGCCAGCTCCTTGCGCATCAGGTTCTGGCGTCGCGACTCCTCCGCCCCCGCCTGGCGTAGCCGCTCAGCCTTCGCCAGCACGTAGGCCGCGTACCCGCCCTCGTAGCTGTCGACCACGGCGTCGTGGACCTCCCAGGTCGACGTGCACACAGCGTCCAGGAACCACCGGTCGTGGGTGACGACGGCCAGGGTCACCGGGCTCGCCCGCAGGTGCTCGGCAAGCCAGGCGACCGCCTCGATGTCGAGGTGGTTGGTCGGTTCGTCGAGGAGCATGGCGTCGACGTCGCTGAGCAGCAGCCGGGCAAGGGACACCCGACGCAGCTCACCGCCGGACAGGCCCTCGACCTGACGATCCAGGTCGAGGTCACCGAGCAGGTGGGTGACGACATCGCGAAGGCGCAGGTCGCCGGCCCACTCGTGCTCGGCCAGGTCGCCCAGGACGACGGAGCCGACCGTGAGGTGGGCCTCCAAGCGGTCATGCTGTTCCAGCAGCCCGATCCGCAGGTCGCGGGTGCGAGTGACGCGGCCGGAGTCGACCGGCTCGAGACCGCTCAGGATTCGCAACAGGGTCGTCTTGCCGTCACCGTTGCGCCCGACGATCCCAACCTTGTCGCCTCGCTGAAGGCCGAGGCTGACATCGCTCAGGAGAGGGCGGACCCCGAACGCCTTGGAGACCCGCTCGATGTTGACCAGGTTGACGGCTGCGGCGGCCATGTCAGGTGACGAGCCGCGCGCCGTGGACAGGTCCGCTGGCCCGCTGCACCAGCCGGCACGTACCCGAGCTGGCCAGCCCGACCGCGATGTCGACGGCATGGTCCTCGTCGGCAGCCAGGAAGAGGCAGGTGGGCCCGGAGCCAGAGATCAGCGTGCCGAGCGCCTTCAGCTCGTCGCCCAGTGCCAGCGTATGGCGAAGCGCCGGACGCAACCGCAGCGCGGCACGCTCGAGGTCGTTGTGGAGCGCCCGGCCGACGGCGTAAGGGTCACCGCTGCGCAGAGCGGTCATCAGCGACTCCGGTACCGCCAGACCTGCTGCGTCGGCGTCGTCGTCCGGGCCGAGGCGGTCGAACTCGGCGAACACTGCCGGCGTCGACAGTCCGGTGTCGGCGAAGGCGAGCACCCACTCGTAGGTCCCCCGCGCCAACACCGAGGTCAGCTGCTCACCTCGGCCGGTGCCGACGGCCATTCCGCCCGTGAGGCAGAACGGCACATCACTGCCGAGCGAGGTCGCGAGCGCGACCAGCTCGTCCCTGGCTGCGTTGGTCCCCCACAAGGCGTCACAGGCGAGCAGCGCTCCGGCTGCGTCCGCGCTACCCCCTGCCAGGCCGCCGGCGACCGCGATCGTCTTGTGGATGCTGAGCGCGACGCCGGCGTCGACGGCGAACTTCTTCGCCAGTGCCTCGGCTGCCCGCACAGCCAGGTTCGTCTGGTCGAGCGGAACGACGTCGCGCCCTTCGCCGGTCACCGCGACCGAGATCGTTCCATCAGGGGAGGGCCGGGCCTTCACCTCGTCGTACAGCGCGATCGCTTGGTAGACCGTTGCAAGCGGGTGATACCCGTCGCGACCCGGCGCACCGACGCGAAGCCCCAAGTTGATCTTCGCGGGGGCGCGCGCGGTCACCGTCGTCACCGGGACAGGCTACGACGGCGGTCCAAGACAGTCGGCGATGCGGACGAAGTCGGCGATCGAGAGCCGCTCGCCGCGACTGGTCGGGTCGACTCCTGCCGCCTCGAGGACTGCCTCGACCCGTGACGGAGATCCAGCAAGGCCTGCCAGCGCGGTGCGCAACATCTTGCGGCGCTGGCCGAAGGCGGCGTCGACGACCTCGAAGACGCTCTCGCGGCCGACCCGGCTGAGCGGGGGCGGCTGTCTGTCCAACGCCACCAGACCTGAGTCCACCCGAGGCGCCGGCCAGAACACGGTGCGGCCGACGACCCCTACGCGGCGGGCCTTGCCGAACCACGCCGCCTTGACGCTCGGCACACCGTAGATCTTCGAGCCTGGGGAGGCGACGAGCCGGTCAGCTACCTCCAGCTGCACCATGACAAGGACACGCCGGACGGAGGGCAGCGATGCCAGCAGGTGCAAGAGGACGGGAACCGCCACGTTGTACGGCAGGTTCGCCACCACGGCGGTGGGGAGTGGGTGCGGTACGGACTCGACCTGGAGGGCGTCGCCGTGCACGACCGTCAGCCGGTCGGCATGGCTCGGGGCGCGCTCGGCGACCGTGGCGGCGAGCGCACCGGCCAGCACGGCGTCCACCTCGATCGCCGTCACCTGGCTGACCGCGTCGAGCATCGCCAGGGTCAGGGAGCCGAACCCGGGGCCGACCTCGAGCACCACGTCAGACCTGTCGAGCTCCGCGGTGCGAACGATGCGGCGCACGGTGTTGGGGTCGATGACAAAGTTCTGACCGCGCTGCTTGCTGGGGTGGAAGCTGTGGCGCTCTGCCAGCTCACGCACGTCCGCCGGTCCGAGAAGTCTCGGACCGGCGGACGACGAGATTGACTGGCTCAGAGCAGCCCGAGAGAGGCGGCGCAGGCTGGCCATGGGCCATATCCCCCGGCGGCGTCTCGCAGCCGCGTGGCCACAGCGATCTGCTGCTCACGGGTGGCGTCACTGGGCAAGGACGCGTAGGCGCCACCGCCCATCGACAGCCAGGTGGACTGGAGGAACTGCAGCCCACCGTAATAACCGTTGCCGGTGTTGATGGACCAGTTGCCACCGGACTCGCACTGTGCCAACGCGTCCCAGACTGAGTTGCCTGATGCTGCTGGGACGGGCGCGGGGGTAGCCGAGGGCGTTGCCGGCTCCGGCTCCGGCTCCGGTTCCGGGCGACTGGCGGTGCCCTGGACCTCGACCCGAGGGACGGGCACCTTGACCGCGACCCTCTTGACGACCCGGTTCACGATCACTTCGCCGTTGCGGCGCACGATCCGGTGCGTCACCTTGTCCTTGCCCCGCTCGCCCTCGCGGGCGACGTCGCGCTGATCGGTGTAGAGGTCGTCGCTCTCCTGCACGATGGTGCGGAAGGGAACGGTCTCGAAGGTCTGTCGCTTGGCCACCGCCATCCGGGTGATCACGATCTTGCTGCCGTCGTCGATGGTGGTGCTGGGCGCGGGAGTCAGGCGGTCGTTGGCATCGACCTTGATGCCGAGGTCGCGTAGCGCCTCGTTCACGTCGAGGCTCGTACTGGTGAAGCGCTTGGCCGGGCGGGCACCGTTCTTGACGGTGATGGTTTTGGGCGTCGTCACTTTGAGACTGAGGCCCTTACGGCCGATGGAGCTCGACCGGCTCTGGGACAGCTCCGCTCCTGCCGACAGCCGCTGGCCCACGTCGGACAGAGCGTCGTCCAGGTTGGTGGCGGTGGTCCAGTACGTCGTCTTCTCGCCGTCGACGGTGAGCTTCAGCGGACGTGCGTAGAAGACGGCGATCCGCGCGCCCTCATCGAGCTCGGAGCTTGGGGACGGGGCAACGACGTCGTGTTCGCCGAGGTCGATGCCTTGGCTGTCGAGCACCTCAGCGACGGTGTCGTCGAAGGTGGTCACCTGCTTCGCCGACCCGTCAACGGACATCGTGACGGTCTTGCGGTCGGAGGCGATCGCGACCCCGCCGACGACGAGACCCGCGGCGAGGGTGGTGGACAACAGAACGAGGGCAGGCTTCTTCGACACAGTACTCCCAGGTGGATTTGTCCCGGTCCGCAGCGCGCACGTCGGTCCTCAGGGGAAAGATCGCGAGCCCGTTCTGCTACCGGCGGCAACCTACGACCATGCCAGACCTCAGCGAGGACGGCAAAGTGAGAGCGGCGCAGAGGCGAAAGGTGACTCGGATCACTGCCACATAAGCCCCACCAGTAACACCGTCAACACCGGTCACGCTAGTTTGCTGGGGAACCGACCCAGACGCCGTACACACCGTCACCAGGACCCGCCGTACGCCGCCTCGGTGTTGGTTGCCAGCGCCGCGCACAGGGTCTCCAGGTCGACGCCGCGGACGTCTGCCATCGCCCGCACCGTGAGCGGCACAAGATAGGAGGCGTTGGGCCGGCCGCGATACGGCACGGGAGTGAGGAACGGAGCGTCGGTCTCGACCAGGATCCGGTCGAGCGGGGCGACGAGCAAGGCCTCCCGGAGGGAGTGCGCGTTCTTGAACGTCACCGTTCCGGCGAACGACAGGTACGCCCCCCGGTCGAGACAGCGCCGCGCAACGTCGCTGTCACCGGAGAAGCAGTGCAGAATCGTCCGGTCCGGGATTCCGTGCTCATCCAGCATGGCCAGGACGTCGTCGTGCGCGTCGCGGTCATGGATGACGAGCGTCTTGTCGTAGGCGTTGGCCAGAGCGATGTGAGCAGCGAAGGACCGCTGTTGCGCCGCCAGGCCGTCAGGGCCCGTGCGGTAATAGTCGAGGCCGGTCTCACCCACCGCCCGTACCCGTGAGCTGGAGCCTACGAGGCGCTCGATCTCGGCCAGCGCGGCCTCCAGCTGACCTTCCCGGTCAAGCGTCGGTGCCTCGTTGGGGTGGATCGCCACGCCCGCGACAATGGCCGGGAACTGCTCCGCGACCTCGACGGCCCAGGCGGCTCCGGTGAGGTCGCATCCGATCTGCACGATCCGGTCCACGCCCACAGCCGATGACATCTCCAGGGCTGTCGCCGGGTCCAGCCAGGACTGCCCGTCCTGGATGTCGAGGTGACAATGGTTGTCCACGACGGGCAGCGGCAGGGGTTCCGGTGCCGGGGGCCGATGCAGGTCTCGGGCGGTGTTCGGGTCGTAGTTGGCGCGGGAGCGGAGAGGTTTCGTCACGGCCGCTCATCGAGCCGAGGGAAGAGGACCGCCCCCTTCGTCACCGTCGCGCCCGCGGGCAGCTGCCCCCAGCGACCGGCATCAGAGATCCGCTGGTCGGCCAGCGGGCCGATCTGGTCTGCACCCAAGGACTCCCACAGCGCGGCGGAGCTTCGAGGCATGACGGCGTTGTGGAGGACCGCGACGGCGCGCAACGCGTCGGCCGCGGCATACAGAATGGTGGCGAGCCTCGCGCGTGCCGCAGGCGAGGTGTCTTTCGCGACCTTCCAGGGCTCCTGCTCGGTGACGTAGCCGTTGACCGTGCTCACGAAGTCGGCGGTGGCAGAGATGGCCTCGTGAATCGCTACCCTGCCCATGGCGTCGTCCGCGGCAGCGACGGTCGAGCTCAAGGCCGCCGCGACGGCTGCCTCTGCTGGGCCAGGTTCACCGGGCTCGGGGAGGAGTCCGTCGAAGTACCGCCCCACCATCGCGGTGACCCGCGAGGCCAGGTTGCCCAGTCCGTTCGCCAGCTCGTTGGTGTAGACAGCGCTCATGTGCTCCCAGGAGAAGCTTCCGTCCGAGCCGAAGGCGATGGTGCGCGTGAAGTAGTACCGGTAGGCATCGGACCCGAAGTGCGATGTGACTACTTCAGGGGCGATCGCCGTCGCCTTGGACTTGCTCATCTTCTCGCCACCGACGAGCAACCAGCCATGGGCGAACACCTGCCGGGGGACGTCGAGCCCGGCAGCCATCAGCATGGCCGGCCAGATGACGGCGTGGAACCGGAGGATGTCCTTGCCCACCAGGTGGATGTCGGCAGGCCACAGGCTCTCGAACCGTTCCGGGTCCGTCCCGTATCCGGCCGCAGTCGCGTAGTTCAGCAGCGCGTCGATCCAGACGTAGAGGACTTGCGACTCGTCCCATGGCACCTTGATGCCCCAGTCGAAGGTCGACCGGCTGATCGACAGGTCCTCGAGTCCCTGCTTGACGAACGCCACCACCTCGTTGCGGGCCGACTCGGGCTGGACGAATTCCGGCCTGGTGGCATACAGGTGCAGCAGCTGCTCGGCGTACTTCGACATCGCGAAGAAGTAGTTCGTCTCGCTGACCGTCTCGACGGGTGCTTTGTGGATCGGGCAGCAGTCCACTCCGTCGATCACCACGAGCTCGGCCGGCAGCTTGAACTCCTCACAGCCGACGCAGTACGGGCCCTCGTACCGACCCTCGTAGACGTCTCCCGACGCGTTGAGGTGGCGCCAGAACTGCTGTACCCGCTGCTTGTGGTCGTTGTCGGTGGTGCGGATGAACTGGTCGTTCGCCACATCGAGGGTGTCCAGGACGGGCTTCCACGCCGTCTCGACCAGATGGTCGGTCCAGTCCTGCGGCGAGCGGCCGTTCTCCTCGGCCGCCCGCATCACCTTCTGCCCGTGCTCGTCGGTTCCGGTGAGGTACCAGACGCGCTCACCCCGCTGGCGGTGCCACCGGGTGAGCACGTCACCAGCCACAGTCGTGTAGGCGCTGCCGATGGACGGGGCGGCCGTGACGTAGTAGATCGGCGTAGTGACGTAGAACGCCTTGGAGGACTGGTCGGGCATGGGCTCATCCTAGGGTCGACCATTCGGGCCTAACTGCACCGACCACTGGACGAAAACGGCATCAACAGGACGTCCTCCCCTACTCTGTGCACAGACGACCCCGCGTCCCGGCTGCACGAAGGATGGCCTGCACGATGAGAGCCCTGATGGCGGCAGCGGTACTCACCGCAAGCCTGGCAATGGTGGATACGGGGGCGGCTGAGGCCGCACTCGCATGCGCGTCTGTTCCCGTGGTCGCTCATCGAGGGGAGACGTCGCGCGGTACGGAGAACACGACAAAGGCCGTCCTGGCCGCTTGGGCCAATGGGGCGGGCGCCGAGGTCGACCTCCGCACAACACGGACCGGCAGAGTCATGCTCATGCACGACGCCACTGTCACCAGGACCACGAACGGTGCGGGACGGGTCGCTGAGCTGTCCGCCCGGAAGATCCGCACCTTCCGCACGAACGACGGGCAACAGGTCCCCTTCGCGGGAGCGACCCTACGCCGTCTGCGGGACACGCCTGGGGCTCGCATCGTGCTCGACTTGAAAGCCCTGACCGGGCCGGCGCAGGACATGCTCGCGACCCGTATCGCCAACCTGGGTATCGCCAACCGCGTCAGTGCCATCAGCTTCTATCCCGCCCTGTTGGCCGGCTTCCGCAAGCGCAACCCCGGCGTCGACACGATGTTCATCGACTCTCGACTGCCGACGGTCACCAGAGCCGCCTCCTATGGAGGAGTCGCTGTCTACGGACACTTGATCACACCTCAGTGGGCGTCAGCGATGCGCGCACGCAAGGTGCCCTTCTCCCTGCGAATGGCCAACGACCGCTCGGCGTGGAACGCAGCCGGCTCGTATGCGGTGGAGTTCGCCATCACCGACCGCGCAGATGCGATGCGCGCCCACTGCGCTTGATGTGGCTCCTGCAACCACTCAGCACCACACCGGCCCGCTCTGCGCTTGCCGCGAGCCGCTCCCTGCCGCGCCTTGCTTGTACGGCGTTGTCTACTCAGTCATGGGCCGACGTGAACCCACGTCGCTACCGATGGCACGCCGTCCGGCGTGAGAGTGAACAGCATGTAGTAACCCGGCGGAGCAACCCTCGCGGAGGTGGGAGCCGTGGCCGTCAGGCCACCGGCCGCGGGCGAGACCGCGAGCTCCACGTGCCGAGCGTTCATGTCGTTGGCGTGCGTTGTCGCCGCCGGCGCCATGAGAACGGCGCGCGTGACCTCGGGACCCGATGTGGCGACGTCGAAGGTCTGCCCGTAATCCACCTGTGAGGGGGCCGAGCCAATCACTGGTCGAGGGCCTTGGAAGAGGTAGGGGGGCGAGTAGTAGTCGATCTGCTGGCGACCGCCACCCGGACCCCCGTCACCTGCAGACATGATTCGGCCGTCAGGCAGCAGCACGGCTGTCGAGTGGTAGGCCCGCCGAACCCCTTGCGTTGCCATATTCGTCCACGTGTCGTTGCCAGGGGTGTACTTCATGGTCTGCGTCTGACCATCGTTGTACAGCTGTGTGCTGTTGCCCCCGATCGCGAAGGCCGACCCGTCGGGCACCTGAACGACGTTCATATGAGAGCGTGCCGTCGGCATGGGGCGAGCCAGGGACCAGCCAGCCGCGGCATTGGCGTAGTCGAAACGCACGGTACTCGCCGTGGCGACCCCCTTCTTCAGTCCGCCGATCATGAGGACCCTGGAGGATCCACCCGGCCCAGCCGGAAGCATCAACCCGGCAGAGCCACCACCATTACCACTGGGGAGCGACTTGAGTGCAGTCCAGTTCCACGTCGCAGGGTCCAGCTTGTAGGACTTGAGCTGGTCGACCTGCAGCATGTTTCCATCCGGCATCAACCATTGGCGTGGGTAGAACCGTGTCACATGGGCGGGACCGACCACCTGAAGCGTGCCCATGGCCTGTCCACCGGCAGGCGGCGTGTAGACCTCGACAGTGGGGTTGGCCGTCCTCCCATCAAGTGGGGTGCCTGCTGTGATGACGATGCGGCCATCGGCCAGCCTCGTCGAGGTGGGGTAGTAGCGGCCCAGGGGCGTGTTCGGCTGCCGCACCCACTCCTCGGAGACCGGATCGAACAGCCATAGGTCGACGATGCCCTTGGGTACGGGACTAGCACCGCCGGCCGACAGAACGCGGCCGTCGCTCAGCTGAGTGATGCTGCCGCAGAACACAGCGGCTGGCGCGGGTACCTCATGGCCGGTCTTCGTCACCGGGTCGTAGAGGTATGCAGCGGTGTTCTTGTCGGTGGACGAGTACTTACCACCGAAGAGCAGCACCTTGCCCGTGTGGAGGAGAACGGCGCTGATGCCGACGGTCTTGGTGCCGGGGTTGACCGCTGCGCTCCAGCTGCCGACGACTGCTGGGTCTTCAGCGGCCAGCGCTGCGGAGCGGGCCACCTGATCGGACGTCTGATGATGGCCAGAGAGGCTGTCGACCGCAGGAACACCGCCTTTGACCTGCTTGCGACCACGAAGATGCTCGCACGCGTGCTCAACCCCGATCACCGGAACTTCCTCCGTGAACGTGGGGTCAGCCACGAGGCCGCCACAGACTGGCTTCGCCGCCGTCGCCGCTCCACCGACCGACGGAGCCGTGACCTGAGCCAGAACCACAGCGGTGAGTGAGAGACACCCTGCGACGGCGATTCGCACGCGCGCGTTCTTCGTGGACATCGTGGGTCCACCTTCCCCGAGAAGGCTTCCACCGCCTTCACTGGAGTCCCCAGACAGGCAGTCTCGCCAACACCTTCACATGACCGGTCGGGTGCCCGCAAGCCCCTTGTCACTGCCTCGTGGAACCGACGGGGCCGCGAGCCCCAGCTTCATGCGGGGCTCTTCGGCGGCTCGTGGGCTGCGGCGTACACGACTCGGCGCTGTACCCCTGTGGTACGTGCAACGGAAGCCACCGCGTCCTTGCGGGAGAGTCCCGTCGCAGCCAGCTCGGCGACGAGCCGCCGCAAGGCCTCAGCGTCGACGTCGCTGACGTCGGCAGCAGGCGCGCCGGCGACCACGATCGTGACTTCGCCACGCACACCGGAGTCCGCCCACGCCGCCAGCTCCGCCAGTGGGGCCCGCTCCACCTGCTCGTAGGTCTTCGTCAGCTCCCGGCACACGACTCCCGCGCGCTCCGCGCCGAACACCTCAGCCATCGCGTGCAACGACGACGCAGTGCGGTGAGGCGCCTCGAAGAAGACCATCGTGCGGCGTTCTTCTGCGAGCCCCGCCAGCTGTCGAAGCCGATCCCCCGCTTTGCGAGGCAGGAACCCCTCGAAGCAGAAACGGTCGACGGCAAGGCCGGATATCGCCAGGGCGGTCACTACCGCCGAAGGCCCCGGAACAACCGTGACATCGATCCCTGCTGCAACGGCGGCCGCGACCAGCCGGTAGCCGGGATCGGAGACGCTCGGCATGCCGGCATCGGTCACGAGGACGACACGCTGGCCGGACCCCAGTCCGTCGACCAGCTGCGCAGTTCGCTGGAGTTCGTTGCCCTCGAAGTACGAGACGACACGTCCGGCGACGTCCACGCCCAGCTCGGCAGCGAGTCGGCGCAGCCGGCGTGTGTCCTCAGCGGCGATGACGTCTGCCCCGGCCAGCTCGGCGATGAGCCTTGGCGACGCGTCGTCTACGCGGCCGATCGGCGTTGCGGCTACGACCAGCGTCATGGCGGCATTGTCGCAGGAGAGCTGACCGTACGATGGCGTCCGTGCCGACAGCCACGCGCGACGCGACGGACGCTGAGCCAGAGTCGCGCCGGCCCGTCGCTCTGCTGGGTCGCACGCCTGAAGGCAACCCCCAACCACGAATGCGTCGGCGACTGACGCCCGCGTGGTATCGCAGCGACCCGGTGTGGGGCTGGCTGGCACCGATCATCATCTGCCTGCTGTCGGGGATCCTGCGGTTCTGGCACATCACCACGCCGCACAAGATCACCTTCGACGAGACGTACTACGCCAAGGACGCCTACTCGCTGCTCATCAGGCAGTACGCCAGCAACTTCGTCAACGACGGCAACGACGACAACGGCAGCGAGGCCGACGCGATCCTCAACGACGGCTCCACCGAGGGCATCTTCGCCGATGGCGTCAACCAAGTGGTCCATCCCGAGGTCGGCAAGTGGATGATCGCGTTCGGCGAGTGGGCGTTCGGGATGAACCCACTCGGCTGGCGGTTCTCGTCGGCGCTGATCGGCACGTTGATGGTGCTCGTGATGTGCAGGCTGGTCCGCCGGTTGACGGGCTCCACGCTGCTCGGGTGCACCGCGGGCATACTGCTTGCCCTCGACGGCCTCCACTTCGTGATGTCGCGCATCGCCCTGCTGGACATCTTCTTGGCTTTCTGGTTGCTCTGCGGCGTGCACTGCATGGTGGCCGACCGGGACTGGGCGCGGGCCCGGTTCGCTCGACGCTTCGAGATGTCGCCGCAGCGCGGCCGATGGGACTTCGGACCCGTTCGAGGGTTCCTCCTGCGCCCCTGGCGGATAGCGGCCGGCGTCTGCTTCGGCCTCGCCTGCGGGACGAAGTGGAGCGCCGTGTTCGTCGTCGCCGGGTTCGGCCTGCTGAGCTGGGCCTGGGACAGCGGTATGCGCCGCGCGGCCGGCGTGCGCTGGGCGCCGGTCAAATCCCTGGTTGTCGACGCGCTGCCGGCACTCGTCACCGTGGTGCTGGTGGGGCTCATCGTCTACGTCGGCACCTGGATGAGCTTCCTGACGCACGCGGAGAAGTACGAGGAGGCTTTCGGCCATGCCGTAGACGCCAACGACTGGACGTGGAGCTCGATCGACGATCATCCCGACAATGCGGTGGAAGGAGCCGCGCATGACCTGAACGCGCTGTGGAACTACCACAAGGAGGTCTACCTCTTCCATACCGGCGAATACCTGGCCGCACAGTTCCATCCGTGGCAGTCGCACCCGGCAGGATGGCTCGTGCTGAACCGCCCGATCGCGTTCGCCGTGGACTCTGACGACCAGATCCCCGAGTGTCCGCCCGACCAGGAGTGCGTGCGCGAGATCCTCGCCCTCGGCAACCCGGTGCTCTGGTGGGGCGGCGTGGTTGCCCTTGTGGTTGCCGCCGGGTACTGGGTGCTGCGCCGTGACTGGCGCTTCGGTGTCGCGTTGGTCGGGGTGGCCGTGACCTGGCTCCCGTGGTTGAGGTACGACAACCGACAGATCTTCTTCTACTACGGCGTCTCGATCATCCCGTTCACGGTCATCGCGGTGACCTTGGTGCTGGGCAAGATGCTCGGCCCGGCGGGTGCAACGCAGACCCGGCGCATGCTCGGCTCCGTTGCCGTGGCGACCTTCGTGGTGTGTGTCGCCGCGAGCTTCGTGTACTTCTACCCGATCCTCAGCCATCAGGTCATGTCGATCGAGGACTGGCGCGACCGCCTCTGGCTCACGTACTGGAACAAGTCCGTGACGGATCCCGCGTCGTCCAGCTCCGACTGAACCAAATGCCAGGGGGCGGGACGCCGGTCAGCCCCCGTTGTCGGGCAGCGACGGACCCAGCCGCAGATCGGAACCTGCGCAGCAAGCGCAGAGTAGTCAATGCCAAACACGCGGTGCTGTAGCGTTCCGCAAGGACACGCACTGCGCGTGCTCGGCATGAGCCGCCCTGGGGGACTGTGCCAACCGACTAGGACGGCAGACGCCATGACGGCATTTCGCTCTCTGCATAGGGTCATCGGTCTCGCGGCACTCAGCGCGACTCTCATGGTGCCTGCGCTGGCTTCCGCTCCCGCCTCGGGGCTTCCTGGCGTGGCGGGACCGGTCGCGGTGCCTGCCTGCTGGGGGAAGATCCCGACCATCGTGGGTACCCCTGGCAATGACACCATTCGCGGCAGCACGCCGGGATCGGACGTCATTCACGGCCTCGGAGGCAACGACGTCATCATTCTGAGCCCCGACTATGAGGAGGACGCCGGCGACTGGGTCTGCGGCGGGACGGGCGTCGACTACCTCAAAGGCAGCCTTGGACCCGACCACCTCAGGGGTGGGGACGGCCGCGATGACATCGACGGCTGGATAGGCGCCGACGTGGCCGAAGGCAGGGCTGGCCACGACAGGGTGGAGGACTGCGAGGGCGAGAACGGGGTGGACGACGACATCCTCAGGGGCGGGCCGGGGGCCGACGTGCTGTGCTCTCAGTGGGGCGACGACAGGGTGTACGCCGGGCGTGGCAATGACGTGCTGCACGACCTCGCCTGCTACAACGGCACGGTGCTGTTGCGCGGAGGGCCGGGAGCCGACACCTTCGACTCCGCCACGGAGGACTATGACGGGGGGACACCGTGTGGAGAGGACCCCGAAAGAGAT
>DASQEH010000177.1:0-2008 GCA_035633755.1 Nocardioidaceae bacterium | reverse complement strand
AATCCGCAAACGATGCAACCGTTTGTGGCCAGCCGTAGTGCGCCCTGATTATCGGGTTTAGTGATTCCTGATTACGCGGAAACCTCAGCCAGTTTGACCCATCTTTCGCACTTGACGGACGGACGCGCACGCAAGTCATTGATGCGGCTCGGGTGGTGGCTCGCGGAGCCGACTTGTGGTGCTAAAACTCTGTAGGAGTGGTCTGAATTGGCTTGCCTTTCGCCGATCTGATGGTGCTATGCCTTGCATCGGGAGGCCAGCGCCGTGTTTGTCCGCCTCAAGCGTGTCAACGGCCATGACTACGTCTACCTCGTCGAAAATGTCCGCGAGGGCGGCCGCCATGTGCAGCGCGTCATCAAGAGCCTCGGCCGGCGCGACCAGGTTGAGGCAGCGGGCCTGCTGGATCAGCTCGCTATCTCCGCCGGGCGCCACAGCCGCCGCACCCTTGTCCTCTCCGCCTTCCACAAGGGCGAACTCGCCCCGGTGCGGCGCGAGAGCATCGGCCCCGATCTGATCTTCGGCCGGCTCTGGGAGCAGACCGGTTGCGGTCCGGTGCTGCGGTGCATGGCCACGGAGCATGGCTTCGCCTTCGACCTTGAGCGTGCCGTCTATGCCTCCGTCCTGCACCGCCTCATGGTCTCCGGCTCGGACCGGCATGCGGAGGCCTGGGTCAGGCACTGCCGCGTCCCTGGGGCCGAGCACCTCAGCCTGCGCCAGCTCTACAAGGCGATCGCCTGGCTTGGGGCGGAGACGGCAGACGGCCGGCCGCGCACCGAGCTGATCGAGGAGGCCCTGTTCGCGCACCGGCGCGAGCTGTTCGGCCAGGTCAGCATCGCCTTCTTCGACACCACCTCGCTCTGGTTCGAGGGGCGAGGCGGCAGCCTCGGCCGGCACGGGCACTCGAAGGACTACCGGCCGCAGTCGCGCCAGGTGATCCTCGGTATCGTGCTGGACGGCGCCGACAGGCCGCTCTGCTCCTTCCTCTGGCCCGGCAACACTGTCGACGTCACCCGCCTCGTGCCGGTGGCCGAGCGCCTGCGCGCCCGCTTTGATGCGGACCGGGTTTGCCTGGTGGCCGACCGCGGCATGATCTCGGCCGAGGCGATCGCCGCCCTCGAGGCCGCCGGCCTGGACTACCTGCTCGGGGTGCGCGAGCGCAGCCTGCGCGAGGCCGGGACGGTGATCGAGGACGACGGCGCCATGGTCCCGCTCGTCCTGCCGCGCGCCAAGGGAGGGGAGACCCAGCTCAAGGCCAAGGCGGTCGAGGTCGGCGGGCGGCGCTACATCATCTGCCGCAACGAGGAGCGCGCCGCCGAGGACGCTGCAACCCGGGCCGCCATCCTCGACGCCCTTGCCCGCCAGCTCGGGCGTGGCGACAAAGCGCTGGTCGGCAATGCCGGCTTCCGCCGTTACCTCCGCAGCACCGCCGAAGGCCACGCCTTCGCCATCGATCCCGAGCGGGTCGCCGCGGATGCGCGCTGGGACGGCGTCTTCGTGCTGCGCACCAACACCCGCCTGCACCCGCTCGAGGCGATGACGCGCTACCGCAACCTCGCCGCCGTCGAGCGCACCTTCGAGCTGGCCAAGGCCGAGCTGCGGACCCGACCGATCTTCCACCGCACCGACGCCGCCATCCGCGGCCACGTCTTCTGCAGCTTCCTCGCACTCGTACTGCGCAAGGAACTCGCCAACCGCCTCGCCGCGCAGGGCCGCACCCCGCCGGAGTGGAACCGCTTGGTCACCGACCTCGCCGACCTCAGCACCGTTGAGGTGGAGCAGGATGGCCGTCGGGCGCAGCTGCGCACCATGCCAGGCCCAACCATCGATCCCGTCTGCCGTGCCCTCGGACTGGCCCTGCCGCCGGTGTTCCAGGAGATGCCACCCGCACCCGCCGCCGCCTGACCGAGTTCGTCATACACACCCGACACCACCCGGCCGGTGTGGTGCCTAAACCCCCCCCCACGCGCCTGCAACGCAGTGAGAAAACGACGCCTTTCATCAGCAGATG
>DASQEH010000176.1:0-3811 GCA_035633755.1 Nocardioidaceae bacterium | reverse complement strand
AACGGACACGGTTGCAGTCCCCATTTCTCAGGAGCGTCTATGGCGACGGCACACGGTCCGGCACCGCGGCTCTTCAGCCGAGGGTCGTGGCCAGAAGCCAGTCGGATCGCCGACATCTTGCGCAGGGAGACTCTCGGCGGGGCCTTGCTCCTGCTGGCCACGTTCCTTGCGCTCGTCTGGGCGAACTCGCCGTGGTCCTCAGCCTACGAGTCCATGCAGTCGTACCATCTCGGGCCGGACGCTCTCCACCTGCGCTTGACCGTCATGGAATGGGCGGGCGACGGCTTGCTCGCCATCTTCTTCTTCGTGGCGGGTCTGGAGCTGAAGCGGGAGTTCGTCGCCGGAGACCTTCGGGACCCACGCAGGGCTGCCGTGCCGGTAGCAGCCGCCGTCGGCGGGGTGATTGTGCCCGCCCTCCTGTATCTCCTCCTCACCACCGGTGAGAGAGCCTCGCAAGGGTGGGCCATTCCCACCGCAACAGACATCGCCTTTGCCCTGGCAGTGCTCGCCATCATCGGCACGCATCTTCCCGATGCGTTGCGCACCTTCCTGCTGACCCTCGCCGTCGTCGACGATCTCTTGGCCATCACGATCATCGCCATTTTCTACACCGACCACCTGTCTGTCGCACCACTCCTGTTGGCCCTGGTGCCCCTGGCGGC
The DNA here is from genome assembly GCA_035633755.1 of Nocardioidaceae bacterium. Taxonomy (GTDB): domain Bacteria; phylum Actinomycetota; class Actinomycetes; order Propionibacteriales; family Nocardioidaceae; genus DASQEH01. The sequence continues at coordinate 3,149 of DASQEH010000176.1, read as the reverse complement.
ATTCGGACTCCTCGTGCAACGGCGCATTCGGTTCTGGTGGCTGCTGATGCCCCTGGCCCTCCTCACCTGGGGACTCGTCCATGCCTCAGGCGTGCACGCCACCGTTGCTGGTGTGCTCTTGGCTTTCACGGTCCCAGTCGTGAGAAGCGATGCGGCCGGAGGCCCGGACGCTGGGCCAGGGTTCGCCGAGCACCTGGAGCACGCCTGGCGTCCGGTCTCCTCGGCGGTTGCGGTGCCAGTTTTCGCCTTCGCCTCGACCGGCGTGACGGTCGGTGGACTGTCCGGACTCGGCACCTCACTCACCGACCGCGTCGCGGTGGGGATCATGGCGGGACTCGTCGTGGGCAAGACTGTCGGCGTCTTCGCTGCGACGTATCTGATCGCCCGGTTCACCAGAGCCGATCTCGACGACGACCTCACCTGGATCGACGTGTTCGGGCTCGCCATCCTCAGCGGCATCGGCTTCACCGTCTCCTTGTTGATCGGCGAGCTCGCCTTCGGCGAGGACAGCATCCGTAACGACCATGTCAAGGTCGCCATCCTGGCTGGCTCGGTGATGGCTGCGCTGCTGGCGGCGGTCGTGCTTCGCCTTCGTAACCGCGTGTACCGAAGACTCTGGGAGGCAGAGCAGGCGGACACCGACCACAACGACATACCGGACGCCTACGAGAGCCGGCCTCAGGCCAGAGGCTGAGGCGAGCACCTGGTCGTCCGATAGGGTGGCCGGCGGAGTGCCGGGAAGTCTGGTCGGCGGCTGGTTCACCGACGCCTAGACCCAGGAGCCCTCCCATGCGTGCCCGCGACCTCGCTGCGCCGTTCCCGACCGTTTCCCTCGACGATGACGCCATGGCCGCCGCGAGGACGATGGCAGCCGAGCGAGCGCCCGGCCTCATCGTCTGCGGGGATGACGGCCATCCCTACACCGTTCTGCCCGGCTCTCAAGTACTGAACTTCGTGATCCCGAAGTACGTGCAGGACCAGCCGTCGCTGGCGCGGGCTTTCGGTGAGCGGGCGTCCGACCAGCTGAGCTCGAAGCTGGTGAGACACAGTGTGCGCGACATGGTGCCCAAGCCCGCCGACGCCGACGAGCTTCCGGTGGTGGACCCTGACGCGACGACGATCGAAGTGGCGGCCGTGATGGCCAGGATGCACAGTCCGCTCGTGGCGGTCGTCGACGGTGGCACCATCGTGGGGGCCATCACCGTGAGCCGCCTGCTTACTCACTTCCTCCCCGCATGACCGCCGTCGTCGTCGCGGTCTTCGCCGGCGCATACATCCTGATCGCCACCGAACGTATCCATCGCGTCGCCGCCGCCCTGGGCGGAGCGGCACTCATGGTGGTCCTCGGCGTCGTCGACGCCCATGTGGCGTTCTTCAGCGAGGAGACAGGGGTCGACTGGAACGTCATCTTCCTGCTGCTGGGCATGATGATCATCGTCAGCGTCTTGAAGCAGACCGGGATCTTCGACTTCCTTGCCATCTGGGCAGCGAAGCGGGTTCGTGGTAAGCCGTTCGCTCTCATGGTGATGCTCGTGAGCATCACTGCCGTAGCGTCGGCGCTGCTGGACAATGTGACCACGGTCTTGCTGATCGCGCCGGTCACCTTGCTCGTCTGTGAGCGACTGGCCCTCCTCCCGGTCCCCTACCTGATCGCGGAGGCGCTGGCATCCAACATCGGCGGCATGGCCACCCTGGTGGGTGACCCCCCGAACATCATCATCGCCAGCAGAGCCGACCTCTCCTTCAACGACTTCCTCATCAACCTCGCGCCTTTGGCCATCATCTGCATGGTGGTGTTCATCGGCCTGTGCCGGGTGATGTTCAGGTCTGCTTTCACCTACGACGAGGACCGCGCCGCCGACGTCATGGAGCTCGACGAGTGGGAGGTGATCAGCGACCGACCCCTTCTGATCCGTGCACTCCTCGTCCTGGTTGCTGTCATGGTGGGATTCATCGCTCACTCGGCGTTGCACGTCGAGCCATCGCTGGTGGCGCTCCTGGGTGCCGGCCTCCTTGTCGCGGTCGCGCGGCTCGACCCGCATGAGTATCTGGAGGAGGTCGAGTGGCCAACCCTGGTGTTCTTCATGGGCCTGTTCATCATGGTGGGGGCCCTCGTCGAGGTCGGAGTGATCGAGGCCCTCGGGGAGCGAGTGACTGAGGCAGTCGGCACGCAGTACTTCCTTGCCGCCACGATCCTGCTGTGGGGCTCAGGTCTCCTGTCCGGCATCGTCGACAACATTCCCTACGTCGCCACCATGAGCCCCCTCGTCCAGGGGCTCGTCGACAGCGCAGGCGGCGACAGCCCCCAAGCAACCGGGCTGTGGTGGGCACTGGCTGCGGGGGCCGACCTGGGCGGCAACGCCACCGCCGTCGGAGCCAGCGCCAACGTCGTGATCATCGGCATCGCCGCCCGCAACGGCCATCCCATCTCGTTCTGGCAGTTCACGAAGTACGGCTTGATCGTCGCAGTGGTCACCATCGCGATCTCCTGGCCGTATATCTGGCTGCGCTACTACGCGGGCTAGGCCCGCCCGCGCACCGTCCACGCCGACGCCGTGACCTCGAAGGGCGCCGGGGGCAGCTGCGCCGCGCACGCGTCACGCAGCCGCTGCCGGTCCGCCTCGTCCAGCCGGTCGACGTAGGCGCCGGCCGGCCCGACCCCGAAGGTGTAGGGCTCCCACCACTCCTCGAAGCTCTCGTACGGCACGGTCACGGTGAGCACCGTCTCGTCGAGGTCGCCCAGGCCGGCGTCCTCGAAGAGCTGGCCCAGGTGGCCCTCGCGTGAGCCGGGGGGGTCGCTCTCGTCGAGCGCGCCGGGGTGGACGTCCGCGACACCTCGCCAGAACGGCGACGACGGTCCTCGGCCGCCGCCGTGGTCCCATACCGAGGCGACCACCGGACCGCCCGGACGCGTGACCCGGGCCATCTCGCGCAGGCCCGCCACCGGGTCGCTCATGAAGTGCACCACCAGCTGGGCCAACGTCGCATCGAACCCGTGGTCGGGAAACGGCAGCGCCTCGGCACTCGCCTCACGGACGTCCACGCCCGGCAGGCGGGCGGCGACGGCGGCGACGAACGACGAGGACGGGTCGATCGCGGTGACCCGGCCGGTGCCGGCGACGGCGACCAGCCGCGCGGTCAGCGCCCCC
>DASQEH010000175.1:0-2669 GCA_035633755.1 Nocardioidaceae bacterium | reverse complement strand
GGGTCTCGGGACTGGCCCCGGGGACGTTGCGGAACACGATGGACACCAGCGGCTGTGAGACCCCGGCGCGTGCTGCCACATGGGCCTGGGTCACTGACGGCGCGCGATCTTTCGAGTGCATCACACACCAATCTTCTTTACGGATATCGCGCGAGCCTTGACATGCCGTGAGGACAGAATCATGTTAGTGCGCACTAGGCCTAGTCGCACTAGCAGGGTTTACTCCAGGGCTGGACTCCCCAAGAGCATCTGCCGAATCGCCTCGTACTGCGTCATAGCGACGCCTTTGACTCTCTAGAGCAGCGTCCGCCGGGCCAAGCCGGCACCCGCCCTTTGCCGGCCCGCTACTTCCTTTCTCGCCAGGCACGCTCGAACGGCAACCGCCAGGCATGCGGCGCGATGAGCTGGTGGATGGCGTTAGGGCCCCAGGTACCCGGAGCGTACGGCTTGACCGGCGGCGGATCCTCGAGCAGCGGGGTGGAGCGCTCCCAAAGGCTCTCGATGCCCTCCGCCGTCGTGAACAGTGTGCGGTCTCCCCGCATAGCGTCCAGGATGAGCCGCTCGTACGCCTCGAGCACATCGCTGGCGGCCTCGGTCTCCTGGGTGGAGAACTGCATACTCAGCTTCTCCAGCCTCATCCCCGGACCCGGCCGCTTGCCGTAGAACGACAGTGACACCCGGGACTCGTCGGCGAGGTCGAATGTGAGGTGGTCAGGACCGTTGGAGGCGACTCCCGAGCCGGGCGGGAACATGCTCTTGGGTGCCTCCTTGAAGGCGATGGAGATGATCCGCTGGCCCTCGGCCATGCGCTTGCCGGTGCGCAGATAGAACGGCACGCCGGCCCATCGCCAGTTGTCGATGCCGCACCGCAGGGCGACGAACGTCTCGGTGTCCGAGTCCGGCGCCACCCCCTCCTCTTCGCGGTAGCCGCTGTACTGTCCGCGCACCACGTGCGCCGGGTCCAGCGGTAGCAGCGACCGGAATACCTTGTTCTTTTCCTCGCTGATCGCACGAGGTTCGAGCGCAGTCGGCGGCTCCATTGCGACGAATGCGAGCACCTGGAACAGGTGCGTAACCACCATGTCCTTGTAGGCGCCGGTGGCCTCGTAGAACCCCGCCCGCCGGTCCAGACCGAGCTTCTCCGGTATGTCGATCTGCACGTGATCGATGAAGTTGCGATTCCAGATCGGCTCGAACAGCCCGTTGGCGAAGCGGAAAGCCAGAATGTTCTGGGCGGCTTCCTTGCCGAGGAAGTGGTCGATCCGGAAGACGTCGCGCTCGTGGAAGGTCTCGTGCACCTGGTCGTTGAGCTCGATGGCGCTGGCCAGATCGGTGCCGAACGGCTTCTCCATCACCACCCTCGACCGGTCCACTAGGTCGGCGTCCTTCAGCATGCCGATCACCGCCGGTGCTGCCGCAGGCGGGACGCTCATGTAGTGCAGCCGCCGTACTCCCTCGCCGAGCTTGGCTTCGGCCGCCTTCACCGTCGCGGCGAGACCGGCGGCTCCCGCCCCCTGCGGCACGTAGGTCAGCCTTTCGGCGAAGCCCTCCCACTGCTCGGGGGTGAGCTTGCGGTGGTGGAACTCCTTGAGAGCGGTCTCGGCGAACGAGCGGAACCCCTCCTCGGTCAGCTCCTCGAGGGAGGTGCCGACCACCTCGATGTTCGGCGTGAGGTCCGACAATGTCAGGTGCGCCAACCCGGGCAGCAGCTTGCGCCGCGCCAGGTCACCGGTAGCTCCGAAGAGCACGATGACATGAGGCGGCAGTTGTTGCGGTGCTCCACGGCGCGCGCGGAGGACGGCAGACGGATACGAAATCGTCTGTGCGGGATTCGCGGTCACGCCTCTGATCGTCCCATCACGGGCGAAGGCACATCAAGGGCGCAGGGGCGGGTGGGTGCGCGACGTCGCATTCTGCCCATGTGCGGGTGGTGGTGGCGAGCTTGGCGCTGAGGCGACGAACGACAACGCGAAGAGGCAGCGCACTTAGTCGATGATCCGTGGACTGGCGATGAGATTGCGAACCGATGCCGCGAACACGCCGTACAGCTTGGAGGGCACGTCAGACGCGCGACACCAAGGTGAAACCGATGATAGGCCGCCGGCGTTCCAGCATTCTGAGCCCGGTGCGGCCGCGTCATGTCGCTGCCTATCAGCGCCAACATCCGACGCACTGCTGTGAGGATGACGGCATGAACGTGAACACACGCACGGCGGATGACCCGGACCTGCCCTTCCTGCGCGAGGTCGACGCTCACCTCCCCCCTCAGGACTTAGCGCACCTGATCCGCTTGGGGCGGATCATGGTCGCTTGGCTCGACGGAGAACGTGTTGGGTGTCTTCGTTGGGGCTTGTTCTGGGACCAAGTCCCGTTCATGAACCTGCTCTTGGTCGTCCCGAAGTGGCGCGGACAAGGGGTAGGCACGACGTTGGTCACGGAATGGGAGAAGTCCCAACTCGCCATAGGCCACACCATGGTGCTCACCTCCACGGTGTCCGCCGAAACAGCGCAACACCTCTACCGGCGGCTCGGCTACGTCGACAGCGGCGCCCTGTTCCTTCCCGATGAACCATCAGAACTCATCTTCCGCAAGTCCCTCGCGTAGCGTCCGCTCATGCCGCGAGTCGCGCGATCTCAGAGGGGAGTCCTTCCGCCGCTTTCGGCGCGGT
>DASQEH010000174.1:0-6130 GCA_035633755.1 Nocardioidaceae bacterium | reverse complement strand
GCAGTAACGTGTCAATTGCTCGGTCGCGGCCACCTTGGATTCGCGCACGGCCTGAGCCTGTTCCTCGAGGACCGTTCGACTGGTATGTCCGTCGGCAACTCGCGTCAGAATGCGTTCGACGTGTGCGTTGTGCGCGTCGATCTGTCGTCGGACGGCCGCCTCGAACGCCGCCCCGTCGGCGGCGCAGTCGGCCTGCAACTGCGCATCGGCGACAGCGAGTTCGATGTCCATCTCGTCAAGCCACCGGTCGAGCAGCCGCGAGTCCTGAGGCCCTTGACCGGAGACGCCTTGTCGGAGACCTCGCCGAGCGACGGCCTCTTTGGCCCGCAGCCCATCCACCCTGCGGATGACGCCGCTGCGAGTGTCTGGAGGGAGCAGCGCAGCGCGCCGCGTGAGCTCATCAATACGGTCGCCAACTTGCTCGACTCTCGTGGACAGCGAACATGCGCGTGTCGTTGTCACGGGTCTAGCTCCCTCCGCCGCTGACCTGGCGCCACAGGCGCAAACTGTCTGCTGTGGACGATGCCAGGACGGACTGCCGACTAGGGGTCACGGCATCAACTGCATCTGCCACCGGACTGCCGCGATGGGGTTTCCGTGCAGGATCCGGGATTAGGGTGACCTATACGCACGACCGGGCAAACGGAGTTGTCAGCGCTCCAGCACATGTCCGGCGGTCGAAGCGCTTAGTTAGCGGTCGAACTGGCCTCGGCGGTTGATGGGTTCCTGTGCCATCGCGCGCGGCAGGTAGTGACCGGAGAGGAGGGACCCGGCGAGCTCCCGCCGGTTGGAGGCGCCCATCTTTGCGAAAATCATCTTCAGGTGGTCTTGCACAGTGTGGGGAGAGATCAGCAGTTGACTGCTGATATCGGCTGTGGAGGAGCCCCGACAGACGAGCTCGACTACACGCGATTGTTGAGGGGTGAGCCCGTAGGCCGAGACGATCAGCGGGGCGAGTTCGACCGCTGATGGTTCCTCGATGAGGAGGGCGATGTGCCGTTCGCCGGCGATGTCCATCCACGAGGGGTGAACCGTGGCCCATCCCGACGGTGTGAGCGCGCGCGTCCGAGGCGGCTCTGCGGACGACATGCCGTGCAAAGCCGCCGCGACCACGTGAAAGCTGGACGGTATGCCGTCCAGCTTGTCCGCATCGTCGAATCGGTCCAGCCAGGTCCTGCCGGCGTCGTTCGCCCCCACGTACTTCAGGTCCTCCGACAGCATCACGAGACCAGGCACAGCCGGATGCTCTCCCTGCATCCGGGTCGCGGCGAGACGGATAGAGGTCCGGATCCCGTGAGCGATTATCGGAGAGACACGGTTCAGGAACGCTGACTCCTGCTCGCTGAACGGTGGCGTACCGACCGCTCGGTGCAGGCAGACGAACCCCCACACGCCTGTCTTGTCGGTGAAGGCGATGCGCAACTCGTCGCCCAGACCCAGTGGCTCGAGGATCTCTCGGAAGCGAGCGCTCTTCGCCATGTCGCCGCCGGTCGCCGCGTGCATCGTGTGCATCCTGCGGGGTTCTGCTGCGACGGCAGCGAATTGGTTGACGTCATCGGTCATGAACTCGTTCTGGAGGAACGCAGGTACGCTCTGCGACGGGAGCTCCTCCTGCACGCCCCGGGTGAAGAGGAGCGTCGCCGGGTCGGCAATCGCCCAGAAGGCCGCGTCGAAGGGAACCACCGGACGGATCGCGTCGAAAGTCCGGGCGCGGAAGGTGTCGAGGTCGAGTCCAGAGCTTCCCACGCGCGCCAGCTGGTCGCTCGCAGCCTTGGCTTTCTTCCGATTGGGCATGACCGAGTCTAGTCCCGGCCCCTGTGCTCCATGTACCCCAACAACTTGGGATAGGCGCCGCCCGCCGGTGTACGTACGGTGCCTCACATGTCCACGAGCCAGGAGGAAGCAATGGAAACGAAGACGCTATCGCGCCGATTCACTGATCTGTTCAACACCGGCGATCGCGAAGCCGCAGAGACCCTGCTCGCGCCGCAGGTCACCTTCCACGGGGGGAGCGCCGGTGAGTTCACCACGCGCGACGCGGTGCTCCACATGATCTCGGGCTACCGCGCAATGTTCCCCGACGCGCACAGCACGATCGACGACCAGATCGCCGAAGGCGACCGCGTCGTCACCCGCTGGACAGCGACCGGAACGGGTCCCAACGGCAAACGCTACGAACTCCACGGCATCACGATTGAGCGCATCGAGAACGGCCAGATCGCCGAGGTCTGGATGAACCGCGACGATGTCTCCATGCAGCAGCAGCTCAGCTAGCGGCCCAAGGGGCGCGTGCCCTGGGTGGGACGGGTGGAACCTGCGAACCACGCTGTGCTCAGCGCGCTGATCGTTCGTCCTTTCGCAAGACCCGACGTCGAAGACGACATTGGTGCCCAGCTCCGCGGCCCGCATGCCGAGCCGAATCAGCTTGCCACCGATGAGGTGTTGCTTGTCTGGCGGCGCATGACTGATCCGCTGACGGAGGCGTCGGACGGGTCCGGCTAGGCGTAGCACCGGGCTCGCCTCCCCTGCGTTGGCGTGGGCCGGTCCTTGTCGCTTCCGCTGTCGCCCTCGACAGCGGGAGCGACTAGGCGAAGGATGACGTCAATGGTGGGGCAAGAGTGGCGAAGAGATGGTGGCAGCAGCGGTTCGTCCCGTCATGAGGCCGTCGCGGATAACGCGACTGCGCCGAGCCACATCCGTGCGCGAGCCTGGCGGCAGGTCCTGCTGCGTGCCGCGCGGCACGTCATGGCCGCCCGCCTGCTACTCCTCAGCGCCGGCATTGCGTTCTTCGCCGTCTTGTCCATCGCACCTGTGCTTGTGACCGCAGTGTCGGTGTACGGCGCGGTCAACACCCCAGCACAGGCCTTGGACCAGCTCTCGCGGGTAGCCGACATGCTGCCCACCCAGCTACAGCCCATAGTTCGCGACCAGCTCACCAGCATCACGACCGCCTCCACCAAGGTACTCACGGTGCAAGGACTGACCGGCCTCATCTTTGCCCTGTCGACAGCAACCACCGCCATGGCATCGCTCATCGACGCGTTGACCCTGGCCTACCACGAGACGGAGACCCGTGGGTTCCTTCGACGCAGCGGCCTCGCCGTTGCATTCGTCCTCGGCGGCGCTCTCCTACTGGGGGCTGTCCTCACCGTGGCAGGCGTATCCTCTCGCACGCTGCCCGAAGCACCCGAGGTGGTGCAGACCCTGGCCCCCGTCGTCGTCTGGATCGTCCTGGCGGCTCTGATGACCGCCGTTCTCGCGGTCCTCTACCGACTTGCACCAGACCGAAAGCAAGCCCGGTGGCGCTGGACCACCTGGGGCGCAACGGGTGCCACCGCTCTGTGGATCCTCACGTCGGTAGCTCTGTTCGCCTACGTGCAGCGCCTCGGCACCTACGAGACCACCTACGGCTCACTGGCCGGCGTCGCGATCAGCATGTTCTGGCTGTGGATCACCGTCCTGCTGGTCGTAGTCGGTGCGGCAGTGAACGGCGAGGCCGAGCGTCAGACTGCACGCGACTCCACGGTCGGGTCCGAGCAACCCATGGGACAGCGCGGTGCCGTGGTAGCAGACAGCGCTCCGCCCTTCCCAGGCGACCCCTAGCCCAAGGCTGTAGTGCTGTCTCGTGCTTTCGCTGGCCTTTGCGAAGCGCTGGCCACCTCGCCCACGTAAGCACTTCACATACAGCTGGTCAGCCCTGACCGGCTCTCGGCGCGCCATTCGTGGGACCCAGCTGCCGAGTTCAACGACGAGTAGTGAGGGGAGTGCCGCGGGCCGTTCACCGAGCAACCATGTGTTGTCAGGTCCTGTGGCCGACGGCGCGACACCAGGCGAAGGCGGCGTATGAGGTGGGAGACCGCGACCAGTCAAGCCATGCCAGGCGCATCGCTTCCAGGTCATCGGAGGTGGCCAGGCCCGCCTGCATTGCCGCGGTCGTGTACCAAGCATCGAGGCAGTCGTCGGCTCGTCCGACGCCGAAGTCGTGCACCGTTTCACGAGTTCCGTAACAGACGTAGGTCGTCGACGCCTCCACACTGATGAATCCGGCCCCGTCCAGCAGACCACGCAGGTTGCGGCCGAGGTACGGGTTGGCTCCTTCGACTTGCCATAGCTTCTCCCGGATGGCGTAGAACCGACGAAGCAGTGGCTCATGAGGACCCGCCAGGATCAGCCCGCCGTAGTCCACACTTGCCACCGCCACCACTCCACCTGGCCCGAGGACCCGCTTCATCTCTACGAGGGCCTCATCCGGGCGGTCCAGGGCCTCCAGCACGGAGTGGCCAAACACCACGTCGGCATGGCCGTCGGGTAAGTCCAGTGAGTAGATGTTGCCCACCCGAAAGTCAGCGTTCCTGACGCCCAGCGAAGTCGCCCGTGTACGAGCCTCGCTCACCGCGGCACGGTCGGCGTCCACCCCGAGGAGCTGCCCCACCATGGCGGCGAGCTCCAGCGACAACTCCCCCGACCCGCACCCCACGTCGACCAACCGACAGTTCGACGTCAGGTGAGGCGCAACGAAATCGGCATACACACCGGCAGTACGAGAAACCGTCATACCCGATTCTCGTACCGATCGCCCACCGGAAGATGGCCCCAGAACTGCTTTCCGAGGCAGCAGGCGTCAGCGACACTTGAACTCCGTTCTCGAACCAGGGCCTTGACGCAGACGTCGTACCGCCGCGGGAGGGCCAGCAAGTCCAGTTGCCATGCCTACCCCGTGATGCAGTCAGTCCCGTTCGTCGGCGCGAGCAGCGCCGGGGCGAATTGCTCGCACTCACGGTCTTCCCAGGCGACAGCCGGCGCCGATAGCGTGCTTGCCAGCCTTCCCCGCAGGCGCATGAAACGCATGCGCGCCGATTGTGACGACTCGACGAAAGGGAAGGCTCACCATGAAGAAGTACGCACTGGCAGCAGCGGCGTTGGCGGGGGTGACAGCGTTCACTGGAGCATCTGCTGCCCCCGCCACGGCACCCGTTGCCGAAGACAAGGCCGCAACTGTTCTCAGGTGGCGGCTGATTGAGAAGGCGTCTCACCAGCTCGGGCAGAACACGTTCAGCGGGATCGACACGATCCGTTCCGTGCGAACCGGCAACATCGTCGGCCACGACTCCTACACGGCCAGGTTCTTCCCGCGAACGAACCGGGTTCGCCTCCAAGTCGCAGCTGCAGTCAAAGGTGGCATCCTCGTCGCAGCAGTTCATGGCACCCCGACTCAGGATGTGTTCCAAGGGCGGGTCATCCGCGGCACGGGCAAGTTCTCAGGCGCCGAAGGCACCGTCATCGCCAGACCTGAGGGCCAACGAAACACGGTTCTCGTCACCATCCGCCTTCGATAGCCGTCCGCTCGCCCGAGCTGCCACGCAGTCGGTAGGCCCATGCTGTAGTTCGGGTCGCGCAACAGTGCCACGAAGATCACGCTTGAGCAGTCACCTAGACATTGAGAGGCGAGGGGCGACGGGGGGCTCGCGGGAGGGTGGTCAGCAGAGCGAGGGTGGCCGCCACCAACTGGGTGGCAAACCCGGTCATCTGGGCCACAGCGTCGATATCGGGAAAGCCTTCGAGATGCAGTCCGTGGAAGACCGTGTGCGGGATCGCGTAAACCGCGTAGGCGGTCACTGCAACGCGGATGAGCGAGAGAGTCTGGACCACGGCGGCCACGGTCAGCAGCACAGCTATCGACAGGCTAAGCGCGCCGACGTCGCGCACCAGGTGCTCGTTGTAGGGGGGCAGCAGCGCAACCCAGGGATGACCGGCAGCAGGGAAGCTCCGGTAGAAGCTGCCTGGTACTAGCAGTGCCCACACCCCCACTATCGCCTGTGAGACGGCCAGACCGCCCAAGGTGATGCCGGCTATGAGCCGGCGCACACCCGTGAGGCTCTGTTCGCTTCGCCCGAGCATCAGCGCGCCTCGGTCAGCCACTGGTCGAAAGTGCGTTCGCCGCGAACGCCCTGGGTCGGGCGGAGGACTCCGGCTTTGTTGAGTCGTCGGGCTGCTCCAAGTAGCGGTGCAGGAAGCACCCGTACAGTTGGGTCGACTGTCTGGGCGTATCGGCGCACCATGTCGGGAACGTGCAGCGGCTGGGGACCGCCGAGCTCAGGCGCGTGGCCCGCCGGTCCGTCGGTCAGCACGC
>DASQEH010000173.1:0-65117 GCA_035633755.1 Nocardioidaceae bacterium | reverse complement strand
TTGCCACGGCCGCGGGCTTCGGCAACGATCCCGTGTTCCGCCACCACTTCCGGCAGCACGTCGGCATTGCCCCCACCGCGTACAGAGCCAAGTTCCGCACACTGGCCAAATATCCGGACGAATAGACTGGAGCCCTCTGCCCACCGTCAGCGCACCCGTTCCCAGGCCGAGGGTCTTTCCCTAAAGCGGTATGAACGAGCCGCTGCAACGGAGCGACCGCAGCCGTCCAGACGTGCCAAGGGCCAGTCGTGGCGATCCAGCGCGCCGGTGGCGAGTGGTACCTCGAGGTCGATCTGTCGGCCCGAACCCGGGACTGTGCCGTGACTTCGTACTCCTCTGAAGCCATGCCCTATGGACTAACCGTCACCACGGCCCCTCCGCTAGCGGCTGAGCTCCGTAGTTCCGGTGACCACTGCCACTAGACGGTCACCATGGCGCACTTCACTGGTGCCGATCGCCAGTCGCCTGCCACGGTGGAGGACCGTGCCGGTGGCAATGAGGTCCTCGCCGTCGGGCAGTACCGGGCGCAGCAGGTTGACCTTCACGTCGAGAGCGGCAAACGCGGTGCCGACCTCCGCTGTGGTCTGCACGGCCGCGGAAGCTGCCGACATGCCGAGCAAGGCGATGGCACCACCGAAGATCGCCCCGAACTCCTGGGCCAGCCAGCCGCTCGCGGGCATCGCGAATTCCACGCGACCTTCGTCAGCCTTCAGAAGGCGCATTCCCGTGAGCCGGTCGATGGGGGGCCGCGGCAGGTCTCCACGGAGCGTGGCGTGCAACACCTCGAGGCCGGACATGCCAGCGAAGTCAGCGTCACTCGAGGGCTGGCCGGGCAGTTCGCGACGCCATGGGTCCGGCGTCGGCCAGGACGGCTCGGGAGCCGCTGCCTCCGGCGCCGGTACGGTGGCGGGATCTACGGGGTCGAAGATCAGGCAGCGGGCGGTGCCATGCGCCACGAGGCGCCCGTCCGGAGCCGTCACGTCGACGGCAGCAAGGCCGGTGTCGCCCGCAGTGGCGATGAGCCGGCCGGTCGCTGTGAGGTCACCGCCGCCGCGGGGCGGGAGACCCAAGAACGTCATCGAGATCTCCGCTGTCGTACACGACGTGCCTTCCGCGAGCGTGGACTGCACCGCGCCGAACAGTGGCGCGCCAGCGAGGAAAGCGAGAACCCCCTTGTGGACCCGGCCCTTCGGCCCCAGTACCCACGGCGTGATCGGCAGCACGAAGGTGGCGGTGCCGACGTCGACGGCGATGAGGCGACGCCCCGTCAGGCGGGCGAGCGGTGGAGCCGGCGAGCGTCCATCGAGCCACGTTCGCATGGCCTCTACACCGGTCAGCGACGCGAGCGACGGGTGCCCGGTTCCACCGCGGACCGGCTCTTGGAGAACGTTCATCGACATCGCTGAGCTTGCGCCATCCGCCATGAAGTTCTCGTCCTCGTCCTCGTCGGCTGCCTCAGTCGCATCTGCCCGCGTGCGCCTTCGTGTGCCGCCAACTGAGGGTGCGCCCCTACGCCACTCGAAGCACGATGATCTTGCCAGCAGGCAAGGGTGCCAGCCACTCGGCGCGCCGCACCTTCATCTCCGTCGGGCACCTAAGGGACACACCACGCTGTGTCCCACTGCCCGTCGGGCGCGCTAAGCACTGCCCGGTATCAAGTGCCCGTAGGTGGTCAGGACGAGATAGGCGTTGTCATGCCCACAGCGGGGCGAGTGACCCGCCGTGCGCTATCGGCGAGATTGCCCGGCCGCCCCCTGGAGGGACCGCGTCGGTTACCGGTCGAGGCCGGTGATCCGCAGCACCTTTCCGGTGATCGTGACCACGAACGCCGTCTTTCCAATGAGCTCGAACGTCGTCGGCCGGTCCAGTGCGGAAGCGACGCTCCGGAACTGGCCATGGCGGTCGGCCACCATCAGGTGCCCAGTGTTCGGTGCGGCGGGGAAGCCTTCCTTGCCCTCCTCACCCTCGTACGGCCAGTCACCTTGTGCGAGCCCGTACAGGCGATGCCGCCGCCTGACCTCCACGTCGACGAGCAGTGGGGCACCCGAGGCCAACTGCACGACCCGACCGTCCGCGCGCCTGAGCACGACGACCTTGCCGGTCTCTGGCGTGTGCGGCACCGGCCCGGCCTGGCCGACGAGAACCTTGCGTCCGACCTTCTCGAGCGCTGACCAAGGCCCGCGGTGAACGTCCGCTCCGACGTCGGATCTACACCTGTAGGTGGAGGACGACTCCGACAGCTGCGATTCTCGGTGGATTTGTCAGCGCGGCGCGGGCTCTACTGTCGTGTGCGGGCCGAGCGGCCAATGACTCGGCTGCGCATCGTCGATGGAGGGAACTGCGTGGCACAGGTCATGGCAACACCTCGTGGTCGGCATGGCAGTCGCCGTGACGCGGTCATGCCTGCAAGCATGCGCCCAGGTGCAACGCGTCCTCGGACGGCGCATCCCAGACAGCGATGACACATCTCAGCGAAGTCCAGTTCTCTGCGGTCAGGCGCGGCGTGCTGTCGTGGGGCCTGACCGCGGGGATCGCGCGGACTGCCGACGAGATGGCCGCACCCGCCCTCCTCATCACCGTGCTGGCCATCACCGAGGAGCCACGCATCGCCGCACTGTGCGTTGCCGCGATGACGCTTGCGACCGGTCTCGCGGGCCCCTTCGTCGGCGCGTGTCTGGATGCCAGCAGGTCGCCGCGACGGCTCACGGCCATGGCCATGGCGTGGATGGCTATCGCCATGATCGCGATGGGGCCAGCGGCGAACGACAACATTGGCGTGGTCGCGGTGCTTGCGATGCTCGCGGGACTGGCGGCCCCCGTCGTCAGTGGCGGCTGGACATCCCAGCTTCCGACAGTCGTACCACCCGCCTATCTCACCCGCGCATCGGCTTGGGACGCCGCGACCTACAACATCGCCGGAATCGTCGGTCCAGGGTGTGTCGGTCTCCTAGGTCTTGTGATCGCTGAGAGCTGGTCCATATCAATGGCGGGAGCGGTCATGCTTCTCGCGGTCCCGCTCGCCGCCACCGTACCGACGCACCGCAACGCAGTGCCCGAAGCGGCGGGAAGCGACGTCGCAGACAGGAGCGCACGGGGACTCGGGCGTGACGTGCTGACCGGGCTCCGCTTGCTGTGGCGCAACCATGCTCTTCGCAGAGTCACGATCGCGACCACTCTCGGTCACATGGGGATCGGCGCAGCCTTCGTCGGCATCACTCTGCGCGCCGTCGAACTCGGGCTCCCAGCGTCAACCGGCGGGATCCTGCTCGGTTGCCTCGCCGGGGGTGCCCTCGCCGGAACCGTGACCATGGGCTACACCAGGCTTGGCGGACGCCCCGACATCATCGTCCTGCTGGGAACGCTCGGCCTTGGAGGCGGCCTCCTCACCACGGCAATGCTGCCCAGTGCCACCGCGATGGGGGCAACGCTGGCTCTTGCTGGATGGGCAGAGGGTCTGCTCTTCACCGGCATGTTGAGCGTGCGGCATCGCGAAGCACCCGATCGCTACCGCGGGCAGATCTTCACCACCGCAGCAAGCCTCAAGATCGGCGCCAACGCGCTCGGCATGAGCGCCATCGTGCTTCTGACCAATGACGGGAGGACGTTGCTGCTCACCGCCGGTGCCGTGCAGCTCGTTGCCGTGGCCACCGCGCTCGTACTCACCCTCAACCCCGGTCCGCGCGGCGAGTCGTCGTCGACTTCTGCCGACCACAACCGGGTCGACCGCTGACGCACGTTCCGCCACCCGAAGTCCCGAGCTTGACGCACCAGTTAAGTGCACACCCGCGGCTAGCTCTCCGGCCGCCACGATCCGGGCGCGACCAAGCCGGCCTCATACGCGCAGATGACGGCCTGCACCCGGTCGCGAAGGTCCAGTTTGGCCAGGATGTGGCTGAGGTGCGTCTTCACCGTCGCCTCACCCAGAAACAGGTAGTCCGCGATCTCGGAGTTCGTCATACCGCGTCCCACCGCCTCAAGGACTTCAAGCTCGCGAGGCGTGAGCCCTTGGAGCGAGGTCGCCGGAGGTGCCGACGGCTGCATCTGGGCGAACTCAGCAATCAACTTGCGGGTGAGAGCAGGGGCGATCAACCCGCCTCCGGCAGCGGTCGTCCTGACAGCAGCGACCAACTCCTCAGGTGAAATGTGCTTGAGCACGAAGCCGCAGGCGCCAGACCGTAAGGCGGCGAACACATACTCGTCGGCGTCATACGTCGTCAGGACCAGGACCGACGTCGACCCCAGTGCTGGTGAAGCGCAGATGCGACGGGTGGCATCGATGCCATCCATGTGCGGCATGCGGATGTCCATGAGCACCACGTCGGGCCGGTGCTGCTCGGCTGCAGCGATGGCTTCCAAGCCATCGCCGGCCTCGGCAACCACGATCAGGTCGGGTTCCGACTCCAGGACCAACCGAAGGCCCCGACGAATCAAGACCTGATCGTCGGCCAGGAGGACCCTGATCTTCATCGGCTTCCACCCGGGATGGGAAAGGTGGCTCGCACAGTGAAACCCCCTTGTTGGTTGGGCGCCGCCGCGAACTGCCCACCAAACAGCGAGACCCGCTCCTGCATACCCACCAGGCCGTGCCCGCTGTCACTCGATGCGGTGGCTGTGCGCCTTCCACCCATGTCACACACTTCGACGTCAAGGGACGTCGGTGACGACGTCAACCTCACTTGCACTGCGGCACCGGCTGCATGCCTGATGCAGTTGGTGAGCGCCTCCTGCACGATCCGATATGCCGAGAGCTCCACTGCGGGAGGGATCGAGTCCGGTACGACCGAACAGTCGAGTGAGACGCTGAGTCCTGAACCGTTGACCAGCTGCACCAGCTGGGGGAGATCGCCCAGCACCGGCTGTGGTGCGAAGCCTCCCGCCTTCTCGCTGCCGCGCAGGGCGTTGATCAGGCTGGGCATCATGTCAAGGCCTCGTCGCCCGGTTTCTTCGATAGTCGCCAGAGCCTCCCGAGTGTCGTCGATGTCGGTGTCGAGCACCCGACGGGCGGCACCGGCCTGGACCACCATGACGCTGACGTGGTGGGCGATGGAGTCGTGAAGCTCCCGGGCTATGCGCCGTCGCTCGTCATCGATCGCTCGCTCGCGCTCGGCGGCACGGTCACGCTCCGATTGCTGCGCTTGCCCGATGAGTTCCGCGACGTACGCGTCTCGCACCTTCTGATTCGCGCGGTGGTAGCGCCCCCATGCCCACGCGGCGCTGAAGAAGACGAGAAGGTACACGAACAAGGCCACCGTGGCGTTCGCCCAGTACGGGCCTACTGCCAGCAGCCAGAGCGCAGTGCACGTCACCAAGATCACGCCGCACGCCGCCAAGGACACAGGCCTCGGACGTAGAGCAGCGACGGTGTAGAGGGCCACCGCCAGGCCGAGATCGAGTCCCGAGGGTGGGAATCCCATCGCGTAGTAGATCGTGTTGGGAATCAGGATCGTGACGAACACCAGAACGGGCCAGCGCCGCCGGAAGATCAGAGGCAACGCCTGGGCCCAGATCAGCATGACCGTGTCCGCACCCAGGGGTTCCGCGCCCGGTGCGGAGTCCTGAGCAGCCACACTGAGAAGCAGGAGCTGCACTCCGCCGACACCGAGGCTGAGCAGGACATCACCGGTGAACCTGGGCAGGCGCCCAAGGCGTTGCGCCGGGCGCCCTTGCGTGTTCACGAAGCCACGATAGAGCCGTCGCAGCCCCCTTGGATCCCACTGGGGTCTGAGCCACTCCTCCATCCGCAGCGGGACCACGCGACCGCCCTTCCCACCGCCGAACCCATCAAGGGCGACCTTGGTCATCCCGGTGGGGGACCGAAAACTTCAGGTCGTCGGAGGATGTGCGACGGGGGGCCGGATCCCTAAGTTCGTCGACGCGTCACACGTCGATTCGGAATGCGGAGTCCTCTTCCATGGCCTTGTCTATCCACACCACGCCCTTCGTCAAGACGGGTGCCGTCCTGCTGAGCGGCGCGGCCGGTTTCGCTGTCTTGTACTGGGCGGGGCTTCGCGAGATCGCATGGGTCGGCTTCCTGGGAGCCGCTCTCATCTGGAGCGCCCTGGACTCGAGACCCCGGTCGCTACGTGACCACGTGGACGCACCCGGCACCGGGGCTCTGACGCCCACAACCTTGGCTGCCGTGAGAAGTGGCCACTACAGCGTGATGCCTTCGTCCACCCGCGTCAGCATCAAGGTGCGGAAGCTTCGGTTTTTCACCGTGCACGCTGCGATGGACAGCGTGAGCGGGACGGTCGAGACGGATCCCTCGACCGGGTCCACGACCATCCGTGGGAGCCTGCCCGTCGCGACGTTCCGGAGCGGGAACGCGCGGCGTGACCTGCACATCCTCGGGCCGGCATTCCTCGACGCGCGAGCGCATCCGAGCATTCGCTTCACGTCGACAGCCGTGGACTCCACCGGCGGCGACCGTGCCGCCGTGATGGGAGATCTGACGCTCAAAGGACGCACCCATCCGGTGACCTGGGACGTCAGTCGGCTCGCTGCGAACCCATCGGGTGACACGCTCCGAGCCGTCGCAGAGACCTCGATCCGCCGCTCCGATTGGGGCATGACCGGCTGGACCTGGTTGGTCGACGACGTCATTGGCGTCCGCCTCGAGCTGATGGCGGTACGCAGTGAGTAATCACAACGCCTCGTTGTCAGTGCCCTGTCGTGACGACCTGCACCTACGAGACGGGGACGCACTCTCGGGGGGCACGCGGCCGAGCACGGACGACCGTCCGCACCACATGGCGGAGGCGGTGGTGGCGGAGATCGACGAGGCACCGTCCGCCCCAACGCCAGCGGAAGGACTACGGCTGCGGGACGTCGGTGTTCGCTTCGGTTCCCAGGACATCTTGCGCCAGGTGAGCCTCATGGTTCCGACCGGACATATCACCGGCCTCGTCGGGACCAACGGCGCGGGGAAGACCACCACGATGCGGGCCATCCTCGGCGTGATCGCTCACACGGATGGCTCCATCACCTGGCAGGGCAGAGACATCGATCACCACACGACAACGTCGTTCGGCTACATGCCCGAGGAGCGTGGCCTGTATCCGTGTATGACGGTCGGCGACCAGCTCGTCTACCACGCACGGCTTCACGGGCTGACCCGTGCAGCGGCGCGCAACGCTGCGGACGAGTGGGGCGAGCGCGTCGGCCTCGGCGAGGTGATGCACCGGTCTGTGGAGAGTCTGTCGCTGGGGAATCAGCAGCGCGTCCAGGTTGCCGTGGCCTTGGCCCACAAGCCTCGAGTGCTCGTGCTCGATGAGCCCTTCTCAGGCCTTGACCCCGCTGGAGTCGATCAGTTGAGCAACGTCTTGCGAGAACGCGCACGACTGGGCGTCTCCGTCCTTCTGTCGAGCCACCAACTCCAGCTGGTGCAGTCGCTGTGCGACTCGGTGACCGTAATCAGCAAAGGCACGGTCGTCGCCGACGCGACCGTGCATGAACTCCGGACCGCAGCCGGTCGTGTGCTCCGCGTCGAGACGTCCAGCGGCCTCGGCAGCAGGCGAACTGCCGTAGCCCTGCGCGCCATGGGTTTCGGTGCTGCGAAGGTGCTGCCGGGAGGCAACCACGAGCTGACCATGACGGTCACCTCCGGAAGGCAAGCATTGGCCGTCCTGCGCCGGCTCGATCCTTTGCTGGACATCCAGGACTTCCGTATCGAGGCGGCCTCGCTGCACGACGCGCTGAGGGGGGTGCTGCGACAGTGACTTCTCACAGCACGTGGGGCCCTATCGGGCTCGTCGCATCGAGGGAGGTCAAGGAGAAGGGCTCCGATCGCAAATTCCTCATCGCTACGGCGGCCCTGGTCATGTTGGTGGTCGGCCTTGTGGTAGCGCCGGCGTTGATGCAACGAGACCCGTCGTACACGGTCGGCGTCGCGCCCCAACTTCACGACGATGTGGACGAGGCACTCACCCACCTTGAAGTGCGCCTCGCCATGTCGGTGTCAGTGCAGGAGCTGCCGCAGGAGGAGGCCCGGCGCCAGGTCATCGATGGCGGCATCGATGCGTACGTAGCGACAAGTACACAAGTCTTGGTGCCCAGCCACCCTGACGACGCGTTGGTGAACATGGTGCAGCAGGGCATCGGCGCGCTGGCTGTCCGCGAGAGCCTCGTCCGCCACAACGTTGACGCTGCCGTCGCCGAGAAGCTCCTGACCGGTGAGTCGCCGCAGATGGAGATCGTAGGCGGTCGAGGTGACGACGCAGCAGCTCGTGAGGCGGCCGCGAGGATCGCCGTCTTCATCCTGTTCGGCCAGATCGCGACCTACGCGTTCTGGGTCGCCAGCGGTGTAGTCGAGGAGAAGTCCACTCGAGTCGTCGAGCTGATCGTTTCTGCCATCCGTCCCTGGCAGCTCCTCATCGGCAAGATCGCGGGTCTCGGCCTGCTTGGATTGGCTCAGTTGCTGGTCATCGGAACGGCGGGTCTGGTTGCCGCCGTGGCGGTCGGCAGCATCCACTGGGACCTCAACCTCGTAGCAGCGCTGGCAGTGTCGCTCATGGCCTATGCCTTGGGCTTCGTCTTCTACGCCAGCCTCTACGCCGCAGCCGCTTCCACGATCTCCAGGCAGGAGGAGCTGGGGTCGGTCACCGGGGTCATCCAGGGCATGCTCATGGGTTCCCTCGTGCTGTCGTTCCTGGCGCTCGAGCCCGGGTCGGCAACCACCCGGGTGGCTTCCTGGCTGCCCATGACGTCGCCGCTGCTGGCACCTCCTCAGCTGCTCGCCGGCGAAGCGAGCCTTGCGTCGGTCCTCGGCGCCACCGTGGTGCTGATGGCGTGTGTGGCCGCGGTCATTCCGGTCGCCGCCCGACTCTACGGTCACGCCGTCCTGCACACCGGGGCGCGCCTGAGCCTGCGCGCCGCGTGGCACAACCGCACCGATTCCGTGTCAGCAATGAGGGGGCAACCGTGATGTCTCTGCAGGCCACAGCGAATCGCAGCAACCCTGGCGAAGCCCCTTCGGCGCCGGAGAAACGTGCGACACGAGGACGCATCGCTGTTGTGACGGTCTCCTGCATCGTCTTCCTCGCAGCCTTCGCCGTCGTCGGTATCTCTTACACGCTGGGCTGGCTTGGTCTGGGCATGGCGACGCTGCTCCCACTGGCAGCCCTAGTGGCTCTCGGAGCAACGACGGTCGGCGCACTGCGACACAAGATTGCCTTGAGTGGCTGGCGGGAGTCGAGCCCGGCCGCTCAGCAGCGCTTGATCGCCCGGGCGTCGGGACGGTCCGCCGGTTGGGTGCTGATCGGTTGCGCCGCTTACGTGTCGCTGCCGCGCTCGATGATGTCGAGTCGGGACATCCACCTCGGCATCTGGGTGATTGCGTGCAGCGTCATCGTTCTGGTCCTGCTGACCGCCGTCCCGCGGACCAGGAGCTTCGGCGTCGTCACGGCCATGATCGTGGCACTGGCGGCTCTCGCCGGCTGGCAATTGGTCAAGCTCGCGGTGCCGCCTGGGAGCGGTGCGACGATCCAGGCCCCGGTGGCAGGTGAGTGGGTCGTTCAGACTGGCGGCAACAGCGTGCTGATCAACCACCACTATCCCCTCCGTCAACAGCGATACGCGCTCGACCTGGCGGTTCCGTACTCCCACAACGACGCTGTGCGCCGAGAGACACTGCGGGACTTTCCGGCGTTCGGGATGCCAGTGATGTCGCCCGTGACCGGCGAGGTTGTCCGCGTGGAGGTCGATCGCCCGGATCAGGCCATCGGAGACATGGATCCGGAGCATCCCTTGGGGAACTTCGTGGTCGTGCAGCTGGCCGAGGACCGGTTCGTGCTGATGGGACACCTGAAGGCCGGCTCGGTGACAGTCGAGCCGGGGGATCTCCTCGATGCGGGCGACCGCATTGCCGCGGTGGGCAACTCGGGCAACTCCTCAGAACCGCACCTGCACATCCAGGTACAGACCGGCCCGGACCTGCTGAACGACAACGGCACTGGATGGGCAGACATCGACACGATCCCGTTCAGCTTCGCGGACAGTGCTGGAGACGTGAACGAGGATCTGGTGCCTCGCATGGATGACCGAATTCTGATGGGAGGCCAGGCCCCATGACGCCACGCAGCTGCGGCTCAACGCCGGGCATCCTGAGAGCCAGCGACCTCCGCAAGAGATATGGCCGCGGACACGGCGCGTTGACCGCTCTCGACGGTGTCAGTCTAGAGCTCGTTGCCGGCACCTTCACTGCGCTCATGGGCCCGTCCGGTTCCGGCAAGAGCACCTTCCTGCAGTGCGCCTCCGGGCTTGACCGGCCGGACTCCGGCTCGGTCATGCTGAGCGAACGCGAGCTCACGACCCTGAGCGAGTCGGCGATGACAAAGCTTCGCCGCCGCCACGTCGGGTTCGTGTTCCAGTCGTACAACCTGATGTCTGCGTTGACCTCTGAGCAGAATATGCGGCTGCCGGCCCGGCTCGGAGGTCAGCGCCTGGACGAGACATGGGTCAGCACCGTCGTTGACGGGACCGGACTTCGTCCACTTCTCAAGCGCCGCCCACACGAGTTGTCAGGAGGGCAGCAGCAACGAGTGGCGCTGGCTCGCGCGCTGGTTGGCCAGCCGGATGTCATCTTCGCCGATGAGCCAACCGGTGCCCTCGACTCACGTACTGGCAAGGAGATCTTGGGACTACTGCGTCGGTGCGTCTGCGACTTCGGACAGACCGTCCTCATGGTGACCCACGATCCCGCAGCGGCCGGCTACGCGGACTCCGTCGTGTTCATGCACGACGGACGCCTCAACGGTGGCTTCAGGAACCCATCGGTCGATGCCATCAACGACGCCATGAGCTCGTGGAGCCCTGCATGATCGGACTCGCTCTGCGAGCGCTCAAGGCGCATCCTGCCCGTTTCCTGGGGCCGGGGATCGCACTTGCGATGGTGGCGACCGCCGCGGCTGCATCCGGGATGCTGCTGGAGTCCGCGCTTCGAACCAACCCGACACACGATGCGTTCGCATCGGCGTCGGTGGTGGTGGCGGGCCAGCAGGTTCGTCCCTCTGACGACTCCGGTAGCTACGAGGGAGTCTCCGTGCCGGACCGGGTCCCGGTTCCCGATGACGCTCGGAGCCGCCTGGAGGCCCTAGGTTCGATCGCGGAAGTGGTCGAGTTCACAAGCACAGAGGCAGTCCTGTCCAGCAGTCCCGACGCACCACGGTTTCCCGCAGTGGTGGAGTCAGCTTCGATGGCTGCGGTGGAGGGCACCGTGCTGTCCGCGGGCCGGCATCCCGCGGCGCTTCATGAAGCGGTCATCCCTGGGGAATGGGCTTCACTGGCTGGAGCCGGCGTTGGTGACTCGGTGACGGTGCGAACTGTCGCGAGAGATCTCCGCTTGATCGTCGTTGGAGTCTCCGACACGCGTGTTCCCGCAGGTCTGCCTGTTCCCGTCATCATGTCGGATGCTGCGAACGCGCGGCTTGCTGGGAGTGGGGCGCCTGCCGACTTCCTGGCAGTTCTCGCCGAGCAGTCCGCCTCGACCGAAAGGGTGGTCTCGCAGGTGCGACGTGCGCTAGCGGGATCCCCTGCCGCGGTGCTGACCCCCGAAGAAGCAGCCGTTTCGGCGTCCATGGAGGTTGTCTCGGCACGCCAGAACCTTGCCGATCTGTCGGGGACCTTCGCTGGTCTCACCCTCCTGGTTGGCGTGTTCGTGGCGGTGAGCACCCTCGCGCTAGCTGCGTCGCAGAGCGCCCGCGACATCGCCCTGCTGCGAGCTATCGGGGCGACGCCGCAGCAGGTTCGCCGGCTCATGGTGAGCCAATCAGTGATTGTCGCCGTCGTCAGCGGCATCGTCGGCTCCCTGGCGGCCCGATGGCTGGCGCGGATGTCGCTGACCTCCTTGCACGATCACGACATCACGCCGGCCTTTGTAACCGTTCAGTACACGTGGATTCCCGTCGTGAGCACTATCGGTGGAGTCGTCGCAGTCGCGTTGCTTGCCTCGGTCATTGCGACGCGCAAGACGACTCAGATCCGGCCGGTCGAGGCGCTGCGTGACTCAGCCGGCGAGGTCGTGGGTGTCGGGCTATGGCGCCTCGCAATCGGGATAGCCGTCCTCGGCGGCGCCGCGATCGTGTCCCAGGTGCGCATGCCAGGGGGAGGCGGCACCAACCAGGCCGCGACGGCATCCCTCGTCGTCCTCGCCCTCATGGTCGCCATCGGCATCCTCGGGCCCCTGCTGGCGAAGATCGGATCGCTTGTGTTGTCGCCGATGGTGCGAATCGCAGGTCGGGTAGGACAGCTGGCCGCCTCCAACACCCGCTACTACGCCAGACGAACCGCCTCCGCCACCACGGCGATCGCGTTGCTGGTCTCGCTCGCCGCCCTGACGGTCTTCGTCCCGTCCGTCGTCACGTCAGCAACCCAGGCCGCGGCTGCAGAACGCGAACAGGGCAGCTGGCGCATCAGCAACGCGCTCGGCTTGCTACCCACGGACGTGCTGAAGGCCGAGAGGGCGCAAGGCGTCAGCGCTGCCATCGGGCTTCAGCACACGGTCGTCATCCACGGCCGAACCTCCACCATCGATTTCAACGCTGTGAGCGTCTTCGGCAGCGGGCTCACCAGGGTGCTCAACCTTGGCGTCACGAGTGGGTCGATTCCCTCGAACTGGGACAACGGCATCGTGCTCAGCGAGCAGGTTGCCAAGTCGTGGGCGGCCGCGCCGGGTGATCGAGTCGAGGTGCTCCTGGCCGATGGACAGATTGTGCAGCCGGAAGTCATTGCTACCTTCTCTCGCTCCATCGGGTTCGCCGATGTCCTGATGCCCTGGTCCATGTCGACCGACCGAGGCGGCGGGATCGATGAGGTCCGGGTGAGAGCGGACTCAGACGACGCCACCGTCGAAGCCGTGCAGGCTGCACTGGGCGAGTCCGCGACGCCTGTCGTTGTTGCCGAGGCAGGTAATAACTCCCTAGATGAAGACACCGCCCTCAACCTCTGGCTGACCCGGCGACTCCTCGTCCTTGTGTGTGTCATGGCCGCCGTGGCAGTGGTCACCACGCTGGTCATGGTCACGCTCTCTCGTCGGCGCGAGGTCGCTGCACTCCGCCTCATCGGCGCGACAGGACTGCAAACGAAGGCGATGATCGGATCGGAGAGCCTCGCTGTCTGGGGTGTCGGAACCGCCCAGGGCCTGGCCGTCGCGTGCATCGCCCTTCTCCCCTTGGTCCGGGCGCTGCCTGGTGGGCGGATCGAGGCAGTTGCGATGAGCCAGATGCTCGCAGTGGTACTCACGCTGGGCTTGATATGCGCGGCGAGCTCGGCCGCCGCGCTTCGCGCGAGCATGCGAGGTAGCCCACTCGCGACTGCCGCCCTGGGACCGACGTGATGAACAGGTTGCACACCAGGCGTGATGAGAAAGGGGGCGCCCGGTGGCCGAGATGACCGTGTCAATGCGCTGTGTCCCACCAGAGCCGCTAGTGGAAGTCGGCGAGGGAGCGCAACTGCTCCATATCGACTTCGCGCTGACCAACGAGACGACGTCCGTCCTGGAGCTGTGGGACGTAGCGGTCGTCGTGGTCGATCGTGGCGAAGTCATCTTCAGGCGTCACATCGACCACAACGGCCTCCCCTCGGGTATCTCGACAATCCCCGAGTTCCCGGTCGAACCCGGCCAGTCGGTCACGATCTTCAATCCGCTCGAGAGATTCCCCGGCGATCTTCCTCTCACCTCCGTCAGGTACGAGTTCCTGTTCAGCACCGACGACGGATCCAAGCAGTGGCGTGAGCAAGTAGAGCTGATGCCGCTGGCAGCCCCAGTGGACCCTGATCTTGTCCTGCCGCTCCGTGGCCGACTACTGGTGTATGAGGCGCACGACTATTACGGACACCACCGGCGACTGGACACTCAACACCCCGTGATCCGAGGACTCGGGCTGGGCCACAACTCGGGGCGCTTCTCCTACGACCTCTCGCTCGTCGACCGCCACGGACGGATGTATCAGGGGAGCGGCACCAGGAACGAGGACTGGTACAGCTGGGACCAACCCGTCCTCGCCGCCGGCACGGGCGTCGTCGTCGCCTGCGCCGGTGATCGCCCTGACTTCGACATCGACGGTGTTGGATTTCGGTTGCCAGTGGGGCGGTTGGCGGACCCGTCGGTCTTCCTGGGGAACTACGTGACGATGCAGCACGGGGACGACGTGTACAGCATGACTGGTCATTGCCGGAAGGGATCGGTTCTGGTGAAGCGCGGGGACAGGGTCAGCGCCGGCGATGAGATAGGCCGGGTCGGACTGTCCGGCAGTTGCCTCACCGTGCACACGCACTTCCAGCTGCAGTCGGGCGTCTCGTTCGACTCGGAAGGGATCCCCGCGCACTTCACCAACTTCCGCCGCCTTCGCGGTGCGAACAGCGTCGACGTGCGCGAGGGCGCGATCGACTCAGGCGAGGTCATCCAGTCCCTTGCCTAGACAGGCCCGCGGGCGCGTACCGAGGGTCTGGAAAGTGATGGGCTGGCTCGTGGCATGAGGGGTCGCAGCGATAGCGATCTTCCTCGACGCGTCCCCTAGTTGACGATCGACTGTCCCGGGGCGGTGGCGAGCTCGTCCGGCAGGCGGACGCGACACTCTGCCGCCTGGCAGGCGCGCATCAGGGCCAGTTGCTCTCGCATGAGCTGGAGCAAAGATGTCTGCTCCTCCGTGGGACTCGCGGCCAGGTTGTCGTACTGGCGCGGGTCGGTGGCCAAGTCGTACAACTCCTCCTCACCGGAGGCTAGGTCGACATAGAGGTAGCGGTCAGTTCTGATTCCGATCGCCCAGCGCGCATCCGGTTCACCGGCGTCGACCGCATCCAAGGGCAGCCCCGACTCGTCGGTGTTCCGCACCACATTCCGGGAACCGGTCTCTGTGAGGACGGCCCGGCGCCAGCCGAGATCCCCGCGACGCGCCACGCCCAACATCGATCGACCGTCCACGGGCACGCCCATATTTGCGCCGGCCACGGCAGCGATGGTCGGCGCGAAGTCGATGGACATGAAGGGGTCGTACCTAACCTCGCCGGCTGGCAGACCGGCGCCGCGCATCAGCAGCGGCGTTCGCAAGGACGGCTCGTGCGGAAGTATCTTGCCTTGCCGAATCTGCTGTTCTCCGAGGAAGTAGCCGTTGTCGGAGGTGAAGATGACCAAGGTTCGCCCCAGTTCCCCGCTCGCGCGTAACGCGTCCACGGTTCGTTTGACTTGGCGGTCCACCACCAGCAGCGCCTCTGCTCGCTGGCGAGTCACCTCGAGCATGGCAGCGCGTTCGGCGTCGTTCGTCGGGAGCAGCGACTGCAGATACTCAGGCTTGTCGGTGATATCCGGATCGGTCCAGTCCGCGCCTGGCGCGCTGTTGATCATGCCGTCGAACACGTTCTTGACGCCGTTGGGTCGAGCCGGTGAACGGAACTCCACCATCCTTCCGTCGCTTCGCTGGACCCATCGCAGATCGTCCGGTTCACGTGGCTCGCCGTTGTGGGGGGCCGCATACGAGGCGTACAAGAAGAATGGAGTGGGGGAGGCCGCCCGTTCGCGGATGATGCTTGCAGATAATTCGCCGTAGACGTTTGACTGGTACCGACCCTCATAGTTAATGAACCCAACACCTTGGTCACTCAAGGTTGTGTCGAAGTAGTTGTAGGTGTTGCCCCATTGAGGGTGGCTAGCAGGCAGACCGCCGTCCAAAGACGCCCGCCAGTCGGTCCACCCCGGTGGGACGTAATGCACTGACCTACCGGTTTCCTCGCCCGGCTCGGGCAGGGTTCCGTATCCGTTCAGGTACTTGCCGAGCATGATGGTCGAATAACCAGCGTCTTGCAGTGCCGTGGCAAGCGTTGAGCCGTCATTGAATGACGGAAACGCATACGGAGGAGCGACCGAGAAGACCCGGTGGTTGTGGGTGTACTGACCGACGAGGATGGACGCGCGAGCCGGGCAGCACAGTGGGTACGGGGAGAATGAGTTCGCAAAGGTGACACCCTCATTCCCGAGCAGCTGCCTGGTATTCGCCATGTACTGCAGATCATCCGCCCGCATGTCATCGACGATGATCATGACCACGTTCGGCTTGGTTTGGAGCACCGTGGAGGCGCTCGATGCGCCGACATCAGGCGCGCTGGACCTCGCTGAGGCGGTAGGGGAGGGGGCGCTTTGCTGCGCGACGGCAAGCCCCATTGCCACCACAACCCCGCCCATGGCAATTCGACGTAGCACCAGCATCCCCTACCTCGAGCAGTCGACACCCCGGGCCGACCGCCTATGGACGGTGGCTCCGTGCTGACAAGGCCGTCAAATGACCAGCTGTTGACCTGCCGAGGAATCTCACACCGAGGTTAACAGTGACGAGAGCCTGCTGAACCGTTACGGGCACATTCATCCGGTTCCACGTCATCCATCCGGGAGAGCCCGATCTTGGCCACAGGACAAGTCGGCGCTTTCTTGCATGCCGAGGCACTGGCCGTAATACCTCGTATCGGCACCGAAGTTCCTCACCCCGTCGTATTGTGCGAGCTAGTTTCGCACGAGTACGGGGAGACGCGAATGAAGCGCATGACGGTTTGCCTTACGGTTGTTTGGCTCTTGGTTATTGCCCAAGCCTTGCCCGCGACCGCGCAGTTTGCGAGGTTCTACGACCGTGACGGCGGCGGCGGGACCGGCATCAAGAGCATCGAGATCCAGAACGGACCCGCGAACGTCGTGGTGTCGATCAACCACAACCGATACCTCGACCGAGATGTGGTGTGGCTCGACACCGTGCGTCACGACCGTGGCCCCGAATACCGGCTACTCATGTACGCCAACAGCGACGTCGGCTCCTACCGGCGAGTGGAGGGGTTCACCCGCGGGCTTGGCCATCCATGGCGATGCAATGGTGTGAGGATGTCCTCGGACAACTTCGATCCTGGCGCCTGGAGCTACGTCCGAGTGCCTCAGTCGTGCCTGCGCGGTCCGGGGCCGGTGCGCGTTGCCACTGACTCGGGCGACGAGGACACCGGTGCTTACGACGATGCCCCTGATTGGGGCACCTATGAGGGCTACTTCACCCCGTGGCTGTCGCAAGGCGACTGAGACCCGGCAACATCACCCGCGGCCAAGACCGACCGCAGTTGACCACCCGGCCGACTCGGGGTGACTGACGCCCTCCGTGTTACATCATCGGACCAAGGTGGTGGTGTTGGTGTCACAACTGGACTAGTCTGGGCAGATGAGCGGTAGCCACGTCACCCAGCCAGCGGAGTCGCCGACGTCGGCCCTCGAGGCCGACTTCCAAGCCATCATCGACGCTGGCGGGTTCATCGAGCCCCGTGATGCGATGCCGGACGGCTACCGCAAGAGCCTGATCCGGCAGATCGCGCAGCATGCCCACTCCGAGATCATCGGCATGCAACCGGAGGGCAACTGGATCAGCCGCGCACCGAGTCTTCGGCGCAAGGCCATCCTCATGGCCAAGGTCCAGGACGAAGCCGGTCACGGCCTCTACCTGTACGCGGCCGCCGAGACCCTCGGCGCCGACCGCGCCGACCTGCTGGACCTGCTCCACACCGGGCGTCAGAAGTACTCCTCTAGCTTCTACTACCCAACGCTCACGTGGGCAGATATCGGCGCCATCGGGTGGCTGGTCGACGGCGCCGCGATCGTCAACCAGGTGCCGCTGTGCCGGTGCTCCTATGGGCCATACGCCCGCGCAATGGTGCGGGTCTGCAAGGAGGAGTCCTTCCACCAGCGGCAGGGCTTCGAGATCCTCAACACCTTGTCGCACGGCACGCAGGCGCAGCACGACATGGCTCAGGACGCGGTCAACCGCTGGTGGTGGCCCAGCTTGATGATGTTCGGCCCGCCCGACGAGGAGTCGCCCAACTCCGCTCAGTCCATGGCATGGGGGATCAAGCGGTTCAGCAACGACGACCTCCGCCAGCGCTTCGTGGACATGACCGTGCCGCAGGCCGAGGCGCTCGGCCTCACCCTTCCTGACCCCGAGCTGCGGTGGAACGAGGACCGTGGCCACTACGACACCGGCCGGATCGACTTCGCCGAGCTGTTCGAGGTCATCAAGGGCAACGGGCCGTGCAACGCCCAGCGCATGAGTCACCGGCGCCGAGCGCACGAGGCCGGCGCCTGGGTCCGAGAGGCAGCCGCGGCCTACGCGCAGAAGCGGCAGGCGGCAGCCTCGGCCGACGCAGCCGCATGAGCGCCGCTGTGGAGTGGCCGCTGTGGGAGGTGTTCGTGCGGGCGCGGCGTGGCCTCAGCCACGTGCACGTCGGCAGCCTGCACGCCCCGGACGCCGCGATGGCCGTGCGCAACGCTCGTGACCTCTACACCCGCCGCCAAGAGGGGGTCTCGATCTGGGTGGTGCCCGCCGCCACCATCACCGCGAGCAGTCCCGACGAGAAGGACGCGTTCTTCGACCCGGCAGCCGACAAGGTGTACCGCCATCCCACGTTCTACACCGTGCCTGACGGCGTGAAGCACCTGTGAGCGCCGACTCGGGACCCGCGGCGGTGAGCACCCGTCAGGGGCATGCGTCACCCGCACAGCCGGTGTCTCGCGCGGACCTGTTCGCCTACACGATGCGGCTCGGCGATGACGCCTTGGTCTATTCGGCGCGGATGGCGGAGTGGATAGCTGCCGCTCCGCAGCTCGAGGAGGACGTGGCGCTCGGAAACATCGCGCTCGACCTGCTCGGCCAGGCGCGCACGCTGCTGACCTACGCCGGCCACGTCGAGGGCGCCGGACGCAACGAGGACACGCTGGCGTACATGCGCGACGAGCGCGACTTCGTCAACGCGCAGATCGTCGAGCTGCCCATCGGCGACTTCGGCTTCACCGTGGCGAGGATGCTCGTCGTCTCGGCCTACCAGTACGAGCTGTACACCGCGCTGACGGACTCCACCGACGAGACCCTTGCCGCCATCGCCGCCAAGGCGGTCAAGGAGGTCGACTACCACCGCGACCACGCGACACAGTGGACCCTGCGACTGGGCGACGGAACACCGGAGTCCCACGAGCGGATGCAGCGTGGCCTGGCAGAGCTCGATCCCTATGTGGGCGAGCTCTTCGAGCGTGACGAGCTTGTGCAACGACTGGTCGAGCAGGAAGTCGCCGTCGACCCCGGCGCGTTGCGCGACCCGGTCCTGCGCTACGTCGACAGCGTGCTCGCCGAGGCGACGGTGGCGAGGCCGGCAACGGACGTCCACCACCGCGGTGGGAGGGACGGCGTCCACACCGAGCACTTGGGCTACTTGCTCGCCGAGATGCAGTACCTGGCACGCTCCCACCCAGGAGCATCGTGGTGACCGCGCGATCGGCGACCCCTCCCGATGTGGTTCGGGCGATCGTCGCGCAGGTCGTGGACCCTGAGCTACCGGTCCTGACCATCGAGGATCTCGGCATCCTGCGCGACGTATCGGTGGGCGACGACGGCCACATCACGGTGACGATCACCCCCACGTACTCGGGCTGCCCGGCTGTCGAGGCCATCACCGACGATGTCAGGAAGATCTTGGCGACGGAGGGCTTCGCGGAGGTCAGCGTCAGAACCGTGCTCGCCCCTGCCTGGACGACGGACTGGATGAGTGACGCCGGCCGCGAGAAGCTGCTCGCGTACGGCATCGTGCCGCCAGCGCCTCTCGGGCCGAGACAGGCGCACGATCACAAGTCCGTCCGACCGAGGTCCAGTGTCGTCACCGTGGCCCTGTCGCAGCGATGCCCCCGTTGCGGTTCGCCCGACACGCGGGAGCTCAGCCGCTTCGGTTCAACCGCCTGCAAGTCGCTGTGGATGTGCACCGTCTGCAAGGAGCCGTTCGACCATTTCAAGGCCATCTGAGGTGGCCTCGTCGCAACCAGCCGGTCGGCCGAAAGTCAGGGTTCCTCGTCGCGGCGTGTTCCACGCGCTCCGGGTCTGCGCTGTCACTGCCTTGACCGACGATGCGGTCTGCATCGAGTTCGACGTACCTCCCGAGCTGACCCCGGACTACGACTTCATCCAGGGCCAGCACGTAACGATCCTCACGTCGCTCGCCGGGGACGACGTCCGGCGCAGCTACTCCATCTGTTCGCCCGCCAAGTCGGGCAGGCTGCGTATCGGGGTCAAGGTTCTTCCCGGTGGTCACTTCTCCGGCTTCGCCGCCGGCCGGTTGGCGGTCGGCGACGTACTCGACGTGATGACTCCCACAGGCCGGTTCTACACGCCGCTGGATCCGGCCAACCGCAAGCACTACTGCGCCATCGCGGCAGGAAGCGGCATCACGCCGATCTACTCCATCATCGCGACGACCCTGCAACAGGAGCCGGAGAGCCGCGTCACACTGGTCTTCGCCAACCGGACCAGCCGCAGCATCATGTTCCTCGAAGAGCTCGAGGACCTCAAGGACCGGTACCCGGGCCGCCTCCACCTCATCCACGTCCTGAGCCGCGAGGAACAGGATGCCGAGCTCTTGTCCGGCCGCCTCGACGCCGCCCGGCTGACCAAGATCACCGAGACACTCGTGCCGGTCGAGACGGTCGACGAATGGTTCCTCTGCGGCCCCTACGAGATGGTGCTGGACCTTCGCAAGGCCCTGCTCGAGCAGGGCGTCGAGGGCAACCACGTGCATACGGAGCTGTTCCATGTCGACCCCAAACCGGCCGAGCAGCGAGTGGTCGCGCCGGACACCGGCGAGGGCGCGGCCGTGACAATCAACCTGGACGGCCGCCGCTCGACGTTTCGGCTCCAGAGCGACGATGTCTCCGTCCTGGAGGCGGCGCTGCGGGTGCGGGCCGATGTGCCGTTCGCATGTCGAGGGGGTGTGTGCGGGACCTGCCGGGCGAAGCTCGTCACCGGTGAGGTGCTGATGGACACGAACTACGCGCTCGAGCCCGAGGAGATCGCGGCCGGTTACGTACTGACGTGCCAGAGCCACCCGACCTCCGAGGTGCTGTCAGTGGACTTCGACGCCTGAGTCAGCCGCAGTCCACCGCGCCGGACATCGTGCGTACTCCTGTCGGAGCCGGGTGCCACAATGGCGCGCATGTCTGAGGTGCATGCCCCGCCCACGGCTGTGACGTTTCGCAGCGACGTCGACGTCGAGCTCGTCCGGTCGTCGGCTGACGACTCCGACGTCTTGTTCGCCGCCCGTGTCTCCACCAAGGGCGAGCAGTCCCTCGACGACGTGGGTGCCGACGCCAGTACGTCGTCGGGACTCATCAACTACCTCATGCGTGACCGCCACGGGTCGCCCTTCGAGCACAACTCGATGACGTTCTACGTGTCGGCCCCGATCTTCGTGTTCCGCGAGTTCATGCGACACCGGATCGCGTCGTACAACGAGGAGAGCGGCCGCTATCGCGAGCTGCGTCCGGTCTTCTACGTGCCCGGGCCGGATCGCAAGCTCGTCCAGCAGGGCAAGCCCGGCGCCTACGACTTCGTCGCGGGGACAGCCGAGCAGTTCGATCTCGTCACCCGCGAGACACAGGCTGTCTGCCGAGAGGCATATGCGTCGTACCAACGGATGCTCGCTGCCGGCGTGGCTCGTGAGGTCGCCCGCATCGTGCTCCCGGTGACGATCTACTCGAGCATGTACGTCACGATGAACGCACGCTCGCTGATGAACTTCCTGTCGCTTCGGACCAAGCGCGACGAATCACATTTCAAGTCCTTTCCGCAGCGTGAGATCGAGATGGTGGCCGAGATCATGGAGGCCCGGTGGGCGGAGCTGATGCCACTGACGCACGCGGCCTTCAACAAGAACGGCCGGGTGTCTCCTTGAGGTCTGCACAGCAGACGCGGCCCCCGAGCCGGTCCACGACCGCGTTTCAGCGTGCCCAGTCCAGCGATTCTGATGGACATGCAGGCACGCCCAGAGGAGCGTCGCAGGGACACGCCGAAATGCATGAGTTCGGGGGTTTAACGTTTTGGGCGAAGGAGAGGTATAGTTCCACTCGGCGCCGTTACTGCCCGGACCCCCGAGCGGACAGTAACGGTGCCGCTTCATGTTCCGAGGCGTTTTGGCGCGCTCCTGCTGCGGGGGTTGCCCGCTCGTGGTGTCGCTTACAGCCAGCGCACGTGCGTCACGAGTAGCCTCGCAGCATGACAACGGCGACGACGAGCCCGTTCGGCCGAGTGCTGACCGCGATGGTGACGCCCTTCCACGATGACGGCCGTGTGGACGTCGAGACGGCGGCCGCCCTGGCCACCCATCTCGTCGAGAGCGGCAACGACGGGCTGGTGATCTCCGGAACCACGGGGGAGTCGCCCACGGTTGATCCCGACGAGCAGCGCGACGTGCTGTCGGCGGTCGTCGATGCCGTAGGCGACCGCGCCACCGTCCTGGCTGGCGCGGGCACCAACGACACCGAGCACTCTCTCAAGCTCGCCCGCAACGCCGCCGCTGCCGGTGCCGACGGTCTGCTGGTGGTGACGCCGTACTACAGCAAGCCGACCCAGGACGGAATCCTTGCGCACGTGCGTGCCGTGGCCGACGCCACGGAGCTAGGTGTGATGCTCTACGACATCCCCGGACGCACTGGCGTGAAGCTGAGCGCCGACACGCTCGCGCGGGCAGCCGAACACGAGCGGATCCTCGCCGTCAAGGAGGCCAGCGGTGACCTGTACGCGGGCAGTTGGCTCCTTCGCAGCACTGACCTCGCCGTCTACAGCGGCGACGACACCTTGAATCTGCCGTGGTTGGCCATCGGTGCCACCGGAGTGGTCTCGGTCGTCGGCCACGTCGCAGCCTCGCGCTTCGCCGACATGGTGGCCGCGCTCGACAAGGGTGACCTGCAGCGCGCGCGCGAGATCGACCGTTCCGTGCTGCCGCTCACCGACGTCATCATGAGCCGAGCCCCAGGCGTGGTCATGGTCAAGGCGGCCCTCGAGTTACTGGGGCGACTACCCAATCGCCGGGTGCGAGCACCCCATCTGCCGGCGACGGACGAGCAGGTGGCGGCCCTTCGCAGCGAGCTCGTCGCCGCCGATCTTCTGGAGGACACTGAATGAGCCACGCCCACCCTGAACTCGGCTCGCCCCCGGACCTACCGCGCCACGGCCTCCGGATCACCCCGCTGGGCGGGCTTGGAGAAGTCGGACGCAACATGGCCGTCCTCGAGCACCAGGGCAGGCTGCTCGTCATCGACTGCGGGGTGCTCTTCCCCGACGAGACGCAGCCAGGTGTCGACCTCATACTTCCGGACTTCGAACCGATACGGCATCGCCTCGACACCATCGACGCCATCGTGTTGACGCACGGGCACGAGGACCACATCGGGGCCGTGCCCTATTTGTTGCGCGAGCGCCCCGACATCCCTCTCGTCGGGTCGAAGCTGACGCTTGCGCTGCTGGAGGCCAAGCTTCGCGAGCACCGACAGACCCGTGCGCCCAAACATCAGGTGAAGGAGGGCGACCGGGTGGCGTTCGGCCCGTTCGACCTCGAGTTCATCGCCGTCAACCACTCCATCCCCGACGCACTGGCGGTCGCCGTCCGCACCGAGGCCGGCCTCCTGCTTCACACTGGTGACTTCAAGATGGACCAGCTGCCGCTCGACGGCCGGATCACCGACCTGCGGGCACTGGCCCGCCTCGGCGAGGAAGGAGTCGACCTGTTCCTGGTGGACTCCACGAACGCGGAGGTTCCCGGCTTCACGACGTCCGAGAAGGACATCGCCCCCGTCCTCGAGCGGGTGTTCCACCACAGTCGGCAGCGGATCATCGTCGCGTGCTTCGCGTCGCACGTCCACCGGGTCCAGCAGGTCATGGATGCCGCGGTCACGCAGGGGCGCAAGGTGGCCTATGTCGGGCGCTCGATGGTGCGCAACATGGCGGTCGCGCGCGACCTCGGCTATCTCCGGGTGCCTCCCGACACGCTCGTCGACATGCGCGAGCTCGACAAGTACGCCGCCGACGAGGTCGTCATCATCTCGACGGGATCCCAGGGCGAGCCCCTGTCGGCGTTGGCTCGGATCGCCCACCGCAACCACGACCGCATCCGTATCGAGCCGGGCGACACGGTCGTGCTGGCTTCCAGCCTCATACCAGGCAACGAGAACTCGGTCTACAAGGTGATCAACGGGCTCACCCGGCTGGGTGCCAACGTCGTCCACAAGGCCAACGCCATGGTCCATGTGTCCGGGCACGCAAGCGCCGGCGAGCTGCTCTATGTCTACAACGTCGTGCGCCCACGCAACGTGATGCCCGTGCACGGGGAGGCGCGGCACCTCGTGGCCAACGCCGCGCTGGCCGGGCAGACCGGCATCGCGCGCGAGAACATCGTGATCGCCGAGGACGGCATCGTGGTCGACCTTGTCGATCGGGTCGCGACCGTCAGCGGCAAGGTGGAGTGCGGCTACGTGTTCGTCGACGGGGCGTCCGTGGGCGACATCACCGAGAGCGACCTCAAGGACCGCCGCATCCTCGGTGAGGAGGGCTTCATCTCCGTTCTCGTGGTGATCGACGCCGCAGCCGGCAAGATCGTCGCGGGACCGGAGATCCATGCCCGTGGGTTCATCGAGGACGACACCGTCTTCCAGCAGGTCCGGCCGTTGATCGTGGACGCTCTGGAGGCCTCCATCAAGGACGGCAACGACGACACCTATCAGCTGCAGCAGGTGATCCGGCGAACCACGGGGCGCTGGGTCAACTCGACGCACCGTCGGCGACCGATGATCATCCCTGTCGTTCTCGAGGCCTGACCAGATGACGTCGGCCGGGCCGGCCGACCTGACCGGCCCGACCGAGTCAGAGTCAGTGTCCCGGGTGCCGGCGGTGGTGCCTACTGATGACCACCCCGTGGAGCGGATGCGCCGCTGGCTGGCACCTCTGGTGTGCCTGCTGGCCACCAGCCTCGGCCTCTGCTGCGTCCTGAGCACCGCTAGTGTCTTGCGGTCCGTCACCGCGCTGTCATTGCTGGACGGGCGTTGGGTGGGCTGGGTAGCGGTCAGTGCCATGCTGGCCGTGGCTGCCGCCGCAGCCACGGTGATCACACTCGAGCGCGTCGGGTCGGGGCCGGCGCTCGCGTTGGGAGCCGCCGCTGCGGTCGTCGGTCTACTGCTCGGCAGCGGCGTCAATGGACAAGGTGAGCTGGTGCTCGCGCTGGCGGCCTGCGGCTTAGCGGTGGGTGGCCTGCTGGCGGGTGGGGTGGGGATGACAGCCACGTTGCCGCCGACATGGGCCTTCGCTGTCTTCGTAGCCTGGACGGTTCCTGTGGTTGCAGCCTGGGCTCCCCTCGTCAGGGCGCTGCCAACCCGTCCCAGCAGTGGGCTCTCCAGCGGCGGGCTGCGTGGCGAGGCGCTTGCCGACCTGGTGGTGCCCGTGCCTGTCGAGGTCATCGCCGCGGCAGCACTCGTCATCGTCGCCTGGAGCGTGCTCACCATGCTGTTCGAGCCGGTGCACAAGCGAGCTGCACCGCCGCAGGCGCTGCAGTACGCGTGGACCGTGCTGCTGGCAGTGGCGGCGATGGCGTCACTGGTGATGATGGTGCTCGGGTTCGACCCTCAGCTGCCGCGTATCTGGCTACGCCCGGCCATCGTCGTGGCGACAGTGATCATTGCCACCGGATGGGTGCTCCTCGTCGTCGTACTGCCAACAAGCGCGCTACGGCTGGCTCATGTCGGCGTCACCGTGGTGGCAGCAATGGTGCCGGCTACCGCCACGTTCGCGGTGCTCTTCGTCGACTCCGAGGGGGTCCGGCTGAGCTGGCCGGTGGTGGCGCTACTCGCCGTCGTGGCGGCGCTCGGTGCACTGGTTGCGGGGACGCGCGGGGCTTCGCTCGTCGTCGCGTCCGGTGTCACGATCATGACGCTGTCGGCTATGGGGGTCTGGGTGATGGCCGACGAGCAGTGGGCGATGTTCGCGGCTGTGGCTCCGCTCTCGGCAGCCGCAGGCGCTGTGATGGTCGCCGCATTCAGGCTCGTTGGGTCGCACCCATCGGCGATGCTCATGCTGGTACTCACGGCGATCTCCGCCTTCGTGGTCGGCCAGATAGTCGCCGTCCCCTTGAGCTGGGCGCTCATTGGTGATGTTCCGACGGCCACCGACACTGTCTTTGCCGCCGGCAGGCTGCAGGCTGGTCTCACTGTTGCGGTTGCCAGTGTCGCGGCCGCCGGCAGCTGGGTCCTACATCGACGACTCGTCACGGCGACGGGTGCGCACCAGCAGTTCGCGAGGTCAACCTCGTCCCAGCACCGCGCCGCCGTTGACCTGCAGGATCTGGCCAGTGGTGAAGCCCGCGTGCGACGAGGCTAGGTACGCCACGGCCTCAGCGACCTCGGCGGGAGTTCCGGGCCGCTTGACCAGGGTGGACGCGACCCGCGGCTCCACAATGTCCGCACTGAGGCGCCCTTGCCAGAAGTCCGTGTCGGGGATGAACCCCGGCGCAACGGCATTCACCGTGATCCCTTCGGGGCCAAGCGCTGTAGCCATACCGAACATCCAGGCATGGAGTGCGGACTTCGCGGCGCCGTACGGGCCGGGGCCACGGACTCCGGCGACAGAGCTCATCGCCACGATCCGGCCACCGGGTCGGGTGATGGAGGGGAGCAGCGCCTCGGTGAGCAGGACGGTCGTCAAGACGTTCGCGCGGTACTCAGCCTCGTACTGCGCTGCCAGGTCAGCGAGGGTGTCACCTGCGGCGGTCGTGATTCCTCCCGCGTTGTTGACCAGTACGTCTACTGAACCACCGGTGGAGAGATCAGCAGCTACCTTCTCCACGCTCGCGGGATCGCTGAGGTCGGCGGCATGCCAGGTGACTGCGGGTATCGCGGTATGGCTGTGGCTGTCTCCGGTGCTGGCGGTCGAGGCGTCGCAATGACCCGAGCCTTGTCGGCTCATCGAAAGGGCCGCGTCCGCCAGGACGTCCGGTCGCCGTCCGATGATGACGACACGATCACCGTCCCGGGCGAAGCGCGCGGCAATGGCCCTGCCGAGGCCGGTGCCGCCTCCTGTGACAACGACGCGCCGAGACATGAGACCTCCGAGGGGCGGGGGATTATCCCCCTTGCATACCAGCCCCACGCCGCGGTCGCCTCGGCGAGCGAACCAGATCGAGGTTCAGATCAAGGGTTCGATCGATCCGGTCCGATCTGATCCAATCGGATCAGCGCAGGGCGCGCCTGATTTCTTTGACGTTAGCCACGACATGGCAGCCGTTGTTGCAGTCGGCCGACGGTCGGTGCCAGTGAACGATGATTCCGCGCACCACCACCGCGGGCCAGCATTCGTCGAGTGTGGCCATCCAAGGCCTCCTTCGGGGGTGAACCACTGTCCTGCCGCCTCCAGCCTAGGTCCGCCTATCACTCAAAGCGATCATTTGTCAACGTAGCGTGTCCAAAGCGTAATCCGATGGGTCCCGCCTCATCGCGTCAGTAGGGTCTGGACCATGGAGATCCGTCCCCTCGATCCCGCAGACATCGACCGCTCGTTCGGCATCCGCACGCGTGCCTTCGGTGCACTCCCGGCAGCGGCCCGTGAGGGGTGGACGGCTGACGCACGGGCTGCGGTCGACGAAGGCCGCACGGTCGCGGTGTACCAGCAGACACTCCTGGTGGGCCGCGCAGTCATCCAGCCCTTCCGGCAGTGGTGGGGTGGACGGGCGGTGCCGATGGCGGGGGTTGCCGGGGTCGTCGTCGCGCCGGAGTACCGGGGGCGAGGGGTCGGCTCGCTGCTGATGCAAGGAGTCATCGAGCGCGGTCGAGCGCTCGGCTATCCCCTGTCAGTTCTGTATCCGGCGACGGTCCCGGTCTATCGGCAGCAGGGCTGGGAGCTCGCCGGCATCCAGCACCGCGTGACCATCGACAGCCGCTTGCTGAGAGATCTGCGGGGCGGCACGGTGGTGGTGCGGGAGGCGACTCCCGATGACGCCGGTCGCATGCTCGATGTGATGCGCACGGAGTACGCAGCTGCGAGCGCCTCAGGAGCTCGCGAGCCCAGCGAAGATGAGATGCGCGAGGACCTCGGCGACGACTCACTCTTCTGCTACCTCGCACCGGCGGGCTTCGTCGTCTACGGATGGGAGCATCCGGATCTGGTCGTCTATCAGCTGGTGGCCCATGACCTGCCGACGGCGCGAGCGCTGTGGTCGGTGGTCGGGTCCGGCTCCTCGGTCGCCAAGAACGTGCACGCCTACCTCTCACCCGACGACCCGGTGCACCTCTTCGCCAGTGAGACCGCGGCGCGCGACGTTCAGCACAATCGATGGATGCTCAGATGCCTTGATGTGCGTGCCGCCGTTGCCGGTCGCGGGTTCGCCAGCGGCCTCGAGCTCGAGGTGCCACTGGTTGTCGAGGATCCCCGCGTCGACGCCAACTGCCTGGCCGGTCGCCTGCGG
Source organism: Nocardioidaceae bacterium (assembly GCA_035633755.1). Classification (GTDB taxonomy): domain Bacteria; phylum Actinomycetota; class Actinomycetes; order Propionibacteriales; family Nocardioidaceae; genus DASQEH01. Next base: position 36,848 of record DASQEH010000173.1, on the reverse strand, counting down.
GTGGCAGGCGGGCGTGGCGAGTTCGTGGTGGGGGAGGACGAGTCGAACGCTGTTCGGCTGGGGCCTAACGGATTCGCGGCCCTGTACGCGGGCACGGCGGTGCAGACGCTGTTCGCCGCGGGGCTGGCGTCGGGGGGCGACGATACCGGCCGCGCGCTTCTCGGCACCGCCTTCACGGGCCGTCCCGCCTACCTGCTGGAGTACTTCTGACCTCTGGCGACACGCAGGCCCGAGCCGCCCAGCCTCGCGTGGGGCAGTAACGAGCCCGGAGACGCGTGTTACGCGTGAGACTGGTGTGCCTATCACGTACCGTCGGCCCATGGCGACCCGCACCTCTTCCTCGTCGCGGTCACGCTCGCGGGCGACCGCCACGGGGAGTACGCGGGCCGGGTCATCCCGGGCACGGACCAAGCCGTCGTCGGGCGCCTCGAAGCGGCGCTCGACGGCTGCCGTTAGAAGCGGGTCGTCGGCCCGTCGCGGACCCGGCCTCATCACGCGTCTCGCCTCCGGTCTCGCGCGCGGGCTAGCCGCCGTCTGGCTCGGCATCGCACACCTCATCGGCGCCCTGGTGCGCCGGGTCGGCTCGGTCACGCGCGAGCTCGATCCCGAGCACCGCCGCGACGGCGCGGGACTGGCGCTGGTCGGGATCGCTGTCGTGGTGGCCGCCACCGTCTGGTGGCGACTTCCCGGGGACGTCGCAGAGGCCACCCGGGCCGTGGTCGAGGGAACGGTCGGAGTGGCGGCCTACGCCCTCCCGCTGCTGCTGCTGGCTGCCGCCTGGCGCCTGATGCGCCGACCCGACCTCAACGGGCCCTCCGGGCGGCCGGTCATCGGATGGCTCGCCATCTCGCTCGGGGTGCTCGGCCTCATCCACCTCGGGCACGGCTTGCCGAGGCCCCGAGATGGCATGGCTGCCATGGGCGAGGCCGGGGGAGCGGTCGGCTATGTGGGGTCAGCCCTCATCTTCGACCTGTTCAGGAGCACCTTCATCGCCGCACCGCTGCTCGTGCTGCTCACGATCTTCGGAGTACTCGTCGTCACCGCCACGCCTGTGTACCGCATCCCTGCGCGTCTGGCTGAGCTGCGAGACCGGGTGCTCGGCCGGAGCCACGCGACCGAAGGGCTCACCGGCGACGAGCACAGTGCGACACAACCACCGGACACCACCCCGCTGAACCGGGTCAGCCGTCGGCGACGCGTTGCCACCATGGCGCCCGGCGACGACGGTCCGCAGCCCGCCGGCGCGAGTACCGCGGAGTACCGAGAAGCCGCAGCGCGAGACGCGAATCCGCAGGCGGTCGACGAGGACGGTCCGCTCGAGCCGCCACCGCACACCCCCCTCCCACAGCGCGTTGAGCAACTCAGCCTGTCGGGCAACATCTCCTACAGCTTGCCGGGCAACGAGGTGCTGAAGCCGGGAAGCGTGCACAAGGCGCGGTCGACAGCTTCTGATGCCATCGTCGACCGGTTGACCGAGGTGCTCGAGCAGTTCGGCATCGACGCTCAGATCACCGGCTACACCCGCGGGCCGACCGTGACCCGCTACGAGGTCGAGCTCGGTCCTGCCGTGAAGGTGGAGAAGGTCACGGCGCTCAGCCGCAACATCGCCTATGCCGTGGCCAGTGCCGACGTTCGCATTCTGTCCCCCATCCCGGGCAAGTCGGCGATCGGCGTCGAGATCCCCAATATCGACGCCGAGATCGTGTCTTTGGGAGACGTCCTGCGGGCCAGCCAGTCCCGGAACCAGTCGCATCCCACGGTCGTCGGGTTGGGCAAGGACGTCGAAGGCGGTTTCGTCGTCGCCAACCTCGCCAAAATGCCGCACCTGCTGGTCGCAGGCGCCACTGGGTCGGGCAAGTCGAGCTTCATCAACTCGATGATCTGCTCGCTGCTGATGCGCTCCACGCCCGATGAGGTCCGGATGATCATGATCGATCCCAAGAGGGTCGAGCTGACGGCGTACGAGGGGATTCCCCACCTCATCACGCCGATCATCACCAGCCCGAAGAAGGCGGCTGAGGCGCTTCAGTGGGTGGTCCGCGAGATGGATCTTCGCTATGACGATCTAGCCAACTTCGGTTTCCGGCATGTGGACGACTTCAACAAGGCGGTACGCAGCGGGGCGGTCAAGGTGCCGCCCGGCAGCGAGCGAGTGCTGACGCCCTACCCGTATCTCGTCATCATCGTCGACGAGCTGGCCGATCTGATGATGGTGGCGCCGCGCGACGTCGAGGACTGCGTCGTGCGCATCACTCAGCTCGCGCGGGCCGCAGGCATCCATCTGGTCCTCGCGACCCAGCGCCCGTCGGTCGACGTCGTCACGGGCCTGATCAAGGCGAACGTGCCGAGTCGGCTCGCCTTCGCCACGTCATCGCTGGCCGACAGCCGGGTGATCCTTGACCAGCCCGGCGCCGAGAAGCTCGTCGGCAAGGGCGACGGGCTCTTCTTGCCGATGGGTGCCAGCAAGCCTGCCCGCGTGCAGGGAGCCTGGGTCACAGAGGAGGAAATAAAGAAGGTCGTCAGCCACTGCAAGCAACAGCTTCAGCCGACCTACCGCGACGATGTCACGGTTCCTCAGCAGTCCCGGCGCGACCTCGACGACGACATCGGCGACGACCTGGACCTGGTCTGTCAGGCGGTGGAGCTCGTCGTCACGACCCAGTTCGGCTCAACCTCCATGCTGCAACGCAAACTCCGCGTAGGGTTCGCAAAGGCGGGGCGCTTGATGGACATCCTCGAGAGTCGCGGCATCGTCGGACCGTCAGAGGGCTCGAAAGCACGTGACGTGCTTATCAAGCCCGATGACCTCGACGACGTCATCGCATCGCTTCAGGGGGAGTAATGGTTGAGGACACGGCCGACGTGGTGGTGCGTCGGCGTGCTGCTGTGATGGCGGCGATTGCGCTGACCGCGGCGATGTTGGCGGCGGGCTATGCGTGGCGGTTCTCGGCCACCGCAGGATCAGGCGACCTGTTCGTCGCCATCCTGCTCGGGGTCATCGCACTGTGCTACTGCTTCGCCTGGGTCGATGCACGGACCCCCGTGCTGGTGGCCGACAGCACAGGCCTGCGGATACGGCTGGGTGCGGCATGGACCGGTGTGGCGTGGGAGTCGATCGACTCGGTCGAGGTCGAGGAACGCGGCTGGCTGCGCGACGGTCAGGTGATCGTCAACGCAGCTCCGGCAGTCACGCGGCTGAACGGCACGGGCAGACGATCGCGTTGGGCGGCGGTACTCAACCGCTGGCTGTACGACGCCGCGCTCGTCGCACCGTTCGGGCTGTCGACGTCGGCGTCCACCTCCGACCTCAAAGGGTCGTTGGAGCGGCTGGCCGCCGGTCGCGCCGAGGTGATCCTGCGAGACGGCGAAGAACGCGAGCCCGAGCCTACGGTCGAGGTGTCGCCGATGTTCGGTGGGTTCAGCGACGGATGGCAGGTGATCCCCGAGGCACCTCCGGACTCGGCGGGCCGCCACTCGAGCGCGGGCGGCAGTTCTGTCCCGCGTCCTCGGCGCAGGTTGTTCCCGGCCCGCCCCAACGGGGTGTCGACGAACGGTGCCACGACGACGGTCGCCTACAAGTCCACCTCGGCGCGCCGAGCCGACGTCACCCTTCCTCTTCGCCGCGAGGCCGCGACGCTTGGCGCATCGGCTCTCGCGAACACCCCTGACTCCGGCTCGGGGTCGGGGCAGACCAACGGCCAGCCCGCCTCCGACGTTCCCGTGGCGTCGCAGACAGCAACGCTGACCGAGGAACCCCATGTCGGGTCCAGCAACATCGCCCTCATCATCGACTCCACCACCGATCTGTCGCTGCAGGCCATGCAGAAGGTCAGGACTGCTCCACCGGTTGGCGTACCGGTTCAGCAGGCTGCCCCCGAGGAGGCAGCCCCCGCGACCGAGCAAGTGACGGAGACCATCATCGGAGGCCAGCTCGTCAGGGCGCGTGCCACCCTGGGGTTGACGGTCGACGAGCTCGCCGCGCGCACGCGCATCCGTCCGTCCGTCATCGAGGCCATCGAGGTTGACGACTTCGCTCCCTGTGGTGGCGACTTCTACGCCAAGGGCCACCTGCGCATGCTGGCCCGAGTCCTGGGTATCGACGCAGCGCCACTCCTCACGGCATACGACGACCACTTCGCCGCCTCGCCGATCAATGCCCGCGACGTCTTCGAGGTGGAGTTAGCGACACGTGCGAGAGGCTCCGTGAAGGACGATACTCGCGGCAGAAGGGGTGCTCTGATCGGAACCGTGGTGCTGCTCATGCTCGTCTGGGGAGGCGCGGCGTACTTCGCTGGCGACGACCCAGCGTCCGAGCGGCAAGGTGTGGGTCCGACACAGCTCGGTCCCACCTTCAAGCAGACAGGACTCACTCCGCCAGAACCGCGCTCCCCGGAGCCTCGGGACGACGGTGGTGGTGCGGCGCGGGCGCAGGCACAGGTGATGGTGTCGGCATCCGGCGGCTCGTCGAGAGTCGTGGTGATGGACGGGTCGCGCTCGGTCTTGTTCCGGGGGGTGCTGTCCGACGGTGCAGGGCAGAAGTTCTCGGGCGAGGCGCCGCTTCGGGTGCGCGCTGCGGACGGTGGCGTCATCAGCCTCAGCGTCCGAGGCAAGTACCTCGGGTACGTGGGCGTAGCCGGCCTGCCTGGGCACCGGGTCGTTCGGGCGTCACAGGCTCCGGACCGGCGGTGAAGCACGGGACCGGTTCGAGCTGCGTGACCGCAGGCCTGTGACTCCGTGGCCGCGTCGACGCCAGCTGTGACGGCTTGACCGACCGCTCCGATGGAGCCGAGGGACGGGCAGGTGCGCTGATGTTGGGGGCGTGGCGGGCTACCCGGCATACTGGTGCAACCTCATGAGCTCCACGAACCGTATTGCCACCCAGCCGGTTGCCGGCGCTTCGTCGTCGACTGTCGACCTCCTTGCGGGTCATCCGCGGCAACAGGTGTCGCCGGCTGCCCCTCCATCTGCCATGACCACTGCCTCTCCATCGGCGTCGGCGGTGCCCTCCGACGCGCCAACCGTGGCTCTGGTGACGCTGGGCTGCGCCCGCAACGACGTCGATTCCGAGGAGCTCGCCGGGCGGCTCGGCGACGGCGGCTTCCGGCTCGTCGATGACGCCGAGCTTGCCGAGCTCGTGGTCGTGAACACCTGCGGCTTCGTGGAAGCGGCCAAGAAGGACTCCGTCGACGCGCTGCTCGAAGCTTCGGACCTGAAGAACGGGGGAGCCGCAAAGGCGGTGGTAGCCGTCGGATGCCTTGCCGAGAGATACGGCAGTCAACTGGCCTCGGCACTTCCAGAGGCTGACGCGGTCCTGGGCTTCGACGACTACCCCGACATCTCCGATCGGCTTCGCTCGATACTGGCCGGAGTGCCGCACCACGCGCACACCCCCACGGATCGCCGGGCGTTGCTCCCCATCTCGCCCGTCGACAGAGAAGCGCAGTCGGTGTCGCTTCCGGGTCACGGGCAGTCGGCCCCCGACCTGCCCCTCGACATTGCCCCCGCCAGTGGACCCCGCGCGGTGCGCAGGCGGCTTGATCCAGGCCCCATGGCTCCTCTCAAGATCGCCTCTGGCTGCGATCGGCGGTGTACCTTCTGCGCCATCCCCAGCTTCAGGGGATCGTTCGTATCGCGCCACCCTCATGAGGTGGTCAGCGAGGCGCGCTGGCTGGCAGACCAGGGGGTGCGTGAGCTGTTGCTGGTCAGTGAGAACTCGACATCCTATGGAAAGGATCTCGGCGACCTGCGTCTGTTGGAGACGCTGTTGCCGTCGCTGGGCGAGATCGACGGTGTGTTGCGGGTACGGGTCTCCTACCTGCAGCCCGCGGAGACTCGTCTCAGCCTGGTCGACGCAATGGTGTCGGCTCCCGCGGTGGCGGACTACTTCGACCTGTCGTTCCAACATGCCGCGGGCACGGTGTTGCGGCGCATGCGGCGGTTCGGGGACGGCGACGAGTTCCTGAAGCTCCTCCAGCAGGTCAGGGATCGCGCTCCGCGGGCCGGCGCGCGAAGCAACTTCATCGTCGGGTTCCCCGGCGAGACGGATGCGGATCTGCAGACGCTCTGCGACTTCCTGGTGGAGGCCCGGCTCGACGCGGTAGGCATCTTCGGGTACTCAGACGAGGACGGGACCGAGGGAGTGGGACTACCGGGGCACCTCGACGAGGACGAGATCCAGCGACGGGTGCGGCTGGTATCGGAGCTGGCCGAGCAGCTGACCGCGCAGCGCGCCGAGGAGCGGATCGGCGAGCGGATCGACGTTCTCGTCGAGACGATGGACGCCGGCACGGTCGAGGGCAGGGCCGACTTCCAAGGACCCGAGGTCGACGGTACGACGACCATCACCGGTGCGTCGCCAACGGTCTGCGTCGGGGACCTCGTGACCGCGGAAGTGGTCGATGCCGAGGGTGTCGACCTGATCGCTGTCGCCGTGAAGCAATAGGTTGTCCTATATGCCGGACAAGCTGGCGGCCAGGCCGAGCAACTGGAACCTCCCCAATGCGCTGACCACCCTGCGCATCCTGTTGGTTCCGCTTTTCGGCTGGGTCCTGCTGATGGACGACGGCCAAGACACCAGCTTGCGCATCTGGGCCTTCGTGATCTTCACCGTGGCCATCCTCACCGACAAGATCGACGGAGAGATAGCGCGCAAGCGGAACCTGGTGACCGACTTCGGCAAGCTCATGGATCCCATCGCTGACAAGGCACTGACCGGAATGGCCTTCGTCGGGTTGTCCATCATCGGTGAGCTGTGGTGGTGGGTGACGCTCCTGGTCCTCGGCCGGGAGTGGGGCATCACTGTGCTGCGCCTGTGGATCATCCGCTACGGCGTGATGCCGGCCAGCCGGGGCGGCAAGATCAAGACAGCCCTTCAGGCGGTGGCGCTGTGCGGGATGTTGCTGCCGTTCCGCGAGCTCAGCGGGCAATGGGAGCAGATCGGAACCGCCCTGTGGTGGGTGTCGGTCGCCATCATGGTTGCGGCGGTGGTGAGCACCGTGGCCACGGGACTCGACTACGTCCGTGAGGCTGCCAGGGTGCGGCGTGAAGGACAAGCAGCAGCCACGACCTCCTCGTCGTGAACGAGGCGGCCGTTCGCACCCTCGACATGTTGGCTGCTCGACGCGCCACCGTGGCAACGGCGGAGTCGCTCACGTGTGGACTGATCGCCGCCACGCTGGCTCAGGTACCCGGCGCGTCACGGGTGCTCAGGGGTGGTTTGGCCGCGTACGCGACTGACGTGAAGGTCGCGGTGCTGGGTCTCGACAAGACGCTCGTCGACAGCTACGGGGTCATCTCCTCAGAGTGCGCAGATGCGATGGCCGTTCGGGCAACGTCGGTCTTCATGTCCGACTGGGCCCTGGCGTCCACCGGTGTAGCAGGGCCGGATCCCCAGGAGGGTCACGAGGTGGGCACGGTGTACATCGCGGTCGCGGGTCCGAGAATCGTTCGCACGCAGGGACTGCACCTGCGGGGAACACGTGAGGAGATCCGAGTGGCCACTGTGGAAGCGGCATTGCTCCTGCTGTCGCAGATGCTTGCTGAGTGACCGGCACCATCGATCCTGTGGCTGGCGGCCGCTGCTTGCTGAGTGACCGGCACCATCGATCCTGTGGTTAGCGGCGGTTGCTTGGCGGCAGTGACCGGCACCATCGATCCTGTGGCTGGTGGCGGTTGCTTGGTGGCAGTGGGACTGGTCCCCGGCCGGTCCAGCATGCCGGCCGCTCCTGCTCGTCCCTCTGTCACCGGCGTCGTGAGCGCGCCATCGGGAACACCAAGGTCTGGCTGAGCAAGCATCCCGGCGGAACATCGCGGACTGCACGGGTGTTGACAGCGGCAGGCTGGTTCGGGAAAGGGAGGCGCGGTGTGATGTGGTCTTCGAGCGTGGTCGGTGGCCTGTGACTGAGATCGAGGGCAATGAGCCCGGCGGGCGGGTAGCCTGGTCTGCACGTGGCACTCATCGTCCACGCGACATCGGTCGGCTACCGCACGAGAGGGGCGCCCCATGATTCTGGTTCGCCAGCTGCTCGGAGAGGTTCTGCGGCAGCAACGACAGGCGCAGGGCAGGACGCTGCGGGATGTTTCGGCGGAAGCCAGGGTCAGCCTCGGGTACATCTCTGAGATCGAACGCGGTCAGAAGGAGGCATCCTCGGAGTGCTTGGCGGCGATCTGTGCCGCGCTCGACGTGCCCTTGTCGGTAGTGATGTCCGAGGTGAGCGGAGAGTTGGCACGCGAGGAGATCGCCGTGGCGAACCTCACCGCTCTGCCTCTGGCCACGCCCATCCATGTCACGGCCGATGTCGTCAACGTGGCCGCCTGAGCCCGTCGCGTCAGCGCGTCACCGCTTGTCTGGCCCAGGCTGGCAGCTCGGACACCAGTAGCTCTCTCGCGCCTGGTCCTCGACACCGCCGTGTGCTGTCGCACGTCGCTCCGCATCCATGAGCGCGGCGAACGTCTCGCGGCGGATCGGCGTCCCGCAGCGCCGGCAGGGCTTGCCTTTGCGGCCGTAGACCCAGCGCTCGTGACCTCGCCGCAGGTCGCCGGTCGTCGACTGCTCCGCGCGCCACTTGTTGAGTTCGAGGAGCTGCTGGGCACGCCGCACGAGCTGCCCAAGATCATCGACCTGACCGAGCGGGGTCGCGGGATGCACTCCACGCAGGAAGCAGACCTCGGCCTTGTACATGTTCCCGATGCCAGCCAGGTTCCGCTGGTCAAGGAGCGCCTCGCCGACGGGCATGTCCGGCCGCGTTCCCAATCGGCGCAGGGCCTCTTCGAGTGACCAGTCCGGGCCGAGCAGGTCCGGACCTAGGTGCCCTACGAGGGTGTCCTCCTGCTCGCGGGGCACAACGTCGAGGGCGCCCAACCGGAACCCGACGACCTGCCGCTCGGTGGTCGCGAGCACGACCCGGGCCTGGAACGCTGCGGAGCGCCAGGCAGTTCCTGGGCGGTAGATATGCCACGAGCCTTCCATCTTGAGATGCGAGTGAACGGTGACGTCCTCGACCCGGGTGAGGATGTGCTTGCCGCGACTGAGCGTCTCGGTGACGGTGCGACCGGCCAGGTCCACTTCGGCCAGCTGAGGCACGCGGAAGTCGCTCAAGGTGAGGACCTTCCCGCTCAGGGCCCGATTCAGCCGGTGAGCCGTGAGCCAGACGGTGTCACCTTCGGGCATGTGTCGACTTCCTCAGCTGGCAGCTCGACATGGAGGAACCGGCGGTTGCGACGAACGACATGCATGGAGGACGGAGCATGTGTCGAGGGAGCGGCGTTGTCATCCGGCTGAGCTCGACTTCATCGCCGCAACCGTAGGCCACGCGGTGTCGCATGGAAGCCGGCAGCCTCGAGAGCCGCCGACAACGGCGATCCTAAGATGTGCTCGCCGTCCGCGCGCTCCACGGTGAGCTTGCCCAGAGCCCCCTCGCGAACGGCGAGAGCCAGGGCGTCGACGGCGGGCTGCACGGTCGCGGGCTCGGTGGTGAAGCTGAGCAAGGTCCGACCACCGCGTTCGACGTAGAGCGCCAACGAGCCGTCCACGATGGCGACGACAGCACCGGCCTTGCGCGCGGGTCGGTGTCCGGCGTTCGCGGCGTCGGATGCTCGCTCGGGCCAAGGCAATGCTGCCCCGTAGGGGTTCGCAGGGTCCGTCGCCGCTAAGACCAGGGTCTGTGGACGCTCCCCGTCGGCGACCTCAGCCTCGTGCGCGACCGCCCGTAGTCGGTCCACCGCGCCGGTGACCCCGAACTGCGCGGCACCGAGGTTCCCCACGAAGTACCCGCGTCTGCACCGCCCCGCCTCCTCGAATGCGGACAGCACCTTGTAGACGCCCGCGAATCCGCCGGGTGTCCGCTCACTCACGACTGCCCCTCGGGTGACGACACCGTGGCGCTCGAGCAACCCCTCGGCCGTGGCGTGCGCACGGCGAGTCGGGTCCACTTCGCGGCTCGGGGTCAGGGACCATCGTCCGGCGACATGCGGCGGGCCTGAGCGGGCTGGCATCACAGGGCGAGCCACGCGGCCACGGATCGAGCCGGGTCTGGACCCGACCCGCGCCCGAGGAGTCGACGAGCGTGGCCTATGCGTCCCGCGATCGCTCAAACGTGACCGCAGCGGCGCAATCGTGTCGTTGGTCAAGTGTCCGGACCAGACGAGATCCCACAGTGCCGCCACCAGCGGTTTGTCGTCCGTGGATCCAACGGCGTCCGACAGCTGGCGGAAGAAGTAGCCGCCTCCACCGGACAAGACGTCGAGGATCTGCGAGTGAAGGTCCGTGACGTCCAGGTCTACGAGGTCTGGCAGGGTCAGTGGAGCTGTGTCGGCGACGTGCAGCGACACCCAGCCGTCTGTTCCCGGCAGCGCACCTGCTCCGGCCCAGATCACCTCACCGGCCGAGCTCAGCTCGTCGAGCATCGATGGGTGGTATCCGACCAGTCGGCTGGCCAGCACGAACGGCTCGAGGGCGGAGGCGGGGACGGCACACCCGGCAAGCTGCTCCACGACCGCCAGGACGCCCTCGGGTCCGCGCAGCCTGCTGCCCACGTTCTGCCAGGCCGGCAGGAACTTGGCCAGGGCGGCCGGTGGCACCGGCTCGACCTCCTTGCGAGCCGCGGCGAGGGAGCGGCGGCGCACCCGGCGCAACACCTCTGCGTCGCACCACTCCCCGCCCCGCGCGCCTGGCCGGAACTCGCCCTCGACCACGCGCCCCTGCGACGCAAGCCTGCGCAGGGCCTGCGCGGCAACGGCCTGCCCCAGGCCGAACCGCGTGGCGACGTCCACGGTGGCGAACGGCCCGTGTGTCCGGGCGTATCGGGCGACGAGGTCACCCAACGGGTCCTTGACTGCCTCGATGAACACGTCGGGAATGCCCACTGGCAACGGGACACCGAGAGCGTCACGCAGCCTGCCTGCGTCCTCCACTGCGGCGACCATCTCGCGCCCAGCGACACGAACCGAGATGAGGCGACGGCTGGCCTGGAGGTCCGTCACCCACGTCCCGGCTGGCGCGCCCTGTGCGCTGCGTTGCTCGATCTCTTCCAACGTCAAAGGCCCGAGCATGCGAATGAGATCGGCCACCCCCTCGGCGTCGCGCGCTCGACGATCGGGCGTGAGCCGCTGCAGCTCTCGCTCGGTCTCGTCGACCACGTCGGCGTCCAGGAGGTCTCGCAGCTCGGTGCGCCCGAGCAGCTCGCCGAGCAGTGCCGGGTCCAGCGCGAGCGCTGCCGCCTTGCGCTCAGCCAGGGGCGAGTCGCCCTCGTACACGAACGCGGCCACATAGCCGAACAGCAGCGACCGAGCAAAGGCACTGGGAGTCTGCGTCTCGACCTCGACGACGCGGATGCGCCGCGACTCGATGTCGCGCATCAGCTCGATGAGCGCCGGAACGTCGTACACATCCTGCAGGCATTCGCGGACTGCTTCGAGCACGATGGGGAAGGAACCGTACTTGCTGGCTACCTGGAGCAGGGCCGCCGATCGTTGGCGTTGCTGCCAGAGGGGAGAACGCTTGCCCGGGTCACGGCGGGGCAGCAACAGTGCCCGCGCCGCACATTCGCGGAAGCGCGACGCGAACAGCGCCGAGCCTCCGACCTCGGTGGTGACGAGGTCGTCGAGCTCGTCGGGCTCGAACAGGATGAGGCCGGCGCCAGGGGGCTCCGCGTCGGTCTCGGGGATGCGGACCACGATGCCGTCGTCGCCGGCCATGGCCTGCGCGTCGATTCCGAAGCGCTCGCGCAGGCGCGCGCCGATCGCCAGCGCCCACGGGCCGTGGACAGCCGCGCCATAGGGCGAGTGGATGACCAGCCGCCAGTCCCCGAGCTCGTCGCGGCACCGCTCGACCACGAGCTGTCGGTCGTGCGGCACGTACCCCGTGTCGGCGAGCTGTTCGGCGAGGAACGCGACCAGGTTCGCTGCGGCGAAGGCGTCGAGCCCGCCGGCGCTGGCCCGCGCCACGGCATCGGGTTCCTTGAGCTTGCTCAGCTCGCGCACGAAGGCCCCCACGGCCGCACCGAGCTCGGCTGGCCGACCGAGCGCATCGCCCTTCCAGAACGGCAGGCGGCCGGGCTGGCCCGGCGCGGGCGACACGAGCACCCGGTCGTGAGTGATGTCCTCGATCCGCCAGCTCGAGGCGCCCAGGGCGAAGATGTCGCCGACGCGGGACTCATACACCATCTCCTCGTCCAGCTCACCGACTCGTGATGCCTTCTCGCCGACGAGGAAGACACCGAACAGGCCCCGGTCGGGGATCGTCCCGCCTGAGGTCACCGCCAGCCGCTGTGATCCCGGCCTGCCTGTGATGGTGTTGGCGACACGGTCCCAGACCACCCGTGGCCGCAGTTCCGCGAACTCGTCAGACGGGTATCTGCCCGCCAGGAGATCGAGGGTGGCGTCGTACGCCGAACGCGGCAGCGTCTGGAACGGCGCCGCGCGGCGGACGACTGCATAGAGCGCGTCGGTGTCCCAGGGTTCGACCGAGGTGGACGCCACGATCTGTTGCGCGAGCACGTCGAGCGGGTTGGTCGGCACCTTGAGCGCCTCGATCTGGCCGGACAGCATCCTCTCCACCGTCACCGCGGTCTGGACCAGGTCCGCCCGGTGCTTGGGGAAGATGACGCCGCGCGACACCTCACCGACCGAGTGCCCGCCTCGCCCCACCCTTTGCAGCCCGCTGCCGACCGACGGCGGCGACTCCACCTGGATCACCAGGTCCACAGCGCCCATGTCGATGCCCAGTTCGAGGCTCGAGGTGGCGACGACGCAGGGGAGCCGGCCCGCCTTGAGGTCGTCCTCGATGAGTGCACGCTGCTGCTTGCTCACCGAGCCGTGGTGCGCCTTGGCGAGCACAGTTCCGGCCGCTGCCGAGGCGCCACTCTGGGCCATGATCTGAGCGGGTTGCCCCACCTCGTCGAGGACGTCACCGCGCCGCTCTGCCGCGATCTCGTTGAGCCTGGCGGTGAGCCGCTCCGCCAGCCGGCGGGAGTTGGCGAAGACGATCGTCGAACGCTGTTGCTCGATCAGGTCGACGATTCGCTCTTCGACGTGAGGCCAGATGGAGGACCGCCGCCCATTGCCCGCCGCGGAGCCCTCCACCTCGTCATCGGTGACGCTTCCGAGCTCCGTCATGTCCTCGATGGGCACGACGACCTCGAGATCCCACTGCTTGGTGGACCGCGGCGCGACCACCTCGACCGGATGGGGCCCACCGAGGTAGCGGGCGACCTCCTCCACGGGCCGCACCGTCGCTGACAAGCCGATGCGCTGCGCCGGGGCCTCGAGCAGCTCATCCAACCGCTCGAGCGACAGCGCCAGGTGGGCACCGCGCTTGGACCCGGCCACGGCATGAACCTCGTCGAGGATGACCGTGTCCACGCATCGCAGCGCCTCCCTCGCCTGCGAGGTGAGCATGAGGAACAGCGACTCCGGGGTCGTGATCAACACATCCGGGGGACTGGTGCTGAGGCGCCGACGGTCGGCTGCACTGGTGTCGCCGGAGCGTACTCCGACGGTGATCTGCGGGACCGGATGGCCAAGCCGCGCGGATACCTGCTGCAGTCCTGCGAGTGGGGCGCGCAAGTTTCGCTCGATGTCGACAGCCAGCGCCTTGAGCGGGGACACGTACAGGACGCGGCAGCGACTGCGGGCCTCGGCCGGGCGAGGGGTGGTCGCAAGGCGGTCGAGCGCCCAGAGGAACGCGGCCAGCGTCTTGCCCGAGCCGGTCGGAGCAACCACGAGGGTGTTGCGACGAGCAGCGATGGAGCGCCAGGCACCGCTTTGGGCAGGTGTCGGTCCGGCGAAGGACTCCCCGAACCACGCCGACGTCACTGTTGAGAAGCCCGGCAGGTCGAGGGAAGGCGTCTCCATCACTTCAGTGTGCCCGACCCTGCCGACAGAACCGACTGAGTCGGGAGCGGTAGGGTACCCCGACCGACGGGGGAGCTGCGGTTCGATGGTCCGGTGGACCCTGACGAAGGAGAGCGCACGTGCTCGGCAACCTGGAGATAGCGCAGAACGCCTCGCTCAAGCCGATCGAGGACATCGCCAACGAGATGGGGCTCGGCAGCCACCTGCTCGAACCATACGGCCGTGACGTCATGAAGATCGACCTCCAGGCGATCGAAGAGCTCGCCGATCGGCCGCGTGCCAAGTACATCGTCGTGACCGCCATCACCCCCACCCCCTTGGGGGAGGGCAAGACGACGACCACTGTCGGCTTGGGCCAGGGGATGCGCCATATCGGCAAGGACGCCATCGTCAGCATCCGGCAGGCCTCCATGGGTCCGGCCCTCGGCATCAAGGGCGGCGCGGCCGGCGGTGGCTACAGCCAGGTCGTTCCCATGGAGAAGCTGAACCTCCATCTCACCGGCGACATGCATGCGGTGACGGCGGCGAACAACCTGCTCAGCGCCATGCTCGACGACCATCTCTTCCGCGGCAACGCTCTCGGGATCGACCCCAACGCCATCACGTGGCGTCGCGTCCTCGACATGAACGACCGTGCCTTGCGCAACATCGTCACTGGCCTCGGTGGGCGCGCGGACGGGGTTCCGCGGGAGACCGGGTTCGACATCACCGCCGCGTCGGAGGTGATGGCTGCGCTCTCGCTCACGACCTCGCTCCGTGACCTGCGGGAGCGGATGGGACGCATCGTGGTGGGCTACACGCCCGACGGCGAACCGGTGACCGCCGAGCAGCTCAAGGCCGCGGGTGCCATGACCGTGCTTCTGCGCGAGGCCATCAAGCCCAACTTGCTCCAGACGCTGGAGAACACTCCAGCCATGGTGCACTGCGGACCGTTCGGCAACATCGCGACGGGCAACTCCTCGGTGATCTCTGACCTCATTGCCTTGCGGTGCGGCGACTACGTCGTGACCGAGGCAGGCTTCGGCGCCGACATGGGCGCAGAGCGCTTCTTCAACATCAAGTGCCGGGCTTCTGGGCAGGCTCCCGATGCGGCCGTCGTCGTGGCCACTGTCCGCGCTCTCAAGGCCCACTCGGGCAAGTACCGGATCGTCGCCGGGCGTCCGCTACCCGAAGAGCTGCTGGCCGAGAACCCCGATGACGTCGAGGTGGGAGCGGCCAACCTGGTGAAGCAGATCGAGAACGTCCGGCTGCACGGGGTTTCGCCCGTCGTGGCCGTCAACACGTTCCCGACCGACCATCCGAGCGAGCACGAGGCCATCCGCCGTATCGCGGAGGCAGCCGGCGCCCGGTGCGCCGTGTCGAGCCACTTCACCGACGGCGGTCGAGGTGCCGTCGAGCTCGCCGAGGCGGTCAGTGAGGCGGCCGAGGAGCCGGGGGAGTTCCGGTTGCTCTATCCCGACGAGGCGTCGCTGCGCGACAAGATCGAGTCCATCGCTACCCAGGTGTACGGAGCGGATGGGGTGGAGTACTCGACGGCAGCTGTCCGGCAGATCGACACCTATGAGCGGGCGGGATTCGGTGCGCTGCCGATCTGCATGGCCAAGACGCATCTGTCCATCTCGTCCGACCCGACGCTCAAGGGTGCTCCCACCGGATGGACGCTGCCGGTTCGCGAGGTACGCGCGTCAGTCGGTGCCGGGTTCATCTATCCGATCTGCGGCGACATGCGGACGATGCCCGGGCTCGGCTCGGACCCGGCCGCGGCGCACGTGGACATCGGTGCTGACGACGAGACCCTTGGGCTGTTCTGACGGCAGCCGCCGACAGGCAGGATTGCGTATGGAGTCGTCGTACCTCAACCGTGAGGTCGGGGAGTTCCTCGACCTGGTCGCTCGTCGACAACCTGCCCCAGGCGGCGGAGCTGTGGCTGCCCTTGCCCTGTCGCTGGCGGCCGGCCTCGTCGCCATGGTCGCGAGGTATTCCCAAGGCCTCGACGACGCCGACCGGCTCGTCGAAGCAGCTGACCGGCTGAGGGCGGAGGTTGCCGAACTCGCCGACGACGACGCGCACGCCTACGGACGAGTGATCGAGGCGTACGCGGCCGCCCGAGAGAGCCCGGGTGACGAGCCGGATCGGGTCTCCGAAGCCCTGCGTGGTGCTGCGCAGGTGCCGCTGGCGGTCGCCGAGGCCGGAGCCGATATCTGCGAGCTCGCGGCGCGGCTTGCGCTCGTGGGCAAGCCCGACGTTCGCGGCGACGCCATGACGGCGCTGCTGCTCGCAGAGGCGGCAACACGTAGCTCGGCTCACTTGGTCACGGTCAACGTCACATCGGCGGGTGCCGGCGAGGAACTGGTGGAACGTGCCGTCCAAAGCGTCGCCGCGGCACACACGGCCGTTGCTTCAGCGCAGCCGGTCGCGTGACCGCCTGCACGGCCGCCGGTCCAGTCGCGTGAGTGACATCCCGAGCCGCTCGCTCGATCAACGCGACCCCATGGATCCCCCTCTCACTGCCATGGTCTCCGCGCGAGGGCTGCGAAAGTCGTACGGGGACTTCGAAGCGGTCAAGGGCATCGACGTGGACGTCCACAGGGGCGAAGCCTTCGGCTTCCTCGGGCCGAACGGAGCCGGCAAGTCGTCGACGATGAGAATGATCGCTGCCGTGTCGCCGGTATCCGGCGGGTCCTTGCGCATCCTGGGCATGGACCCCGCCGCCCAGGGGTCGCAGATCCGCGCCCGACTCGGTGTCTGCCCTCAGGAGGACACCCTCGACGTGGAGCTGAGTGTGGCGGAGAACCTCATGGTCTACGGTCGCTACTTCGGGCTGTCCCGCTCGCAGGCCACCGAGCGCGCCAACGAGCTCCTGTCGTTCGTCCAGCTCAACGACCGGGCGAAGTCCAAGGTCGAGACGCTGTCGGGCGGAATGAAGCGGCGGCTGACCATTGCCAGGTCACTGGTCAACTCGCCCGACCTGCTGCTCCTGGACGAGCCGACGACCGGACTCGACCCCCAGGCGCGCCACCAGCTGTGGGACCGGCTCTTCCGGCTCAAGCAGCAAGGCGTGACTCTGGTCCTCACCACCCACTACATGGACGAGGCCGAGCAGCTGTGTGACCGTCTCGTCGTGATGGACAACGGGCACATCGTCGCGTCGGGGTCTCCGGGGGAGCTGATCGCCGAGCACTCCACGCGGGAGGTGATGGAGCTGCGTTTCGGCGTGGGGGACCATGAAGCCATGGCCGAGCGGGTTGCGGACCTGGCCAGTCGAGTCGAAGTGCTTCCCGACCGGGTGCTGTTGTACACCGATGATGGCGAGGCGACCGCCAATGCAGTCCACGACAGGGCACTGTCGCCGGTCTCGTCCCTCGTGCGAAGGGCCACCCTCGAAGACGTCTTCCTCCACCTGACCGGCCGGACGCTGGTCGACTGATGCGGCTCGCTCCACGGATCACCACGTACTGGCTGACGGTGTTCCGGCGCACCTGGCGCGGATCGGCTGTGAGCAGCTTCGTCTCGCCCTTCCTGTACCTCGCGGCGCTCGGCGTCGGGCTCGGCAGCATCGTCGACGACTCTGGCACGCAGGCGCTGGGCGGCAGCAGCTATCTGGCGTACATCGCACCGGGCCTGCTGGCGACGACGGCGATGAGCACCGGCATCGGTGAGTCGACGTACCCCGTGATGAGCGCGTTCAAGTGGAATCGCACCTACTACTCCATGGCGGCCACACCTCTCCAGGCGTCCGACATTCTGTTGGCCCATCTGATCGCGGTGACGCTGAGACTGCTCATCGTCTGCACGGTGTTCACGGCCGTGCTGACCGCCTTCGGGGCACTGGCCACCTGGTGGGGGGGCCTGGCAGCGATCGCGGTGTCGGTGCTCCTCGGAATGGCACACGCCACCCCGATGTTCGCCCTGAGCGCAAGACTGGCGGACCCGAGCGCCTTCTCCCTGGTGTTTCGACTCGGCCTCATGCCCATGTTCTTGTTCAGTGGGGCCTTCTTCCCCATCTCGCAGCTGCCGGCGGGGGTGGCGTGGCTTGCCTACCTGACGCCCATCTGGCATGGCGTGGACCTGGCGAGGATGCTGACCCTCGACACGGTCGGCTGGTTATCCGCACTGGGGCACGTCGGCTATCTGCTCCTGTGGCTGCTCGCGGGGTGGCATCTCGCGCTGCGCATGTTCGCCCGCAAGCTGGCGCCGTGACCGCGTTCGAGGGGGCGCGCACGCTCGGGGCACGCGTCGTGCCCGTGTTCGCGGGCGGGCACTGGCGCATCGTGGAACGCAACTACCTGGTCTACCGCCGCGGCTGGGTGGTGTTCCTCAGCGGAATGCTCGAGCCCGTCCTCTACCTCTTGTCCATTGGCGTCGGCGTGGGTGGCCTGGTGGGTGGGTTCACACTCGCGGACGGCAGCCGAGTGACCTACGCGGAGTTCGTGGCGCCGGCCATGCTGGCGTCCTCAGCGATGAACGGCGCCCTCTACGACTCGACGTACAACATCTTCTTCCGGATGAAGTACGCGAAGCTGTATGACGCCATGCTCGCCACCCCCCTCAAGCCCTCGGACATCGCCCGCGGGGAGATCACCTGGGCCCTGCTGCGCGGTGCGACGTACTCGGCTGCCTTCATCGTGATCATGCTGGCGATGGGACTGGTTCGCTCCTGGTGGATGGTCGTGGCGTTGCCCGCAACGATGCTCATCGGCTACGCGTTCGCCGGCGCGGGGATGGCCCTGACGACATGGATGAGGACGTGGCAGGACTTCGAGTACGTCCAGCTGGCCATCATGCCGATGTTCTTGTTCTCCGCGACGTTCTACCCGCTCTCGACCTACCCGGGACCGGTTGAGGTGGTCGTCCAGTGGACGCCGCTGTACCAGGGAGTGGTGCTGTGCCGCGAGATGGCATTGGGCACCATCGGCTCGGACGCGCTGGTGGCTGCGGTGTATCTCGCGGCGATGGGCACAGTGGGGTTGTACGTGGCATCGCGCCGCGTCGGTTCGCTGCTGCTGACCTGACTCGGCGGACGGCACATCGGCGTATCGGCGGGTCGACCGGGACCGGTGCGACTCCGGCCGGCGTCGATATCCGAAAGGGCCCCGCCGACGTACGCTGGGGCGCTGCTCGCCTGATGGTGAACCAGGCGTCCTGACCGGCGACGGCTACCGAGGAGAGAGCGAGGAGCGCGGTGCGACACACGGAGTTCTGGGCTCGGATGGAGGCCGCGCTCGGTTCGGCGTATGCACGCACGTGGGCCAAGGAGCAGGCGATCGCTGGACTCGACGGAATGACCGTGATTGAGGCACTCGACGCTGGATGGGACGCCAAGCGAGTCTGGCGAGAGGTGTGGAAAGTACTCGAGCTGCCGGCGCGAGACCGGTGAGAGTCTCCCGGTCGACGCCGCCCGGGACGACGCGGTGAGCTGGCGGTGGCCCGTCGGCGTGTCGGCCTTGTTCGAACACATGTTCGGGCTAGGTTGTTCACACCCGTTGAGACTCCGCGCTGCTGTCCCCAAGTCGTTCACGATCCCACGGTTTGTCGGTGCGCACCTCTAGCGTCTTGTCCTGTCAGCGAAAATCTGGGGTTGCAGCCCCACATACGTAACGGATGGCCCGATGTCTCCAGCAGCAGATCGTTCAAAGGCTCTCGACAACGCCCTCGCGCAGATCGAGCGGTCCCACGGCAAGGGGTCGGTGATGCGGTTGGGAGACCAAGGCCGTGCTCCGGTCGAAGTCATCCCGACCGGGTCGATCGCCCTCGATATCGCCCTCGGCATCGGCGGGCTGCCTCGCGGCCGCGTCGTCGAGATCTACGGCCCGGAGTCGTCCGGCAAGACAACGGTAGCCCTGCACGCGGTTGCCAACGCCCAACGGCTGGGCGGTATCGCGGCGTTCATCGACGCTGAGCATGCGCTGGATCCCGACTATGCGCAGAAGTTAGGGGTCGACACTGACGCGCTACTCGTCTCTCAGCCCGACAGCGGCGAGCAGGCACTCGAGATCGCCGACATGCTCATCCGGTCGGGTGCACTCGACATCATCGTGATCGACTCCGTCGCGGCCTTGGTGCCTCGGGCCGAGATCGAGGGTGAGATGGGCGACTCCCATGTCGGCCTGCAGGCACGGCTCATGAGCCAGGCCCTCCGCAAGTTGACCGGCGCCTTGAGCAACTCGGGCACGACAATGATCTTCATCAACCAGCTACGCGAGAAGATCGGCGTCATGTTCGGCAGTCCCGAGACGACGACCGGTGGCCGCGCGCTCAAGTTCTACTCATCCGTCCGACTCGACGTGCGCCGTATCGAGAGCCTCAAGGACGGCACCGACTTCGTCGGCAACCGCACTCGGATCAAGGTTGTGAAGAACAAGTGCGCACCTCCGTTCAAGCAGGCCGAGTTCGACATCATGTACGGCCAAGGCATTAGTCGTGAGGGTGGTCTCATCGACGTCGGGGTCGAAGCGGGACTCGTGCGCAAAGCAGGCGCTTGGTACACCTACGAAGGCGACCAGCTCGGACAGGGCAAGGAGAACTCCCGCACCTTCCTGCGTGACAATCCCGATCTGGCCAACGAGCTCGAGAAGCGCATCTTGGAGAAGCTGGGGATCGGCGCGACGGTCGAGGCTGACAGCTCCCTCGGAGCCGCGATCGAACCGACCAACATCGACTTCTGATGGCCCGGCCTGGACGCGTTCGTGAAGAGCCGCGCGACGTCGGGGCCGACCTTGGGGCACCGGCGGATCCGGCCTCGGTGGCACGGACGATCGTGCTCAACAAGCTGACTGCCCAGGCCCGCTCGCGGCATGAGCTCGCTGAGGTCCTGGCCGCCAAGAACGTGCCGCCTGAGGTAGCCACCGCAGTACTTGATCGCTTCGAAGAGGTCGGGCTCATCGACGACAAGGCGTTCGCAACGGCCTGGATCGAGTCCCGACAGTCGACTCGTGGCCTGGCACGGCGTGCGCTGGCGTCGGAGCTGCGTCGTAAGGGCGTGGACGAGGAGCTGGTCAGACAGAGCGTGGCTGCGATCGACACCGACCATGAGGTGGAGTTGGCCCGCGCCATCGTGCAGCGGAAGCTGCGGACGACTCGAGGGCTGGATCCACACAAGCGCATGCGGCGCCTCGCGGGCCTGCTGGCGCGCAAGGGCTATCCGCCCGACGTGTGCATGTCTGTGGTCAAGGACGCTGTGGCAGCCGATGAGCAGGCTTACCCTGAACCTCGGGCTGGCGAGTCCGTTCAGAGCGGCGACCCGGTCGACTGAGCCGGTCCGGGGTCCTGCCCCGGGGTGTGGACCAGGGTGGTGGGCAAACTATCGACGACCACGCGCATCGGCTCTCCGGTGGAGCAGTCGACGCCTGGCTGGCGTGGCTCGCACGGGATGCTGCAGGGCCATTCCTGGACGGCGACACGGGATCAGCAACATCCGCGGCCTGCGGCAGGATCGGCGGTATACCCTCCCGAGATGGACGGTCAGCGCCCAGCGGCAGCGGACGGTTCCGACGGCGAACGTGGCGGTGCAGCGAGGATCGTCAAACCGCGGCCCGCGGAGCTCTTCATCGACCACGACAACAACGCGGAGATGAGGTGGGAGTCCGCCGAGAACCAGCGCTTCGCGACGGAGAATGACCGGTTCTTCGTGCGCAACCACACCCGCACGCCGCTGATCGACGCGGCCAGCTACCGACTCCGAGTGTTCGGTGACGGGCTGGCGGGTGCACCTACCCGTGACGAACCGCTGCTGATGTCGCTCGACGACATCGCGGCTCTGCCTTCGCAGCGAGTGACCTCCCTGTTGGAGTGCACCGGCAACGGGCGCGCGCTGTTCGATATCCAGCAGGGCATGACTGTTCCCGGAACGCCGTGGTTACTAGGCGGGGTTGGAATGGCGACGTGGGGCGGCGTTCGCCTGTCATCTGTGTTGCAGCATGCCGGGTTGCGTCCGGACGCCCGTGACGTGATGGCGACCGGGTTGGATGATCCGTACATCCATGGCGGCATCAATCACGGGCGCGTCCGTCGCCCAATTCCGGTAGCCAAGGCTCTCGAGGACTGCTTGCTCGTGCTCGAGATGAACGGTGAGGCGCTCCCGCCTGACCACGGCTTCCCGCTGAGGCTGCTAGTTCCAGGGTGGGTAGGAATCGCCAGCATCAAGTGGCTCGGCGAGCTCGAGGTCTCGACCAAGGCGCTCAGGTCGCCATGGAACACGTACTGGTACCGGATGACCGGAGGCGACTATCCGCCTGACTCGCCACCCCTGACCGAAGTACCGGTGCGGAGTGCGTTCGAGCTTGCGTGGCGGGCGGTCCTCCCGTTGGGTGAACCGGTCATCCTCGTAGGCAGGTCGTGGTCGGGAGCGGCGGCGATCGAACATGTCGAGGTGAGCCTGGACGGTGGCGCGACGTGGGAGCCCACGCAGCTCCAGGGGCCGAGCTCTCGTAACGCCTGGGCCCGTTGGGAGGTGCCCTGGGTGCCGACCGCGGCTGGCGAACACCATGTGTTGGCCAGAGCCACTGACACGTTGGGTCGGACCCAGCCCGATACGGTCCCGTTCAACAATGAGGGCTACCTCTTCTGGGCCGTCGTTCGTCACCCCGTCGTCGTGGTCTAAGTCCTGCGGGTGAGAGCGCGCCTCGGCTCGCCCGACGGTCCGTCATACTTGTCGAGTTATGGACGAGCTGACGGATGACGCGACCGCAGTCCGGACTGCGGGGGTACGCACGTACGAGGTGCGCACATACGGCTGCCAGATGAACGTGCACGACTCCGAGCGGATCGCCGGCCTGCTCGAGGGTGCCGGATACGAGCGGGCGCAGTCCGAGGACCGCCCGGATGTTGTCGTGTTCAACACCTGCGCCGTACGGGAGAACGCCGACAACCGGCTGTACGGCAACCTCGGACATCTCGCACCCGTCAAGGCCGAGCGTCCCGGGATGCAGATCGCCGTCGGTGGGTGCCTCGCGCAAAAGGACCGTGCCGAGATCACCCGTCGGGCTCCGTGGGTCGACGTGGTCTTCGGGACGCACAACGTCGGATCCCTGCCGGTCCTGCTCGAGCGAGCGAGGGTCGCTCAGGAGGCCCAGATCGAGATCCTCGACTCACTCGAGGTCTTTCCGTCGACATTGCCGGCCAGGCGTGAGTCCGGCTACTCGGCCTGGGTCGCCATCAGCGTCGGATGCAACAACAGGTGCACGTTCTGCATCGTGCCATCTCTGCGCGGCACCGAGAAGGATCGCCGACCAGGCGACGTCCTCGCCGAGATTCAGGCGTTGGTCGCTGATGGCGTCATCGAGGTGACGCTGCTCGGCCAGAACGTCAATTCCTACGGCGTTGGCTTCGGTGACCGACTCGCCTTCGGCAAGCTGCTGCGGGCCTGCGGTGACATCGACGGTCTGGAGCGGGTGCGATTCACCTCGCCACACCCGCGTGACTTCACTGACGACGTGATCGCCGCCATGGCGGAGACACCCAACGTCATGCCTCAACTCCACATGCCCCTGCAGTCCGGTTCCAATCCGATACTCAAGGCGATGAGACGGTCCTACCGGCGAGATCGTTACCTCGACATCCTCCAGCGGGTCCGCGCCGCGATTCCGGAGGCGGCAATCACGACGGACATCATCGTCGGCTTCCCAGGGGAGACCGAAGCAGACTTCGCGGACACGCTTGACGTCGTCCGGGCGGCGAGGTTCAGCGGTGCCTACACCTTCTTGTACTCCCAGCGGCCGGGCACTCCTGCGGCGAGCATGGACGGGCAGCTTCCCCGCGACATCGTCCAAGAGCGTTACCAGCGTCTCGTTGACCTCGTGAACGACATCTCCTGGCAGGAGAATCAGCGGTTCGAGGGACAGGACGTCGAGATCCTCGTGTCCACCGGCGAGGGTCGCAAGGACTCGTCCACCGAGCGCCTGTCCGGCCGTGCTCGCGATAACCGGCTGGTGCACTTCACCCCCGGCCCCTTGGACCGCTTCGACGGTCGCCCAGTGCGTCCGGGCGACGTGGTGACGGCGACGATCACCTACGCCGCGCCGCACCACCTCGTCTCGGACGTACCCATCACGTCCTTGCGGCGTACGAGGGCGGGCGATGTAGGCCAGGGCCAAGGTGCCCGGCCGACGTCGGGGGTGGCACTCGGCCTGCCGTCGATCGGAGTACCTGCTCCCATGGAGGCGGCGACTGCCTGCCGGGCTCCGGCAGCAGTCTGAGTCCCTGCAACCTACCCTCAGGCGGCACAAGGCTGGCGGCTGACGAAGAGCCGCACGTGCCGGCGGGCTCAGGTTATGCAGAGGACCGACGCCGTGCGATCGGCCCCGAGCTGATCCCAGTGCCGCGCAGCTCAGAAGCCGTAGGTCGTGATCGGTTCGAGAGGCGTACCGGTCAGGCTGTCGAGGACGATGAGCTCGTGCGGAACGACGTTTTCCGGCAGGCCGTCCAAGGCGAACCAGCGCAGGTCCGCTGTCTTGTCGGCTTCGACGAGACGCGGCTGACCGGTCCACACCCAGCACTCGAAGAAGAAGTCGACGCGTTCGTCGATCGATCGCCCGTTGCCGTGCGTGCGGTGCATCGAGCACAGCGGCCGGAGGTCGCGCACCGCTATAGCTACATCGAGCTCCTCCCGCGCTTCGCGTGTGGCGGCTTGGAGTACCGACTCCCCGGCTTCGACATGCCCCGCGGCCCCAGCGGCCCAGTACCCGTCCATGTAACCCGTGTTCGCCCGAAGCTGCAGCAACACCTCGTCGCCTCGGCGCATCACAACGTAGGCGGCCGGAACCAGGCAGAACCGTTCAGGCGGCGCGATGTGGCACCGCCTGCCGTTCCAGTTCGGGCAGCGTGCGTCGGGCGCCAGCCACGGGAGTGGCCGGCGCCCGACGAATCCGCTCAGAACGGCGTGGGCTCACGAGAGTGGCGGCGGGGTGGCCTCCGGGTCGTCCGACGTGCGCCGAGGAGGAGTCCCGAAGGGGTCCGCAGCAGGATCGGACGTGGTGTCCGGCGTGTGGAGCGGTGAGGTGGCCTCGGTGCCTAGGTCCCCTGCCTGTGCCGGGTAGGCAGGCTCCGCCGTGCCGAAGGTCTCAGCGGAAGTCGCCGGAGGGGTGGTCCCGAACGTCTCGGTTGAGGGAGGGGTCGCAGGGGTGGTCCCGAACGTCTCCGTCGACGCAGGAGGCACCGAGCTGCTGCCTCCGCCTGATGCGTTCTTGGCCTCGAGCTTCTCCAGGCCCTGCTTGGCTTTCACCTTGCCGGTCTGGATCTTGTCGGTGTACTTGCCCTTCGTCTGCTTGTCCGCGAACTCGCCGGCCTTGTCGAGGCCGCCGGAGATCTTGTCGCTGTTCTTCACGGCGGTATCGACGGCCATGTCTTTCAACGTGACGGCTTGGCCCTTGATCTTGTCGAGGAATCCCATGTGTGCCTCCATCTGACGAGCGGTAGGACCGTCGGTCTGTGCCGACGGTGCATCCCATTGTGCTCCACGAGGACGACACATCCAGCACCTCGCCTCGAGTGGCAGGTGCAGGGACAGTCCGGGGTGTCCACAGGTAAGGTCTCGGGGCCCTCAGGAAGGGGATCTGGTAGGAGGCGCCGGTTATGGTTGCCACGTCCGGTCACCGCTGAGGTGAGCGTTCGATGCCATGGGAGGTGTGGGCGTGAGGTTGGAGATTGTCCTTGCCGCCACGGTGGCCGCGCTTCTGGTCAGCTGCACCGGCGAGGCAAGGGACACCAGCGCCGTGGCTCCGGCGCCCGACCCAAGCACGTCTACCTCCGATGCATCCCAAGAGCCAGCGCCTCTCGAGGATTCGGACATGTCACCGCCCCGCCTGGCCTTGCTCCGTACCGCACGGTCTCAACCGGTCGAGGACCCGTACTATCCCGACACCAGCAACCCCGAAGTCGACGCCCTGCACTACGCATTGACACTCGACTGGGACGGCTCAAGGCTCGTTGCAGCGACGGAACTCACATTCCGCGCCGCACAGCCCACAGACCAGATTCGACTGGACCTCTCACGCGCCTTGCGTGCCAGTGAGGTGACGCTGGACGACGAGCAGGTCAGCTACGCCCAAGCGATCGATGGCATCGAGATCGAGACGGGCCCGCTGGACGCCAACTCCATCCACACCGTTCGCGTCGAGTACTCCGGGACGCCACGCTCGACACCCGCTCCGAGCGGACGCGCCGACATGACGGAGGGACTCGGGTGGAACGTCGACCCGGACGGCTCGGTCCATACCTACCAAGAGCCTTACGGAGCCTTCACCTGGTACGCCGTCAACGACCACCCGTCAGACAAGGCGTTGTACGACGCGAGCATCACCACCCACGACGGCGCCATTGCCGTCTTCAACGGGGAACTCGTGTCGAAGGCCCGCGACGGAGACGAGACCACCAGCCACTGGCGACTCGACGCGCCAGCGGCGTCGTACTTGATAACCCTGGCTGTTGGGGACTACTCGCGGACGCTCACGAAGACGTCCGGTGGCATGCGCATCGCCTACTGGCTGCGTCCGCAAGATGCCGACCTCCTGCCGGGCCTGAGACGCGAAGGAAACAAGGCGTTCACCTGGCTGGAGAGGCATGTCGGGCCGTACCCGTTCTCCACTCTCGGGGTTGTCGTCGTCGGAGGGGCCAGTGCCATGGAGACCCAGACGATGATCACCATGAGCCGAGGAGCGGTCGAGCGGCCCGATGCCGTCCTGCAGCACGAGTTGGCCCACCAGTGGTACGGCGACAGCGTGACGCCCAGCGACTGGCAAGGGCTCTGGCTCAACGAGGGCTGGGCCATGTACATGCAGCAGTGGTACGAGCGCGACACCGGTCGCGTCGTGTACGGCGGCGGGCTCGCGCAGTGGCGCTCCCTCGACCAGCAGTCCCGCGACCGTTCCGGCCCTCCCGGTGACTTCGACCCGCAGAAGTTCGGCGACCTCAACGTCTACCTCGGACCCGCCATGATGCTCGAGGCGATCAGGTCGCGCATCGGTGCAGCCGCATTCGCCAGGTTGGTCAAGGCCTGGCCTGCGGAGCACAGGAACTCGACGGTTGACCGCGCCACGTTCACCCGATGGCTTCGCTCCGAGACGGGGGAGAACCTGAAGCCGCTCGTCGACCGTTGGCTCGACTCTCCGCGAACCCCCGCCCTTGACCGGCCCTGAGCGACCGATGGCCGACTCTGCGCTAACCCCCGGCACGTGAACGACGACGAGCACCCGAAGGATGTCCCACCGCTTGTGGCGGTGGTGGGCGCGACTGCAGCAGGCAAGAGCGATCTGGCGGTCGAGCTAGCCCGGTCGATCGGTGGCGAAGTCGTCAACGCCGACTCGATGCAGCTGTACCGCGGCATGGACATCGGCACCGCGAAGCTTCCGCTCGAGGCGCGGCGGGGTGTGCCGCACCACCTCCTGGACGTGCTTGACGTCGGCGAGCCCGCCACGGTCGCCGAGTTCCAGGGCTGGGCCAGGGAGGCGATCTCGGACTGCCGTCGGCGCGGTGTGGCCCCTGTCGTCGTTGGCGGATCGGCGCTCTACCTGCGAGCGGTGCTCGATGAGTTCGAGTTTCCCGGGACGGATCCTGACATCCGGGCTCGTCTGGAGGACGAGCTGGCCACGGGTGGGTCGCAGCGGCTGCACGACAAGCTCAGAAGTGTTGACGCAACGGCGGCCGCCACCATCCTGCCCGGCAACGGGCGACGCATCGTTCGGGCGCTGGAGGTTGTCGAGCTGACCGGCAAGCCGTTCCGGGCCACGCTGCCTCAACATGTCTATGCGTTCGGGCACGTGGTGCAGATCGGCCTCGATGTCCCGGCCGACGTCCTGGACGCGCGGATCTCCGATCGGGTAGCCCGGATGTGGCGCGCAGGTTTCGTCGACGAGGTGCGTCGCCTGGAGCGGGCTGGGCTCCGGGAGGGCCGGACAGCGAGCAGGGCGTTGGGGTACCGACAGGTGCTGGCCATGCTCTCGGGAGCCGTCGACGAGGAAACGGCTCGCAGTGAGACCGTGCGGGCGACGCGCCGGTTCGCTCGCCGGCAAGCGACCTGGTTCCGTCGCGACCCCCGGATCAGGTGGCTGCCGCACGATGCTCCGGACCGCCGGGAGCAGGCTCTGCACGCCGTACGATCGACCGGGTGAGCTTCACCTTCCTCAAGGGTCACGGCACCCACAACGACTTCGTGGTGCTTCCGGACCTCGACGGAACGGTTCACGGTGATCTCTCCGCTGACCTCGTGAGGGCGCTGTGCGACCGGCGTGGCGGCGTAGGTGCCGACGGTGTCTTGCGAGTGCTGGGCTCAAGCGAGCGTGACGAATGGTTCATGGACTACCGCAACGCCGACGGGTCGGTCTCGGAGATGTGTGGAAACGGCGTCCGGGTGTTCGCTCGCTACCTGCAAAGGGCGGAGCTCGTCGATACGTCGCGGACGCTCGCGGTGAGCACTCGCGACGGCATCAAGCA
Source organism: Nocardioidaceae bacterium (assembly GCA_035633755.1). GTDB lineage: Bacteria > Actinomycetota > Actinomycetes > Propionibacteriales > Nocardioidaceae > DASQEH01. The sequence goes on along the minus strand of DASQEH010000173.1, from coordinate 8,573 downwards.
GGTGGCGTACTGCAAGGATGGCGACATCAGTGTGGACATGGGGACACCGGTTATTGGCCGCACCACGGCAGTGAGCAGCGCAGGCGTGGAGTACGCAGCGCAGTCGGTGGACATGGGCAACCCCCACGCGGTTGTCGTCGTCGACTCGCTCAGCTCGCTCGGTGACCTGATGGACGCGCCGGAACTGGTGACCAACGACTTCCCGAACGGCTCCAATGTCGAGTTCGTCGAAGTCCGCGGCGACCGGGACTTGGCGATGCGTGTGTTCGAGCGGGGCGTGGGTGAGACGGCTTCGTGTGGAACCGGCGCCTGTGCGGTCGCGGCCGCTGTCGCGGCCAGAGAAGCCGCTGAGCCACCGACCACCTACGTGGTCGAGGTTCCCGGGGGGCGGTTACAGGTGACGCTTGACAATGGTGGGGCGATACACCTCAAAGGCCCGGCCGTTCTGGTCGCTGAGGGGACCTGGCTTGGCTGAGCCTTCGAGCGGCTCGCACATTCCGGCCTGGTGCTTTGGTGTGCCGTCGCGCCCAGCCGGAAATTGGGTCGAGTTGGCGACGGCCACCGACGTAGGATGAGCCCTGATGACGGTGAATCCTGAGTACGCCAACCGCGCGCCTGACAACGACGTCGCCGCAGATGCCGAGCTGGAACTGTCTGAGATCGAGCTCGACACCGACGTCTACTTCGACTCAGCCGTGGAGGTTCCCGAGGCGAGTGCCGACGACCGAGACTGGGGAGCTGACGGCGAAGACGCTTTCGGCCAGGGCGGACTCGAGTCGGCGGAGCGAAACGCTCTTCGCCGAGTAGCCGGCCTTTCGACCGAGCTCGACGACGTCACCGAGGTCGAGTACCGCCGACTGCGGCTGGAGCGCGTCGTGCTGGTCGGAGTATGGAGCGAGGGGACAGTCGAGGACGCCGACAACTCGATGGCTGAGCTCAAGCTGCTCTCCGAGACGGCTGGCTCAGTCGTGCTCGACGCGCTGTCGCAGCGACGTCAGAAGCCGGACCCGGCGACGTACATCGGTCCCGGCAAGGTGGAGGACCTCCGCATGGTGGTCGCCGAGACCGGGGCGGACACCGTCATCTGTGACGGCGAACTCAGCCCGTCTCAGCTGCGCAACCTCGAGGACAAGGTCGGGGTGAAGGTCGTGGACCGCACCGCGCTCATCCTCGACATCTTTGCCCAGCATGCCCGCTCAAAGGAGGGCAAGGCTCAAGTGGAGCTCGCCCAGCTCGAGTACGGCAAGCAGCGTCTGCGCGGCTGGGGAGGCAACCTGTCTCGTCAGGCCGGTGGGCGTGTCGGTGTCCAGGGCGGCGGCATCGGTGGCCGTGGGCCAGGAGAGACGAAGCTGGAGACCGACCGTCGGCGGATCACGACGCGGATGGCGAAGCTGCGGCGCGACCTTGAGCACATGAAGACCGCCCGTGTCACCAAGAAGGCCGAGCGCATCCGTCGCGAGATCCCGGCGGTGGCGATCGCCGGCTACACCAACGCGGGCAAGTCGTCGCTGTTGAACCGCTTGACCGGGGCATCCGTCCTGGTCGAAGACGCCCTTTTCGCCACCCTTGACCCGACGACGCGGAGGTCGGCGACATCCGACGGCCGCATCTTCACACTGTCCGACACCGTTGGTTTCGTACGGCATCTTCCGCACCAATTGGTCGAGGCCTTCCGGTCCACCCTCGAAGAGGTGGCCCAAGCCGACCTCATTGTCCATGTCGTGGATGGCTCGCATGCCGACCCGGAGGGCCAGATCACAGCCGTCCGTGAAGTGCTCGCCGAGATCGGTGCCGACACGGTGGCCGAGCTGGTCGTCATCAACAAGGCGGATGTCGCCGACCCCTTGGTGGTGGCTCGACTGCTGGCGCGTGAGCCGCACGCCGTCGTGGTATCGGCGCGGACCGGTGCCGGTATCGACGACGTCATGGCAGCGATCGAGAACGACCTCCCGAGACCCTCGGTCGATGTCGATGCCCTCGTCCCCTACTCGCGCGGCGATCTCATCTCCAAGGTGCACGAGCACGGAGAGATCATGTCCATCGATCATCTGGCCGGTGGAACCCACCTCAAGGCGAAGGTCAACCCAGGCCTCGCCGGAGAGCTGGCGGAGTACGCCACCATCACCACGTCACGCTGAGGGTAGGGTTCCGTTGTGGCCTACCCGTTGGACGACTCGGACGAGACCGAGCCAGTGCTGCACTTCCATCGGGTCGAAGCGCTCCCAGACGATGCCGTCCGCCTCGGCTTGGACCGCAACACGCAGGAGGGCGCGATGCTGGCGATGGCCGGTTCGCTCAACGGCGGCAAGCCATTACATCGACTGGTCGCATGGCTGGTCCTCCTGAGCCTCACCCTCCCGCTGCTGGTCACCTTGATGTACGGGCTCCTCTAGTACACCTGCGGTGTCATCGGCAATCAGACGGAACCAGAACCTGCATGCGAGGGCACAGTCGCGCCGGGCGGCGCCCGCCATGCGCGTTGTACGGCCGGTCCTGTGGATAGACCCGACGCGACGAGCGATGGGTTGGATACCCTCGGATCGTGATCGGGCGTCCGGCTCCAGGTGAAGGACCGCGCGGTTGACGGCCTCTGCTCCCGCAGCGACCGTCGAGGACGTCCTCAGCGCTGCGGTCGGGGCACTGGCCGGCGAGAACCGGCCCGGGCAGGTGCAGATGGCCCGGGCGGTACAAGCGGCAATGGAGTCCGGTGAGCACCTCCTCGTGCAGGCAGGCACCGGCACCGGGAAGTCGCTGGGCTATCTCGTGCCGGCCGCGATGCACGGGGACCGCGTCGTCGTCGCCACGGCCACTCTCGCGCTTCAGCACCAGTTGGTCGAGCGCGACATCCCCGCGCTTCTCGACGCCGCGCGCGACGTGCTGGGCGAGAACCCCTCGTATGCCGTGCTGAAGGGTCGCAGCAACTATGCATGCCTGCACCGGATCCGCGACGGGGTGCCCGACGATCAGGGGGCGCTCATCGACCTACCTGTCGCGAGCCTGGGTGCCGAGGTGCTCAAACTGCGTGAATGGGCGGAGGGCGAGGCCGCTGCTGGTGGCCCGGGTGACCGTGACAGTGCCCCGGGTCACACCGATCGCGTCTGGCAGCAGGTGTCGGTGAGCCACCGCGAGTGCCTGGGAGCCGCGAAGTGCCCCTACGGTCTGGAGTGCTTCGCGGAACGGGCCCGTGAACGAGCGATGGCCTCACGGCTCATCGTCACCAACCACTCCCTGCTGGCGATCGACGCAATCGAGGGGGTACCGATGATCCCCGAGTATGACGTCGTGGTCATCGACGAGGCACATGAACTGGTCGCCCGCGTGACGCAAGCGGCGACCGACGAGCTGTCCGTGCCTGCCATCGAGCGAACGGCACGGCGCGCCCGCAACTTTCTCGACTCTGATGAGGCTGACGCCCTCTCCGAAGCAGGCGAGGTGCTACGCGCAGCATTCGAGGAGGCCGAGCCGGGAAGGATCGACACGCTGCCAGAGGCAATCGCCGATGGTCTCGGCATGCTGAGGGCTGCGGCCCGGACGGCCTTCTCGGCCTTTCCCAAGGAGTCCCGTGAGGTGGGTGCCGATGCAGCGCGTCAGCAAGCCAGGGGCATGGTGGACGAGATCCGCAAGGTGTCTGAGCGTCTTGCCGCCGCTGACGAGGCAGACGTCATTTGGCTCGCCGACCGGGATCGGGCCCGAGGCGGCAGGCAGCTATGCGTGGCGCCGCTCCAAGTGTGGGGACCACTTCGGCACCAGCTCCTCACGCAGAAGACTGTCGTCTTCACCTCCGCGACTCTCAAGCTGGGTGGCGACTTCGCGCCGTTGGCGACCTCGATCGGCCTTGCGCCGTCTGAACGCGTGGCTGACGGTGCTGCCCCGGCGCAAAGTGAGTCCCCGCTCGAGGGTGACGAGACGGCTGATGCCATGGAGGGCGGCGCGACGGAGACGGTGGTGCCATGGCGGGCAATCGATGTTGGGTCACCCTTCGATTACCCGAGCCAGTCGATCCTCTACGTCGCCAAACACCTTCCCGCGCCTGGTCGCGATGGAATTGGCGCAGCTCAGGTCGAAGAGATCGCGTCGCTCGTGGAAGCGGCAAGTGGTCGAACCCTCGGCTTGTTCTCATCACGGCGAGCGGCGGAGGCGGCGGCAGAGGCCGTGCGTGAGGCACTGCCACACCTTCCCATCCTGTGTCAGGGCGATGGTCAACTGCCTCATCTCCAAGCAGAGTTCGTCGCCAACCCGGCGGTGAGCTTGTTCGGCACCTTGTCACTGTGGCAGGGCCTCGATGTCCCCGGCAGCACGTGTCAGCTGGTCATCATCGACCGCATCCCGTTCCCACGCCCCGACGACCCCCTGATGTCGGCGCGAAGCCGGGCAGCCGACCGTGCCGGAGGCAATGGCTTCATGGCGGTCTCCGCCGCGCACGCCGCGCTGCTCCTCGCGCAGGGAAGTGGACGACTGATCCGGTCACGACACGATCGAGGTGTCGTCGCCGTTCTCGACCCACGTCTCGCGACTGCCCGCTACGGGAAGTTCCTGCGGGCGTCGCTTCCGCCGATGTGGACGACCTACGACGGGCACGTCGCGCGCTCAGCCCTGGAGCGCCTTCGTGAGCCGGTGGCCGCAGACCCCTGACTTGACTGCGATCAAGGACGACGGCGGGCCGCGTCAGACCCGGCGCATCACCGTGACGACCCTTCCGAGTATGGAGGCTTCCGTGCCGTCGATGGGGTCGTAGTTCGCGTTCTGCGGCAGGAGCCAGGTCTGCCCCGACTTGCGCTGAAGCGTCTTGACGGTCGCGTCACCGTCGATCATGGCCGCGACGATCTCCCCGTTCTCGGCGTTGGGTTGCTGACGCACCACCACAAAGTCGCCGTCGCAGATGGCAGCGTCGATCATCGAGTCTCCCTTGACCTCGAGCAGGAACAAGGTGCCCTCACCAACGAGTCGCCGGGGGAGGGGTAGAACCTCCTCCACCAGCTGCTCGGCCAGGATCGGCCCGCCGGCAGCTATGCGGCCTACGAGCGGCACGAGCACCGCCTCGGGGTGGCGATCGCCGAAGCCTGTCTCGTCATCGGCGGCGATCTCGCTCGGCAGGACCGCATCTTTGACAGCAGTGTCGGGCAGCAGCACCTCAAGCGCGCGGGGTCGGTTGGGGTCGCGGCGCAGGTAGCCCTTCCCCTCAAGCACCCGCAATTGATGTGCGACAGATGACGAGCTGGTCAGTCCGACCGCTATTCCGATCTCGCGCATGCTGGGTGGGTAACCGCGGGCTTCAACGGAGTCGCGGATGACCGCAAGCACGCGGCGCTGGCGAGGAGTCAAGCCAAGCGCATCGGGCGGACCGTCGGGTAGCTCGTGAACAGAGTCGTCCTTGACGCGGGCCATACCAGTCACCTTCAATTCGCGGGAGCCGTCAGAGGAATGTGCCCGCCCTCGAGGGCGGTTTCGGCGTTTCAGCAGTGACAGAACGGTAAGCCCGGCAAGCGACTCAATCAAACATCTGTTCGAATCGGCGTGTTGCGGCAGCTGCTCGGCGAGCAAGGGTCGCGCCAGGGCTTCGCCTTCACTGCAACGGTGTTCAAACCAGCGGCCGATCGGCGAAGGCAGGGTGAACCGGGGCCGCGCTGGGCGGCGAGAGTTATTGGTTCGTGATCGAACACCCGTTCGAATTCAGCCTCAACTTCTGCTACGTTCGTACGTATGTTCGAACGACTCCTGGTGAACGTGAGGACGGTCCCTCGTAGCTGGCGGACGGTCGTGGCGCCCTCGGGTCCGTCCCCTGCGTTCCTTCGCTTGTGGCAAGAACTGTCGGTGCCACCCGATAAACCTGGGATAGCAGCGAGCAACGGCCCAGCCGGTCATCGTCGTTCGGCCTGCATCTTAGGGAGGTTTTCATGAGTACTACGGTCATCGACCTCGAAGCTGTGCGCGATCGACGCCCAACAGCGGCACCGCCGGGCAGGCCAGCCCGTTGCCCAGCCGAGCGCCAGCCACCCTCAGCGGTGCGCCTCACTCGCCGCGGCCGCGTGGTCGTGCTGGTGGGTGTCCTCACGCTGGCGCTGGCCTTGTTCATCTGGTTCGGCGCCCCCGCCGCCTCAACGGACCACGTGCGCCACGTTCCGGCTACCACAGTGGTAGTCCAGCCGGGACAGACGCTGTGGGACATCGCGCACTCCGTGGCGCCGCAGGAGGATCCGCGGGAGGTCATTGCCTCGATAGTCGATCTCAATGCCTTGCCCGATGCCGGCGCCATACGAGCCGGCCAGCCGCTGTATGTGCCCGTTGAGTAGCGCCCGCAGCTACCAGGACCGACGCCGTCGCTCGGCGTCCTGAGGTTCGCGCACCGCCCCTCGACCCGGCGTCGCGAAGAGTGGAACGGGTCAGCCAAGAACAAGTGGCTGGCCCGTTCTGCGTGTCCTGGGCACTTATCGACGCGGCTTCAGGGGAGGAGGTTGCGAGCCAGCAGAGCGTTCCTTACCTGGACCAGCGACCCTGGGGCCACCAGACCTGTCGCGGTCAGCCGGCTGGCGACCCATGCCATGATCCGAGCCCCCTGGGGCATGCTGATATTCGGGTGCATCCAGAAGTTTGACTCGACGGCGACACGAGTCGCGTCAGCACGACCCATCCGGAGATTCATGTCCCACAGCGCCCGCGCCCAGATACCACCGTCGTGGTGCGGACTACCTGTGAGGTCGCGCGGGTATACGACGTCGCGGTCGACACGACGCAGGCAGTGTGGTTCGGCCACGGTGTAGGCGGTTGCGTCCCAATCCATGACGCACGCCAGCGGAGTGCGTGGGGTTCCCCTTCGCTGTGCACCTTGGCTCATCGCGACGGCCATATAGTCACCAAAACCCTCTCCGATCGAGCGGGCCTCCCGGCCCCTGCCGAAGTCGATCACTTGATCCGACTGAATCGCGTGGCCGTACTCGTGCCAAACAACTTCCAGATCCTCGGCATCGTCGACCCCGCCACTCCCCAGAGATATCCGGTCCGCCTGTGTGTCGTAGTAGGAGTTGTCGTTGGCGAAAGCGTTGGTGACGACCTCCTGTGACTCCGCGTTGACATCGTGAAAACCAAGAGACTGCAGGAATGCCTGTTGCTTGTGCACGCCGTAGTACGCACTGGTCTGCTCGAAGAAGGGATGGGATCGGTTGAACAGGTATGTGTTCGAACGTGAGTGTGCACGATGGGCATTGGCTATGCGGACCCAGCGGCCAACGAGTTGATGAGCGTTATACAGACCGCGGAGCTCAACTCGCGTATAGGCGCGACGAGGTACCGCGCTGTCGGCGTCTCCCTGGTCTCGGAGGCTCTGGTCCTGAAGCCGAACGACCGGATTCGGGTCGAAAACCCGACCTCTCCCTATCACCGGCGGTCCCTGATCCACCCGCGTTTTCGCGGGTGAATGGACAACCTTCACGATCCGCCCGTCCACGGCGTCCACGTAGGACGTTCGCGCACCATGACCGTCTGCGGTGCTCACGGCGTACACCAAACGTGGGGTCGGGTGGTGGCTCGACCTAGCAAGTACCCAGAGGCCGACGTGAGTTCTCCGACGGGCGGGCGACTGCGTGCCCCGTGTGACGAAGGAGCGCGCTTCTTCGGAGGTGATGCGCGGCTGCGGGAGTGTGGTCGCGTTCACATCGCGGCGGTGGTCCCAGATTACGTACTGCTTTCTGAACTTGTCGTAGTGCGTGGCGAACCATCCACCGACAACGAAGTGGCCGTCGACCACTTGTCGATACCAGTTGTGTCGGCCGAGAAGCGACCGCCGAGTTCGTACAAGGCGCACGTCGTTGGGGACATGAGGCGCTACCCCGACGGCACCGCTCGGCGGGGTCACCCCTGAACCGCTCGTCGCAGCGACTGGTGCATGGTGCGCGGTCGCTGCGACGTGGCCGGCTACAACCATCGCCAGGATGACCAGCATTGCGATAACCGCTGCCGCACTCCTCAGCGGCGTTGTCATCTGTGCACTGTCCCCTTCGCGAGCTGTGAGCCTGCCGCCGCAGTGAGTGCCGGCCGAGTCGGCGCTTTCCCCGGCCCACCGATCAGGAGTTCGACTCGCGGAGTCTCCCTACTCCCGGGTGACGAGTACAGCGCTGGCTTGCTTCACCGGCATGGCGGACGCCGTGCCACTGATGGTGAGCGTGTCAGGGATCTCCTGCCAACTACCTCCATCGACACGGTAACTCGCACGGTAGAGCACGTCCACACTGAGTGACAACGAGTCACCGGGCGCCGTACTCCTCAGATAGGTATGAGTGACGTCTGTGGAGGGGTAGGGCCGACCGGGGACGCTAGTCTCCGTGGTGGAGCCGTCCCCCCAGTGCCACACGTAGCTCACGGGCTCGAGACGGACGTCGACGGTGTAGCCGATGATCTGCAGTGTCCGGTCCAACGTCAGCGGTTCGGTGTAGAACGTAGTCTCGAGATTGACCAGCGTGTAGCGCGGCACTTGTACTTCGCTGGCGGGCACCCCGATTCGCCGAACCGCCGAGAGTACGTCGAACCATCCCAACTCTTGCTGCACTGGCCCGAGATCTGCGGGATCACGACACTCAAAA
>DASQEH010000172.1:0-11876 GCA_035633755.1 Nocardioidaceae bacterium | reverse complement strand
GGGCCGATGCTGATGACGTCGGCGCTGCGCTGCACCGCCTTGTAGGTGGTGTTGCCGCTGTCCAGGTTCGGGAAGACGAACACGGTGGCTCGGCCGGCCACGGCGCTGCCTGGCCGCTTGCTGGCACCCACCGACGTGCTGGTCGCCGCGTCATACTGCAGCGGGCCGTCGACCGCCAGGTCGGGTACGCGCTCACGGACCAGGCGCGTCGCTTCGACGACCTTGGCCACCTCCTCCCCGCTGCCTGACTCCCCGGTGCTGAAGCTGATCATGGCGACACGCGGCTCGATGCCGAACGCGCGTGCGGACGCGGCGCTCTGCACGGCGATGTCGGCGAGCTCCTCGGCGGTCGGCTGCGGGTTGATGGCGCAGTCGCCGTAGACCAGGACCTCGTCGGGCAGGCACATGAAGAACACCGACGAGACCAGCCTCGACCCCTTCTCGGTGCCGATGATCTGCAGGGCCGGACGCACCGTATCGGCGGTGGTGTGCTCTGCGCCGGCCACCAGGCCGTCGACCTGCCCGGTCTGCAGCATCATCGTGCCGACGGTGATCTCGTCCGTGAGGCGCTCGCGAGCCATCTCCTCGGTCCAGCCCTTGTGCGCGCGCAGGGCCGCCAGGGGCGCTACGAACTGCTCGGCAGCCCGGGTGGGGTCGACCACCTCGAGCGTGGCCGGCAGGTCCAGCCCCAGGCTCTTCGCGACCTGCTCCACCTCGCCTGGGCGGCCCAGCAGCACCGGGCGGGCAATGCCACGTTCGGCACACTCCACCGCCGCTCTCACCGTGCGGGGCTCCGTGCCCTCGGGCAGCACGATGCGCTTGTTCGCCGCCTTGGCCAGCTCGGTCAGCCGGTACCGGAACGCCGCCGGGCTGAGGCGGCGTGCCTCAGGTGCTGCCAGCAGGTCCTCGACGGCGGCATCGTTGATGGCAGCGGCGCCGTGCGTCATGACCGCCTCGGCGCGGTCGAGATCATCGGCGGACAGGTCGACGTCGATGTGCTCCACCCGCATGATGGTCGGGTAGGTGGCTTCCGGCGTCACGAGGATGGGCAGACCTGTGTTCGCTGCGGCTCTCGTCAGCTCCCACACGGCTGGGTCCGGGTCGATACCGACGGTCAGGAGCAGTGCGGCCAGCCGGGTGCCGTTCAACGCAGCCAGGCACGTCGCCATCACGACGTCGTGGCGGTCGCCAGGTACGACGATGAGGCGTCCGTCGGTCAGCACCCGCAGGCCGCCAGGAATGTTCTGGGCGAACACGGACACGTCGGTGATCCGCCTGGACTGGTCACCCTCGGTCAGGACACGCGGCTGCAGGTCGCGGACCAGGTCACGCACGCGCGGCTGCGTCAGGTGGACGTTGTACGCGACGGCAGCGAACAGCGACAGGCGCCGCCGCTCCAGCGCGGCCGAAATGTCGGCCACTGCCCCCTGCCGGTGGGGTACGCGTGTCACGATGCACCCCTCGACCCGGGCGTTCTCCCCTGCCGAGTACGTACCGGCGGTGATCGCCAGCGACTCAGCCAGGTGCTCAACCTCGTCTGGCCAGGTCGAGGCGCCCGCAGGCTCCCCCGCAGGGTGGGAGTACCCCCCGCCACCGGTGCAGGCGCCGACCAGGATCACGTCGGCGTCCAGGGCTTTCGCCATCGCCTGGTTCAGGCGGCTCGAGTAGATCTGGGTGGGTCCGGGGTTCAGGCCCTCGACGACGATCACGTCGTGCTGGTCGCTGAGTGGCTGCCAGCGCGCCACGACCTCCTCGAGCACCGCGTCGACCCCTCCGGACCCAAGTCGCTCCTCGAGGACGGCTGCCGGCAGGGCCTCCGGTGGGTGCAGGGACGTGAGCTTCGCGACCAGCTCGTTCGACGCCTCGGCGCGTCCGTCGGAGCGCGGCTGCGCCAGGGGTTTCACGAAGCCGACACGGACCCCCCGCTCGTCGAGGGCTCGAAGCAGGCCAAGGCATGCGCTGGTGAGGCCGACATGAGGGCCGGTGGGGACCACGAGCAGGGTCCGGGTCATGAGTCGCGTCCTCTCGTCATGAGGTGGAGATGAGGCGAATCGTGTCACGCGCGATCGACAGCTCTTCGTCGGTCGGCACGACGAGCGCCGTAGGCATGCCGTCCGTGGCGACGCAGATCTGACCCGAGGTGGAGCGCCCGTGCTCGCGGTTCGCGTCCGGGTCGAGCCTCAGACCCAGGAAGCCGAGCGCATCGACGACCCGCTCGCGCACTCTCGCATCGTTCTCGCCGATCCCGCCGGTGAACACGAGGGCATCGAGGCGCCCCAGCGCGACGACCAGGCCGCTCAGGGCCTTCGCCAACCGGTAGCAGAAGATCTCGACGGCCAGCGAGGCGCTCTCATCGCCCGCCTCTGCTCTCGACTGAAGCGCCCGCATGTCATTGCTGTGGCCGGACAGGCCGAGCAGTCCGCTGCGCGAGTTCAAGACGCCGAGCACGGCTTCGCTGGTCATGGCGCGACGCGAGGCGAGGTAGCCGAACAACCCGGGATCCACGTCGCCGGAGCGGGTGCCCATGACGAGCCCCTCGAGCGGCGTCAAGCCCATCGTCGTGTCAACGGAGCGGCCGCCGAGAACCGCCGTAGCACTGCAGCCGTTGCCGAGATGGGCGACGACCAGCGCCAACTCGGACGCGGGTCGACCGAGGAGCTCGGCGGCCCGAGCGCTGACGAAGTGATGACTGGTGCCGTGGAAGCCATACCGGCGTACGCCCAGCTCGACGTACCAGTCCTCCGGCACGGCGTAGCGGAAGGCGCGCGGTGGCATGGTCGAGTGGAACGCCGTGTCGAAGACGACCGCCTGCGGCAGGTCCGGCCAGCGGGCGTGGACGGCGGAGATGCCCAGCAGCGCGGGCGGGTTGTGCAGCGGTGCGAGCGGGCTGTACTGCGCGATACCAGCCATGACGTCGTCGTTCACCAGCACTGAATCGGTGAACCGCTCACCACCGTGGACGACGCGATGACCGACTCCGACCGGCTGCAGGTGGGGCGGTTGGCGTTGCGCCTCGTCCAGCACCAAGGCGACCGCCTCGTCGTGGGACCCGTCTGCGAGTGCGGATTCCACGTCTGGCGCGCCGTCACGGTTGAGGGTGACGGCAGCGTCGGCGGTGCCGAGCCTCTCGGCCAGTCCGGACATCGACCTGCTGCCGGTCACCGGATCGACGGTCGCGAACTTCAACGAGGAGCTCCCGGCGTTGATGACGAGCACCGGTCTCGACGGCCGTGCTCCTTCCGGATCGGCCTGGGAGTCCGTCACCGGGCTGGTCATGGTCGCTCCTCGCTGCACCCCGCCGCGGTCAGAGGGGCGAGGCTTCGTCGTCGTCCAGAGTGTTGTAGTCCGGTTCGCTGCTCTGCCGTCCGCGGCGTCGGTCGACCAACCGGGCGATCACCTCCGAGATCAGAAAGAGCAGCACCATGGGGATGGCCAGGAGCAGCATGGTGATCGGGTCGGTCGAAGGCGTGGCCACCGCGGCGAAGATGAAGGTAGCGAAGATGATCCAGGCTCGCCACTGTCCCAGCTGCTTGCCGGTGACGACACCAGCCAGGTTGAGCAACACCACGAACAGCGGGATCTCGAAGGCCACCCCGAACACCAGCAGGACCCGAAGGACGAAGTTGAGGTAGGTGCTCACGTCGATGAAGTTCGACAGCCCCTCCGGGGTGAAGCTGAGCATCACCTGCAGGCCCTTCGGCATCACCCAGTAGCCGAGGGCGACCCCCGCGGCGAACAACGGCCCGGCGATGGAGACGAAGATGATCGTCCACTTGCGCTCGCTGCGGTGCAGACCGGGGAGGATGAAAGCCCACAGCTCGTAGAGCCACACCGGCGACGACAAGACGATGCCGGCGACCAGGGAGACCTTCACTTGCAAGATGAAGGCGCCGGCCACTCCGGCCGTGAAGATCTGCGCATTCTCGCGCTGCTCGGCGCTGAGACCCGACAGCGCTCTGGCCGCTGGGCGCTGGAGCAGGTCGAAGAGCGCCTCGTAGAAGAACAGGGCCACGATGAAGCCGACCAGCACCGCGACAACAGCGACGAACGTCCGGTTACGAAGCTCCCGCAGATGCTCGATCAGCGTCATGCGGCCCTCGTCCGAGAACGCCGCACCCCCGTCGGACTGCGAGATCTCAGCCACTGCATCCTCCTTGGAAGGGCGAGGCGCTCCGCAGTGTCGCCGAGGTCACCGTACGCCCCGATGCTACGCGGCCGGTGTGAGGGGCCGCGGCCGTTCCCGCTGACATCGGCCTCAGCTCTGAGGCGGGCCGGCCTCGATTCGACGCCGCAGCTCGTGCGTCCCCTCGCTGCTGCGCGGCAGGCTCCACCAGGACTCCACCCACCAGGTCACTCCGACGGCCGCCCAGGCCGCGGGATCGCCGGGATCGGTCGTCTCCTCGTCGTCATAGGTGTCGGCTTCGAGGATGACGTCGTAGCCCCGCCACGCTGACCCGGCTGCTTCCCGCACCTCCCTCACGACGCTGACCAGCTCGGCGAGCTGGTCAGGCGTGGCCACCCGTCCGCGTCGCCCGCTGTCGACAACCTGCGGTAGCAGCCCATCCCATCTGGCAGCCCGCTCCAACGACGGCTGCCGAGCCCTGCCGACGACCTGGGCGCCGACGACCCAGACTGGCGGGCGCGGCTGCTGGACCGGTGGGTCCGGGACGACGAAGTCGGTCGGCCGAGCGGTGTAGTGGCGTCCGGCGAACTCGAACGGCTGCCCTCGCATGAGACCGTCATAGATCGCCAGGCACTCGTCCATCTTCTCGGCGCGCGTGCGGCGTCCCTCGTCCGCCTCGAACGCCGTCCATCCCCCGTGCAAGGCACCTAAACCCGCGCCGAGGATGGTCCTGCCCCGGCTCAGCCGGTCGACGGTTCCCACGCGACTAGCGAGGTCCCATGGCTTGACTCGCGACACTGGCGTCAGCAGGGTCCCCAGCCTGATGCGCTCGGTCATCATCGAGGCGGCCGCCAGCGTGACCCACGCATCGACGCCCCAGACCGCTTCCCACGTGAACACCCCGTCCCAGCCACAGGCCTCGCCGAGCGCGGCAAGCTCGGCGAACTCGCGGGCGTCGGCGTACGGAACGACGAAGGCGAAGTGCATGCGATCACCGTACGACGCTTCGCCGACCGTTCGGCTGATGCCCGGGTGGTCGCTATCGTCGGCGCCATGGCGGAGCGGACCGATGTCGCGATCATCGGCAGTGGCTTCTCCGGCATCTGCATGGCGATGTTGCTGAAGCGAGCCGGTCGCGACGACTTCGTCATCCTCGAGAAGGCCGACGACGTGGGCGGCACGTGGCGCGACAACACGTATCCGGGCTGCGCCTGCGACGTTCCTTCGCACCTGTACTCGCTGTCGTTTCGGCTGAACCCGCACTGGTCGCGCTTGTTCTCGGGCCGCGACGAGATCTGGGACTACCTGCGCTCCTGCGTGGCGACCTATGGGCTGGAACCTCACCTTCGCCTTGGCGCACGGGTGACGGGTGCACGCTTCGACGAGACTGCCGGCCGATGGGGCGTGGATGTAGCAGGGGCGGCCGGGTTCGACTGCCGGGTGCTGGTCAGCGGCGTGGGGGCCTTGCACGAGCCGCACATCCCTGACCTGCCTGGTCTGTCGACGTTCAGCGGCACGGTGTTCCACTCGGCGTCCTGGCGCCACGCCTGCACCCTCGAGGGGCAGCGGGTGGCGGTCATCGGGACGGGCGCCAGCGCCGCGCAGCTCGTGCCCGAGATAGCGCCTCGGGTGCGTCAGCTGGACCTGTACCAGCGCACCGCTGCCTGGATCACGCCGCGGTCCGACGTAGCCATCCCGGCCCGCGCGCAGCGACTCCTCGCACGTCGGCCGGGGGTGCACCGTGCCCTGCGCGACGCGATCTACTGGGCCCTGGAGCTTCGTGGTCTGGGTTTCACGCTCACCCCCAAGGCGATGAGGCTGCGCGAGCGCCAAGCACGGCGACATCTGGCTCGCCAAATTTCTGATCCGGAGCTCCGATCCCGGCTCACCCCGGACTACCAGATGGGCTGCAAACGGGTGCTGCTGTCCGACGACTTCTACCCCAGCCTGCTCCGGGACAACGTCGAGCTCGTCACCGACCAGATCACGGCGGTCACCCCTGACGGCCTACGGGCCGGCGACGGCACCGAACGCGCTGCCGACGTCATCATCGTCGCGACCGGCTTCGACGTCAGCGCTGGACTGACCCGGATGCCGGTCGTCGGGCGCAACGGCCAGGCCCTGACGCGCGCCTGGTCGCGGGACGGCGTGGGTGCCCACCTCGGCATCACGGTTGCCGGGTTCCCCAACCTCTTTCTGCTGCTCGGCCCGAACACCGGCCTGGGGCACCAGTCGGTGCTGTTCATGATCGAGGCGCAGGCTCGCTACGTCCTCCAGGCTCTGGACCTGCTGGACGAAACGGCCAGCGACACCATCGAGGTGCTCGCTGACATCCAACAGCGCTTCGTCCAGCGGATCCAGGCTCGGCTGTCCACCAGCGTGTGGCAGTCCGGCTGCAGGAGCTGGTACCAGGACGCCAACGGCCGCAACATCGCCA
Source organism: Nocardioidaceae bacterium (assembly GCA_035633755.1). Taxonomy (GTDB): domain Bacteria; phylum Actinomycetota; class Actinomycetes; order Propionibacteriales; family Nocardioidaceae; genus DASQEH01. Next base: position 5,316 of record DASQEH010000172.1, on the reverse strand, counting down.
TCTGGCCGTACGCCACGTGGAGGTACTGGCTCCAGACCCGGCGGCTGGATCCGCGTGACTTCCGGCTGACACCGAGCCGACACTCTGTGGGTCAGACCGCGGCGATGAACCCCAGCAGATCCTGACGAGTCAGCACGCCGACCGGCTTGCCGTCCTCCTGCACCAGGACCGCGTCGGCCTCGAGCAACCGCTGGACGGCCTCGCTCACGGGCTCGCCCGACCCCACGGTCGGCAGCGTGGCGGCCATGTGATCCTCGACGCGGTCGGTGAGCCGGGCCCGGCCGGCGTACAAGGCGTCCAACAGGTCACGCTCGCTCACTGCACCGGCCACCTCGGCAGCCATCACCGGCGGCTCCGCGCGAACGACCGGCATCTGCGAGACGGCGTACTCGCGCAGGATCGCCACGGCCTGCGCAATCGTCTCGTTGGGATGGGTGTGGACGAGGTCGGGGAGGCGGCCGTCCTTGCCGCGCAGGACGTCTCCGGCCGTCAGTTCCGAGCGGTGGCCGAGGAAACCGTACTGGGCCAGCCAGGCGTCGTCGAACACCTTGGTGAGGTACCCGCGCCCTCCATCGGGCAGCAGCACCACGATGACAGCATCCGGGTCGTCGAGCTCGTGGGCGAGCTGGATCGCCGCGGCGGCCGCCATGCCAGAGGACCCGCCTACGAGGAGCGCCTCCTCACGGGCCAGCCGGCGCGTAGTCAGGAACGAGTCCTTGTCGGAGACCGCGATGATTCTGTCCGGGACGGAAGCGTCGTACGTCGTCGGCCAGAAGTCCTCGCCGACGCCCTCCACGAGATACGGCCGCCCGGTGCCTCCGGAGTACACCGAGCCCTCGGGGTCCGCGCCGATGATCTGCACGCGACCGTCGGACACCTCCTTGAGGTAGCGTCCGACGCCGCTGATCGTGCCCCCCGTGCCGACGCCGGTGACGAAGTGCGTGACCTTGCCGTCCGTCTGGGTCCAGATCTCGGGTCCGGTCTGCTCGTAGTGGCTCAACGGGTTGTTCTCGTTGGCGTACTGGTTCGGTTTCCAGGCGCCCTCGATCTCACGGACCAGCCGATCCGACACGTTGTAGTAGCTGTCGGGGTGCTCGGGGGCCACTGCCGTGGGGCAGACGACAACCCGCCCGCCGTAGGCCCTCAGCACGTTGAGCTTGTCCTCGCTGACCTTGTCGGGGCAGACGAAGACGCAGGAGTAGCCCCGGGCCTGTGCCGCCAGAGCCAGGCCCACGCCGGTGTTCCCCGACGTGGGCTCAACGATCGTCCCGCCGGGTCTCAGGTCACCGGACTTCTCCGCGGCCTCGACCATCTTGAGCGCGATGCGATCCTTGACCGACCCGCCGGGGTTCATGTACTCGATCTTGGCCAGCACCGTGCCGCGGGCACCGTCTGTGGTCCGCGCGAGCTTCAGCAGCGGGGTGTTGCCGACCAGGTCCAGGAGCGATTCGACGTAGTCCACGCGCCCAGCCTAGAGCCCGCCAAGGGCCATTAAACGGCTAGCCAGGACGGGGCTATGACTGGCTTCCTAGAATGGAGGCAGGTCCACGAGGGGAAGAGGGTTGTGAGCAGGTCCAGCGCAGCGCGCAGACTCGCCACCGCTGCGGCTGTCGGCGGCGGCGGACTTGGCCTGTTCGGAGGCTCCCTCTACGGCATCCTCACCGCTCAGGCGAAGCTGGCCCGACGCAAGATCGGGAACGTGAAGGACAAGCCCCTCGACCCGGACGGGGTGTACGGAGTGGGGCTGGCGAGCCCACCCCTGCGACTCGCCGTTCTCGGGGACTCCGCGGCCGCGGGTTACGGCGTGACCGTCCCGTCGGACACCTTCGGCGCCTACTTGGCGACCGGGCTGGCCGATGTGGCCCAGCGCCCGGTGTACCTCAGCAGCGTCGCCGCGGTCGGCGCGCGGACGTCGGCACTCGCCGCTCAGATCCCCCTTGCCATGGCCAAAGACCCCGACGTGTGCGTCATCATCGTCGGGGCCAACGACGTGACGCACCGCGTCCATCCCGCAGAGTCCTTGCGCGCTCTGCGTGAGGCTGTGCAGACGCTGCGAGCCGCGGGGTGCGAGGTCGTCGTGGGAACCTGTCCGGACCTCGGCACCGTCCGGCCCATCGCTCCCCCGCTGCGACAGGTTGCGCGGACGTGGAGCCGTCGGCTTGCTGCCGCCCAGGCCATCGCGGTCATCGAGGCCGGCGGGCGCGCGGTGTCGCTGTCCACGGTGCTCGGCGCGGAGTTCGCAGCTTCAGCGGCGGACATGTTCGGGCCCGACCAGTTCCACCCCTCGGCCTTCGGCTACCGGGCTTGTGCCGCCGGGATGCTGCCCTCGGTGGCGGCGGCGGTGGGTGTCATCCTCGACGACGAGCGCGTCGATCCCGCGCGCGGTGAAGGTGTTCTGCCGCTGGCCAGAGCCGCCGCGATCGCCGCCGACAGCGCTGGCACCGAGGTGTCACAAGGTGGCCGCGTCGAGGGCAGCTCGGGTCGACGAGGGCTGCTTGGCCTACTGCGGCATCGCCGTAGTTTCGTCATCCCGCAGGCCGGTGAGGTCGAGACCGAACTGGCGTCTTTGCCAATCGACCACGATCCCCTCGATTCGGACCACGATCTGGCCGGGCTAAGCCATGATGGCGGAAGTCGTCCCGGCTGACTCCATTGCGTACACACCGTTGTCAAGCAAGGATGCTTCCAGGCCAGGCTCGCTAGCCGGCAGGCAGGCGCACCGTCCACGGGCGGTGAGTTGACCCGCTGCTCTGCGAAACACCGTCGTCACACAGGAGGAACAATGGCCCTACACCACTCCGAAGAAACCCATCAGATGCTGGTCGCCCGGATTCCCGAGGCGACCGGGCGAAGCCTTCAGGAGTGGTTGGGGCATCTCGATGCCGGGCCTGGGTTCTTGCGTTTCGACGAACGCGTTCGGTGGCTCCGGGACGAGTACAACCTTGCGCACGGCCATGCCACCGCCATAGTGCACGAGTTCGATCTGAAGCGGGCTCACCGAGCCTTCGAGTAACCCCCGCCGAGGAGTCTTCGAGTTGGGCTCCTCCGCAGCCCCTACCCCTAGGTCAGCGGACCGCGGCCGAAGTCTGTGAGCTCAATGGTGCGAACAGAAAGCGGCGGTGCCCCCTGAGGGACACCGCCGCTATCGTGCTTCGGGGGAGCTTACTCGCCGCCGCGTAGGATCGCGAGGATCCGCAGCAGCTCGATGTAGATGAAGATGAGGGTCGCCGTCAGCCCGAAGGCTGCCCGCCACGCCTCGGACTCAGGCGCACCCGCCGCCACACCTCGCTCGATCATGTCGAAGTCGAGGATGAGGAAGAAGATACCGAGGGCCAACCCGACGAAGCTCATGATCAGGCCGAGCGTGCCGAACTCGTTGAAGCCGATGGAGTTGCCGAACTGGTACAGCACGAAGTCGAGCAACGTCACCATGAAGAAGCCCATGCCCGCGATGACGACGAACTTGCGGAACCGGCTTGTCACCTGGATGTCGAAGAACTTGTACGCCGCCAGCGTGGCAGCGAATGCGGCGACCGTACCCAGTACCGCCTGCGCGACGACCCCAGAGGCGATGGTCTCGAACGCCTCGGAGGCAGCTCCCAGGAAGAACCCCTGAGCCACGGCGTACAGCATGACCAACGCAGGCGACACGACACGCTTGAAGCTCAGCCAGATACCCAGTCCGGCTCCGACGAGTGCGCCACCTATCCACGCAGTGCCGACGTAGTTGGCCTCGCCGGGGGTGGAGCCGTCCGGGAGGAAGACCCACGTGGCAGCAGCCGTGGCGACGACCATCAAGAGCGTAAGGGCGGTCCGGGAGACGACCGAGTCGATCGTCATCCGGTCCTGGATCCCCGGGCCTGTCGGGATCTGCCAGGTCGAGGGATCACTGGGTGGTGGCGTAGAAGGGTAGGAAGTCTGGCCGTAGCCTCGGTAACCCTGCCCGCCCGCCGGGTAGACCGTCTGTCCATAGCCCTGGGCGGAACGACCGTTGAACGTGTCGCTGTTGTTCAGGATCGGGTTGCGACTCTCCATGCGACGTTTGTCCTCTCTGACGCCTGGCGTCTTGCCAGGTCACAGGGTCCATGATATACGGTCCAGCCGCTCACTTCACGGCGCCGTTGCTTAAGCCTGAGGGTAGTGAAGGGGCGGCCCCGGCGCTGTTGCGTCAACACCGGGGCCGCACGGATCGGCCGCCGGGCGGCCAGTTCCGTGCATGGTCTAGTGCCCATTCGCTCGAGGAGTACTCGTTCTCTCTGTGTTGGAGAGCTCCCCGCTGACCACGCCGACCGCAACATCGCGCAGCTTGAGGTTCTCAGCCTGCGACACACGGATGAGAAACTCGAACGCTCGTTCCTCGTCGATGCCGTACCGCGCCATCGTGATGCCGATCGCCTGCCCGATGACCTTGCGAGTCCCCAACGCCACCAGGAGACCTCCCACCGTGCGGTCACGTCCCATCGCAAGCCCAGCATGGGTGGCGAAAAGCTCCACCAGCTGATGCTGATCCACGAGTGCCACTGGGCTCCGCGAGTAGAGGTTCAACGCTCCGCGTGACTGCGAGCTGTCGTAGAACTCCAGAGCCAGCTGCGACTCACGCCCAACCCTGCAGCCGCGGGGCCGTACCGGGGCCACCGAGCATCCGCGCCGACGTCTGGGCTGCTCACCGTCTTGTCATCGGTCAGCGCCTCGTAGCAGGGGCCCTCCTGGTACTCGTACTGCAGAGCGTCCGCCTCGGCGGGGATGTCGTCGGTGGGGGCCATGGTTTCGAGGCGACCGTCGGAGTGCCGGATGCTGATGCTCGCCATATCGGCGCCGGGGATCGTGTCGCACGCACTTCGAGTCACCCGCTGCAGCGTCCCCTCGAGGCCGGTGACCTCACCGAGCGTCTGCGCGACCTCTGCCATTGTGGTGGCAGGGCCGATGTCGTCCGCGCTCATGTGAAGCTCCTCAGAGAAAGCCGACATTTGCGCGCTCGACTACCTCAACTCTCCCACGCCCCGCCGCTTTCCCTAATTCTCGAGGCGCAGGGTCGGCACTCACGTCTGCCCCTCTTCAGTGGCGCGCCCTCGGTTGCAGACAACCACTGCTACGTGTGGTTTGCACGAACAGGGTTTCGGTGGAGGTTGACTATGTCGTTTCGTCGTTCTGAGTGGCCCCGGTGGGACTCGAACTTCCCCCGCCGCCGTGCCGACCAGTGGTGCCTGGTCTGCTCGAGGTGGTCTGACCTCGGGATTCCCCTCGGGAAGGTAGGCGCTTCGTCATGTCGAGTGACGTCGAGTGCTAACGAGTCCGTTAGCAATCCGTTTGCAGTGC
>DASQEH010000171.1:0-1558 GCA_035633755.1 Nocardioidaceae bacterium | reverse complement strand
CGATCGAACAGCTCTCGGACCGGCCGTGGCGCCGCCGGTATCACCGTCAGTGGGCACAAGGCCAACTGACTACAGCGGGCCCCTCGGCTCTCGCCCTGTTCGAATTCGCCGGCAGCGCCCGCGACTATGACGAGGCCAAGCGACGGATCAACATGGGTTTCTGGCGAGCACTCTTCATGCTTGGTGACGCTCTGCGGATCGATCTCAAGGGTCCGCGAGCGACGGCCCAAAGGCTCTGCGAGACGCTCTCGCGGCAGGCAGGGAGGATCCCGCTAGACCCGGTGTTCACCCAAATAAAGTGACTATTGCCGGGAAAGATCCCTGCGAGTAACGTCCCATCCCATGCCACTTGCGAGTGGGCCCGACGTGCGTGAGGACGTTCGGGGCACGCGGTTGTTTGGTGTCGGCGCGTCCGCCGGGCAGGCGACTGGGGCGGCCAGGGTGCTGCGTTACGAAGCCGACCTCGCGGCCTGCCTGGCGGGAGAGATCCTCGTCATGCGCCATGCGACCCCTGCTGTTGGGCGAGCGGCCCGACAAGCCGCTGGCCTCGTGTGCGAGACCGGTGGCCTGCTCAATCACCTGGCGATCCTGGCCCGCGAAATGGGCACCCCATGCGTAACAGGAGTCCCCGGCGTTATCGAAACGCTGGAGTCGGGCGTCAAGCTCAGGATCGACGGTAGCAGGGGCATCGTGGACGCCCTAGGCACGGTGGCCGCGCGAGAACCCGTGCTGCCTCGGGAGGCAATGCTCGCCCCCGTGGTGCAGTTCGGCCGGTTCTCGTCGACCTTCGAGTTCCAACACGCAGTCCTCACCCCTGAGGCAGTGGTTCGCGCAGCCGCCCTGGCGCTGCTGCCTGAGGCGCTAGAGCTCGAATGCCCACTCGCCTTCGTCTTCGACGGTAACCGTGTGTTGGTTTCCCGGCGGCGGCTGCGCGACCTCAGCCGAGGCGCTGCAGACCGAATCGAGGCGTTTCCGGCGAGCGCCGCGCTCATGCGGGCGTCATACGAGGATGCCTGCTGCTGGTCGGGGTGGCAGCATGCCGCGGTCGACCCGCGCCGCGCGCTTGAGCGCTTCGTGCTTGTCAACTGCCTGACATGGGTGGCGGCAGTGGCCAAGGAGGAACTGGCCGCGCGCCTGCGCCGGGTCATTGGTGCGCAGGTCCAGGACGCGTACGTCGCGGACGACTTGCTGCTCGCTTTGCTGACCACGCGGAGAACGTCCTATCTGCTCGCTGAGATTCAGGACTGCACGGCTGCGATGGTGGACCTGCCGGCTGAATTCAGCGCGGACGCGCGCGCAGACATGACCTCGCGCGCCCAGGCTCTGCAGCAGTTGATGTGGCTGACAGAGCACAAGAACACCCTGGTGGCCCGGCTGGCAGTCCTGATGGCGAGGCTGCCGGTTGCTGAGGCCCTCGGTCTGCGACGGACCGACCTTGAGGACGACGGCACGGCCGGTGGTCGCGCAGCCATGGTTCAGCGGGTGCTCGAAGTCATGCCTCGACAGAAGCTGCCGCTGTGAACACCGCAACTGCGCCGACGCGGCGCCGGACACAGAT
>DASQEH010000170.1:0-16536 GCA_035633755.1 Nocardioidaceae bacterium | reverse complement strand
GGAACTCGGCTTCGACACCGAACTCGGTCACCAACCGGGCCGCGATCACCTGCTTCTGGACCTCGCCGTAGAGGCTGACAGTGAGCTCGGTGTCGATTCCGTCGAGACGGGCGTCGACGAGCGGGTCCTGGGCCGACAACTGCTTGAGCGCTTCGAACGGGCGTGGCCGATCGGCCGGCTCACGCGCGACGACGACGCTCTCCAAGCCGGGTGGCGCAAAGTACCGGCCACCCCTGCGCGGGTCCCATCCGCCGAGCTGGTCGCCGATCTCGATCTCAGCCAGGCCAACGATCTTGGCGATGTCGCCAGCCCTGGCTGCGGCGGGAGCGGTGGTCGTGCCGTGCGTGAACGTCATGACGCTGGTGGCCCGACCTTCGCGCTCGATGAGCTTGCCGGCGCCCGAGCGGTGGTGGTAGACGACGTGATCGCGCGGCGCCACTATGCCGGCGAAGATCCGCGCGAAGGCAACTCTGTGTCCGGCAGGACTGCGCTCGATCTTGAACACACTCGCCCGGAGCGGGTCGTCGGCCGAAGCGCTGTCGGTCGGCAGGTACCGGCGCAGCGCATCGATGACATCAACCACCCCGATGCCGGTCAAGGCTGAGCCGAAGAGCACCGGATGCACATCGCCTCGCGCGCTGTGTCGCGCCAATGCCGACAGGGCCTGCGACTCAGTGATGGGCTGAGCCCCCTCGACGTACTGCTGCATCATCTCGTCGTCGGACTCCGCAAGGCGCTCGACCATCTCGTCGAGGAAGGCGGCACCACGACGTGGCCGTACATCCGCGGATCTGCTGCCGAGGTTGGTCGGTTCGGTGAGTGCGATCGCGTCGGTCACGAGCGCCTCACGGAGCGCGGACATCGTCGCCTGGTACGCCGCACCCACCCGGTCGATCTTGTTGGCGAAGATGATGAACGGGATCTGCAGTCGCTCCAGGATGCGGATGAGGACGCGGGTCTGTGCCTGCACGCCCTCCACAGCCGAGACCACGAGCACCGCACCGTCGAGGACCGTGAGGGCGCGCTCGACCTCGGCGATGAAGTCGCTGTGGCCCGGAGTGTCGATCAGGTTGACCTTGACGTCGCCGATGGTGAACGCCACGACGGCCGACCGGATCGTGATGCCGCGCTGTCGCTCCAAGGCGTCGTCGTCGGTGACGGTGTCACCGTGGTCGACCCGGCCGAGGGAGCTGGTGACCCCCGTCTCGAAGAGCAGACGTTCGGTCAGTGTGGTCTTACCGGCGTCGACATGAGCGACGATCCCGAGGTTGAGGGTGGGCATAGAGATGGGCTGCCTTCAGTTCGCTCGGATAGGGCAGGGCGATCTGTCCGAGCAGTTGGCGCATCTGTGGTGCTCCCTCGTCTACGTCGGGGTCTGTGGGGTGAGGGTAGCCCGCGGCGCCGACCGGAGGCGAGGGCTTTTACATGTCCGCCCTCATCGGCGGCGCTTGGCGCAAACCCGGCACGCGGCAAGCCACCTTGTCGGCAACGCCAGCTAGGAGGCCACTATGGAGACATGGAGGAGCCCGTCGTGCCGGTCCGGCCGACCATCGCCGTGGTCGCCGACGACGCCGGTTTGCGCAGCCAGCTGACCAGCCACCTCGCTCGGCGTTTCGACCGTGACTTCGACGTGGCTGGGCTGACATCGGTGGGTGTCCAGCAGTCGGGACTGGCCGACGATGGCCGGCTGGCGGTCGTCGTCGCCGCCCCGGAACTCGACGCCGGCTCGGGGGTGGAGTTCTTGGCGAACGTCCGGCGTGATCATCCGCTGGCACGGCGCATCCTGCTCGTGGAGAGAGGGCGGTGGCGTGATCATCCCATCCGCCGGGCCATGGTGCTGGGCCAGGTCGATGGCTACCTGTTCGTTCCGTGGGAGCCTCGCGAGGTGTGGCTCTACCCGCCCATGAGTGAGTACCTCGCCGACTGGTCCCGTACGCAGCGTCCGGAGCTCGCTGCGGTGACCATCGTGGCTCGGCGTTGGCACGATCGCTCGCACCAGTTGCGCGACATGTTGTCGCGCGCCAGCATCCCCTTCCACTTCCACGAGCCGGACTCCGAGCAAGGTCGCGATGCGTTGGCCCGGCTCGGTCGTGACGGCTCCCGCCTTCCGGTTGTCGGGTTCCACTCGGGGACGGTGCTGGTGGACCCGACAGACGTGCAGCTCATCGAGACGCTGGGGTTCCGCAGTGACCTGTCCGATCTCGACTTCGACCTCGCGATCGTCGGAGCCGGACCGGCCGGGATGTCGGCGGCCGTGTACGGGGCGTCCGAGGGCCTGCGAACCGTGATCATCGACCCCGGAGTTCCGGGCGGTCAGGCGGGCACGAGCTCGAGCATCCGCAACTACCTCGGGCATCCGCGCGGCATCAGTGGCGCGGAGCTCGCCAACCGCGCAGTGGAGCAGGCGTGGCTCTTCGGGGCGGAGTTCCTGCTGGCGCAAGAGGCCGTACAGCTGAGGGTCGACGGCGATTATCGCGAGCTCGAGATGACGAGCGGAGCGGTGGTGCGGTCCCGCGCCGTCGTCATCGCCACCGGCGTGGGGTGGCGACGCTTGGGAGTTCCCGGGGTGGAAGACCTCGTCGGCTACGGGGTCTTCTACGGCGCCGCCGGGTCGGAGGCCGACGCCCTGCGCGGGGAGCACGCGTTCGTGGTCGGCGGCGGGAACTCTGCGGGACAGGCGGCCGTCCACCTGGCCAAGGTGGCCGCGAGCGTCACGGTGGTCATCCGGGGCGAGTCGCTGGCATCGTCGATGTCGGACTACCTCATCCGTGAGCTGGACGCGCTCGAGAACGTGCGTGTCCGTCCTCATACCGAGGTCGCGGACGCGTACGGCGCCGGGCACCTGAAGGGCCTCGTCCTTCGCTCCCGGCTGACCAGGGACCTCGAGAAGGTCGATGCGGCAGCGCTGTTCGTGATGATCGGAGCCGACCCGTTCACCGAATGGCTGGCGCCCGTGCTGGCGCGCGACAGCGACGGGTACCTGCTGACCGGGAGCGACGTTGAGCCGTCGAGCTGGCCGCTGAGCCGGCCGCCGCGGTTCTTGGAGACGAGCACCCCTGGGGTCTTCGCGGTCGGAGACGTACGACACGGCGCAACCCGCCGCGTCGCACCGTCGGTTGGCTCCGGTGCCATCGCAGTGCAGCTCGTCCACGAACATCTCGCCGAGCTGCGGGCGGTGGACGAGGGTGGGATCAGGCAAGATGTCCTTGACGAGTGAACTGCAGCACCACGCGGCCGCAAGCGTTCCGGAGCCATGCGATGAGCGGTGAACAACGAGATCTTTACCGCGTCCTAGGCGTCGATCAGGATGCGACGCCGGACGAGATCAGCTCTGCCTACCGCAGCCTGCTCAGGCACCACCATCCCGACACTCGCACCGCTGAGCACGAAGCCGCGGCGGTGTCCGACGCCGCACTGCAGGACGTGATCGCCGCCTACCGGGTGCTGCACGACCCTGACACCCGAGCCGCGTACGACAAGCGAATGCGTCCCCGTCAAAGGCTCTCGGTTGCCCCTCCGCCCGTCCCTCCCGACGTCGCCACGGGGTTCCCTTCAGTTCCCGAGCCACCGCTGCGCGCGGGCCCCGTTCGCTGGCAACGGACCTGAACCGGGCGGTGCGCCCCGTGCCGGCGGGCGCCGGGGGCTGCCGTCACCAAGGCGCTCGGTACGACAGCTTCGTGAGCGCAGGCACCAAGATGGGCCGCATGGAGGGATCTCGTGACACCGCGCGGCTCGTTCTCCTGAACGGTCCGCCCGCTGCAGGGAAGTCGACCGTCGCCGCGGCGCTCCTCGAGGAGTTCGGACACGAAGGCCGACTTGCCGTCCTCGAACACGACGCCTTCGCCGAGATGGGCGGGGCTCACCTGGCCGCAGGTGCCCGAGCCACGGACATTTGGGCCACGGGTCTCGAAGCGCTGGTCGCGGCCGCAAAGACCTACCTCGGGGCCGGCATGTCGGTGCTGGTGGTGGTGAACTACGGCGTCGAGCGCAAGTCCTTGCTGGACAACATGCTCGCTCCCTACGAGCCTCGCCACGTCGTGATCCTCCCGCCTTGGCGCACGAACCGTGGGCGGGTGCTCAGCCGAGTGGCCGCGGGCCAGCCGCCACGGCGGCTAGGGGACATCAGCGAGGAAGCGCATCGTCAGTTCCACGCAGACCTGACGGCCATGGCGCGCAACGGTGAGTTCGACGATGTGATCGCGTCGCCTCGCATTCGGCTCGAGACCATCGCAAGACGAGTGGCGCGGCACCTCGGGCTCATCGAGCGCGGTCACATCGCGACATAGGCGGTCAGTCCCTGTCGGCAACCTTTTCATTGGCGGAGATGACGATCTCCTCGGCAACGAACCGAAGCTTCACGTTGCCGGTTTGAGAGACTCGGACGAGAAACTGGAACGCCTGGTCCTCGTCGAGCTCGTAGCGTTCCATGATGATTCCGATGGCTTGGCCGATGCTCTGCCGCGTGGCCATGGACCGGTTGAGCCCTTCGATCCGGAAATGCTGGCCCATGACTCGAGCAGCGAGCTGCGCGAACATCTCCGACATGGCCAGCGTCTCGGCCACGATCGAGTTCGGCAACTCGGAGTACAGGTTCAGCCCACCGTAGGACCGACCCTCGTGGTACAGATGTATCGCCAGCTGCGACCCGACTCCTAGGGCGGCCGCTTCTGGCGCGTACGTGGGCCATCTGTCGGTCGCTGCAGCGATGTCGTCGACGACCACGTTCTTCTCCTGGAACGCTGCATCGAGGCACGGACCTTCACCGTGGGCGGTCTGCAACCGGTCAGCCGTCGAGACGAGCGCCCCGGTAGGGATGAGCGTCTGCAGCACGCCGTGGTTGTCGATCACAGAGATGCTCGCCTGGCTCATGCCTGGGACGGCCTCCGCTGCTGCTGCGGTGATCGAAGCCAGTGTGTCGCTGAGGTCCTGCGGGGAGTCGAACGACGCGGCGACCGCATTCATCGTCTCCACGACTGCTGACCCTGTCGAGCTGTCCATAGGCGTGAGGCCTCACTGTCGATTCGGCGAGCGCAGAGATCTGCTGCGCAGCGTCCGTCAGCGAAGCACGGGCACGAGGGGCCAAGGGCTGAGCGCCGCCAGGACCCGAGCTTCGGTGACGAGATCGTCACCGAAGCCTTACCCGCTCGCGGTGGTCTCACTCATTCACTACCCAGAGCTCGCGGCGGATCGCCAAAGCAGACGCCTGGACTCGAAGGCGGCGGTGTCTTCGCAAGCGGTCATGGCCCTCCGGTCTGGGGGTGTTGCGAGGAGCCGGGTCGTCTGATGAGTGGCGCGAGGCCGTCACGATGACTGGTCCGGCACAGTTCCCTGTCCCGGCGACTGGTCCGGCACAGGTCGCTGTCCCGGCGACTCGTCCGAGGCATGCTGCCCCGTCGGCGCATCGTCTGCTGGGTTGAGCTCTGAGGTGGACATGGTGACCGACGCATGTGGGTCGACCTGGCGCACCAGCGTCACGACCGTGCCGAGCTGGTCGGCTGGATGTCCCACCGCGAGGCGCGGGTCGCCGGTGCCGTCCGATGCCGGCGCGGTGGGATAGCGGCCTGCGAGGCGATAGAGGACCCGGATCTGAGCGGACGTGTCGCTGAGCCTGAACGTCGTGACAACGGCGGTCGCCGGTACGAGATCGGGGCTCACGTCGCCTGGCCGAAAGAGGCGCCGGCGTGGCTGCGGGACGTCGTCCATGGTTGCTTTCCGAGGTGAGTGCCGAGTGAGTGTCCTGGCCTAATGAAAGCACTTGGAGTGAAGAAATGGTTACCTTACGTTCTAATCGTTAGCAGACCTGACGAACGGGTGTTCCAGTTCGTCGGCGGTGCTGCCACTCTGGGTATTACTGTGATTACTCACAGTTAAGTCGCCGTCTCTCGGCTGCTCTGCCTCTCGATAAGGATCCTTCGTGCCCACCTCCTCCGCACGAGCTGTTCTCCGCTGCGCCCGGCCGTGGGGTGTCACCGCAGTGACGCTCCTCGGTCTCGCAGTGACGAGCATGTCGCACGCCTCCGCCAGCATGTCGTCCGCCGAGGCCAGCGGCGCCCCGGCCGCTGCAGCGCGGACCGATACGCGCGAGGTGGCCTACCACGGCTACTCGATACGCGTGCCTAGCGAGTGGGCCGTCAAGGATCTGCGCAACCGCCCTCATGCCTGTGTGCGCTTCGATCGGCCGACGGTCTACCTGGGCCATGCGGGGGACCAGAGCTTCTGCCCCGCCCATCTGATCGGCGGCGCTCCCGGAGTGTGGCTGCAACCGCTGGACCGTCGGACTGCGGCGATGGTGAGGGACTCAGCCGCCATCACGGCGCGGACAACCGAGGACGGCAAGGAATGGCCGGCGCAAGGCCCGGTCTCGTTCGCCGTCGAAGCGGCAGGTGTGGTCGTCACCGCTGTATACGGCGAGGGCGATGCGGCCGCGGCCTCAGCCAGGGTCGAGCAGGCTCGGATCCTGCCGAGCGCTCGTCCAATGGTGACACCGGCTCTCCGTCAGCCTTCAGTGCCCTCGACCGCACGAGCGAGTCGCGGGGCCAACGTGCCTGGGAACTACGTGGGGAAGGGCTTCGACGCGTGTACTGCGCCATCGGACAGCCTGATGGACGCCTGGTTGGCCTCGTCGCCGTATCGGTCCGTCGGGGTGTACATCGGTGGGGTGAGTCGGGCCTGTGCACAGCCGAACCTCACGGCGGCGTGGCTGTCATCACAGGTCACGTCGGGCTGGCACGTCATCCCCACGTATGTGGGCATGCAGGCTCCGTGCACGAACTACTACCACACCATGTCGTACGACCCTGCGACCGCGCGTGCGCAGGGGCGCGCCGAGGCGGCCGACGCCGCTGACCGGGCGGCGGCGGTGGGAATCGCAGCGCCCAGCACCTTGTACTCGGACATCGAGGGGTACGACAACACGAGTTCGCGGTGTGTGGCGGGCGTCCTGAGCTATCTGTCCGGGTGGACTCGTGGCCTCCACGAGCGCGGCTACCAGTCGGGGGTCTACTCGAGCGCTTCGTCAGGGATCACCGACTTGTCTCGGACGTACAACTCGCCTGCGTACAACCGTCCCGACGACATCTGGCTCGCGTGGTGGAACAACGTCGCCGACACCGACGGCGGCAGCTACGTGCCTGACACGCAGTGGAGCAACCATCAGCGCATCCACCAGTACACCGGCAGCGTCACGGAACGCTATGGCGGCTACTCACTCAATATCGACCGCAATGCGCTCGACGTCAGCACCGCTGTGGAGCGACCCGAGCAGTGCCCGACCGAGCTGAACTTCGCTGCTTATCCCGTCCTGCGGGTCGGGGACACCGGCCGCGAGGTGTTGGCCGCCCAGTGCCAGCTCGTCCGTCGCGGCTTCTCCCCAGGTGCGGCTACCGGCACCGTGGGTTGGCGTACGACGGCGGCTATCGAGGCATTCAAGGCCTCTCGTGCACTCCCGAGCGGGCCCGCCCTCGGGCGACGATCGTGGACGGCACTGCTCTCCGGTGGCACGACGCCTCGGCTCGAGGCGGGCTCACGGGGCCCCGCAGTCGCGCGACTTCAGCGGGCGCTGTCGGCATCCTTGGCGCGCACCGTCGCGGTGACCCGCTCGTTCGACAGCAATACCGAACGCGCTGTGCGCAGCTACCAACGTGCTCACGTCATCACGGTCGACGGGATCGCCGGGGCGAAGACCTGGGCGGCACTTCAGAGCGGCCAGTAAGCGGTGGATGACAGTGAGGTCGTCGACAGGTAGGAATCGGCAGGCCTGGGGCCAAGGGGTAGGGCCCCGGACGTAATGCCTGGCTCGAGCCGACGCAGCCGGAGTCGGGGGTCAGCATGACCGGAACCTGTCAGTGGCCGATGCCGGCGTGCATCTCCCAGACCAAGATCTCGGCCGGCTCAGTAGCGGTGACCGTCTGCCCTCCCGTGGCCGTGAACCGAGCTGCGTCGCCAGTGGCGAGCTCGCCCACACCCTCGAGCGTGACCGCGCCCCGGGGTACGAAAAGGTGGAGGTAGGGCGCCTCGGGCAGCGCGACAAACTGACCTACATGCAGCCGGGCGGCATAGAGGGCGGCGTGCCGGTTCGAGATGCTGACGGCCGCCTCGCCGTCGTGCTTGTCCAAGCCCGACGCCACTGGCACGAGGCTCCCGCCGATGAGCAGTGAGTCGTCGATCTCGCGCTGCTCGTATCCCGGGGTGAGGTCGCTCTCGTCGGGAAGCACCCACATCTGGACGAAGTGAACGGGATCGGCATGCGGTTCTCCGCCGAGCCGCCACGCGTCGTTTCTCTCCGAGTGCATGATGCCGCGGCCAGCGCTCATGCGCTGCGCGAGTCCGGGGTAGATCACCCCGCTGTGGCCGGTCGAGTCCTGGTGCACCAGCGAGCCCTCCAGAACCCAGGTCACAATCTCCATGTCCCGATGAGGGTGGGTATCGAAGCCGGTCCCGGCTCCCACGACATCGTCATTGTTGGCGACCAGCAACCCGTGTGCAGTGTTGGTGGCGTCGTAATGGCGGCCGAAGGAGAAGGAGTGCTTGGAGTCGAGCCAGTCGAGATTGGTCCTGAAGCGGTCCCCGGCTCGCCGGATGTCGATGTGAGGACCGACAGTGGGGATGCTCATGGGGTTCCTCTCGGCGCTGAGAATCAGACGGGAAAGCGCCCCGCTTACCGCGCATTATGTAGTGCGCGGCGCAATGAGCGCTTCGACCCGTCCTGCATTCCTTTCGGCGTCAGACGTTCTTGACCGCCGAGATCTCGAACTCGAGGACAACCTTGTCGCTCACGAGCACGCCGCCGGTCTCCAGCGCCGCGTTCCACGTGATGCCGTAGTCCTTGCGGTTGATGCTGGTCGCGCCCTCGAAGCCGACGCGCAGGTTGCCGAAGGGGTCGGTTGCCGCGCCCTCGAACTGGAACGGGATGGTGACGGAGTTCGTCACGCCCCTGATGGTGAGGTCGCCCACGACGTCGGCGCTGTCCGGTCCGGTCGGGCGTACCTCGGTCGACGTAAAGGTGATCTCCGGGTACTCATCCATGGCGAGGAAGTCGTTGCTGCGCAAGTGCTCGTCGCGCTGCGGCTGCCGCGTGTCGATGCTCGCAGCCTTGATCGCCAAGGTGGCGTGGGACTGGCTCGGGTCGACGCCGTCCAGGACGGCTGTCCCCTCGAACTCGTTGAAGTTGCCACGAACCTTCGTGATCATCGCGTGCCTCGCCACGAACCCGATACGGGAGTGGGCGGGGTCGATGGTGTAGGTGCCCGAAATATCTGACAGCGTCGCCGGTACAGCAATGGTGGTCATAGAGGTGTCTCCTGTGGTTGGGTGGTGATGTCCCCGATTGGTGACGTATCACTTACATGGTGCCGCAACGTAGGTGATGTGTCAACTATTCCCGTAGGATGTGAGCATGAACTCCGACGAGCCCTGGTTAAGCCAAGCGCAGCAGCAGGTCTGGCGGCGCTGGCTGTTGATGAACAGCCGCCTGACATCGGCGCTCAGCCGCGGCATGCAGAGCGAGTCCGACCTGTCCCTGCAGGACTTCGGCGTCCTCGTCCAGCTGACGGACGTCCCCGACGGGAGGGTCCGAATCGCTGAGCTCGCAGGCGCCCTGAACTGGGAACGCAGTCGGCTCTCTCACCACATCACGCGAATGGAGGGCCGTGGGCTCGTCCGACGCGAGGAGTGCACTCAGGACGGGAGGGGCGCTTTCGCAGCCATCACGACGAAGGGTCGCGCCGCCATCGAAGAAGCGGCGCCGAGCCACGCCTGCATGGTTCGACGCCTGGTGTTCGACGACCTCACCGACGAGGAGCTGCAGACGCTGGGCGCCATCACCGACAAGGTGCTGGGCAGGATCGAGGCCTAGGCAATGCCCTCAGCGATCGCAGCCTCGGCGCTCAGCGCTCGACCGTCGTCCACGTGGCTCGTCCAGCCCTCCGCGTCGAGCAGCGGTCTCACTTTAGCCAGCGAGGAGGCGAGCAGTACTTCTTCAACAGCAGGACGAGGCAGGTTAGCCTGCTCGCGCATCGCCTCGGCAGTACCCGACAATCGGGCTGCCCGCCGGGCATCGCCCAACTCTGCCCACAACGCGGCCATCAGCTCGATGATGGCGATCGTAAGATCCACGTCGTTCAACGAGACGGCGACATCAATGAACCCGCGCAACTCCTTCAGCGCCAGCTCGAGCTGACCCGCCTGGGTGCGCGCTGCCACGAGGTTGACCTGGTCGACGGTCGTGCCCCAGGAGTTGCCCAGCCTGCGATCGATGACAAGCGCCTCTTCCAGCAGCGCAATGGCCCGGTTCGGTTCGCCTGAGTCCAGTTCGAGCATGCTGAGAGTCGACAGCGCAGTGGCAAGCCTGCTGTCCGCGCCAATATCTCGGGCCAGCTTCATCCCCTCGAGCGAGAGGAGGCGAGCGGTGTCGACATCCCCCAGCGAGCGGTGCGTGATGGCCAGGCTGTTGAGCTCTAAGGCCGTGTTCCTGATGTCTCCGGCACGGCGCCAGAATTCCAAGCAACGCTCGAAGATACGTTTGGCCTGCTCGGCCTCACCCTGTTGTTCGAGCAGGACACCGAGGCCATGGAGGGCGCCAGTCAGTTCTGGAGTCTCGCGGTCCGCTGCACGCTCGACGGCACGTTCGAGCCACTGTCTGCCCTCGGTGGCATATCCCGACGTGTACCAGAACCAGCTGAGCACCTCGCACATCTTCAGCCCGGTCACGGCGTCGTCTTCGCCGCCCTGAGTTCCGTCCGGCACCAGTCGCAGACACCACTCCAAGCCCGCTCGGAAATTGTCCAGCTCCAGCTCCAACCTGTCTCGGGCCACCATGAACTGCGGGCCCCGCAGTTGCAGGCTGAACTCCTCGGCGACGGCGAGGTAGTGCTGCGCATGTCGCCGCGAGGAGGAGTCCCACTCACCTGCAGCGTGCAGGCGCTCACGGGCGAACGCTCGAATGGTCTGCAACATGGTGACGCGAGGCTCGCCAGCGACCCCGTCGCGCACGGTCACGAGGCTGACATCGACCAGCTCGGCTACCTCGTCGAAGGGGTCCATGTCGCCGGCGACCACCGCAGCCATTGCGTCGAGGTCGCAGCCGCCCGCGAACACGCCGAGTTGGCGGAAGAAGGCCTGCTGCTCCTCGGTGAGGAGGTCGTAACTCCAGGCGATGGTATTGCGTAACGTCCGTTGGCGGTCGGGCCGTTCGACTTCCGCGCCGCTGAGCTCGAGACTCTTGTCGAGCCGGCCGAGGAGCGCGTGCGGGGACAGCAGCTTGGTCCGCGCCGCCGCCAGCTCGAGTGCCAACGGCATACCGTCGAGTCGTGCACAGATCTCCACGACGTCGGCCGCGTTGTCGTCGCTGAGTTCGAAGTGGGGCCGAACCATCCGAGCCCGTTGGACAAAGAGGGCAACCGCACCCCAGGATGCGACGTCGGCGTCGACATTGACCAGCGAGGGGACCTCGAGAGGGGGCACGGGGTGCTCGTACTCGCCTGCGACGTGGAGCGGCCGGCGCGAGGTCGCCAGGACGGCCAGTCCCGGCGCGTGGGCCAGCAGCCCGCTGACCACGAGCGGCGCATCCGTGACTTGCTCGAGGTTGTCCAGGATCAACAGCATCTCGCGCTCGGCAATGTGCTCGAAGAATGTCGGAGGAGCCCGTCCCTCGCCCGGCATTCCCAGCACCTCCCCGACCGTGCTCCACATCACCTCGGCGGTGGTGACCGCCGACAGCGCGACGAAGTACACGCCGTCGGGGCGCAACGCCTCCACGAGCTGAGCGACTGCCACTGCCAGCCGGGTCTTGCCTGACCCGCCGGGGCCGGTCAGCGTCACCAGTCGGACCTGGGGGTCGGCCACAAGTGCCGCCAGCTCCGCGAGCTCTCCGGCACGCCCGACGATGGGGGTCGTCGTCACTGGCAGATTAGTCGTCGTCCCGAGGCTCTTCAGGGGAGGAAAGTCATGCGGCAGCCCTGGCGCCACGAGCTGCGTGAGGTGTTGCGGCTCCGGAATGTCCTTCAGCCGATGCCAGCCGAGCTCCTGAACGTCGACCTCGGCGAGGTGTCCGGCGACAAGCTCGGCAGTGGTGGCCGACAGCACCACCTGGCCGCCGTGAGCGGTCCCGGCGATGCGCGCAGCCCGGTGGACGTCCATTCCGATGTACCCGTCTTCATGGCGGAGTGGCTCCCCGGTATGCAGCCCCATCCGGACTCGTACAGGGACGCCTTCTGGCCAGTCGTGTGCGTGCAGGCGCCGCTGGGCCGCCAGGGCGGCCTGGGCGGCGTCTGTGGCGGAAGGAAAGACGACGAAGAAGCTGTCGCCCTCCGTCCCCATTTCAGTTCCACCCCAGCGGCCGAACTCCGACCGCAGAAAGCTCCGCTGCGCCGACAGCGCCTCGCCGTAGCGCTCACCCAGCCGGCTCAGGAGCTGGGTCGACCCCTCGATGTCGCTGAAAAGCAGCGTGACGGTCCCCGAGGGAAGCGAGTCCGTGGTCACCGCAGCCAGCTAGTGGCTAGCGCTGGCCGCACCTGCCTCGATGCTCCTGATTCGCGCGCAGAGGTTGAGGAGCAGGACGCGAGCGACCTCGGGGTGGGCGTCGAGAAGCGCATTGAACTCGAACGTGGACAAGGCGAAGGCGCGCATCCCGTTCTTTCCGGCCTTCACGGTCGCCGAGCGCGGCTTCCCGTCGATCAACGAGATCTCACCGAAGTAGTCGCCAGGGCCCAGCTCGGGGCGGCTCTGCCCCCGAACGGTCACCGACGCGCTGCCTTGCAGGATCAGGTGGAACGCGTAGGGGTATCCCCCTTCGATCGACACCTCGTGCCCGGGGTGGTGCTCCACCTCTTTGCCGTGCTTGCGCAGCCGCTGAAGTGCTCGCTTGGAGAAACCCGAGAAGAGGTCGACCTCCTCGAGACTTGTGCCGCCGGGCTCCGCCATCAGACCTCCTCATCTGTGGTGCGCCACCTTAGCGGTGATCCTTGAGCCTCGTCTATGACGGTCGTCCGTCGCGCAGCTCGTCTCGGGTCCGCAGCTCGGTGACGACCGCGGCGACCGACCGTTGGGTTGGGACATGTCCGTTGACGGCAGTGAGAAACGCGTCGCGCTCGAGTGCGTACACGGTCGTCGGGGCTGTGGCCGTGGCCGTCGCTGTTCTGAGACCGGCCCCGAGGAGGGCGATCTCCCCGAAGCCTTCACCGCGGCCGAGGTCACAGAGGGGACGGGCATTGCGCTGAACCTGTACGTGGCCGTCGGCGATCGCGTAGTAGAGGTCGCCCTCGTCGCCTTCCCGAACGATCACCTCCCCGGCCTGGTACGTCTGACGTTCCAGCGCCGCCGCCAGGCCCTCGATCGACTGGCTCGGCAGCATGCGGAACAGCGGCAGAGACCGCAGTAGGGAGATCTCGACGATCGGTACGCGGGCATGCTGGTCCAGTCGCCAGAGCAGGCCGGCACGGGCAAGGACCGCTAGGGGGAGCAGCACCGCCGCACAGAGCAGCGCCAGTCGCCCCCCACCGACGGCGACGAGAATGGGAGCAAGCAACGCGCCCACGGCGAGGCCCGCCGTGCTGAGGCCCTCGGCGAGGCCGAAGATCCGGGCAACGAGGTCAGCGGGCACCGCGCGCTGGAGCAGCACTCTCACCGCAACCTCGAACAGCGCGCGGCTTCCGCCAACCACCGCGAGGAGCACGACTGCGACGACCAAGTCTGACGTCATGGCCGTGGCGCCCAAAGCGAGACCCAGCATCAGCGCGGTCGTCAGGATGACCGGCCCCAGCCGCCGCCCGACGAAGAAGGCCGCCAGGGCTCCGAGCACCAGGCCGCCGAATCCATAGGCCATGTTGAGGTATCCGGTCCACGCCTCACCCGCCTGCAGGATGTCGACCGCCAGCACGACGAACAGCACGTCCAGAGCTCCGCCGGCGATGAACTCGATCACGAGAAGCGCGACCAGGAGGCGAGACGCAGGGCTCCGCTTCGTTTCCGCCAAGCCTGCCTTGAGGTGGCCGAGGACGCTGATCGCCGGGGTATCGCTCTGGTGGGCGGGGACTGGCAGCCGTGCAACAGCGAGCGTGGCAACGGCCAGCACGGCAGCGCAGACGGCAAAGACCGTTTCGATGTTGCTGACGGTCAGCAGCACCCCCACAACGCCACCTGCCAGGAGGATGCCCAGGCTCTCCATCCAGCCGATGACGACGTTGGCGCCGGTCAGCTCCTCCGGCTCGCGCGTCAGGGCGGGCAGCAGCGCGGACTGTGCCGGGCGGGTGGTAGACACAGCCGTCGACGCCAACACCGCCCCGAGATAGGCCCACACGGGTGCCGACCCAGTGAAGATCGCGATCGCCGTCATGACGGCGCCAAGTGCCTGGACGGCATAGCCACCCGCCAGGAGAAGCACGGGGGACCGTCGGTCTGCGATGGGTGCCACCAGGGGGGCGACGATTGCCGCAGGAACCAGCTGCGCTATCGCCACCAGCCCGGCTGTCGTAGCGCCGCCTTGGTCGTAGGCGTAGACCAACATGCCGATCCAGACGCCGTACTCGGCGACCGTGAAGCCGGCATACGCGAGAATGACGCGCCGCAATGCCGAGTTCCGTGCGATCCGGCCGAATACCTGTGACACCCCCACGAGCGAAACCCTAGACCCAGGTCACTACGCGGAAGCGGCGTGTTGCGCCCAGCAACACTTGATCGTCACACCCGGCTGGCGCGTTGACCGGCGACAGCCCGGATGTGGGCACCGACGTCGGGTACCGCCACCATGAGCTCGGTGAGCTCGGTATCGGTCAGCACCAACAGGCTCAACGGTGTTCGTGCCCGCACGGTGGCGAGCCGGGGATAGCCGAAGCTGGCGCCCCAGTCCAGGGCAGCGAGCTCACCGAAGAAGTCGCCCGCGTGCAGGGTGGTGAGGTGGCGGTTCTCGCTGGAGACGTCGGCTTCCCCGTCGATGAGCACGTAGAAGTCCCGGTCAATGTCCCACTGCCGCACGATGACGTCGCCCGCATTGACGTGGCGCCGTCGCGCCACCGCACCGACCCAGGCGAGCCACCGGTCTTCGGTGCCGGCCAGGAACGGCAGGGACCGGAGCTCCTCGATGTTCGCGCGCGCCACCAGCGGCCATCCGTCCGCGACCGCGGCGCTGCGTGGGTTGCGGCGTGCGTTCGGGGACACGTCAGCCAAGGGTGCGGTCTCGAGCGCGCGCAACACCTGGTCGAGGTCGGACTGCCTGGTGCTGTGGTTGAGTGGGCAGGCACGAATGGCGTACCGGCCCAACAAGCGCGTCGACGAAACCAACCCGACACCACTGTCGGCGAGCCCCGCGATAAGGGAGGCGTTGAGACTCTCGAGGGTAGCCTCGTCGTCCACTCCCTCAGGATGGCGTCGGAAGCAGACGATGCCGAGGGAGGCGGGCGACATGAGTTCCAGCTCGCTCGATGCCTCGACGTAACGCTGCGCATGCTCGGCCAGGTCAAGCGACTGGTCGACGGCTTGGGTGAACGCGCGCAGCCCGAAGTACTGCAACGACGTCCAGACCTTGAGAGCCCTGCTCATGCGGGTGAGCTGGAGCCCGTGGTCGGCGAAGTTGGTCTCGTGGTCCACGACGATCGAGTCCTGCAGATAGTCGGGATGTATCTCGAACGCTCCGGGCAGCCAGTCACCCTCGCGTACCAGGAGGGCGCCGCACTCGAACGGCTGGTAGAGCCACTTGTGCGGGTCAAGGGTGACGGAGTCCGCGAGCTCGATACCCGTCAGGCGGGCGCTCCCACGCTCGGTGATGGCGGCGAAGCCGCCGTAGGCGCCGTCCACGTGGAGCCAGACACCCTGGTGGCGACAGAGGGCGGCCAAGCTCGTGAGGTCGTCCACGGCCCCGGTATTGGTCGCTCCCGCCACCGCCATCACGGCGAGCGGGCGACGGCCAGCCTGGATGTCGGCATTGATCGCGGAGCGGACGGAGTCCACCCGCATGCGGTAGGAGTCATCCACGGGCAGCACTCGCACCTGGTGAGGGCCGAAACCGAGGATCCGCGCAGCCCGCGCGAGCGACGAGTGTCCCTGATCTGAGACGTACACCACCAGGTCGTCGCTCATGGCACCCACCAGCGCTTCGCGCGCGCAGGCCAGCGCGGTCAGGTTGGCGGCCGAACCACCCGAGACGAGCACGCCTCGCGCGGTGGATGGATACCCGATCCACTCGGCGAACCATTGCAGCACCACGAGCTCCAGCTGGCTCGGCCCCGCGGACTCCATCCAGTTCCCTACGTCAATGTTGTAGGCGCTGGCGATCAGGTCGCCGAGAACGCCGGGCCAGGTGCCTTCGCCGGGCACGTAGCCGAGATAGCGAGGATGGTCGATGCGGCTGCGGAACGGCAGCACGTCAGTCCCGAGGTGGTCCAGGATGGCGGTGAGGTCTCGGCCTTCGACGGGGACCTGCGCGGGCACGCGCTCCGCCATCTCGGCCGGTGACGCCTGTCGGATGACCGGCTCGTCGTTGCGGTGGGTCGCGCGCTCGACCAGCCAGTCGACCGTCTCGTACCCGAGTCGCCTCATCGTCTCGGG
>DASQEH010000169.1:0-50175 GCA_035633755.1 Nocardioidaceae bacterium | reverse complement strand
GCCGAGTGGGGCCAGGACATCACCGACCAGGCGCTGATCGCGCTGGTCGCGCTGGTGCACGACCTGGTGCTCACCATCGGCATCTACGCCCTGGTCGGCTTCACGGTCACGCCGGCGACCCTGATCGGCGTGCTGACCATCCTGGGCTACTCCCTCTACGACACCGTCGTGGTCTTCGACAAGGTGCGCGAGAACACCCGCGGCATCGCCACGTCGACCCGACGTACCTATGCCGATGCAGCGAACCTCGCCGTCAACCAGACGCTGGTTCGATCGATCAACACCTCGGTGGCGGCGCTGCTGCCTGTGGGCGCCATCTTGTACGTCGGAGCCTTCCAGCTCGGCTCTGGGCCGCTCAAGGACCTGGCCCTGGCGCTTTTCGTCGGCATGGCCGCGGGGGCGTACTCGTCCATCTTCATCGCGACCCCGCTGCTCACCCAGCTCAAGATGCTCGAGCCCGCCATGCAGAAGCAGGCCAAGCGTGTCGCTGGCCGTCAGTCCGCGGCGGCTCGGCAGGGTGCCGGTGCAGGTGCACGGCCGGCGGTCAAGCCGGCGTCGTCACGCCGGGCAGTGGTCTCCACCGGCGCGTCGCCGGCTGCCGGTCCGTCCATGACCGGCGTCGTCGACAGCGATGCCGACTCAGCCGAGCTCGCGGCGGATCCGTATGCGACCGACGAGTCACCGGGGGCCGAGCCGGACGACGCGAGCCCCCGTCCGACGCCGAAGGCGCGACCCCCTCGGCCGGTGCGACCGCCCGTCGCACGGCCCATGGGCAGCAGCGCCGCGTCGAAACGCGCCCAGCCGCAGCGCCAGACGCGGTCCAAGCGCGGCAAGGGGCGATGACCTCGGCGTAATCCGGCAGCGGCTTACGCGCGACCCCGGTTGTGACCCCGGCGGACGTGCGCGTGCCTAGACTGGACCTCTCACCCGCGGTAGGAGCTCGCTTGTCCGACGACGTTCTCGTCCCCGCTGCCGAGGACACGACAGTGCCCGAGGGCTCCACCGCGCCTTCGCGCATCCGGACCCGCCTCGCCCGGATCGGGGCCCGCCCGTCCGCCGACCCCGTGCTGGAGCCGCTGTTCCAGATCGTGCGCACGACGCACCCGAAGGCTGAGCTGGCGAGCGTCGAGAAGGCGTACCGGATCGCCGAGCGTCACCACCGAGACCAGAAGCGGCTCAGCGGGGATCCCTACATCACCCACCCGCTGGCGGTGGCGTCCATCCTGGCCGAGCTCGGCATGACGCCGCCGACGCTGTGCGCCGCATTGCTGCACGACACGGTCGAGGACACCACCTACACGCTGGCCCAGTTGACGGCGGACTTCGGCGAGGAGGTGGCCCTCCTCGTTGATGGCGTCACCAAGCTCAGCAAGGTGAAGTACGGCGACTCGGCACAGGCCGAGACGATTCGCAAGATGATCGTGGCGATGGCCAAAGACATCCGGGTCATCGTGATCAAGCTTGCCGACCGGTTGCACAACATGCGGACCCTGCGCTACCTGCAGCAGGAGAAGCAGGAGCGCAAGGCCAGCGAGACCCTGGAGATCTACGCGCCCCTGGCGCACCGACTCGGCATGAACACGGTCAAGTGGGAGCTCGAGGATCTCGCGTTCGCGACCCTGCACCCGAAGGTGTACGACGAGATCGTGAGACTCGTCGCCGAGCGCGCCCCGGCGCGTGATGAGTTCCTGGCGACCGTGATCGACCAGGTGCAGGACGACCTCCGCGCATCCAAGATCAAGGCCACGGTCACCGGTCGGCCCAAGCACTACTACTCGATCTACCAGAAGATGATCGTCAGAGGCCGCGAGTTCACCGACATCTATGACCTGGTGGGCATCCGCGTGCTGACCGAGTCCCTGCGCGACTGCTATGCCGTCCTCGGCGTGCTCCACGCCCGCTGGAACCCGGTGCCCGGTCGGTTCAAGGACTTCATCGCGATGCCGAAGTTCAACATGTACCAGTCGCTGCACACGACGGTCATCGGTCCGGGCGGCAAGCCGGTCGAGCTGCAGATCCGTACCTTCTCCATGCACCGCAGAGCCGACTACGGTGTTGCCGCGCACTGGAAGTACAAGGAGAACGGCCAGGCCGGGCTGGACACCGACCGCAAGCTGTCCTCCTCCGACAACGGCAGCGGTGACATGCCCTGGGTGCGGCAGCTGATGGACTGGCAGCGCGAGACCGAGGACCCGAGCGAGTTCCTCGACTCGCTGCGGTTCGAGATCAACTCCTCGGAGGTGTACGTCTTCACCCCGCGGGGCGAGGTCGTCGCGCTCCCAACGGGCTCGACACCGATCGACTTCGCGTACGCGATCCATACCGAGGTCGGACATCGCTGCATCGGCGCGCGGGTCAACGGCCGCCTGGTGCCGCTGGAGTCTCAGCTCGAGCACGGCGACGTCATCGAGATATTCACCTCCAAGGCGCAGACGGCCGGACCCAGTCGGGACTGGCTGACATTCGTGCAGAGCCCGCGGGCGCGCAACAAGATCAAGCAGTTCTTCACCAAGGAGCGTCGCGAGGAGGCCATCGAACAGGGCAAGGAGACGCTGGCCCGGCTGATGCGTCGCGAGGGGCTGCCACTGCAGCGGATGCTCACCCACGAGACGCTCTCGGTGGTGGCGACCGAGCTCCGCCATCCTGACGTGACGGCGCTGTACGCCGCTGTCGGTGAAGGCAGCACGACTGCGCAGGCGGTGGTACGCCGGATCCTGGAGCTCTTCGGCGACGAGGCCGCGGCCGACGAGGCAGCCGAGACGGTGACGATCACCAGTGAGCGGGAACGCCGCAAGCAGTCACCGCGAGGCGACGCCGGGGTCATCGTCAAGGGGCTCAGCGACGTCTGGGTCAAGCTCGCTCGCTGCTGCACGCCAGTGCCTGGCGACGACATCGTAGGGTTCGTGACGCGCGGCGCCGGCGTGTCGGTGCACCGAGGGGACTGCAGCAACCTGAAGAGCCTGACCACACAGCAGGGCCGGATGGTGGACGTGGAGTGGGCACCCACGTCCCAGTCGATGTTCCTGGTGGCCATCCAGGTGGAGGGCCTCGACCGGGCTCGGCTGCTGAGTGACGTCACCCGCGTCCTCTCAGACGTCCATGTCAACATCTTGTCCGCGTCGGTCACCACCACGCGGGACCGGATCGCCAAGAGCCGGTTCACGTTCGAGATGGCTGACCCGGCCCACCTCGGGCACGTGCTCAAGGCCGTACGCACGGTGGACGGGGTATTCGACGCCTACCGCGTCACCCAGTAGGGGAGCTGCTGCAGGCAGACCGTGGCCGGGAGCACATCAGCCTCCGAAACTCGATGGCTGCCTTGGCCGGGGGCCCCTCAGCCGCCGAACTCGGTGACCGCCTTGGCCGCTTGGTCCAGCCATGACTGCCGGGCCTCGATGCTGGCCTGCGTCTGCTGCACGAGCCTGTCGTCACCGCTCGCCTGAGCCTTCGCCAGCTCCGCGCGCAGCGTGGCCAGCGAGGCCTCCAGCTTGGCGACGGTCTCGCTCGCCCGGCCGTGCGCCTCAGGATTGGACCGTCGCCAGGTGGCGTCCTCGGCCCCCCGCACGGCGAGCTCCACGCGGCGGAACCGATCTTCGAGATCCTTCATGTCGGTGCGCGGTACCTTGCCGGCAGCGTCCCAGCGGTCCGCAATGGAGCGAAACGCCTCGCGCGCAGCCCGAGCGTCCGTCACGGGCAGCAGTCGCTCAGCCTCGCCGAGCAGCTCCCGCTTCACCTCCGCGTTGCCGGCGTACTCGCGGTCAAGGTCGGCGTTGGCCGCGTCCCGGGCGGTGAAGAAGGCATCCTGGGCGGCCCGGAACCGTTGCCACAGTGCGTCGTCGTCCGACTTGGACGCCGGACCGACCGCCTTCCATCGGGTCATCAGGTCCCGGTAGGCACGCGACGTGGCACCCCAGTCTGTCGACGCCGACAGAGCTTCGGCCTCACCGATGAGCGTCTCCTTGGCGGACTTGGCTGCGTCGCGCCGCTCGCTCAGCTCACCGAAGTGCGCCCGGCGGCGACGGGTGTAGGCAGAGCGCGCCGCGGAGAAACGCTGCCACAGTGCCTCATCGGTTCGCTTGTCGAGCCTCGGCAGCTCCTTCCACTGGCGCAAGAGGTCCTGCAGCCGGGCGGAGCCACCTCGCCAGTCGGTACCGGCAGCGAGCTTCTCGGCCTCATCGATGACCTTCGCCTTGGCTACCTTCGCCTCCTCCAGCTTGGCAGCGCGCTCAGCCTTGCGCGCCTCGCGACGCTCGTCCAGCAGCGGAGACAACGCGTCCAACCGGTGGGCGAGAGCATCGAGGTCACCGACCGCCTGTGCGTTCACGACGCTGGCGCGTACCCGGGCGATGCTGGTGGCAGCGTCCTCGATCGACACCGAGCCCGCTCGGATCCGGCGCTCGAGCAGGTCGACCTCGACCACCAACCCGTCGTAGCGGGTGCGGTAGAAGGCCAACGCCGCCTCCGGGTCTCCCCCCGGCCACTGGCCGACCTGCCGCTCCCCGGCTGCAGTACGCACGTACACGGTTCCGTCATCGGCAACGCGGCCGAAACCCTGGTCATTGTTCATGAGCTGCTCTCCGTCGCGCTCGAGCTTGGCGCAGTAGTGGCCGAGCCCTCCGACGAGGGCGTCACATCGCTGGAGGGGACGACCTGCTCGTCCTCGCGAGCGTCCTCGGCATTGACCAAGTGCACAACGAGCCACACGAGGGCCGCCGCAGCCAGCAGGGCCACAATGCCGCCGACCACCAGGCTGGCCGTACGCCGCTTGCGCGCCTGAGCGGAGCGACGGGCCTGCTGACGTTCCCACCTCGCCCGCGCCAACTGCCGTTCGCGTTGCCTGCTTCTGACCACACGCACCTCCGCGAAGCGCCGATCTCCGGCGCGGACCGGTCATCAGTGTAGGGAGAGGTCCCCCTCAGGGCGGCCCAAGGAGCGTGGATCGTAATAATGCTGTGCCTCGGGTCGCGCCGCGCTCGGTAGGCTACCCGTCGACCCCCGACCCGAGAGGACTCCCGTGCTCATCGCTGCCTTCCCGGCTGGACCGTGGAGCACGAACTGCTACGTCGTGGCTCAGGCGGCCGGCGAGGAGTGCGTGGTCATCGACCCCGGCAAGGACGCGGCTGCGGGCGTAGCCGAGGTGGTGCGTGACAACCGGTTGAGGCCTGCCGCGGTACTCGTGACACACGGCCACATCGACCACATGTGGTGTGTCGCCCCGGTCGCCGGCGCCTATGACGCGGTCGCCTATGTCCACCCGGCCGATCGTGCGATGCTGAGCGACCCCATGAGGGGGATGTCGGCCGAGACGACGGCGATGCTGCGAGGTCAGGACCTGCGGTTCGTAGAGCCCGATGAGGTTCGTGAGGTCTCCGACGGCGCCGATATCGAGGTCGCCGGTATCACCTTCGCTGTCGACCATGCCCCCGGGCACACGCCGGGATCAGTGACGTTTCGAACGTTCCACCCAGGGCCAGAAACAGCCGAGGTCATGTTCTCCGGAGACCTTTTGTTCGCCGGGTCGATTGGCCGCACGGACCTGCCCGGCGGTGACCACGCGGCGATGCTGCACAGCCTCGCCACGAAGGTGCTGCCTCTCGATGATGGAGTCATCGTCCTGCCGGGACACGGCCAGCAGACCACGATCGGATTCGAACGGCGCACGAACCCTTACCTGACGAGCCTGCCCGTGGCCGGGAGCAGCTGACCGCTCATGAGTAGACCGACGCCGCTGAGTGGTTACCCTGAGCTGCTGCCCGCCGAGCGCAACGCCGAGCTCGCCATCCTCGACCGGCTGCGCCGGATCTTCGAGCTGCACGGCTACGCCAACGTCGAGACCCGGGCGGTGGAGCCGCTGGAGAGGCTGCTGAGCAAGGGCGAGATCGACAAGGAGGTCTACGTCCTGCGCCGGCTTCAGGCCGGCTCCGACGCGTCGGACTCCGGTGTCGGGCTCCACTACGACCTGACCGTGCCGTTCGCCCGCTACATCCTCGAGAACTCCGGCCGGCTGGAATTCCCCTTCCGGCGCTACCAGATCCAGAAGGCCTGGCGCGGTGAGCGGCCCCAGGAGGGACGCTTCCGCGAGTTCACGCAGGCTGACATCGACGTGGTCGGGCGCGACGAGCTGCCACCGCACTTCGACGTCGAGATCGCCCAGGTGATCGTGGAGGCACTCGGCGCCCTCCCGATCCCCGCAGTGCGACTGCAGGTCAACAACCGCAAGCTCATCGAGGGCTTCTATCGGGGTGTGGGTGCGAGCGACCCCGCAGCGGTCATGCAGATCATCGACAAGCTGGACAAGCTCAGCCCCGACGACATCGCCACGATGCTGACGTCTATCGGCCTGACTCGCGAACAGGCTCAGCAATGTCTCGCGCTGGCAGAGATTCGCGCCGTCGACACCTCGTTCGTCGCCACGGTTCGCCGGCTCGGGGTCGAACACCCCTTGCTCGACGTCGGCCTGGACGAGCTCGCCGCTGTCTTGGACGGGTGCGCGCCGCTGACCACTGATCGATGCGAGGTGGTCGCCGACCTGCGGATCGCCCGCGGGCTGGACTACTACACGGGCACGGTGTTCGAGACACGCATGCTCGGCATGGAGTCGCTGGGGTCGATCTGCTCCGGCGGCAGGTACGACGCGCTCGCCACCGACGGCTCTACGACGTACCCGGGCGTCGGGATCTCGCTGGGGGTCTCGCGCACCCTGGTGCCGCTTTTCCAACGGGGGCTGCTGAGCTCGAGCCGGTCGGTGCCGTCGGCGGTCCTGGTGGCACTCGCCGACGAGTCAACTCGGTCCACGAGCGACGCGCTCGCCGGACAGCTGCGCGCTCGTGGCATCGCCTGCGAGGTGGCGGCGAGCCCACAGAAGTACGGCAAGCAGATCCGCTATGCCGAGCGCCGCGGTATTCCCTTCGTCTGGTTCCCCGCAACCGACGACAAGCCGCATCAGGTCAAGGACATCAGAAGCGGAGCGCAGGTCGATGCGGACCCCGACGGCTGGCGCCCGAGCGATGAGGACCTGAGACCTCAGGTCACCACGAAGGAGCAGATCCCATGATGCGCACCCGCGAAGCTGGCAGCCTGCGACCGGGCGATGTGGGCTCGACCGTCGTCCTCGCCGGGTGGGTGGCGCGCCGCCGCGACCACGGCGGGGTGGCTTTCGTCGACGTGCGTGACGCGAGCGGGGTAGCCCAGGTGGTGGTGCGCGACGAGGAGGTGGCGCGGCCGCTGCGCTCGGAGTACTGCCTGCGCGTCGTTGGCGAGGTCGCCGCGCGGCCCGCCGGCAACGCGAACCCCAACCTCGAGACGGGCGAGGTGGAGGTCATCGCCTCGACCGTCGAGGTGCTGAGCGAGTCAGCGCCACTGCCGTTTCCCATCGAGGAGCACTCTGCTACCCCGGTCGGTGAGGAGGTGCGGCTCAAGTACCGCTACCTGGACCTCCGCCGCCCAGACATGGCACGCAACCTGCGCCTTCGTGCCGACGTGACCCGGATCATCCGGTCCGTCATGGCTGAGCAGCGGTTCCTCGACATCGAGACGCCGTACCTCACTCGCTCGACACCCGAGGGGGCACGGGACTTTCTCGTCCCTGTCCGGCTGCAACCCGGTTCGTGGTACGCGCTTCCCCAGTCGCCGCAGCTGTTCAAGCAGCTGCTCATGGTCGCCGGGCTCGAGCGGTACTTCCAGATCGCGCGGTGCTTCCGTGACGAGGACTTTCGGGCGGACCGTCAGCCGGAGTTCAGCCAGCTGGACATCGAGATGAGCTTCTGTGACAGCGGCGACGTGCAGGGCATCATCGAGGTGTTGTTGGAACGCCTCTGGAGAGAGCTCCTCGGGTACTCGGTACCCCTGCCCATTCCGCGGCTGACGTACGCCGAGGCGATGCGGCGGTTCGGCATCGACCGGCCGGACCTTCGGTTCGGCTGTGAGCTGGTGGACTTCACCGAGTACTTCGCCGACACCCCGTTCCGGATCTTCCGAGCTCCAGCCGGTTCCACGGGCGAGGGTCCGGCCGACTTCCACGTCGGTGCTGTCGTCATGCCAGGTGGCGCTTCGCAAGCCCGCAAGGAGCTCGACGCCTGGCAGGACTGGGCACGCTCGCGAGGCGCCCGCGGACTCGCCTACGTCCTCGTCGACGCCGACGGTGAGCTCGGCGGCCCAGTCGCCAAGAACCTGTCGGAAGCCGAGCGAGCGGGGCTGGCCGCGCACGCTGGAGCCCAGTCGGGGGACTGCATCTTCTTCGCCGCTGGGAAGCGGTCCGACGCACTCGGCCTGCTCGCGGCTGCCAGGGTCGAGGTGGGAGAACGCTGCGGCCTCATCGACCACGAAGCGTGGGAGTTCGTCTGGGTCGTCGATGCACCCATGTTCGACCCCGTCGAGACGCCGGACGGAACGCCGGCCTGGACGGCGATTCACCATCCGTTCACGGCTCCGGTGGACGACATGGCGGCCGACTTCCACTCCCGGCCCGGCGAGGCGCTGTCGAAGGCCTATGACATCGTGCTGAACGGCTCGGAGATCGGAGGCGGCTCCATCCGCATCCACCGCTCTGAGATGCAACAACGAGTATTCGACGTCATTGGCCTGAGTCGTGACGAGGCCACCAGCCAGTTCGGCTTCCTCCTCGACGCGTTCGCCTATGGGCCGCCGCCGCATGGCGGCATTGCCCTCGGTATCGACCGTCTGTGTGCCTTGCTTGCCGGTACGGACTCCATCCGCGACGTGATCGCATTCCCGAAGACGGCCTCAGGAGGTGACCCGCTCACCGGCGCTCCCAGCCCGATTACGGCCGCTCAGCGAGCGGAGACCGGCGTCGACGCCCGTCCCAACCACTCCAGTCCAGCGTCGAGTTGACGCCTCCTCAGGGCCGAATTAGCGCGTCCGAACGCGCAATACGAAACGAACGGTCGGAACATCGCTTTGGAAGGTGTTTCCAGATCGTTACTCGACTCGACCCAGTTGCAAACTGTCTCTGGTCTACAGTCTTGGACAACTTGAGCCCTGACGCGGAAGGAGAAGGTGCCCGGTGACTGTCACGGATCTGCAGACGCTGAGTAGCGGCGACCCCGACGCAGACCCGTCCGATGTCGACTCCGACAAGGCTATAGCCGGTAAGTCACCCACCCGGATCGCGCTCCAGCGGCTTCGCAGCGACAAGGTCGCCGTCATCTCGGCAAGCATCATCTTCTTCTTCGTCCTGCTGGCATTGTTCGCGCCGTTGATCGCGAAGGCTTGGGGCGTTCAGCCCGAGGGAGCCAGCGCATCGGAGTTCGTCTTGAACGGGCTGCCGAAGATCGGCCCACCGCTGCACGGCTTCATCTGGTCCCACCCGTTCGGGGTCGACCCCAACACCGGGAACGACCTCTTCGCGCGCTGGCTCTACGGTGCGCGTCTGTCTCTCGGCATCGCGTTGACGACGACGATCCTGACCACGATCATCGGCATCACGATCGGGCTGCTCGCCGGTTTCTCGCGCGGCTGGCTGGACCGTGTCCTGTCGTTCTTCATCGACTTCTTCCTGGCCTTCCCCTTCCTGCTGGGTGCGCTCGCCATCACCCCCATGATCAACCGCAAGTTCGCCGACGACCCCGACAAGCTGGTGTGGGCCCAGATCGGCGCCCTCATCTTCGTCTTGACGATCCTTGGCTGGATGCCGATGGCGCGGCTCATCAGGGGCCAGGTGCTCGGCCTTCGTGAGCGCGAGTTCGTACAGTCCGCGGAGGTGATCGGCGTGCCCACCCGCCAGATCCTGTTCAAGGAGCTGCTGCCGAACATGACCGCCCCGATCATCATCGCGGTCTCCCTTGCGCTGCCCGCCTTCGTCGCGGCCGAGGCCGGGCTGTCCTTCCTGGGCATCGGCATCACCGGAGCGCCGTCGTGGGGCCAGACGATCAGCGACGCGTCGAACTACTACGACACCTATCCGCTGTACCTGTGGCCCTCCGTTCTCGGGGTGGCCATTTTGGTACTGACGTTGAACCTCCTCGGTGACTCCATCCGGGACGCGTTCGACCCCAAGACTCGTCGATGACCGACCTCCGGTATCGAGAGACTGCAGAAACGAAAAGAAGGGTGACACACATGCGGTTGAAGAAACCGATTGTCTCCACCGGTGGAGCCTTGGCCCTCGTGGTCCTGGCAGCCTGCGGTGGAGGGAGCGGCGACGACGGAGCAAACGCTCCGGAGGAGACGTTCGTCGAGGGTGGCGCTGCCGGCGAGGCCATCGACCCCAACCGGGAGGCGCCGGCTCCCGAGATCGAGGGCGCCAAGGCCGGTGGCACGGCGACCGTGCTCAGCGTCAACGGTCTGACGACGATGGATCCCACTGAGGCGTACTACACGAACACCGGGTCTATCCTCTCCAGCCTGGTCACGCGGTCGTTGACCCAGTACGTCTACGACGAGGAGCAGAAGGGGATGGTACTGATCCCCGACATCGCGACCGACACCGGTACCTCGAACGACGACTACACGGAATGGACTTTCACCATTCGTGACGGCGTCAAGTTCGAGGACGGCACTCCGGTGACTGCCGAGGACGTGGCGTACGGCATCAAGAGGTCGATGGACCGCGACACCTTCCCCGGTGGGGCGGCCTACAGCAACGACTACTTCCTCGACGGTGACAAGTACAAGGGCCCCTACAAGTCGGGCGAGAACTACAAGGGCGTCGTCGTCAAGGGCAACAAGCTGACGATCAAGATGG
This sequence comes from Nocardioidaceae bacterium, assembly GCA_035633755.1. Classification (GTDB taxonomy): domain Bacteria; phylum Actinomycetota; class Actinomycetes; order Propionibacteriales; family Nocardioidaceae; genus DASQEH01. The sequence goes on along the minus strand of DASQEH010000169.1, from coordinate 39,473 downwards.
AGCGCCCGTTCGCCGACATGCCTTACTGGGGTGCATTCCCGGCCATCGGCCCCATCCCCAAGGACAGCGATCCGGCGGACTACGCGCTGCACCCCATGGCGACCGGTCCGTACAAGTTCGCCGACTACGAGCCGGGTGAGTCTCTGACGCTGGTGCAGAACGACCAGTGGGACCCTGCCACAGACCCGGGCCGCCACCAGTACATCGAGCAGTACGACATGAAGTTCACCGAGCTGTCGAAGCAGATCGACTCGACGATTCTGGCGGACACCGGTGAGGGACAGACCACGCTCACCTTCGACAACATCCTGTCAGCCGACTACCAGAAGGCCAAGCAGGAAGCTGGCGATCGACTGGTTCTCGGGTCGTCGCCATGCACCTACATGTGGACGCCGGACTACCGGACCGTGCCGCTCAAGGTGCGCCAGGCCGCTGCCTACGCCTACCCCTACCAGGACGTCTGGACGGCTGCAGGCGAGATCATCGGCGTTACCCGGGTTCCAGGCACCGCCATCCTCCCCCCCGGCATCCCGGGTCGTGAGGACTACAACCCACTCGAGGTGGAGCCAGGTCAGCATGACCCCGAGAAGTCCAAGGCGCTGCTCAAGGAAGCTGGGTTCGAGCCTGGCGAGTATGAGCTGAAGTTCCTCTTCGCGACCGACGACCCGGCCTCCGTGGCCGGTAAGGACCAGCTGGTCACCGGTCTCGAGGCGGGTGGCTTCAAGGCGACCCCGGTGGCCTCTACGGTCAACGAGATCCCGACCTTGCGCGCAGACCCCAACTACCGCAAGATCAATGTCCGGTCGTGGGGATGGTGCTCGGACTGGCCGTCAGGCGGGTCCTGGTTCCAGCCGCTGTTCGGCACCGGTGGCTCGAACAACTACTCGCAGCTGAGTGAGCCCGCCGTCGACAAGGAGATCAAGCGGATCGGCACGCTGCCGCTTGACGAGCAGCCTGCTGCCTGGGCGGCACTGGACCAGGAGATCATGACGAAGTACTTCCCTGGCCCGAACACCGGCTACGTGGGTACCGCCATGCTTCACGGATCCAAGATCGCCGGTATGAACAACGACGACGTGTTCGGCATGCCTACCTGGAAGGACATGTACATCACGGAGTGACCGGTAGTCGGTGATGCCATATCACCGACACCGTGCAGCACAGCAATTCCGGCGGGGGTCGGCCACGATCGGGTGGTCGGCCCCCTCTCCGGAGCAGCAAGCGGCAAGCATCCCAGGAGGTCGACATGATCGGCTATATCGTCCGTAGACTGGTGTCCTCGTTCCTGGTCATCGTGTTGACCTCGATGGTGGTGTTCGCCCTCTTCTTCCTGGGCCCCACCGATGCTGAGCAGGTGTTGTGTCAGAGGCAGGGCCGTTGCACCCCGGAGCGGGCCGCAACGCTGGCAGAGAGCCTGGGTCTCAACGACTCGGTCGTCAACCAGTACGGCTTGTTCGCCAAGGGTCTTGTCGTCGGCCGTGACGTCACCTACGGTTCGGCCAACTATGAGTGTCCCGCACCGTGCCTCGGTGTTTCCTTCATCACTCGAGAACCCGTCACCGAGATCATGACCAAGCGGTTTCCCGCCACGCTCTCACTGGCGCTCGGCGGCGCCGCGATCTACTTGACTCTGGGCGTCATCCTGGGGGTGGTCGCCGCCCGGTTCAGGGGATCGTCGGTGGACCGGGGCCTGGTCACAGCGAGCCTGCTCGTCAGCTCGATCCCGTACTACATCGTGGCTCTCATCATCTACCTCCAAGTCGTGACGCAGTGGGGGCTCTTCCAGAACGTCGGTTACAACGCTTTCTTATCGAATCCCTGGACCTGGGCTACCGGGCTGTTGCTGCCGTGGCTGGCCCTCGGAATCACCGGCTGCACCGCCTATGCCCGTTACAGTCGCGGTGCCATGGTCGAGACCCTCAACGAGGACTACGTACGCACCGCAACAGCCAAGGGTGTGCGTGCGCGTCAAGTCGTGCTGAAACACGCGCTTCGAGCGGCGGTTGTCCCCATCATCACGATCTTCGGTCTGGACTTCGCCTATCTGCTCGCGGGAACTATCTTCACCGAGCGGATCTTCCAGATCGACGGTATCGGCAATAAGGCGCTGACATCGATCTTCGCCTTCGACTTCCCCGTCATTCAGGGCACCGTCCTCTTCGGAGCAGTCATCATCGTCACGGCCAACCTCGTCGTCGATATTCTCTACAGCGTGATCGACCCGAGAGTGAGACTGGGATGACGGAGACACTCGGCGCATCGGACGACACGCGCACCGTCGAGACCTCGGTGCCCGGCGAGGACGAGCCGTTCCTCGTCGTCGATGACGTCACCGTGCAGTTCCCCACCTACGACGGCATGGTGCAGGCGGTCAGCAACTTGTCCTACACCGTCGAGATGGGCCAGACGCTGGGAATCGTCGGTGAGTCCGGCTCAGGCAAGAGTGTGTCGTCCATGGCGGTGCTCGGCCTCCATGACGCCAAGCACAGCAACATCCTCGGATCGATCCGCGTCAATGGCAAAGAGATCGTCGGTGCCGGCGACACCACGATGCGCCAGATCCGCGGCAACGAAGTGGCGATGATCTTCCAGGACCCGCTAACGGCCCTGCACCCTTTCTTCACAGTAGGCAACCAGATCATTGAGGCCTACCGCGTCCATCACAACGTGAGCAAGAAGGTGGCCCGAGCGCGCGCAGTCGACATGCTCGGTCGAGTCGGCATCCCACAGCCGGACCGGCGGGTCGACGACTACGTTCACCAGTTCTCCGGCGGTATGCGGCAACGCGCCATGATCGCCATGGCCCTGGTCAACGACCCGCGGCTGCTCATCGCCGACGAGCCGACGACCGCACTCGACGTCACGGTGCAAGCGCAGATCCTCGACCTCATCCAGGAGCTGCAACGAGAGTTCGGCTCGGCCATCATCTTGATCACGCACGACCTCGGCGTCATCGCCGAGGTCGCCGATGAGACGTTGGTCATGTACGCGGGACGCGCTGTCGAGAAGGGTCCGACCCGTGAGGTCCTCACCCACCCGCAGATGCCCTACACCTGGGGTCTTCTTGGCAGCATCGCCGACGTCACCTCAGACACCAGCCACCCCTTGATCCCGATCCCCGGCACACCCCCGAGCATGCTGCGGCCGCCCTCGGGCTGTCCGTTCCATCCCCGGTGCGTGCACAAGGACCGCGTTGAAGGCAACCGGTGCTCCGCGGAGCTGCCCGAGCTCGTCCCAGGCCCGCTCGGGCCGGACCACCTCAAGCGCTGCCACCTCAAGGATCCGGAGTCGATCTACCAGTTGGAGCTCAGGGAGGAGATTCTCGGGTGACTGAGTATCCGCAGTCCGCAAGCTCCGACACACCGCTGTTGGAGGTGACCGACCTCTACAAGCACTTCCCCGTCAAGTCGTCCGGGGTCATCCGTAGGACGGTCGGTCAGGTCCGCGCCGTCGACGGAGTGTCGTTCACCATCGCCAAGGGCGAGTCCCTCGGTCTGGTCGGGGAGTCCGGATGCGGGAAGACCACCGCAGGCCGGACCGTGTGCCGGCTCTATGAGCCGACATCGGGCTCGATGAAGTTCGAGGGGAACGAGATCGGGCATCTGTCGTCCAAGGAGATGCTGCCGTACCGCCGCGAGATCCAGATGATCTTCCAGGATCCGTACTCGTCGCTGAACCCTCGCCATACCGTGGGAACGATCGTCGGCACGCCGATGCAGGTACACAAGACCGTCCCCCAGGACAAGATCCTGGGACGTGTCCAGGAGCTTCTCGAGACGGTCGGTCTCAACCCGGAGCACTACAACCGCTACCCGAGCGAGTTCTCCGGCGGTCAGCGACAGCGAATTGGTATCGCTCGTGCACTGGCGCTCAAACCCAAGCTCATCGTCGCTGACGAGCCGGTGTCCGCCCTGGATGTGTCGATTCAGGCCCAGGTCGTCAACCTCATGCAGGACCTGCAGCGCGAGTTCGATATCGCCTTTCTCTTCATCGCCCACGACCTCGCGATTGTGCGCCACTTCTGTCCGCAGATCGCGGTCATGTACCTCGGCACGATCATGGAGATGGGTGACCGACACCAGATCTACTCCACTCCACACCACCCGTACACCCAGGCGCTGCTGTCGGCTGCTCCGGACGTGAAGCAGGCTGCGATCGGTGGGCGGCGTGAGCGCATTCGGCTCGAGGGAGACGTGCCCAGCCCCATCAACCCGCCTTCGGGCTGCCGTTTTCGCACGCGGTGCTGGAAAGCCCAGGATGTCTGCGCGGAGGAGGTACCACCCCTGCGCCAGGTCGGCGGTCGCGCTGTCGCCTGTCACTTCGCTGAGCCACTGCAGATCGTGGTCGCTCCGGAGGCCAACGGACAACCGCACGTCGACGGACAGTCCGCGTCGAGTGCCCCTGGACCGGTTCCGACCGGCAGTGCTCCGGGGCCGGTTCAGACTGGCGGCTCCACGGCTACGACGTCCGACGGCCGGCCCACCTGACGCGCTGCGGTCGGGCAGGGGCCACCCGCAGCTAGGCTGACGCCGTGGACTCCGACGCGCTGTTCGAGGTCGTCGCTGCGCCACCTCCTCGTCCGGGTCCCGACCACGATCGGCGAGCGCCGCTGGCCGTCAGGATGCGGCCACGCCGGCTGGACGAGCTGGTCGGACAACAGCACCTCCTCGCGGAGGGCTCGCCGCTGCGGCGCCTCGTCGAAGCGGACCAGTCCACCGCCCTGGTCCTGTGGGGACCACCCGGGACCGGCAAGACGACCATCGCCGGCATCGTGTCGGCACAGACCAACCGGCGCTTCGTCGAGGTCTCTGCCGTCTCGGCAGGGGTGAAGGAGGTCCGTGAGACGATCGATGCGGCGCGCCGTTCCCTCGTCAACGGCGGTCCGGAGACGGTGCTCTTCGTCGACGAGGTCCACCGCTTCTCCAAGGCGCAGCAGGACGCGCTGCTCCCGGGAGTCGAGAACCGATGGGTGACCCTGATCGCCGCCACCACGGAGAACCCGTTCTTCTCCGTGATCTCGCCCCTGCTGTCGCGCTCACTCCTGTTGACGTTGGAGCCGTTGACCGACGACGCGATTCGCGACGTCATCGACCGTGCGCTGCTGGACGAACGTGGCTTGGCGGGCTGCGTGCGTCTCGACGAGGACGCGCGTGACCAGCTGGTGCGGCTGGCGGGCGGTGACGCCCGCCGAGCACTGACGTACCTCGAGGCCGCCGCCAACGCGGTCGGCGAGGACGAGGCCGTCGTCACGCTGTCGCTGCTCGAGCTGGCGGTCGACCGCGCGGCGGTGCGCTACGACCGTCAGGGTGACCAGCACTATGACGTCATCAGTGCCTTCATCAAGTCTGTCCGCGGCAGCGACGTGGATGCCGCACTGCACTACTTCGCCCGGATGATCGCCGCCGGGGAGGACCCCCGCTTCATCGCCAGGCGGCTGGTCATCTTGGCGAGTGAGGACATCGGTCTCGCGGACCCGACCGCGTTGACCACGGCCGTCGCGGCGGCCCAGTCGGTGCAGCTGATCGGCATGCCGGAGGCGCGGCTGAACCTGGGCCAGGCCGTCATCGCGCTCGCCCTCGCCCCGAAGTCGAACGCCGTGATCTCGGCAGTCGACGCGGCGCTCGCGGACGTCTCGGCCGGGCGGATCGGCGCGGTGCCGTCGCACCTGCGCGATGCCCACTACCGCGGCGCGTCCACCCTTGGTCACGGCTCGGACTACCGGTACGCGCACGACGATCCGCGCGGCGTCGCGCCGCAGCGACACGCCCCCGACGCGGTGGCGGACCGCTCGTACTACGCCCCGACGCAGCACGGTGCCGAAGCCGAGTACGCGTCCCGGCTGGAGCGCATCAAGGCCATCCTGTCGGGGAACTGAGCCGCTGGGGGCTCAGGATATGGTTGCGGTTTGCGCAGCACCGGTGGTGCCGCGCAGCAGCACTACGACGCAAGGGGCTCGACATGACAGCGGTCATCGTCTCGGCGCTCGTCGTCTGCCTCGTCCTGGTCGCGGTGCTTGTCGTCGTGGTCCGCCGGCTGCAGGCCTCGGTCGAGACGCTGTCGCGTCAAGTGCAGGGGAATGCCTCAACCGCGCCCGCTGCCTCGACGTCGTCCGGACGTCGGTCCGCGAGCGGAGCCACGCCCCTGCGACCCGCGTCGTCAGCGCCGAGCGAGTCGCTGGGCGGAGCGCGTCCTGGCGACGAGTCAGCGCAAGCGGTGGTCTCGATCACCGACGTGTCGACGCAGCCACGCGACGACTTCAACGTGTCCAGGGTCGCCTCCGTCACGCTCGCGCGCCCGCTGCTCAAGGCCGCCGCCCTGTCGTACGGTCTGCGGCGAGCCCTCGACACCGACAGCCGGCTGCGTATCGCGCATGCCATGCGCAAGGAGCTCAAGCAGCAGCAGAAACTCCGTCGCCGTCGCGCTACCCATCGGGCACCATCACAGGAATGGAAATCGTGAGCCGAACACTGTGGTTCGTCGCCGGCGCCGCCTCTGGTGCCTACGCGTTGATCAAAGCTCGAAGGACCGCCCAGAAGTTCAGTCCCGACGGCATCGGTGCGCGCGTGGCGGCGGTCGGTGTGGGAGCTCGGTTGTTCGCCGACGAGGTGGCAGCCGGGATGTCGCAGCGTGAAGAGGAGCTGCGCGCTGAGCTGCTCGCGTCTGCCCCCTCTCGACCTGTCCTCGCGCCCTCCGCGTCATCACCGGAGTCCCTCACTGCTGGAGGCACGCCCCATGGACACCAGTGAGATCCGCCGCCGGTTTGTGGCGCACTTCGAGGAGCGCGCGCACACAGCTGTACCCAGCGCCTCGTTGCTCCTCGACGATCCCAACCTGCTGTTCGTCAACGCGGGGATGGTCCCGTTCAAGCCGTACTTCCTCGGTCAGGAGACACCGCCGTACGAGCGCGCTGTCAGCATCCAGAAGTGCGTGCGCACTCCCGACATCGAAGACGTCGGCAAGACTTCCCGGCACGGCACGTTCTTCGAGATGTGCGGCAACTTCTCCTTCGGCGACTACTTCAAGGAGCGGGCGATCGAGCTCGCGTGGGACCTCGTCACCAAGTCGCGGTCGGACGGGGGTTGGGGCCTGCAGGAGGGCCAGCTGTGGCCGTCGGTCCTGCAGGGCGACGACGAGGCGCTGTCGCTGTGGATGAAGGTGACCGGCCTTCCGACCGAGCGCATCGTGAAGCTCGGACCCAAGGAGAACTACTGGTCGATGGGGGTGCCTGGCCCGGGTGGGCCCTGCTCGGAGATCCTGTACGACCGCGGACCCGAGTACGGCCCGGACGGCGAGTTCGAGACGACGACTCGTGTCTCGATGCCCGCGAAGCTCGAGGACCGTTACCTCGAGATCTGGAACCTCGTCTTCATGCAGGACGAGCTGAGCGCCGTGCGGTCCAAGGAAGACTTCGACATCAGCGGCTCGCTGCCGCGCAAGAACATTGACACCGGCATGGGTCTCGAGCGCGTGGCGTGCCTGCTTCAGGGCGTCGACAACATGTACGAGATCGACGTCATGATGCCCGTGATCAAGAAGGCGGAGGAGCTCACCGCCCGTACCTACGGGGCCAGTCACGACGACGACGTGAGGTTCCGGATCGTCGCCGATCACATTCGCAGCTCGATGATGCTGATCGGCGACGGGGTCACACCGGGCAACGAGAGTCGCGGCTACGTGCTGCGCCGGCTGTTGAGGCGTGCGGTGCGGTCGATGCGGCTGCTCGGCTACGGGGACCCCGCGCTGCCAGAGCTGCTACCGGTGAGCCGCGACAAGATGGGCGAGACGTACGCCGACCTGCACCACGACTGGCCGCGGATCTCTCAGGTGGCCTACGCCGAGGAGGACGCGTTCCGCCAGACGCTGCGGTCGGGCACCCAGCTCTTCGACGTCGCCACAGACGAGGTCAAGCGATCCGGTGGCCATACCCTGAGCGGCGAACGCGCGTTCGCGCTCCACGACACCTACGGCTTCCCGATCGACCTGACCCTCGAGATGGCCTCCGAGCAGGGGATCGACGTCGACGAGGTCGGCTTCCGAGAGCTCATGGACCAGCAGCGACAGCGGGCCAAAGCCGACGCGCGCGCCAAGAAGGGCACGCACGCAGACGCCCGGGCGTACCGAGATGTGGCCGACACGATGGGCAGGCCGGTGGAGTTCACCGGGTACGACGAGGTGGTGTCCGACACTCGCGTCACCGGGATCATCGACGGCAGCGGCCCGGTGCCGTCCGTCGCTGAGGGGGACATGTTCGAGCTCGTGCTCGAGCGAACCCCCTTCTACGCCGAGGGTGGCGGCCAGCTGGCAGACCAAGGCATCGTCGAGCTGTCCAACGGTGCCAGGATCGAGGTCAGCGACGTCCAGACGCCGATCGGCGGAATGGTCGTCCACGCCGCGCGGGTGCTGAGCGGCGAGGTGACCATGGGACTCGACGCGCGGGCACTGGTGGACGTCGAGAGGCGCAAGTCGATCAGTCGTGCTCATACGGCGACTCACATGGTGCACAAGGCGTTCCGTGAGGCACTCGGCGACACCGCCACGCAGGCCGGCAGCGAGAACGCTCCGGGCCGGTTCCGCTTCGACTTCTCGGCGACCAGTGCGGTGCCGGCGTCGATGCTGTCCGATGTGGAGGCGCGGGTCAACGACCTGGTGCTGGCCGACCTCGGCGTCGAAGCGGCCATCATGACCCAGCACGAGGCCCGTGCCAGCGGCGCCATGGCCTTGTTCGGTGAGAAGTACGGCGACACGGTCCGGGTGATCTCCGTCGGGGACTGGGCCCGTGAGCTGTGCGGAGGTACGCATGCCGGCCGATCCGGGCAGCTCGGCGTCATCAAGCTTCTCGGCGAGTCGTCGATCGGGGCGGGAGTACGACGGGTCGAGGCTCTCGTCGGTGCGGACGCGTACCAGTTCCTCGCCCGCGAGCACGTGTTGGTCTCCCAGCTCACCGAGGCACTGAAGGTCCGGCCGGAAGAGCTTCCGGCCCGGGTCAACGACATCGTGGAGCGTCTGCGCCGGGCTGAGAAGGAGATCGAGCGCGTTCGGGTGGTGTCGTTGCTCGCCCGGGCAGGAGAGCTCGCGAGCTCGCCCCGAGACGTGCACGGCGTGCGTTACGTCGGCCAAGTCGTGGAAGGCGCCGGGGCAGCCGACGTTCGCAGGCTCGTTCTCGACATCCGCACCAGAATGGGCACCGACGCGCCCGGAGTCGTCGCGGTCGTCGGCTCCAACGACGGCAAGCCCAATATCGTGGTGGCTGTGAACGAGGCCGCGCGAGCCCAAGGCCTCAGCGCAGGTGTGCTCGTGAAGATCGCCGCAGCCGCCTTGGGCGGAAGCGGGGGAGGCAAGGACGACGTCGCACAAGGAGGGGGTACGAACCTGAGCGCGGCGTCCGATGCGCTGGGCACTGTGGAGTCGGCCCTGGCTGCCCGGACCGGAGCCTGACCACTGCCATGCACCACGGCACCGGAGACGGTCCCACCGTGCGCCGCGGCGTTCGGCTAGGGGTCGACGTCGGTGACGTTCGGGTGGGTGTCGCGCGCTGCGACCCCGAGGGCCTCATCGCCACCCCCGTCGAGACGGTGCCGCAAGGCGCGGGAGCGATCTCCCGGCTGCTGGAGCTAGCCGAGGACTCAGGGGCGATCGAGCTCGTGGTCGGCCTGCCTCGCTCGATGTCGGGGGCGATCGGCCCGGCGGCGATCAAGGTCCGCGGGTTCGCCGAGTCGTTGCGACACGCCGCGCTCGAGCGACGCCTTTCCCTGCCTATCCGGCTCGTCGATGAGAGGTTGACTACCGTGACTGCCGAAAGGGTTCTGCGTAGTCGCGGCCGGTCCGGGGCGAACCGTCGCGCGGTGGTCGACCAGGCAGCAGCCGTCGTGATCTTGCAGCACGCTCTCGACGTCGAGCGGTCGACGGGGAAGCCCCCCGGCGAGGAAGTGAGCCAGCCCACGTGAGCGAGCTGAAACTCGAGGACCTCGCCGAGGACACCAGCCACCGGTCCCGGCCGGGTGGCCGTGGATGCCTGCCGGCTCTGGTCGCGCTTGCGCTGATCGTTGCCATCGGGCTCTTCGCCTACGTCAAGGGTGTCGACCTGATCAGAAGCACGCTGTCGGGCCCCGAGGACTACTCCGGCACGGGCGAGGGATCGGTCGTGATCGAGGTGAAAAGTGGCGACACGGCGTCCGCCATCGCGGACACGCTCCGGGGCGTCGACGTCGTCAAGAGCGAGGAGGCGTTCACCGACGCGGCCGATGCCGACCAACGCTCCCTGGAGATCCAGCCCGGTTGCTACCAGATGCACAAGCGCATGTCGGGGGAGGACGCGCTGGCACTGATGCTCCAGGACTCGACCGCGGTCAGCTGCCCCGGCGAGACCGCACTCACGATCCCTGAGGGACTGCGGGCCCCGGAGGTCCTCGAGCGGATCGTGGCCGGCACCGACATGTCCAAGAAGACGGTGAGCCGGGCGTTCGCCAAGACGCCGTCGCTCGGTCTGCCGCGCTACGCGAAGGGTGACCCGGAGGGATTCCTGTTTCCTGCCACGTACGAAGTGTCCGACCGAACCACGGCCACCGGCCTCGTGAAGGCGATGGTCGACAAGTTCAGGAGCGAGGCGGCTGACGCCGGCCTCGAGGCGAAGGCCCGGAAGCTCGGGATAAGCCCCTACGAGGCTGTCGTGGTGGCGAGCCTGGTGCAGGCCGAGGCCCGCCGCGTCGGGGACATGGCCAAGGTGGCCAGCGTGATCTACAACCGGTTGGACGACCAGATGCCGTTGCAGCTCGACTCGACGCTTCACTACGCGGTGGACAGCCGGGGAGAGGTGGTGGCCGGAGAGGATCTGCGCGCGATCAACTCGCCGTACAACACGTACCTCCGCACTGGCCTGCCGCCGACGCCCATCGACTCGCCCGGCCGCTCGGCCCTGCAGGCGGCGCTGGCGCCGGCCGCGACGGACTACCTCTACTTCGTGACGGTGAACCTCCGCACCGGCGACACCCGGTTCGCGAGTACCTACGAGGACCACGTACGCAACACCGACCTCTACAGCACGTACTGCGAAAAGTCCGATGCCTGCTGAGCCGACCGGTCCTGTCGCGCGGTGTGCCGTCATCGGCAGCCCCATCGCGCACTCCTTGTCGCCGGTCCTCCATGCCGCGGCGTACCGCGAGCTGGGGCTCAACTGGGCGTACGAGTCCCACGAGGTGAGCGAGCCGACGCTCGGGGCGTTCCTGGCGAACCTGGATCCGGCTTGGCGTGGGTTGTCGGTCACCATGCCGCTGAAGCGCGCCATCATCGCCGCCTGCACCGACGTCGAGCCCAGAGCGGGGCTGCTCTCGTCGGTCAACACGGTGGTGATCACTGCTGGGTCTCGGCACGGCTACAACACCGACGTCACCGGGTTCGTGCGGGCCTTCGCCGAGGCCGGCGTGAACTCGCTCGGGTCGGTCGTCGTGGTGGGCGGCGGCGCCACTGCCGCCTCAGCCCTGGCCGCGGTGGCGGCTCTCGGGGCTCGTACGGCGACGGTGCTGGCGCGGTCACCGGCCCGGGCGGCTGCCGTCGCCGCGCTCGGTCCAAGCCTGGGCCTCGAGGTCGACGTTCTCGACCTGGGGGAACCGCGGGCGTTCCGTTCAGCCGACGCGGTCATCTCAACGGTCCCGGTTCAGGCGCAGGGCTCCCTGGACCTCTCGTCCATCGCGTCGCTGGCGCCGTTGCTCTTCGAGGTGGGCTACGACCCTCGGGTCACGCCCATGACCGAAGCGGCCCGGGCGGCCGGGTCCCGCGTCGTCGAAGGCTTCGCGTTGCTGCTGTACCAAGCCGGCCGGCAGGTGGAGCTCATGACAGGCGTCGCAGAGGCGCCCTTGGACGCCATGCGACGTGCCGGCGTCGAGGCCCTTGCCTGTCGCACCGGCGCGTAGTTCACAGGTCTCGACCCTCTGGTGGACGCGAACCACGTCTCCACAGACCTCGCGGTTTCACTTCAGGCGCTCGAGCCCGAAGCTACGCTGTGGAGTCGTGCCGGTCGCAGTCGCAGTGGTGCTGAGCGCGGCCGTCACGGCGCTGCTGTGCAGCTTCGGACCAGCCGTCATCCGCCGGCTACCCGAACCGGCCGTCGAGTCCGACTCGGCCGACAAGACCCCTTACCCCGACATCGCCGCGCGACCTCGGTTGGCGGCACACCTCGCGGCCGGGGGAGCGGTCGTCGGGGGGTTGGTCGGCTGGCGTCCGGGCTGGGACTCCGCGCTGCTGCCCTGGCTCTACCTGGGCGCCGTGGGCGTCGTACTGGCGTACATCGATGCGCGGACGCGTTTGCTGCCGACCCGCATCATCGGTCCGTCGTACGCGGTCGTAGCGGTCCTGATCGGCGTAGCCAGCCTCATCGAGGGATCGGCTGCCGGGTTGATGCGTGCCGGCCTGGGTTGGTTGGCCATGGGTGGCTGCTATGTCGTGCTGTGGCTGATCTACCCGCGGGGGCTGGGCTACGGTGACGTCCGCCTGTCCGGCCTGCTCGGACTCGGGCTCGGGTACGTCGGGTGGCCGGCGCTGGTCACCGGCGCCTACTCGGGCTTCCTCATCGGTGGTGTGGGAGGTGGCATCCTTGCCCTGCTGCGCGTCGTCCATCACAAGCACTTCCCGTTCGGGCCGTTCATGCTCGCCGGCGCGCTCGTCGGGCTCGTCTGGGGCGAGACGTTCGCCGACTGGTATGTATCTCGTTGACACCCGCCTCCATGACAGACTGCGCCCATGCTCCGGTGGCTGACGGCGGGTGAGTCCCACGGGCCCGCACTGGTGGCCATCCTGGAGGGGATGCCGGCAGGCGTGGCGGTGTCGACGCCTGACATCGAGGCCGTGCTGGCCCGGCGCAGGCTCGGCTACGGGCGTGGCGCACGCATGAAGTTCGAGCAGGACACCGTGTCGATCCTGGGTGGAGTGCGCCACGGAAGCACCATCGGCGGTCCGGTCGCCGTAAGCGTCGGGAACACCGAGTGGCCCAAGTGGGACGCGGTGATGTCACCGGACCCGGTCGAGGCTGAGGTCCTGGGCGGCCTGGCCCGTAACGCCCCGTTGACGCGACCACGGCCGGGGCACGCCGACCTCGTGGGCATGCAGAAGTACTCCTTCGACGAGGCGCGTCCGGTGCTCGAGCGCGCCAGCGCCCGCGAGACCGCAGCTCGGGTCGCCCTGGGGGCGGTCGCCGCTGCCCTTCTGGACCAGGCACTGGAGGTCAGGCTGGTGTCGCACGTGGTGTCGATCGGTGCTGCATCGTCTCCGCCGGGTGTCGTCCCGACACCCGACGATGTCGCCGCCCTCGATGAGGACCCCGTCCGCTGCCATGACAGCGCAGCCAGTGCCGCCATGGTGGCCGAGATCGATGCGGCGCATCGGGCAGGGGACACGCTCGGCGGTGTCGTCGAGGTGCTGGCCTACGGTCTGCCCCCCGGTCTCGGCTCCTACGTGCACTGGGACCGCCGCCTCGACTCGCGCCTCGCCGGTGCGTTGATGGGCATCCAGGCCATCAAAGGCGTCGAGGTCGGCGACGGGTTCGCCGTCGCCCGCGGTCCAGGCTCACAGGCGCAAGACGAGATCGAGCCCGGACCGGACGGCATCAGGCGTACGTCGGGCCGCTCGGGTGGAACCGAGGGTGGCATGTCGACCGGGGAGCTGCTGCGCGTCCGTGCCGCCATGAAGCCGATCTCCACCATCCCGCGGGCACTGCGGACCGTCGACGTGGCCACGGGAGAGGCGGCTGTCGCCCACCACCAGCGATCCGACGTGTGCGCGGTTCCGGCTGCTGCTGTCGTCGCCGAGGCGATGGTCGCCTTGGTGCTCGCAGAGGCGGCGCTGGAGAAGTTCGGCGGTGACTCCGTCGGCGAGACTCGACGCAACCGCGACGGCTACCTCGCCACGCTCAGGTACCGATGAGGCCGAGGTGATGGCGCCCGCCCCCGACGGTCGGAGCTCTCCCGACGCTGGGGCGGCGGACCGAACGACCGTGGTGCTCGTCGGTCCTCCCGGCGCCGGCAAGTCGACCGTCGCGCAGCTGCTCTCGTCCCGCTGGGACGTGCCGTGGTGCGACACAGACGACCTGGTCGTCGCCCGGGCTGGCAAACCCATCGCCGATATCTTCGTCGACGCGGGCGAGGCTGCGTTTCGAGCCCTGGAACAGGAGGCGGTCGCCGAGGCCCTGTCGGCGCAGTGCCCAGTGGTCTCACTCGGCGGCGGGGCGATCCTGAGTACCGTCACGCGGGAGCGCCTGGTGGGGCACGTGGTGGTCTTCCTCGACGTCGGGCTCGCCGCCGCCGCGTCGCGTGTCGGTCTGGGAGTCGCTCGCCCACTTCTGTTGGGCAACGTCCGGAGCCAGCTGAAGGCGCTGCTGGACGCCCGCCGTCCCCTCTACGAGGCGGTGGCCAGCTTCACGGTCGCCACTGACACGCTGTCGGGCGAGGACGTCGCCGCCGAGATCGAACGACGACTCCGTGTCTGAGGTGACCCGCATCCGCGTCAGTACCGACGCGCCGTACGACGTCGTCGTCGGGTGGGGCGTGCATGATGAGCTGCCCGCAGTGCTCGGGGATGAGGTTCGTCGCGTGGCGGTCATCGCCTCCGGTGCACTGCGGTCGACCGCGGCGACGATCGTGGATGTGGTCGCCGGCCATGGCTACGAACCGCTGCTCATCGACGTGCCCGACGCTGAGCAGGCCAAGACCAGCACAGTTGCCGCGTTCTGCTGGAGTGAGCTGGGGCAGGCAGGTTTCACCCGCTCCGATGCAGTCGTCAGCGTGGGGGGCGGGGCCACGACAGACCTGGCCGGTTTCGTGGCGGCGACGTTCCTGCGCGGCCTTCGGGTGGTGCACGTGCCGACGACAGTGCTGGCCATGGTCGACGCAGCCGTCGGGGGCAAGACCGGCATCAACACCGCGGAGGGGAAGAACCTCGTCGGCGCCATCCACGAGCCGGCCGGCGTGCTCTGCGATCTCTCGCACCTGCAGTCGCTTCCGGCAGCCGATGTGGCCTCGGGTCTTGCCGAAGTCGTCAAGTGCGGCTTCATCGCCGACGAGTCCATCCTGTCCACCGTCGAGTCCGATCCTGCCGCATCGCTCGACCCGAGCTCCTCGGCGCACCGAGAGCTGATCGAGGCGGCGATCCGGGTCAAGGCCACCGTCGTGGCCCGCGACCTGCGGGAGTCCACGTCGCAGGGCCGACAAGTAGGGCGAGAGGCGCTCAACTACGGTCACACCTTCGCCCACGCCGTCGAGCGTGCCGAGAAGTACACCGTCCGCCACGGCGACGCCGTGTCGGTCGGCTTGGTCTACGTCGCCGAGCTGGCCCGGCTGGCGGGCCGGCTCGACCTGGCCACGGCTGCTCGGCACAGTGACGTCCTGGAGTCCCTCGGCTTGCCGACGCGCTACACCGGGTCCTCCTGGCCCGAGCTGCATGCGGCCATGCGGGTGGACAAGAAGTCGCGCGGCGACACGCTGCGCTTCGTGGTGATCGAGCGAGTCGGGGCTCCTGCGATCCTCGCCGGGCCGGACCCTGACCTGCTGACGGCCGCGTACGCCGAGGTGGCGCGGTAGCGCAACGCGCCCGTCGGCCGCCCCCGGGACTCCTGCTGGCGAGTCCGGGCGCCGTGTCCTGCGACGAGTCCAGACGTCGAGTCCGGGCTCGCACTTGCCACGCGAGCCCGGACGCCGACTCGAGACGTCGAACACGCAGGTTAGGCTTCTGCGCTGTGCGTGTCCTGGTGCTCAACGGTCCCAACCTCGCCCGCCTGGGCGCTCGCGAACCGGAGGTCTACGGCGTCACGTCGTACGACGAGCTCGTGGCGCAGTGCTCGCAGTGGGGCTCGGCCCTCGGGCTCGAGGTCGAGGTCCGGCAGAGCGACGACGAGGCGGAGCTGGTGCGCTGGCTGCATTCGGCCGCCGACAGCGGCACCCCCGTCGTCCTCAACCCGGCGGCGTTCACGCACTACTCCTACGGGTTGCGCGACGCGTGCGCTCAGCTGACAGGCCCCCTCATCGAGGTGCACATCACCAATCCGGCCGCTCGTGAGACTTTCCGCCACACGAGCGTGATCGCCGGTGTGGCGACCGGCACGATCGCGGGGTTCGGCATCGACTCGTACCGGTTGGCGCTGCTGGCGATCACCGGTCAAGTCCCGGGGGATCAGCGGTGACGGTGCCCCCGTCGGCGTCCGGTGACCCGGGCACGCTGGCTACGATGGGTGTAGTCCGCGTGGTCCCTCGCCATGTCGGCCGACGACAATGCCGCTGGCACATGGGGCGGCGAGCGTCTTGCAGTCCGGACTTCGCACCGCGTCGGCGACTCCAACAACCTTCGACGACGACGACGACCTCCCTCGCGCGCGGCGATGAACAGGAAGGTGAGCCAGACCATGGCTACGACGAATGACCTCAAGAACGGCACGGTGCTCAACCTCGACGGGCAGCTGTGGTCCGTGATCTGGTTCCAGCACCACAAGCCCGGAAAGGGTGGCGCCGTGGTGCGGACCAAGCTCAAGAACGTCATGTCCGGCAAGGTGGTCGACAAGACCTTCAACGCAGACATGAAGATCGAGACGGCGAACGTCGACAAGCGGTCGATGAGCTACCTGTACCACGATGGGGACTCCTACATCTTCATGGACACCGAGACGTACGAGCAGACCGCGGTGCCGGGCGAGACGGTCGCAGACGCCGCCAACTTCATGCTCGAGAACCAGGTCGCCACCGTGGCCGTGCACGAGGGCGTGCCGTTGTACATCGAGCTGCCGGCATCCGTCGAGCTGCTCATCGACTGGACAGAGCCGGGGCTCCAGGGTGACCGATCGACTGGGGGGACCAAACCCGCCCGGCTCGAGACCGGCTACGAGATCGCGGTGCCGCTGTTCATCACGTCGGGTGAGAAAGTCAAGGTGGACACCCGCGACGGGAGCTACCTGGGGCGTGTGGCGAGCTGATGGGAGCCCGAACCAAGGCGCGTAAGCGGGCGCTCGACATCTTGTTCGAGTCGGAGCTGCGCGGACTTGCGCCGGGAGCCACGCTCGAGGAACGGCGTGCCGATGCGGCGCCACCGGTTCCCGACTACACGGTCACCTTGGTGGAGGGTGTGGCCGAGTTCGCCGACGAGATCGACGCCACCATCGCGGCGTGCTCCGAAGGCTGGCTGCTCGAGCGGATGCCTGCCGTCGACCGCAACCTGCTGCGGATCGGTGTGTTCGAGCTGCGCCACGTCGACTCCGTGCCGTCGGGAGCGGTCCTCAGTGAGGCGGTTCGGCTGGCCGGGCAGCTGTCCACGGACGACTCGGCCGCGTTCGTCAACGGTGTGCTCGCGCGAATCGCCGGCGACGTTGCGCAGGCTGTGCCAGCCAGCCCCGAGCACGCTACGGACAGCGATGAAGGACAAGGTGGTACCGACGGGCGTTGGGCAGCGGGCAGCGATGCCGGCCTGTCAGCGCACATCGAGGGAGGACAGACGGCCGCCACCGATGCCAGGTTGGCTCCGGACAGCGATGTACGGCCGGCTCCGGACAGCGATGTACGGCCGGCTCCGGACAGCGATGTACGGCTGGCTCAGGACACCTGACCAGCCTGCGGTCAGCTACTCTGCGTCGTCGTCGGGCTTCGGGCGAAGCACGCCCCAGTTGATGAGTCGCTCAGCGAGCTGGCTGGGCGACTCGTCGTAGATGACAGCCAGGGTCAACAGGTCGTCCTGGCGGATCGACAACACCTTGCCGTTGTAGTCGCCGCGGCGCGCTTGCACGGTCGAGGCGAAGCGTGCCAGCGGACCAGCTTCGGGGTTGTTCGAGCGGTGCAGGTGCTCGATGTCGAGCACGAGCCGCGGTGGAGCCTCGCGGGCGGCGCCGAACTGGTTGGCGCCGGGCAGCAGCTCGCTCATCGGGATGCCATAGAAGTCGGCGAGCTCCGAGAGTCGCTGCACCGTCACAGCTCGGTCACCGCGCTCGTAGGAGCCGACGACCACAGCTTTCCACCGTCCGTCGGACTTCTCCTCGACACCTTGGAGCGAAAGCCCCTGTTGTTGCCGGATAGACCGAAGACGTGCACCGAGTGCTCTCGCATAATCTTGCGCCATGAGTTTCCTTCCGTTGGCGCTAGAATCTTACCCAGAGTGAGCGTTTTTTGTCCGGCGATGTAGTATTTCCAGCGATAGACATCCTTTAACGACCCGTCCTGTGAGGCGGTCAAGGAGGTCAAGCACTGATGTCTGCCCAGCGAAGCTCGCCGGTCGACGAAGCCTCGGCGCGTGTCGTCTTGGAGGCGGCCGACATCTCCCGAGCGTTGACCCGCATCGCGCATGAGATCCTCGAGCGCAACAAGGGCTCAGCCGGCGTCGTCCTCCTCGGTATCCCGCGGCGCGGCGTCCCGCTCGCGGAGCGCATTGCCGCGGTCATGACGAAGGTCGAGGGCGAGGCGGTCGCAGCCGGCGCCTTGGACATCACCTTGTACCGCGACGACCTGCGCCTCAAGCCCGCTCGTCCGCTCGAGACGACCGACATTCCCGCTGCCGGGGTCGACGACGCGATCGTTGTCCTCGTCGACGACGTGCTGTACAGCGGGAGAACCGTGCGCGCCGCGCTCGACGCCCTCAACGACATCGGACGGCCGCGTGCCGTCCAGCTGGCCGTGCTGATCGATCGAGGACACCGGGAGCTGCCGATCCGCGCGGACTACGTCGGTAAGAACCTCCCCACGTCGACGCTGCAGACGGTCCAGGTCAGTCTGAACGAGTACGACGGCGCCGACGCGGTCACCATCGCAGGACCGGACGGCGTTTCATGAAACGACATCTGCTGTCGAGCGCCGACTTGACCCGAGATGACGCGCTGCTCGTGCTTGACACGGCCGCCGAGCTGCGTTCGATCGTCGACAGGCCCATCAAGAAGCTTCCCACGCTCCGGGGCCGCACGGTCGTCAACCTGTTCTTCGAGGACTCCACGCGCACACGGATCTCGTTCGAGGCTGCAGCCAAGAGACTGAGCGCCGACGTCATCAACTTCTCCGCCAAGGGGTCGAGCGTCTCCAAGGGGGAGAGCCTCAAGGACACCGCCCTGACGCTGGAGGCCATGGGCGCCGATGCGGTGGTGATCCGTCACGCTGCGTCAGGGGCCCCTCATCGCCTCGCCACCAGCGGCTGGGTGCGGTCGTGCGTCGTCAACGCGGGCGACGGTACCCACGAGCATCCGACGCAGGCCCTGCTCGACGCCTTCACCATGCGCCGCCATCTCGGCGACCTCGAGGGCAGGCGGGTCACGATCGTCGGAGACGTGCTGCACAGCCGGGTGGCCCGCTCCAACGCCCTACTGCTCAGCACCCTGGGAGTCGACGTCACGCTGGTGGCTCCCCCCACCCTGCTCCCCGTCGGGGTGTCGAGCTGGCCGGTGCAGACGTCGTACGATCTCGATGGTGCCTTGGACAAGTGCGACGCCGTGATGATGCTCCGGGTGCAGCAGGAGCGGATGAACGCGGCCTTCTTCCCCAGCGCACGCGAGTACAGCCGTCGCTACGGGCTCGACGACCGGCGGTTCGCGCGGTTGCCCGAGCACGCCATCGTGATGCACCCGGGACCAATGAACCGGGGGATGGAGATCTCCGCCACCGTCGCGGACTCGGCTCGCTCCGTCATCGTGGAGCAGGTGACGAACGGTGTGGCGGTGAGGATGGCGGTGTTGTACCTGTTGCTGAGCGGTTCGTCGGACGCTGCCCCGGTCGACGAGGAGGTGCCGGCATGACCGCGTACCTGATCGTCGGGGCGCAGCCTCTGGGCGGACAGCCGACCGACCTGCTCATCCGTGACGGCCGCTTCGCCGACCCCGCCGACGCGCCCGGCGACGTCGTCCGCATCGACGGCAGCGGGCTGGTGGCGCTGCCGGGCCTTGTCGACCTGCACACGCACCTGCGTGAGCCTGGGCGCGAGGACGCCGAGACGGTGAGCACCGGGTCGCGGGCCGCTGCCCGCGGCGGCTTCACCGCCGTGCACGCGATGGCCAACACCGATCCGGTCGCTGACACGGCCGGGGTGGTCGAGCAGGTGTGGCACCTCGGGCAGGCAGCCGGCTACTGCGACGTGCGACCCGTGGGGGCCGTCACCGTCGGGCTCGCCGGTCAACGTCTGGCTGAGCTGGGCGCGATGGCCGACTCCAAGGCCCAGGTGCGGGTGTTCTCTGACGACGGGACGTGCGTCTCCGACGCGGTCTTGATGCGGCGGGCTCTGGAGTACGTCAAGGCGTTCGACGGGGTGATCGCCCAGCACGCCCAAGAGCCGCGCCTCACGGAGGGCGCCCAGATGAACGAGGGCACGATGTCGGGCGTGCTGGGGATGCGCGGGTGGCCGGCGGTCGCGGAGGAGGCCATCATCGCGCGTGACTGCCTGCTGGCCGCTCACGTCGGCTCCCGGCTGCACATCTGCCACGTGTCGACCGCGGGGTCGGTGGAGCTGATCCGCTGGGCGAAGAGCAAGGGATGGAACGTCACCGCCGAGGTGACGCCACACCACCTGCTCCTCACCGACGACCTGGTGTCCACGTACGACCCGCTGTTCAAGGTCAACCCGCCTCTGCGAACGGCCGACGACGTGGCGGCGCTGCGCGCGGGACTTGCCGACGCGACCATCGACTGCGTGGCCACTGACCACGCGCCTCACCCCACCGAGGACAAGGAGTGCGAGTGGGACTCCGCCGCCATGGGCATGCTGGGCCTCGAGACCGCGCTGAGCGTCGTACAGCACACGATGGTCGACACCGGACTCCTCGACTGGGCCGGCGTTGCGGACCGGATGTCGGTGGGGCCGGCCAGGATCGGCCGGCTGCGTGACCACGGTGAGTCACTCTCGCCGGGTTGTCCGGCACACCTGACGCTCGTCGACCCGTCTGCCAAGCGAGTTGTCGACCCCGTCGACTCCGCCTCGTTGTCGCGCAACACGCCGTTCGCCGCGATGGAGCTACCAGGAGCGGTCGTGGCCACCTTCCTGCGCGGCCGGGCCACGGTCCTCGACGGGAAGCTCCAGTGACGGCTGGAGGTGGGGCCGCCGGGTCGTACGGCCGGCGCGGCGCCACGCCGGCGGTTCTGGTCCTCGAGGACGGCCGGACCTTCCACGGTGAGTCCTTCGGCGCGACAGGCGAGGCGATCGGCGAGGCTGTCTTCTCGACCGGGATGACCGGTTATCAGGAGACGCTCACCGACCCCTCCTACCACCGGCAGGTCGTGGTGATGACGACGCCGCACGTGGGCAACACCGGCATCAACTCCGAGGACACCGAGTCCACACGCATCTGGGTCGCCGGCTACGTCGTCCGCGACCCGGCGCGGGTTGCGAGCAGCTGGCGGTCGAGTGGAGCCCTTGGCGACCAGCTCGCGGAGCAGGGCGTGGTCGGGATCAGTGGAGTCGACACGCGGGCGCTGACCCGTCATCTGCGGGAGCGGGGGGCGATGCGGGTGGCCATCTCCACCGTCGAGCCCGACGTGGCCCGCCTGCTCGAGCGTGTCCGCAGCGCCCCCGAGATGAGCGGGGCGGCGCTGGCCGACGAGGTGAGCACCCCCGAGGCGTACGTCGTCCCCGCGGTCGGCCAGCGCCGGTTCCGTGTGGCTGCTCTCGACCTCGGCATCAAGACGATGACGCCGACCCTGCTCGCCTCGGCCGGTGTGGAGGTGGTCGTGATGCCGGCCGCCACGACACTTGACGAGCTGACGGCAGTCGACCCCGACGGCGTCTTCTTCTCCAACGGACCCGGGGACCCTGCTACCGCGGAGCCCCAGATCGATGTCCTGCGGGGCGTCCTCGACGCGGGGCTGCCGTACTTCGGCATCTGCTTCGGCAACCAGCTGTTCGGTCGCGCGCTCGGACTGTCGACCTACAAGCTCAGGTACGGCCATCGCGGCATCAACCAGCCGGTCTGCGACCTCACCACCGGCAAGGTCGAGGTCACCGCCCACAACCACGGGTTCGCGGTCGCCTGGCCCGGGCGCGACACCGGGACGCCGGCACACGTGTCGTCCGGCGACGAGCGCCCTGAGGGACACGACCCGCTGCCCATCACAGACACCCGGATCGAGACGCCGTACGGGTTGGCGGAGGTGACCCATGTCAGCCTCAACGACGACGTCGTAGAGGGGTTGCGCCTCGTCGACCGGCCGGCGTTCAGCGTGCAGTACCACCCCGAGGCTGCCGCGGGACCGCACGATGCCGGGTACCTGTTCGGCCGTTTCGTGGACCTGCTCGCGGAGACGACCGCGCGCGGCCACGCCGGCGGAGGCGGCCGGCTGTGACGTGTCGCCCAAGCGGCCTGCGAACACGCCGTCAAGAGGCGATCGGCAGTGACGTGTCGGCACAAAGGGGGAGAGGCTGATGGGCAGGCGTAGCGACATCGAATCCGTGCTCGTGATCGGTTCTGGGCCGATCGTGATCGGGCAGGCGTGCGAGTTCGACTACTCCGGCACGCAGGCGTGCCGGGTGCTGAAGGCCGAGGGCCTGCGGGTGATCCTCGTCAACTCGAACCCCGCCACGATCATGACCGACCCGCAGATGGCGGACGCGACGTACGTCGAGCCGATCACGCCCGAGGTCGTCGCCAAGGTGATCGAGAAGGAGCGCCCCGACGCCCTGCTGGCCACCTTGGGTGGGCAGACGGCCCTGAACACCGCCATGTCGCTTGCCCGCGACGGGGTCCTGGACAAGTACGACGTCGAGCTGATCGGAGCCTCGATCGAAGCCATCGAGGCCGGCGAGAACCGGCAGACGTTCAAGGCCATCGTGAAGTCCCTTGGGGGCGAGGTCGCCGACAGCGTCATCTGCCACACCATGGCCGACTGCCTGGAGTCGGTCGAGCAGCTCGGGTACCCGGTCGTCGTGCGGCCGTCGTTCACCATGGGCGGTGCCGGCTCCGGGATGGCCTACGACGTCGATGACCTGGTGCGCATCGCCGGGGCCGGCCTCGACGCCAGCCCAACGACAGAGGTCCTGCTCGAGCAGTCGATCGTCGGCTGGAAGGAGTACGAGCTCGAGGTGATGCGCGACGGCCACGACAACACCGTGATCGTCTGCTCCATCGAGAACGTCGACCCGATGGGGGTCCACACCGGTGACTCCATCACCGTCGCCCCGGCGCTGACGTTGACCGACCGGGAGTACCAGGCCATGCGAGACATGGCCATCGGAGTCATCCGCGCCGTCGGGGTGGAGACGGGGGGCTGCAACATCCAGTTCGCGGTCAACCCGGCCGACGGGCGCATGAGCGTCATCGAGATGAACCCCCGCGTGTCCCGCTCCAGCGCCCTGGCGTCGAAGGCCACCGGCTTCCCGGTCGCCAAGATCGCCGCCAAGGTGGCCATCGGCTACTCCCTCGACGAGATCCCCAACGACATCACCGGCGAGACCCCGGCAAGCTTCGAACCGTCCATCGACTACGTGGTGGTCAAGATCCCCCGGTTCGCCTTCGAGAAGTTCCCCGCCGCCGACTCCGTGCTGACCACTCACATGAAGAGCGTCGGCGAGGTCATGGCCATCGGGCGCAACTTCACCGAGGCTCTGCACAAGGCGCTGCGCTCCCTGGAGAAACCCGACGCGATCTTCTCCTGGGCGGGCGACCCCGGTGACAAGCAGGCGCTGCTGGACGCCGCGGCCGTGCCCCACGACGGTCGGCTGCGAGTCGTGATGGACGCGCTGCGGGTCGGTGCCACCGTTTCCGAGGTCTCGGCTGCGACCGGGATCGACCCCTGGTTCGTCGACCAGCTGCTCCTCCTCGACGAGGTCGCGGCCGAGGTGGCAGCCGCGCCGAACCTCACCCCCGATCTGCTCCGGCTGGCGAAGCGCCACGGCTTCTCCGACGCCCAGCTCGCCGAGCTCAGGCACTCCACCGAGGAAGTCGTGCGCGGGGTCCGCTGGGCACTCGGGGTGCGTCCGGTGTACAAGACCGTGGACACCTGTGCTGCCGAGTTCGCCGCCCTGACGCCGTACCACTACTCGACGTACGACGAGGAGACCGAGGTCGAGGCGCGTACCCGCCCTGCGGTGTTGATCCTGGGCAGCGGGCCCAACCGCATCGGTCAGGGCATCGAGTTCGACTACTCGTGCGTGCACGCGTCGATGGCGCTCGCCGAGGCCGGCTACGAGACCGTGATGGTGAACTGCAACCCCGAGACGGTCTCGACCGACTACGACACGTCACACCGGCTGTACTTCGAGCCGCTGACGCTCGAGGACGTGCTCGAGGTGGTAGCCGCCGAGACCGCGGCCGGCCCGATAGCGGGCGTGATCGTGCAGCTGGGCGGTCAGACGCCGCTCGGCCTGGCCGAGGGCCTCGCCGCCGCCGGGGTGCCGATCGTCGGCACCAGCCCGGCGGCCATCCACCTGGCAGAGGACCGCGGTGCATTCGGGCACGTGCTGGCGACCGCGGGGCTGCCGGCTCCCAAGCACGGCACCGCGACGTCGTTCGTCGAGGCCAAGGCGATCGCCGACGAGATCGGCTTCCCCGTCCTCGTGCGGCCGTCGTTCGTGCTGGGCGGGCGAGGGATGGAGATCGTGTATGACGACGACGCCCTGCGCGCCTACATCGAGCGCGCGACGCTGATCTCGCCATCGCACCCGGTCCTGGTCGACCGCTTCCTCGACGACGCCATCGAGGTCGACGTCGACGCCCTCTACGACGGTGAGGACCTGTTCCTCGGCGGCGTGATGGAACACATCGAAGAGGCGGGAATCCACTCCGGCGACTCCGCCTGCGCCCTGCCACCCATTACGCTCGGGCGCGAGGACGTGGAACGCATCCGCGAGTCGACCCGGGCCATCGCAGCCGGTGTCGGTGTCTGTGGGCTGATCAACATCCAGTTCGCGGTTGCCGGAGACGTCCTCTATGTGCTGGAGGCCAACCCGCGGGCCTCGCGAACCGTCCCGTTCGTGTCCAAGGCGACCGACACGCCACTGGCCAAGGCGGCGGCGCGCATCATGCTGGGCGAGTCGATCGCCGACCTGCGCCGAACCGCCGTGCTGCCCGCGACGGGAGACGGAGCGGACCCGCCGGTGTCGGCTCCCGTGGCCGTCAAGGAGGCGGTCATGCCGTTCAATCGCTTCCGCACCCCGGACGGCGTCAACGTCGACACCGTGCTGGGACCCGAGATGCGGTCCACGGGTGAGGTCATGGGGCTGGCGGCGGACTTCGGTTCCGCCTTCGCCAAGGCCCAGCTGGCCTCCTTCGGCGGGCTGCCCACCTCGGGACGCGTGTTCGTGTCGGTCGCCAACCGCGACAAGCGCTCCATGATCTTTCCCGTGAAACGCCTCGCCGACCTCGGCTTCGAGATCGTCGCCACTGCCGGCACCGCGGCGGTGCTGCAGCGCAACGGCGTCTCGGCCGCCGTCGTCAGGAAGTACTCGCAAGGCGTCGGTCCCGACGGCGATCCGACGATCGTCGGGATGATCCTCAACGGTGATGTCGACCTCGTGATCAACACGCCGCACGGCACGACTGCTGGCGGCTCGCCACGCATCGACGGCTACGAGATCCGCACCGCGTCCGTGGCAAGCAGCATCCCGTGCATCACCACGGTCCAGGGCCTGGCTGCGACGGTGCAGGGGATAGAAGCCCTTCGTGCCGGCAGCCTTCAGGTGCGGTCGCTGCAGAGCTGGTCGACAGCGATCCGGCCAGGGGACCGGGCCGTGGAGTCGGCCGGGGCGCCGCTGCCATGAGCGACCCTCGCAGCCCCCGCGGACCGCTGCAGGTGGACGGCGAGGTGTTCTCGATGAAGCGGGTCGGGGACTACTTCCATCTCACCGTGGTGGCCGAAGGGATAGCCGAGCGCACCCGACCCGGCAACTTCCTTGCGCTGGCGGTGGGCGGTGACACCTCGGCGGCCTTGCTGAGACGCGCCTTCTCGATCTACCGCGCCCGCCCGTCAGGGATCTACGGCGGGACTGTCGAGATCGTCTTCGCAGTCGGCGGACCCGGCACCGCGTGGCTCGCCGCGCGGCAGCCGCATGACGCGCTCAACATCGTAGGTCCGCTCGGGCGCCCGTTCGCACTGCCGCGCGAGCCGGTGGCGTGCGCGCTGGTCGGCGGCGGCTACGGTTCTGCTCCGCTGTTCGCCCTGGCGGAGCGGCTGCGCGAGCGCGGGTGCGCGGTGCACATGGTGTTGGGCGCGTCCACGGAGTCCAGGTTGTTCGGCGCCCTGGAGGCGCGTCGCGCCGCCCAGTCGGTCACCGTGACCACGGTCGACGGCTCGGTGGGTATCGCCGGGCTCGTCACCGATCCGCTGCCGTCGCTGCTGTCCCGGAACAACGTCGAAGTCGTGTACTCCTGTGGCCCAATGGCCATGCTGGCTGCGGTGACGCGAGTCGCCGGCTCGCACGGAGCCTGGAGCCAGACCGCCGTCGAGGAGTCGATGGCGTGCGGTATCGGTGTGTGCATGACCTGCGTGTTACCGGTGGTGGGCGACGACGGGATGACCCGGATGGTCCGCTCCTGCGTCGAGGGCCCGGTGTTCGCAGGCGACCGCGTGCGCTGGGAGTCCGTCGGTACCATCCCTGCCGGTACCCTCGGCGCACCCGCCCCTGACGTGTCCCTTGCCTCAGGTGCGGGCAATCCGCAGTGAGCTCCCGCGTGCTCCCCGACGACGTCGACCTCACGACCGTGGTAGGCGACGCTCATCTGCTCAACCCGGTGATGACGGCGAGCGGGTGCGCGGCCGCCGGCCGGGAGCTGCACCAGTTCTTCGACGTGGCCGAGCTCGGCGCCGTCGTGACGAAGTCGATCATGCGAGAGGCGCGCTCGGGTCGCGCCACCCCGCGGATGGTGGAGACGCCCTCGGGCATGCTCAACTCGATCGGGCTGCAAGGGCCGGGCATCGACTCGTTCCTCGCCCGAGACCTGCCGTGGCTGCTCCAGCAGGGCGCCCGCCCCATCGTGTCCATCGCAGGGTCGTCGCTGGGGGAGTACGCCGAACTGGCCCGAAGGGTGGGCAACACACCCGGCATCGCGGCTGTCGAGGTCAACATCTCGTGCCCGAACGTCGAGAACCGCGGCTTGGTGTTCGCCTGCGACCCGGTCCAGGCCTCGCGTGCCGTCAACGTCGTTCGCCGCGACACCCCTCGCGGCGTGCCGGTCCTCGCCAAGCTGTCACCCGACGTGACGAGCATCGTCGAGATCGCCACCGCGGTCGTCGAAGCCGGTGCTGACGGCGTCGTGCTCATCAACACGCTTCTCGGCCTGCACATCGACCTCGAGACCGCCAGACCGACGCTGGCAGGGGTCACCGGTGGCCTCTCCGGCCCAGGCGTTCGCCCGGTGGCTGTCCGTGCGGTCTGGCAGGTCGCCAACGCGCTTCCCAGTGTCCCGATCATCGGCGTCGGTGGTATCCGCACTGGGCGTGACGCCCTCGAGTTCCTCTTCGCGGGCGCGACAGCTGTGCAGGTCGGCACGGCCATCTTCAACGACCCTGGTGCTCCGGCGCGGGTGCTGCGGGAGCTGCGCGTGGAGCTCGCCACACGCGGATTCGCCAAGGCTTCCGACGCGGTCGGCTACGCCAACCGGCCACTACCCTCGAGACGGCAGGAAGTGTGACGCACATGGAACCCTTCGGTGCCCGGCTGCAGTCAGCCATCGAGCGTCGAGGCCGGCTCTGCGTCGGGGTCGACCCACACCCCTCGCTGCTGACCGGTTGGGGGCTGAGCGACGACGCGCGTGGCTTAGCCGCGTTCGCGGGGACTTGTGTGGACGCCCTCGCCGGTGATGTGGCGGTGCTGAAGCCCCAGTCGGCCTTCTTCGAACGCCACGGGTCCGCCGGCATCGCAGTCCTGGAGCAGTTCATCGCCGACGCGCGCGAGCGAGGAGCGCTCGTCCTCCTCGACTGCAAGCGCGGCGACATCGGCTCCACCATGCAGGGCTACGCCGACGCGTACCTCGACCCCGCCTCGCCGCTGGCTGCCGACGCCGTCACCGTCAGTCCCTACCTCGGGTTCGAGTCGCTGCGTCCGGTGCTGGACACGGCTCGGGTCGCTCACGCGGGGGTGTTCGTCCTGGCACTGACCTCGAACCCCGAAGGCCAGCAGGTGCAACAGGCGCACACCGCGGGTGCCTCGGTGGCCGGAGCCATCCTGGCCGCCGTGGCCGCTGAGAACGTCGATGCACCCGCGCTGGGCTCCGTCGGGGCTGTGGTGGCGGCCAACCTTCCCGATGTTCGCGAGAACCTCGCGGTCAACGGGCCGCTGCTGGCGCCTGGCTTCGGCGCCCAAGGGGGAAGTGTCGCCGATCTTCGGCGCATCTTCGCCGGCGTGGAGGACCTCGTCCTGCCTGCGACGTCGCGCGCGGTCCTGGCGGCGGGTCCGGACCCGCAGCTGCTGCGGTCCGCGGCCCTGCGAACGGTCGGCGAGGTCAAGTCGATCCACGTACCGTCAGTCCCGGCACCGACACGTCCTTGACATGCCCTGGACGATCGGCTGCCGTCCCCCGGGCGACGTTGCGGCGGTACGCCGAAGTCGCCCCGCAACGACGGGAATGACGACGGCTGGACCGAACCTGTGGTCAACTACACTTCGAACCGCATGCCGCAGGCCTACAACCATGCTTCGGACGCTGATCTCGATGGGGAGGCGACTCACATGTCCACCGCGTCACCGCCTCCACCTCACGACCCTCCGGCAGGGTCCGGCGCGTCGCCCGCCGACCCGCCGAGCGGGGCACAGCCGACAGGGCCGACCTCCTATGAGACGCCGGGATACCAGCCGCTGTTCGACCCTTCGACACCTGCCCCCGAAGGCGGGCGGTCCGAGCAGTCGCCAACCGGCTATCCACCGCCGGGCTCCTCGCCGCAGTTCGAGCAGCCACAGCCGGGGTACCCGCAGCACGGGCAGCCACAAGGGACATACCCGCCACAGGCAGGCCAGCCACAGGGGGAGCACCTGTCCCACTCCGGCCAGGCCCCACCCCCGTCTGGTTACCCGCAGCAGGACCTGCTGCCGCAAGACGTCAAGCCGGGCCGGAGTCGTAAGCCGCTTGTCATCGGCCTCGTCGTGGCGCTGGCGCTCGTCGCCGGAGGGATAACAGCCTGGTTGCTGCTGCGAGACGACGGCGAGAGCACCCGCGAGGCCTACTGCACCGCTGTCACAGAGCTGGCTCCGAACGACGACCTGATCGGCGCCATCTCGAACGCCGACACCGCGACCCTCGATCGCGCCAAGGAGCTGCCCGGTCTCGCCCCGACGTCCGTGGCCGACGACTGGAAGACGATCGAAGAGATGTTGACCTCGGCGTCGCAGTCATCTTCACAGCTCAGCCCGACGATGGTTCTCCAGGCGTACGGTGCGTTGCAGAGCATCATCGACGACTCCAACAAGAACTGCGGAACGGCTTACGAGCTGCTGCCGTCTCCCTAACCGGGCGAGCACCCGTTAGGGTGTGGACCGGCGCGGCAGCCGCGCCCCCAGCCGGACCGTTCACCCCGCCAGTCCGGCTGCTGAGCAGCAGCGATGAGGGACAGAGGTGGAGCGGTGGGCGTTCCGGAGTTGACCCCCGAGCAGCGTCGAGCTGCCCTCGAGCGAGCGGCAGCCGTTCGCAAGGAGCGAGCTGAGGTGAAGAACCGCCTGAAGAGCTCGAGCGCCTCGCTACCCGAGGTCCTGCACGACGGCCGCAAGAACGAGGTCATCGCCAAGATGAAGGTGTTCGACCTGTTGCGATCGATGCCGGGGCTCGGCGAGGTCCGTGCGCGCAACGTGATGGGGCGGATCGGGATCTCGGAGTCCCGGCGGGTCCGCGGCCTCGGAGCCAACCAGCTGGCAGCTCTCGAACGTGAGTTTGAGCAACGCGGCTGAGCCGGCAACGACACGCCCTGCGAAGGTCGCAGGCAGGAGCCGGTTGACAGTACTGGCGGGTCCTACTGCTGTAGGCAAAGGCACGGTCGTTGAGGAGATTCGCCGCTCGCACCCCGACGTGTGGGTGTCGGTGTCGGCCACCACCCGGGCGCCTCGGCCGGGGGAGCGGGAGGGCCTGCACTACCGCTTCGTCGGCGAGGCCGAGTTCGACGCAATGGTCGAGGCCGACGAGCTGCTGGAGTGGGCCGTCGTGCACGGCGCGGCTCGGTACGGCACGCCTCGGGCGCCGGTGGAAGCGGCGCTGGAGTCGGGGCGGCTGGCCCTCGTGGAGATCGATCTGCAGGGTGCTCGGCAGGTCCGCGAGACAATGCCGGAAGCCTTCTTCGTCTTCCTGGCGCCGCCGTCGTGGGAAGAGCTGGTGCGACGATTGACCGGCCGGGGTACCGAGACGGAGGAGGAGCGAGCCCGCCGTCTGGAGACCGCCGTGCGCGAGCTGTCCGCTCAGGCGGAGTTCCACGAGACGGTCGTGAATGAAGACGTTCAAACCGCAGCCGAGCAGTTGGTAGACTTAATGCGCGCCAACGCGTGATCAACCTTCAACTATCGAATGAGGCTTCTGCGTGTCAGGCACTCTTCCCGTCGCCGAGGGGATCACCAACCCCCCGATCGATGAACTGCTGGAAAAGACCGACTCCAAGTACAAGCTGGTGCTGTATTCCGCCAAGCGCGCACGTCAGATCAACGCGTACTACTCGCAGCTCGGCGAGGGCCTGCTCGAGTACGTGGGCCCGTTGGTGAGCACCCACGTGCAGGAGAAGCCGTTGTCGATCGCCCTGCGCGAGATCAACTCCGACTTGCTGACCTGCGAGGACATCGAGCCAGACGAGGCCTGACATCTTCCCGGCGAGTGGTTCGATGGGAGTCCCCGGCGGTCAGCCGGCGAGCGAACCGCTCGACATCGACGCGTCCGGCCCCGCGCGTGTCGTGCTGGGAGTCAGCGGCGGGGTGGCCGCCTACAAAGCGTGCGAGCTGCTGCGGCGCCTGACGGAGTCCGGGCACGACGTCACTGTCGTTCCTACACCCGCGGCGCTGAGGTTCGTGGGTGCCGTCACCTGGGAAGCGCTGTCGGGCAAACCCGTGTCGAGCGACGTCTTCGCCGACGTGTCGATGGTTCGCCATGTCGCTCTCGGACAAGCTGCCGATCTCATCGTCGTGGCGCCGGCCACCGCGGACCTGCTGGCCCGGGCGGCTTCCGGTAGAGCCGACGACCTGCTGACCAGCACCTTGCTCGCAGCGCGCTGCCCGGTCATGTTCGCCCCCGCCATGCACACCGAGATGTGGCAGCACCCGGCCACACAGGCCAACGTCGCCACACTGCGCGCCCGTGGGTGCCGCGTTCTCGAGCCCGCGACTGGGAGGCTCACCGGTGCCGACAGCGGACCCGGGAGGCTGCCGGAGCCTGCCCAGATCTTCGAGGCCGCCGTCCACGTCTTGTCCAACGGGCGTCGCGGCGCAGCAGACGACCTGCGCGGTCGTCGCGTCGTGGTGTCGGCAGGCGGTACGCAGGAGCGCCTCGACCCGGTGCGGTTCTTGAGCAACCACTCGTCCGGCAAGCAGGGGTATGCCCTGGCAGCCGCGGCCGTGTCACGAGGTGCTGACGTCGACCTGGTCTCCGCCAACGTCTCGCTGCTGCCGCCGCTCGGGGTCACCGTCGTCGACGTGGTGTCGACCGTCGAGCTGAGCGAGGCCGTTCACAAGCTGGCCGAGGGGGCCGACGCCGTCGTGATGGCCGCAGCGCCGGCCGACTTCCGGCCGAGCGCCCCGTCGGAGTACAAGATCAAGAAGCGCCCAGACGGAGCCGTTGCCCCTCTCGAGCTCGTGCAGAACCCCGACATCCTGGCTGAGCTGGGTCACGCTGCCCCTCGGGACCCCAATCGGATCCTCGTCGGTTTCGCTGCCGAGACCGGCGACGACCGCAGCAGCATCCTTGACGCGGCTCGAGAGAAGCTGGCGCGCAAGAAGTGCGACCTGCTCGTCGTGAACGACGTGAGCGGCGGCGGCGTCTTCGGATCTGACGACAACTCTGCCGTCATCCTGACTGCCGACGGTTCTTCGCACCATGTCGGGCACGGGCCCAAGTCGGCGTTGGCCCACGCCATCTGGGACGCCGTACACGAGCACTGGCGCGAGCGACAGGGCTGAGACGTGGCCGAGGCACCTGTCAGAGAGGACTAGCCTGATCCTCGTCGCCGACCATGCGGACGGCGACCTCAGAGCCGGAGGCCGCCATCAGAGGGAGATCTCGTTGCCTGGACGATTGTTCACATCAGAGTCGGTGACCGAGGGCCATCCAGACAAGATCGCAGATCAGATCAGCGACGCGGTGCTTGACGCCCTGCTCGCCGGTGACCCCCACAGTCGAGTGGCGATCGAGACTCTCGTCACGACGGGGCTGGTCGTCGTGGCAGGCGAGGTCACCACGAACGTGTACGCGCCGGTGTCCGACATCGTGCGTCGACGCGTTCTCGAGATCGGGTACGACTCTTCCAAGAAGGGCTTCGACGGACGCTCGTGCGGTGTGCAGGTCTGCATCGGTGCACAGTCGCCCGACATCGCACGGGGTGTGGACGACGCCTTCGAGGAGCGGCTCGAAGGGTCGAAGGACCCGCTCGACCGCCAGGGCGCCGGTGACCAGGGGCTGATGTTCGGCTTCGCCTGCGACGAGACGCCTGAGCTCATGCCAATCCCGATCACCATCGCCCACCGGCTGGCGCAGCGCCTCGCGCAGGTTCGCAAGGACGGGACGATGGCCTACCTGCGCCCGGATGGGAAGACGCAGGTGACGATCGAGTACGACGGCGACAGGCCAGTGCGCGTGGACACCGTCGTGGTGTCCAGCCAGCATGCCGGTGACATCGACCTGGCCGGGCTTCTCGCGCCCGACGTCAAGGAGCACGTGGTCGACGAGGTGCTCGCCGACTTCGACGTGGACTCGTCGGACTACCTGCTGCTCGTCAACCCGACCGGCCGGTTCGAGATCGGTGGACCGATGGGTGACGCCGGCCTCACCGGCCGCAAGATCATCATCGACACCTACGGCGGCATGGCCCGCCACGGTGGCGGTGCCTTCAGTGGCAAGGACCCGTCCAAGGTCGACCGGTCGGCGTCCTACGCCATGCGCTGGGTCGCGAAGAACACCGTCGCGGCCGGCCTGGCCAAACGGTGCGAGGTCCAGGTCGCCTACGCCATCGGCAAGGCCCACCCCGTGGGCTTCTACGTCGACTGCTTCGGTACCGAGGCTGTCCCGGTCCACCAGATCCGCGACGCCCTGCTCGAGGTCTTCGACCTGCGCCCGGCGGCGATCATCCGCGATCTCGACCTGCTTCGGCCCATCTACGCGCGGACGGCGGCGTACGGGCACTTCGGCCGCGAGCTGCCCGAGTTCACCTGGGAGCGCACCGATCGCGTCGATGCCCTGAAGGCGGCCGTCTCGGGCTGACGCGGCGGCAATTCCGACCGGGTCGCTGCAACGTCCGCTCGCTGTGCCGCGCGCCGGGCGATGTCGGCGGCGAATGGTTGACTGACCTCCATGTCGTCCGGAACGGTCCCCGCCGAGCAGATCGCCCTGCTCAAGCGGCAGGTGCGGTCGAAGCGGCCCAAGCCTGGGATCGAACCGGCGCCGCAGCGGCCCGTCGCGCGGGTCGCCCTTGACGTTGCGCTGCCTCATCTCGACCGGCCGTTCGACTACGCCGTGCCGGCCGCTGTGCACGAGCACGCGGTGCCGGGTTGCCGCGTCAAGGTGCGCTTCGCCGGGCGCGACGTCGCCGGCTACCTCGTCGACCGCGTCGACACCACCACACACCTCGGCCCACTCGCGTCGTTGAGCCGGGTCGTGTCCGCCGAACCGGTCCTGACCCCTGCGGTGCTCGCGCTGGCGCGGCTGACGGCAGACCGCTACGCCGGCACGGTGGCCGATGTGCTGCGGTTGGCCGTCCCGCCACGCCACGCCCGCGTGGAGGCCGAAGCCGCGCGCACGCGACAGGCGCCGGTGGGGATCCCGTGGGAGGCCCTTTCGGACTGCTGGGAGGACGAGACAGGCGGCCGCGCGCTTGTGCGCAGGCTGGCGGACGGACATGCTCCGCGCGCGGTGTGGACAGCGACGCCACAAGATCCCTGGCCGGCTCAGCTCGCCTCCGCGGCAGCCGCCACGTTGGCCTCCGGGCGCGGCACGATCATCTGTGTCCCCACCGCCCGCGATGTCGCCCAGGTCGACTCCGCGCTCACTGCGGCGCTGGGCACCGACTCGCACGTGATCCTCACCGCAGATCTTGGGCCGGCCGCCCGCTATCGTGCCTTCCTCGCCCTCGTCAGGGGAGATGTGCGCATCGTCGTCGGTACCCGTTCGGCCGCGTTCGCGCCGGTGCACCGTCTCGGCCTGGTGGCGATGTGGGACGACGGAGACGACCTGTACGCCGAGCCTCGCGCGCCGTACCCGCACACGCGGCAGGTGCTGATGCTCAGGGCACACCACGAGCGCACCGGCGTCCTGCTCGCGGGCTGGAGCCGATCGGTCGAAGGTCAGGCTCTCGTGGACTCCGGTTGGGCGATGAACATGGCGGCCAGCCGCCGCAGGGTGAGGGCCGCGAGCCCCCAGGTCCACATCACAGGTGAGAGTGAGTCTGATCTCGAGCGAGACGCGCGTGCCAACGGGGCGCGCGTACCCCGAAGGGTTTTCGAGGTCGTCCGGCAGGCGCTGGAGTCGGGACCCGTGCTGGTTCACGTGCCTCGCTCGGGTTACCAGCCGGCACTGAGCTGCAACGGCTGCCGTCGGGGTGCCCGTTGCCAACGCTGCGCCGGTCCCCTCGGCCGCCCGGGGCGGGCCGCCGACGCCTCGTGCCGCTGGTGCTCGGCTTCCGCGGACCCGTGGACGTGTGTGCACTGCGGAGGCCACGTGTTCCGTTTCCCCGTGGTCGGGTCTCTGCGCACCGCTGAGGAGTGGGGCAGGAGCTTTCCGCTGGTCTCGGTGGTCAGCTCGGGTGGCGACCACGTGGTTGACGAGGTCGAGGACGGCGCCGCGATCGTCGTGGCCACTCCCGGAGCAGAGCCCCGGGCTGCTGGCAAGTACGCCGCAGCCGTCGTCCTCGACACGTGGCTCACCATGAGCCGGCCCGAGCTGAGAGCCGGCGAAGAGGCGCTCCGCCGGTGGATCAATGTGGCCAGCCTGGTCCGGCCCGCGCGCGACGGGGGTCGCGTCGTCGCAGTCGGCGACGGCGGAGCCGCCCTGCAAGCGCTCGTCCGATGGGACCCGGAGGGGTTCGCGGCACGAGAGCTCGCCGAACGGCGCTCCGCACGGTTTCCGCCGGCGAGTCGTCTGGCCACCGTGGTCGGCAGCCCCGAGTCCATGACGGAGGTCGTGTCGACGCTGCGTCTACCCGGCTATGTCGAGGTGCTGGGGCCGGCTGAGGGCAGTGACGGCCAGCAGAGGCTGGTGCTGCGGACGAGCAGCGACCGCGGTGCCGGCCTGACCAGGGCTCTGCAACAGCTGCAAGCCTCGCGGAGCAGCCGGAAGCTTCCCGCGGTCAGCGTCCATGTGGACCCGACCGACTTCGCCTGACCCGTGGACCGCCGGTCGCGTGCACGGGTGAAGCGTGAGCGGTTCATTGGCACCGGCACGACCCCAGCGAGCAACCCACTGGAGGTCGGTCGCCGGTCGCGACTCGGCCAGGTTTGGACGTGTTGCGCAGGTAGGCAAGGCGACGTCTCTGCGCAATTGCGAGCGCGAGAAGACCTACCGGCGCGCCACTAGACTGGGCAGTTGTTGGCGGCCGACGATGTCTGGGAGCAATGCATGTCTGTGCGTGACATCCGGCTGTTCGGCGACCCGATCCTGCGCAGCCCCGCACTGCCGGTGGTCGACTTCGACAAGCAGCTGCGCACTCTGGTGCAGGACCTCACCGACACCATGTTGGCCGCACCCGGAGCCGGCCTGGCAGCACCGCAGATCGGTGTCGGCCTCCGCGTCTTCACGTACTACGTCGACGGCGAGGTGGGCCACCTGGTCAACCCCCAGCTGACCTTGTCGACGCAGACCCAGACCGGCGAAGAGGGCTGCCTGTCGATACCCGGCCTGAGCTTCGACTGCACCCGCGCTCGAAGCGTGGTCGCGGCCGGGTACACGATGGACGGAGAGCCTGTCGTGATCGAGGGCGGCGACTCCCTCGCCCGGTGCATCCAGCACGAGACGGACCACCTCGACGGGGTCCTCTTCGTCGACCGCCTCGACCAGGAGACCCGACGACTCGCCATGAAGGCCATCCGTGAGGCCGAGTGGAACGGGTTGAGCCTGCCGCGAGTCAAGGAGTCTCCCCACCCGACCTTCGGTCGGGGCCGCTGACCATGCGGCTGGTCTTCGCCGGGACGCCGTCAGCCGCGGTCCCCTCGCTCGCCGCGCTCCTCGACAGCTCTCACGACGTCGTCGGCGTCGTGACCCGGCCGGACGCCCCGTCCGGCCGGGGCCGCAAGATCACCGCGTCGCCGGTCGGGTCGCTGGCCGCCGCCTCTGGGCTGGAAGTCCTGACACCCGCCAAGCCCAGCGACCCGTCCTTCCTCGCCCGGCTCGCGGAGCTGCGACCGGACTGTTGTCCGGTGGTCGCCTACGGCGCCCTGCTGCCGCGCGCAGCGCTGGACATCCCGCCGCACGGCTGGGTGAACGTCCACTTCTCCCTCCTACCGGCCTGGCGGGGGGCCGCCCCCGTGCAGCGAGCGCTGATGGCGGGCGACGAGGTCACCGGAGCGACCACGTTCCGGATCGTGGAGGCACTCGACGCAGGTCCGACCTACGGGTTGGTGACCGAGGCAGTGCGCTCCGACGACACAGCAGGGTCGCTGCTCGAGCGGCTCGCGTCAGCCGGCGCGGACCTCCTCGTGGCGACGTTGGACGGCATCGAGAACGGAACGGCTGAGGCGAGACCTCAGCCGCCCGACGGTGTCACCCTCGCCCCCAAGCTCACCGTCGCGGACGCCGAGGTCAACTGGAGCCACCCGGCCTTCGCGGTGGACCGGTGCATTCGCGCGTGCACGCCTGCGCCAGGTGCCTGGACGGCGCAGGGCCAGGCTCGGCTCAAGCTGGCCCCGGTCGTGATGCGAGCCGACGTCACAACGCTGGCTCCCGGCGAGATGGCCGCCGAGAAGTCCGCCGTGCTGGTGGGGACCGCCACGTGCGCTGTCCAGCTCAGCTCGGTGCAAGCGCCGGGCAAGGCGTGGATGCAGGCGCCGAGCTGGCTGCGGGGTCAGCGCCCGGCACCCGGCTGGCTGGGCCGGTGACCTCGTCGCGACCTCGCCAGGTGAGACCACGCGCCGTTGTCGACGCTGCTCGCCAGGCGGCGTTCGACGCCCTGCTGTCCGTGGAGGTGGACGATGCCTACCTCAACCTGACGCTGCCCGGCATGCTCGCCGAGCGTGGCGTCGCAGGCCGTGACGCCGCGTTCACCACCGAGCTGGCGCACGGCAGCGCACGGCTTCAAGGGCTGTACGACGCCATTCTGGACTCGACACTGCCCGGCGGCGTCCCGGCGCTACAGCCCGAGGTGCGAACGGCGTTGCGTCTGGGTGCCCATCAGCTGCTGTCGATGCGAGTGCCCGCCCATGCCGCGGTCGCGACCAGCGTCGAGCTGACGCGGGCCGCCGCCGGGGAGCGTCCGGTCCGGCTTGTCAACGCCGTGCTCCGCAAGGTTGCCGCCACCTCCCGGGCCGACTGGGGAGCGGCGGTCGCGCCCGCCCGCGATGCCGACCTCATCGGCCATCTCAGCGTGGTGCACTCCCACCCGCGGTGGATCGT
Organism: Nocardioidaceae bacterium; assembly: GCA_035633755.1. GTDB lineage: Bacteria > Actinomycetota > Actinomycetes > Propionibacteriales > Nocardioidaceae > DASQEH01. The sequence continues at coordinate 1,840 of DASQEH010000169.1, read as the reverse complement.
CGAGGCGTTCCTCGACGCACTGGGCGGCGACGCCGGGCAGACCGAGGCGTTGTTGGTGGCCGACAACCTCCCGCCGCTGGTCACGTTGGTCACCCGTCCCGGGCTGTCCACGGTGGCGGACCTGCTCGCCGTCGGCGCCTCTCCGGGCCGCTGGTCGCCCCATGCGGCGATCATGGCCGCCGGTGGGGAACCCGGCGGACTCCCCGCGGTGCGCAGCGGGCGGGTTGGAGTGCAGGACGAAGGGTCCCAGCTCGCTGCCTTGTTGCTGGCGCGAGCCGAACCGACGGGCGCCGCGCGAGATCGAGGCGAACGCTGGCTCGACATGTGCGCGGGACCGGGCGGGAAGGCGGCTCTCCTGACCGGTCTTGCCCTCCAGCAGAACGCGACGCTGATCGCCAGTGACCGGTTGCCTCATCGGGCCGCGCTGGTGCGGTCGGGCCTGCGCTGCTACCCCTCCCTGCCCTCCGTACTGGTCGCCGACGGCACCGCAGCGCCCTGGCGTCAGCAGGCCTTCGACCGGGTACTCGTTGACGCTCCCTGCTCCGGCCTGGGGGCGCTGCGCCGGCGGCCGGAGTCACGCTGGCGGCGAAGCGCAGGCGATCTCGATGCGCTGGTTACGCTCCAGGTGGCGCTCGTGCTGTCAGCGGTGGATTCGTTAGCGCCGGGAGGAGTCGTCGCCTACGTCACCTGCACACCTCATCGGTCCGAGACGCGCGATGTGGTCGACGCCGTGCTGCGTGTCCGCGATGACATCGTGCAGGAGGACGTCCGCGCTCTGCTTCCGGAGCTCACCGATGTCGGTCCCGGACCGCACGTCCAGCTGTGGCCGCATGTGCACGGTACGGACGCGATGTTCATGGCGGTGCTGCGCCGCCATGAACCCACTAGACTCCACCACCGATGAGCACCCAGATCTCGCCGAGCATCCTTGCTGCGGACTTCGCCAACCTCGAATCGGCCGCTCGCTCGGTGCCCAGCGCCGACTGGCTGCACGTCGACGTCATGGACAACCATTTCGTCCCGAACCTCACGTTGGGGGCTCCGGTCGTCGAGTCTCTCGCCAAGGTGGTCACCCAGCCCATCGACTGCCACCTGATGATCGAGGACCCGGATCGATGGGCGCCGACCTACGTCGAAGCCGGGGCGAGCAGCGTCACGTTCCACGTCGAGGCTGCTGCCGCTCCAGTGCGCCTCGCCCGACAGCTGCGCAGTCAAGGGGCACGCGCCGGAATGGCGCTGCGACCCGCGACGGCGATCGAGGGGTATGCAGACCTGCTGCCGGAGCTCGACATGGTGCTGATCATGACCGTGGAGCCAGGATTCGGGGGGCAGTCCTTCCTCGAGATGTGTCTCCCCAAGATTCGGCGAGCTGCTGCCTTGATCGCCGACAGCGGGTGCGACCTGTGGCTGCAGGTCGATGGGGGAGTCACCGGTGAGACGGTCGAGCGGTGCGCCGAGGCCGGTGCCGACGTATTCGTGGCCGGGTCAGCCGTGTTCGGCGCCGACGACCCCGACGCCATGGTTACCGAGCTGAGACGGATGGCGGCGGGCGGCTGAGAAGGATGGCGTCCGGCTGAGTGGGATGGCGACACCGGCTGCCGAGACCGGAGTCGGCACCGGCTGAGACGGATGGCCGCTCCGCCTGAGCTTGTGGCACTATTGGCGGCGTACGAGTGACCAACACTCGCGTGCTCCGGGGTCGGTGTAACTCCGAACCGGCGGTATAGTCCGCGAACCGGCCGCATCCAGCGGCCGGCCGATCCGGTGGAATTCCGGGACCGACGGTCAAAGTCCGGATGAGAGGAAGCACGCCGAGGCGTCCGTGGTCGTCGTCCGGAGT
>DASQEH010000168.1:0-24789 GCA_035633755.1 Nocardioidaceae bacterium | reverse complement strand
CGATCTCGAGGGCTTGCCAGAGCTGGTCGTCGGTCGCGGCGGGGTTGCCATACCGCAGGTTGCTCGCCACGGTGCCGGTGAACAGGTACGCCTGCTGCGGGACGAGCCCGATGCGGCTCCACAACAGCTTCGGGTCCAGGTACCGGACGTCGACCCCGTCGATGCGAACGGTTCCGGATGTGGCGTCGATGAGGCGGGCTACCAGGTTGACGAGGGTCGACTTGCCGGCACCTGTGGAGCCGATGATCGCGGTCGTGCGACCAGGCCGAGCCGAGAACGAGATGTTGCGCAGCACAGGATCGGTGGCCCCGGGGTAACGGAACTCGACCGCGTCGAGGTCCAGCTCGCCACGCCGGGAGACCGTGGTGACCGGCTGGGGAGGCGGAACGACGGACGGCTCCGTGTCGAGAACCTCCACGATGCGGTCAGCGCACACCGCCGCTCGGGGTACCAGCACGAGCATGAACGTGGCCATCATGATCGCCATCAGGATCTGCATCAGGTAGGACAGGAACGCGGTGAGGGCGCCGACCTGCATCTCACCGGAGTCCACCCGGTGGCCGCCGAACCACAGCACGCCCACGCTGGCGACGTTGACGATGAGCATGACGGCCGGGAACATCGTCGCCATCCAGCGGCCGGTGCTCAGCGCGACGTCGGTCAGCTCGTCGTTGGCCCGGCGGAAGCGGGCTGCCTCATAGGGCTCGCGGACGAATGCCCGAACGACCCGGATGCCGGTGATCTGCTCGCGCAGGATGCGGTTCACCGAGTCGATGCGGACCTGCATCAGCCGGAAGCCGGGGACCATCCGCGTGACGATGAAGCCCACCGCCAGGATCAAGGCAGGAACGAAGATGGCGAGCAACCAGGAGAGTCCGAGGTCCTCGCGCATGGCCATCGCGACGCCGCCGACCATCATGATCGGCGCGGCGATCAACATCGTGCAGGTCATCAGCACCAGCATCTGCACCTGCTGCACGTCGTTGGTCGTCCGGGTGATCAGGGATGGGGCTCCGAACCGGTTGACCTCACGCGTGGAGAAGGAGCCGACCCGCCCGAAGACCGCCGAGCGCACGTCGCGGCCGAACCCCATCGCCGTCTTCGCGCCGAAGTACACCGCGATTGCGCTGCAGAGGATCTGGACGCACGATACGACGAGCATGACGGCGCCCGTCCGGGTGATGTAGCCGGTATCACCAAGAGCCACACCATTGTCGATGATGTCGGCGTTGAGGCTTGGCAAGTACAGGCCGGACACCGTGCCGACGAACTGCAGGACGACCACGACCATCAGCCACGTCCGGTACCCCCGCAGGTACTCCCGCAGGAGGCGGATCAGCATCTCATCGCTCCTGGGCCGTCGCCGGGGGGCCCGCCGCCAGCAGGCCATGCAGGACGACGTCGACGATCGCCGCGGGCGTCATCACCCTGCCCTTTGACGACGCCTGCATTCCGCCAGGCTACGGGGGAGCACTACTCACAACGCGGCCTGCGCGGCCACAGGCGGCGCCGGACGCGGCTCGCAAGTTGAGCTCCCTGCCCGAGTCACCCGCTGGCGGTATCCCTTCCACCGGGAACGGGCACCGCATTGGCCGTGATCACGTCGCGATACCAGTGCGCGGAGTCCTTGGGAATCCGATCGAGTGTCTCGTAGTCCACGTAGACGATCCCGAAACGCTTGGAGTAGCCGTAGGCCCACTCGAAGTTGTCCATGAGGGACCACGCGTAGTAGCCACGCAGGTCGACACCCGCCTCGATCGCGGCGTGCGCGGCGGCCAGGTGCCGTGCCAGGTAGTCGATCCGGTCGCTGTCGTGGACCTTGCCGTCGGCGCTGACCACGTCGGCGTAGGCGCAGCCGTTCTCGGTGATCACGAGGGGCATCTCCGGATAGTCGCGACCCAGACGGGTGAGCAGGCGGGTCAAGCCGTCGGGGTCGATCGGCCAGCCCATCTCCGTGTAGGGGCCGGGCAACTGCACGGAGCAGGCGCGGTCAGTGCCCGGCCATGGGGAGAGCTCAGGCCCAGAGTCCGGCTTCCCGTCGTCGCCCTGTCCCGCTTGTCCGATCGGTGCCGGTACCACTCGGGTCGGTGAGTAGTAGTTCACCCCCAGGACGTCGATCGGCGCCGAGATGATGTCGAGGTCCCCGTCGTGGATGAATGACCAGTCCGTGATGTGCCGGGTCTCTTCGAGCAGATGGGCAGGGTAGCGCCCTCGCAGGATCGGCTCGAGGAAGATCCCATTGGCGATGGCGTCGACATGGCGCGCTGCCGCGAGGTCGCCATCGCTGTCTGTCGCCGGCTGCACTTCGGCAATGTTGAGCGTGATCGAGACCGAGTTGTCGGCCGGGGTCACGGCCCGTAGCGCCGCCACCGCCCGGCCGTGCGCGAGGTTGAGGTGGTGCGCCGCGGTCAGCGCCGAGGCGTTGTCTCGTACGCCCGGAGCATGGACTCCCGTCGCGTAGCCCAGGAACGCCGAGCAGAACGGCTCGTTGAGGGTGGTGATCGTCGACACCCGGTCACCCAGCGCCTGTCCGATCACCGTGGCGTAGTCGGCGAACCTGTCGGCAGTGTCGCGGTTCAGCCAGCCGCCAGCGTCCTCAAGGGGCTGAGGCAGATCCCAGTGGTACAGCGTCAACAACGGTGAGACACCTCGGGCGAGTAGACCGTCAACGAGTCGGTCGTAGAAGTCCAGCCCGGGGCGGTTGATCTGGGCGCCGGCATCAGGAAGCACCCGCGGCCACGACACCGAGAAGCGGTAAGCCGACAGCTTGAGGGACGCCATCAGGTCCAGGTCTTCCTCCAGCCGGTGATAGTGGTCGCAGGCGACGTCACCGGTGTCGCCGTCGAGGACCTTTCCCGGGGTGTGACAGAAGGTGTCCCAGATGCTCGGTCGACGGCCGTCGTCGTTCGCCGCACCCTCGATCTGGTATGCGGCGGTAGCTGTCCCCCACACGAACCCGGGGGGAAACTGCAACGTCCTGGTCATACCTGCACCACTCCTTGCCCATCACGGTCGTCGAGCGGCGCGGCTGATCGCCCGCTCCGTCGTCGGCGCCTGCAGCGAACACTAGTGGGACCTGCAACAGCGGGCAGGGGCGAACTCACGCACATCGAGACGCTCACCGTGTTTCGCCCAGGCGTTCGTCAGCCGTCAGCTTCGGCGACCAGCCGCGGCGGCCAAGGGTCGACCGGCTGCGGGCCATCCAGGGGAACGCGAGGCTGGCGGCGTGCTAGACGGCCCGTCGGGTATCCGGTTGGCGTACGTCGAGCTTGGTCCGGTGGTGATGAGCGCTGATCCCAGCGACATCAGCGCTGAGCACGGTAGGGGTCTCCAGGAGATAGCCGCAGAGCAGTGAGAAGTCCAAGCGCTCTCGCAGCCCGTTCCAGAGGTTCTCGAGTGCAGCGACCGAGGCCACGTCTCCCCGCGCCCAGAGGAGGCCGACCATCTCTCCGTAGACGCGGACCGGGCGGGCCTGCCCACACGCTGTGGTGAGCAACCCGCCGATGACGTGGCCGAAGAGGGTGGGATCAACGAGATTCTTGGACAGCAGGCGGTCCAGCGTGACCTCGGCATCCAGCTCGATGTAGCGACCGGCTCGCTTAGCAGCTGGCAGCATCGGCCCGAGGCGCCGGCGCAGGGCTGTGCGGTGAGGTCGGGTAGCGACGACAACGCAGTGCTCACCAGCGGTGATGCCCTCGTTGACCCATGCGGCGATGCTCGAGACGAGGTCTGAGTCGGTGGTGAAGAAGTCGACGTCGTGGGCCGCCTGCACCTCGTAGTGGCGGACGCCTTGCGTCGTCTCGGGTGCCACGCCCGGTGGCGCCGTGCCGGTACGGTCATGTCCCCGCAGGAACGAGAGACGGGGCGTCGATCCCGCCTCATCGATGAGCGAGGCTGGCTCCGGCGTGGCCACCACTGACCTGCCGGATGTCAGGGCAGAGAAGAGGACGGCTGCAGCCAAGGGAGGACCCAACAAGAACCCCTGCGCGAACTGGCAGCCCAACGCGCGCAGAGCCGCAAGCTGTTCGGGAGTCTCGACCCCTTCGGCGATGCAGACGCCACCGACCGCATCGGCCAGGGCCACGACGCTGGCGACGATGGCGTCGTCGGAGGGGCTGCTCCCCATGCCGGCAACGAATGATCTGTCGATCTTGAGAACGTGGATCGGATAGCGCTTGAGGTAGACAAGTGAGCTGTACCCGGTTCCGAAGTCGTCGATGGCGACACGGGGCCCGAGGTCGGCGATCCGGCCCAGCGCTACCCCCGTGACCTCGGCGTCCTCCATCATCATCGACTCCGTGACCTCGATGAGGAGTTTGGTGGGGTCGAGCCCGGACTGCCGCAGCGCATCGGCGATGGTCGTCGGCAGATCCGGGTGTGAGATCAGCTTGGCGGAGATGTTGACCGCCAGGTCCAGGTCAAGGCCGTCTGCCGACCAGGCTGCCACCTGCGAGCATGCAGTTTCGAGCACCCAGGCGCTGAGCGGCTCGATGAGGCCACTGGCCTCAGCCGCGGGAATGAACGTATCGGGCAGCCGGAGCCCGTCGGGGTGCTGCCAGCGAACCAGCGCCTCCACGCCCACGACGGCTTTCGTTTCCAGGTCGACAACGGGTTGGTAGTGCAACACGAACTCGCCGCGTTCCAGCGCGATCCAGAGCTCGGCCTCGGTCTGCTGCTGGGCTTGCACGCTCTCTCGAAGTGCCTCTGTGTAGGTCTTGGTGCGCCCGTGCCCCTGCTTCTTGGCGTATTGCATGGCAGCACTCGCCGCCATCATCAGATCGTTCGATGACTGGGTGCCGGTGCTGACTGCAACCCCGACGCTCGCTGTGATCGGCACCGGGCCAGCCGGACCGGGCACGACGAATGGTGCCGCGAAGGCAGCCGTGACTCGACGTACTAAGTGCTCGGCCTCCTCGAGGTGCCCGATGCCGGGCCACAATATGACGAACTCGTCCCCGGCGAGGCGTGCCAGGGTGTCACCGCCGCGGAGGTGATCACCCAGCCGGCCAGCCACCGCTCGCAGCAGCTCATCGCCGGTCTTGTACCCCTGGATGTCGTTGACCCGCCTGAAGGAGTCCAGGTTCACGCAGGCGACGGCAACCTGTCGTGTGGTGCGGTTCGCCGACGTGAGCGCATGTCGCAGCCTGTCGTCGAGCAAGGCACGGTTCGGGAGGCCGGTCAGCCCGTCATGGAGCGCCTGATACGACAAGGAGCGTTCGGCGTCGCTCGCCGCGGTGATGTCGATGTGGGTCAGGACGGCTCCACCGCTCAAGGGCAACGGGCTCCCCCTCAGCCGGAACCAGCGCTCCTCGCCACGGGATGGGGCCGGATACGTCACCTCGAAGGCGTCTACCTCGCCCGCCAGCAGTTGTTGGAGCCCTTCGGCCACTTGAGCAGCTTCGCCGGGGCCCGGGCCGCTCGCCGCTCGGTAGACATCCAGGTAGCTGCTACCGACTCCGGCGCAATCGGGATGAGGGCCGTTGGGCGCCGAGCAGATCATCCACGCACGATTGACGGCGACGATGTCGCCCTGGCTGTCCACGATGCACGTCGGTTCGGGCAACGTGTCCAACAGCTCGAGGGTACGGAGCTGGTCGGCACCTGGCTTGGCTCGAACCGGTGCTCGGGTTGGGGATGCCGCGGGCGCAATGCCTCGCACAGGGGTCTGCCTGCGCACGCGACCTCCCTTCACCCAGCGCTTGATCGGGAGGATCTCAGTGGAGGCCTGCCCGATTAGTGCTATTTGCCGTCCTGTCTCAGACAGGCTTACACATGCAGGCGGGTGTGTCCGCCGGTTGACCGAAAGAGGACCCTTCGGTCAACCGGTTCTGATCGGCTGGCGGAGTGGCTAGGTGGTCTGGGGACGCTTTGGCTCGTTGCGTGGCTCGAGCTGGATCTCCCGCTCAGCACCCGGCACGCCCTCGCTCAGCTCGGTGCTGCGCTCACGTTCGGCGTTGAGCTCCGCCCCCAGCAGGAGCGCGACGTTGGTGATCCACAACCAGACCAGGAACGCGATGACGCCCGCCAGAGTGCCGTAGGTCTTGTTGTAGGACCCGAAGTTGGCCACGTAGAAGGCGAAGGCCACAGAGGCGAGGAGCCACACGACGAGCGCAAAGATCGCACCTGCGCTGACCCAACGGAAGCTACGGATCTTGACGTTCGGTGTCGCGTAGTACAGGACCCCGATCATGGCCAGCACGATGATGACCAGGACCGGCCACTTCGCGTAGTTCCAGATCGTCACTGCCGCGCTGCTCAGCCCCAGCGGCGCGGCGACCGCCTCGACGATGGGGCCGGTCAGCGCCACGGACAGCCCCACGATCGCCGCCAGGATGACCATGATGAGAGTCACCAACATCTGCAGCGGCCGTAGCTTCCAGATGGGCCGGCCCTCGGGCGTCTCGTAGATGATGTTCGAGGCCCGCATGAAAGCCCCGACGTAGCCAGAGGCGGACCACAAGGCCGCCGCCAGGCCGGCGATCAGTGCGATCCCGGCGGCGCCGGAGTTGGACGTGATCGAGTTGATGGGGCCGGCGAGGGTCTCCGCGGCTGAGGCAGGCCCTAGCTTGGTGACGATGTCAGTGAGGGTCTTCGTCGTCGAGGCCGGGTCTCCGACGAGGCCCACGATCGACACCATCGCGATGAGTGCCGGAAACAGCGCGAGCACACCATAGTAGGTGAGCGCGGCTGCCCAGTCGGTCAGGTTGTCCTCGCTGAACTCCGTGAACGTACGTTTCAAGGTGGCGAACAGGCCCGTCTTGCGATCACTGCCCTCCGGGCGGTAGTCCGCCCGCGGCTTGTGATCGGTGTCTACCTGTCCACGCTCGCTCGCGGGCACGGCCACACTCCCCCTTCTCACTGCTTCGGAACGCCTGGCGCGGGTGCTGGCGACGTTGCGTCAGGGCGTACCCGCGACTCCCGAGGCATAACCGCCGGACGCGTTCTTGCGTAACTCTGCGGGCGCTACCCGGCGGCGCGTGCATCGATTCGGCCACGCTGAACGCGCCACATCCTTACCCTGTAGAGAGGTCGAGACGCTGTTTCCGCTACCCGCGGATGCCGCTCGTCCAACCCGTGCGTGGTTGCGGGCTACGGAGGGCGTTGTGTTGAAGATCGTCGGGATGCTGTCGTTGGCCGTCTTGCTGTCCGCCTGCGGCCAGTCCGACGACGCCGCAGCGCCGGCACCTACCCCGAGCGTCGCAACTGCTACCGTCACGGCGACCGCCACTGCGCCAGTCCCTGCCTCGAAGCCGCCCAAGAAACCCCCGGCACCGCGGAAGACACCCAAGCCGTCACCGGTCACGGTGACTGCGACGGCAACAGCCACCGCGACCGTCGCTGGACCTACGCCGCCGCCCATCGTGGTGGTACCACCGCCCGCAGCGGCCAGTACTCCGTGGCCGGGCACATCGCTGTCCACCCGGTATGCCGACGTCTATCGGTACGACGTCGCGATGGTGCAGCAGAGGCTGAACGCTCTGGGCTATGGCCCGCTTGCCGTCGATGGTGACTTCGGTCCTATCACCCGGTCCTGGGTCGTTCGGTACCAGTCCGACTACGGCTTGTACGTTGACGGCGTCGTCGGCCCCGTCACGTGGCGCTCCATGTTCAGCTGACCACCGGCCATGTGTCGGCGGCTGGTGCGTGGCAGGCTGGCGTCATGGCATTCAAGCTCTTCACCGACAAGCAAGGCACCAGCACGAACTACGGAGACGAGGCCAGCTACACGTTCAACAACGCGGGGCTGCTCGTCGTCGACGATGGTCAGGGCTTGCGGCTCACCTTCTCGCCGAACGTCTGGCATCACATCGAGGACGACATGCCACAGGGCGGCATGAACGTCTTTCGGTGAACCGGGGCACGTAGGGCGATAGGCCCCGCGGGCGGGGGGCGGCACCAGTGAACCGCCCTCCCGTCCTCCCGTCCTCCGAGGCGACCGTTAGTGACCGGCGTCGCCGAGCCTGCGCCGCGCCGCGCGGGGGCCGCATGACCATCGCGGCAGCCGGTGCGAGGCCGCTGTCCGCAAAGCTCAGGACTTGAAGCCCAACGGCATGTACTGGTCGACGTTGTCAGCGGTCACGGTGGCCGACGCAACGATGATGGACTTCGGCACCTCGAGCTCGACCAGGTCGGTCATGCCGCGACCCTGAGCCACCAACCGAGCCAGGTTGATCCCGGAGCCAGACATCGTCGGCGGGTACGTGACCGTGGCCTGCAGCACGGAGTTGCCGGACTTGATCTCCTGCATGGCGTTCAGGGACCCGGCGCCGCCCACCATGAAGAACTCGTCGCGTCCCAGGTCTCGGATTGCCGCGAGCACACCGATGCCCTGGTCGTCGTCATGGTTCCACATGGCGTCTATCTGGGGCGTCCCCTCGAGGAGGTTGCGGGTCACCTCGTCCCCGGACTCAACCGTGAACTCGGCCGCCTGTCGTGGGCCGACGCTGAACCCGAAGGTCTTCAGCGCGTCGGAGAAGCCTTGGCTGCGCGCCTTGGTCAGCGGCAGGCTGTCAATCCCCGCGATCTCGGCGATGACGGGGTTGCTTGCTCCGTCGTCCTTGAGACGCTGGCCGATGTAGGTTCCGGCGGCGATGCCCATGCCGTAGTTGTCCCCGGCGATGAACGAGCGGTACGCGAACTCCGAAGCGAAGACGCGGTCCACGTTGATGACGGGGATGCCTGCGTCCATCGCAGCCCGAGCCGTCTCGGTCAGCGCGTTGCCGTCATGGGGAAGGATCACGAGTGCGTCGACCTTGTCGTTGATCAAGGTCTGGACCTGGCTGATCTGGAGCGCCAGGTCATTGGTTCCCTCGGTGACCTGTAGGTCGACGTCCTCGAACTTCTCCGCCTGGCTGCGGGCGTTGTTGGTGATGGCGGCGATCCATCCGTGGTCTGCGGCCGGCGCTGAGAAGCCGATCGTCACCGGCTTGCCGGGCGCGGAGTTCTGCCCCGCCGGAGCTGCGGAGGATGTCTCCTCGGTTGTCTCTTCTGCTTGGGGCGTGTTGCTGGTACAGCCGGTGACGACGGCAGCCGCGCCGACGGCTGCGGTGCCGAACATGAAGCGTCGCCGGTCGATACCCGACCGAATGAGATCTGCCATGGGTTTGTGCTCCTTGCTGTTGGGCGCTGCACGAGATGGGTAGGGCCGGGCGAGTGGGATCGGCCGGCGGAACAAGCTAGGGGGCGGCGCTGGAACGCCCGACGCGCTGCTGCACCAGAACCGCGAGCACGATGATCACACCCTTCGCGATCGCCTGAGTAGCCGTGGTGAGATTGTTGAGGGAGAAGATGTTTGTGAGAACGGTGAAGACGAGCACCCCCAGCATGCTGCCGACGATCGTGCCACGACCACCCGACAACAAGGTGCCGCCGATGACGACCGCGGCGATGGCGTCGAGCTCGTAGAGCAGACCGTGGGTGCTCGTGCCCGTGGTGGTCCGCGCCGTGATCATGATGGCGGCGATGCCGCAGCAGAACCCGAGCAGCGTGTAGAGGTAGGCGGTGTGCCGTCGTACATCGATGCCGGCCAGGCGGGCCGCCTCGATGTTTCCCCCCACCGCAAAGGTGCGCCGCCCGAACGTGGTCCGGTTGAGGACGACCCATCCGACGATCGCGACGACGATGAAGATGTAGACCGCCATCGACGGGGCGAACTCACCGATGGAGATGGGCCGAGCGTTGAAGAAGTCGACGAACGGCCGCACCGTCACCAGTTGGCTCTGCCGGTCGGAGATTCTCTCGGCGAGCCCACGCGCGCCAGCCAGCATCGCCAACGTCATGATGAAGGGGACTATTCGGCCATAGGCGATCAACAGCCCGTTGATGGCGCCACAGGCCGTGCCCACGGCTAACGCGACTCCGGCCATCGCGAGGAAGGAGCTGTTCTCGGCGGTGGTCTGTGTCGCCACCGTCGTGCACCAGACAGATGCCAGAGCCACGATGGCCCCGACGGACAAGTCGATCCCGCCACCGATGATGACAAAGGTCATGCCAACGCTGATCACGGCGATGATGGAGGCAAGCTGCAGGATGTTGAGGGTGTTGGGGATGGTCGCGAAGCGGTCGGCTCCGGCTGTCCAGATGCCGATGATGACCAAGAGGCCCAGAACCGCCAGCAGACCGATGTTGCGGCCGGCGCCGGTATCGAGAGCCGCTGCGAGTCGAGAGCGGCTTGCTTCTCCTCCAGCGTCGGGTCGAGCTGCCGCACCGACCGGTGCGGGAGCGCCGGACGTAGCCGGCAGGTCACCTCGGTCCGCAACCGCCGGCGAGGCCTGAGCCGGCTTGTTCGACGAGGGCGTGCGGTCCGACGAGTCGCTCACGCTGCACTTCCTTCCATCACCAGGTTGAGCACCCGGTGCTCATCGAGCTCATCGGACGCTGACTCGTGGACGACTCGGCCCTCGCGGATGACGAGAACCCGGTCCGCCAGCCCGAGCACTTCGGGTACTTCGCTGGACACGAGCAGAACGGCAACCCCGTCGTCAGCCAGCTTCCGAATGACGGCGTAGATCTCCGAGCGGGCCCCGACATCGACGCCACGCGTCGGTTCGTCGAGCAACAGCAGCTTGCAGCCCTTGAGGAGCCAGCGAGCCAGGACGACTTTCTGCTGGTTGCCGCCCGACAGCGTGCGCACCTGGCGCTGAGGATCGGCCGGCCGCAGTTGCAGCGCCTTGGTCACCTCAGTGGTCGCCTGCAGCTCGGCGGCGTTGTTCATGAACGAGGCAGTGGAGAATCGCGTCAGGCTCGATACCGAGACATTGCGGTAGACCGGTTCCCCGAGCAGCAGCGCCTGGCTCTTGCGCTCCTCGGGCGCGAGCCCCAGGCCGGCATTGATGGCAGCCGCCACAGAGCCGTTACGGAGCTTGGCGCCGTTCACGAACACGCTGCCGCTCGTCGCCGGCCGTGCACCGAAGACCGTCTCGAGGATCTCCGAGCGCCCGGCACCCACCAAGCCCGCCAGTCCGACGATCTCGCCCGGATGGACGGTGAAGGAGACGTCCTCGAACTCACCGTCGCGAGAAAGGTTCTCCACCCGCAGCACCGGCTCGCCCGAAGCAGCGGCGGGAGATTCGTGCTGCGGCGGGAAGGCGTACTCAATGTTCCGACCGGTCATGAGGCGGATCACCTCGGCGGTTGGTGTATCGCGGGCCGGGAGATTGGTGCTGACCGTACGCCCGTCCTTGAGCACCGTCACCCGGTCGCCGATCTCGCGGATCTCCTCGAGCCGGTGGGAGATGTACACCACGGCAACACCCTCCGAGGTCAGATCCTTGATCACGCGGAACAGGTTGTCGACCTCGTCGTGGTCGAGCACCGCGGACGGCTCGTCCATCACGATCAGCCGGGTCTCGTGTGACAACGCCCGGGCCATGCTGACGATCTGCTTCCCGCCGGCAGACAGCTTGCCGACCTCCCGACTCGGCGAGATCTCGGGATGACCGAGGCGGCGCAACAGGTCACGGCTCCGCTCGAGCTGGTGATTGCGGCGGGTGAAACCGAACTGGGCCGGCTCATGACCCAGCCAGATGTTCTCCGCAACCGAGAGCCCGTCGACCAGGTCGAGCTCCTGATAGATGGTCGAGATGCCCAGCCGGTTGGCCTTCACGGGGGTGGGCAGCACGACCTCCTTGCCCTCCCACCTGATGGTGCCCTCGTTGGGCTGATGAGCTCCCGCAAGCACCTTGATCAGCGTCGACTTGCCCGCCCCGTTCTGACCGAGGAGGCAGTGCACCTCGCCTGCTTCGACCTCGAGGTCCACGCCGTCAAGCGCACGCACCCCCGGGAACTCCTTGACGATGCCTGTCATCTGGAGCAGCGGTGTGGCCACGCCGGAGCTCTTGGAGCGGGTTACCACGAAGGCTCCTCACTGAGTGCGGAGAAGTACGCCACGGGTGTGCCGCGGCCGCATCCGTCCAGCGCTTTGTCGGACGTCGGGCCAACCTAGTTTCGTTGTCCACTAATCTGCAAGCCGCTGGAGGCCGAGGCGGACAGTGTGACCAAAGCGTTGCCTAGGAAGCACACCAGTTGCCCAGGTAGCACACCATTCGTGGCAACTGCGTGGCTCGGCCGACCACCTCCTCTCCCGCACAGGCGGAGCTGCGCTAGCCGTGGTAGCGAACGGGTTGTCCCTGTTGCAGTCGTTCACGCTGCGGCACGACGGTGTACTTCGGGTCACGAGCTGACTGCTGTCCTGCCTCGAAGATCCCGAAGCGGGTGCATACCGAACCGGCCATGAGCGCAGCACCCGACAGCACAGCCATGAAGCGGCTTCGACCTGCCAGCAGCGACCCGACGGCGCCGCCGAGCGTCAGAGCACTCGCTGCTCTCATCAGCCGGCCCGCCTTACCCGTGTGCAGTGGCTCAGCGGTCATCCCCATGGACCGTTCCATCTGGCGCTCCATCGCGAGCTCGACTGCCGCGGCGCCGAGCGCCAGCCGTCGGGCCGGCCCGGCCTGCGATACCGGCGTCCCCACCATGCCCAGACCACTCGAGGCGGCCAGGGCGGAGCTCACGAACACGAAGGGAAGCTCGCGGTAGGCGGTGTGCCAGGAAGGTGTCGCGGTGTCGGCGAGAAGGACTGCGGTGTATGCCGCGACCGGCGGGGCGCCGACTGCGGCGAGGACGCCAGCCGGACGCCCGACGAGTGATAGCAGCCGGACCACCCTGCTGCCTTTGCCGAACGGCAGCATTCCTGCCACCTCCGCTCCGCCGGCCAACAGCGCGAACGGGCTGTAGCCGGTGAGGATCCACGTCCCTACGGACATCGGCGAGGTCAGCTTGGCCACGCGCATCATGTTGATGAACCGCGACGGACGTCCCAGGTCGTGCACGAGTGCCACCATGCTGAAGCTCAGCCCCGCCACAGCGCCGAGCCGCGCGGTGCGCCGCAATGCGGGGAGGCCGGTCATATCAGCTCCGGCGGCGAGAAGTGACGAACCGGCCGCCAGCCCCCCGGCGAAGAAGTACGCCGGGATGTCGGCCTCCCACGGCGATGGCTTGACGATCTGACGACCGTAGTACGAGGTGAACTCCGCTTCGGGCACCATCGCCTGCTCGCCCCGGCCGCCGCCGCCTCGACGGGGCTTGCCTCCCCGTGACCCGGTGAGCGCATTGCGGCCCTGCTCGGCCCGCATGTCGGGGCCGGGCGCCGCCTCGGGATCGACGGTAGGGATCTCCGCGGTCATCTGCGCCTCCCCAGGAACGACAGCGCGGCGCCCACAAGCATGGCCGCGGCCGCTGTCGCTGCGTGGTTGAACATCTGCGGGAGGTCGCGGGTCGTCACGACGGGGTCCGGCGGGAGGCCGTAGACCTCAGGCTCGTCGAGCAGGAGGAAGAACGCCCCTGTCCCGCCGACACCGTCGTTGGGGTCGTTTCCGTACAGGCGCGCATCCATGATCCCCGCCTCGTGAAGCGTGTCGACCCGGGCTTGTGCACGTTCCCGCAGCTCGTCGACATCGCCGAACTGGATCGACTCTGTCGGACACGCCTGCGCGCACGCCGGCCGCTGACCGGCATCGAGACGGTCGTAGCACAAGGTGCACTTCTGGGCGATACCGACGTTCTTCGTGCCAGCGTCACCCTTGCGGCGCTCGATCACTCCATAGGGGCAGGCCGGCACACAGTAGCCGCAGCCGTTGCAGATATCCGGTTGCACGACCACGGTGCCGAACTCGGTGCGAAACAGCGAGCCGGTGGGGCAGACGTCGAGGCAGGCGGCGTGCGTGCAGTGCTTGCAGACATCCGACGACATCAGCCACCGGAAGTCGGGAGTCTCCTCGGTAGCCACGGCCGTACTCGCCGCCGGCTCTCCGTTCGTCGATCCCATCGCCGGCATACCCAGATCGACAGCAGGCTGCCGCAACCCCGGCTGCTGATGGCCGAGAGGCTTCCGCTGCTCGATGAAGGCCACATGGCGCCACGTGTCGGCGTTGAGTGATCCGGTGTTGTCGTATGACATCCCCAGCAGGTTGAAGCCGTCGTCAGGGACCTCGTTCCACTCTTTGCACGCCACCTCGCACGCCTTGCATCCGATGCAGATGCTGGTGTCGGTAAAGAAGCCCTTGCGCGGTGGCGGGTCCTTGTAGCCGGTGTCCGGTGCCGGGTCGCTAGGCCCGAAGAAGCTGTTCTTGGCGATCATGGCGAGCTCTCTTCGTCGGTGGGAGCAGCGCCGGACTTCTCCCCGGCCTTGGCCGGCGTCACGATGGACACGTAGTGGTCGTCGTCGACGCCCGCCCGGGACTGATACCCCGCCACGTAATCGAGCAGTGCCTGACCCGACGGTCGGCGTCCGGGCCGCACGTCACAGGTCCCCACCTTGCTCTCCTGGATCAGCACGTTGGGGTCCAAGGAGATACCGAACAGGTCGTTGGCGGAGTCGCCGGTGACCATGCCACCGGATCCCCAGTGATAGGGCAACCAGACCTGGTGCACCACGCGGCCCTCGACCCGCAGCGGAGACAGCCGCTCGGTCACCATGACCTTGCCCTCGACGGCGGTCCGGGACGTCACCACGTGGCACCACCCCATGTGCTCGAGTCCGCGCTCAGCGGCCAGCTCGGGCGACACCTCGATGAACATCTCCGGCTGGAGCTCCGACAGGTACTGCAGGTATCGGCTCATCCCGCCCGCGGTGTGATGCTCGGTCAGCCGGCTTGTGGTGAAGACGTACGGGAACACCTCGCTGTTGTCCTCGGGCGGGCTGGGGTTGATCCGGTTGTCGCTTCGCACGTACTCCATGCGGGTCGGGTTGGACTGCTGCCGGTACAGCGGGTTGCGGAACGGCGACTCCACCGGCTCGTAGTGCGTCGGCATCGGCCCGTCGATCAGTCCCTGGGGGACGTACAGTGCCCCCTTGCCGTCGCCCTGCATGATGAAGGGGTCGTTGCCCTCGATGGCTGCGATGCCAGAGGAGCCCTCCGGGGCACGGTACGACGGCGGCTTGTTCTTCTCGAAGTCGGGGACGTCGTGGCCGGTCCACTCCCCCGCCTCCTCGTCCCACCAGACGTAGGCCTTGCGCTCGCTCCAGGGCTTGCCGTCGGGGTCGGCCGACGCGCGGTTGTACAGCGTGCGGCGGTTCGCGGGCCATGCCCAGCCCCACTCGGGCGCGACCCAGGACTGCTCGTGCCGGGATTTGCGGCGGGCGGCCTGGTTGACGCCGTCTTTGAACACCCCGGTGTAGATCCAGCACCCACCGAGCGTCGAACCGTCGTCCTTCATCTCCAGGAAGCTCGACAACGGCCGACCGGTGGCGATCTCGTACCCGTTGACCTCCTTCAGCACGATCTCGGCGCTCGGCTCGTCATGTTCGCCCTCGGGGAGGTAGTCCCAGCTCAGGTCGAGAACTGGCCGGTCCCGATCGTCGCTGGAGTCGGCGAGACGCTCACGGATCAGCCGACCCAAGTGGTAGAAGAACCACAGCTCCGACCGGCAGTCGCCCGGGGGCTCGACAGCCTTCTCACGCCACTGCAGCATCCGCTGTGTCTGGGTGAACGTGCCTTCCTTCTCGACGTGGGAGGCGGCGGGGATCAAGAAGACCTCAGTCCGGCACTCCTCAGGCACGATCTCGCCCGTCTCGATCTCGGGCGAGTTCTTCCAGAACGTCGCGCTCTCGATCTCGAACAGGTCGCGGACGACAAGCCAGTCCAGGTTGGCCATCCCGAGACGCTGGGCGCGGCCGTGTGCGGAGCCTACAGCCGGGTTCTGCCCCAGCAGGAAGTAGCCCTTGACCTTCCCGTCGATCATGTCGAGCACGGTGCGGTAGGTCCCGTGGTCGCCGGTGATCTTGGGCAGGTAGTCGAAACAGAAGTCGTTCTCGGCCGTCGCCGCGTCCCCCCAGTAGGCCTTCAGAAGGTTGATCCCGTAGGCCCCGGCGTTGTCCCAGAAGCCCTTGGCTCCTGGGTGCCGGACACTATCGATCCACTCGCGCAGACTGCCGTGGTCCAGCGCGTTCGGCATCGGGATGTAGCCGGGCAGGATGTTGAACAGCGTCGGGATGTCGGTCGACCCCTGGATGCTGGCATGGCCGCGAAGGGCCATGATCCCGCCGCCGGGGCGCCCCATGTTGCCCAGCAGCAGCTGCAGGATGGCCCCGGCCCGGATGTACTGCACGCCGACACTGTGCTGCGTCCAGCCGACGCTGTAGATCAGCGCTGTCGTCCGCTCGCGTCCGGAGTTGGACACCCACGCATCGCACACCTCCTGGAAAGCCTCGCGGGAGACCCCGCAGGCCTCCTCGACCATCTCAGGGGTGTAGCGGGCGTAGTGGCGCTTGAGCACCTGGTACACGCAGTTCGGGTCCTGCAGTGTCTCGTCGCGCCGGATGTCGCTGTCGATGCTCATGCCGTGTGTCTCGTGCTGCAGTGCGCTGGCGGTGTCGCGCTGCTGCTCGTGGTCCTGGCGTTCGCCGCCCTCCTGCTCCTGACCGTCGTACTGCCAGCTGACCGGGTCGTACGTCCTGGATTCGGGGTCGAATCCGGAGAACAGGCCGCCAAGGTCCTCGGTGTCGCGGAAGTCCTCGCTGACGATCGTGGCGGCGTTCGTGTAGGCGACGACGTACTCGCGGAAGTCGAGCTCGTTCTGCAAGACGTAGTTGATGATCGCGCCGAGGAAGACGATGTCGCTGCCCACGCGCAGCGGCACGAACGTGTCCGCCACGGCACTTGTCCGGGTGAAGCGTGGGTCGACGTGGATCACCTTCGCGCCGCGGGCCTTGGCCTCCATCACCCACTGGAAGCCGACAGGGTGCGCCTCGGCCATGTTGGAGCCTTGGATGATGATGCAGTCTGCGTTGGCGAGGTCCTGCTGGAACCCGGTGGCGCCGCCGCGCCCGAAGCTAGCCCCCAGACCGGGGACGGTCGCCGAGTGTCAAATGCGCGCCTGGTTCTCGATCTGTATCGCGCCCAGGGCCGTGAACAGCTTCTTGATCAGGTAGTTCTCTTCGTTGTCGAGCGTCGCTCCACCGAGGCTGGCGAACCCCATCGTGCGCCGGAGCCGACGGCCCTTCTCGTCGAGCTCCTGCCAGCTGTCGTCGCGGGCCTTGATGACACGGTCGGCAATCATGCTCATCGCGGTGTCGAGGTCGAGGTCTTCCCACTCGGTCCCGAAGGGTCGCCGGTAGCGGACCTTCGTCTGGCGCAGCGGGCTGGTGACGAGGTTCTTGCTCGCCGATCCCTTGGGACACAGTCGGCCCCTCGAGATCGGGCTGTCGGGGTCGCCTTCGATCTGCACGATCCGCTCGTCCTTGACGAACACACGCTGTCCGCAGCCGACGGCGCAGTACGGACAAACGCTGCGAGCAACCCGGTCGGCAGTGGCGGTGCGCGCCGAGATGTTCTCCGAGGCCTCCGACTTCACTGCAGGGCCGCGCCCGAGGACATCGGCTCCGGTGAGCTGCCGCAGCACCGGCCAGGACAGCATCGTCTTGCGGACCATCTGCACCGCCTCCTTACGCACGAGTATTGAACCAGCCTCCGGCGGCAACCGCACGCTGTACTCGCGGCGAGATGTCGGGTCTCGTGGCAGCCGCTCGACGCGAGATGTTGCTGTCGGGCTACTCGAGCCGGGAGCCACGGCGTTCACGCTGGACGAGCTGGTCGGACTCGCGCGGGCCTCCCAGTCGGGTCGGTTCAACCGGGTCGTCAGGGGCGGGTGCAGCGCGCGTGCGGAAGAGTCTGAACGTTCGGCTGATAGACCGCCTCCGACTTCGCACGCAGAATGGGTACGTAAGGGGCAAAGCTCCAACACCTGAGCCTCCTTTACGCCGGTTCGCGCTGGAGAGACGGAGGCCCGGCTTGTCGAGCGAGAAGCCGCGGAGCACCCGCCTAGCGCAGCGCGCCCGCCTGGCGGTCGTCGTGGCGGCGGTCCTGCTGCCCGTCCAAGCAGCGTCCGCGGCCTACAGCAGCACGACGCAGGTGGAGTACAAGACCACTCGCACTCCCGAGGCGAGGGAGCTATCCGACATGGTCGCCTCCCCCACCTACGCCAACTGGTACTGGAGCATGTCGGACGTCTGGAAGACCACGGACACCTTTGCAGCATGCGCCGGCATGGTGAATCCCGGGCTCGACGACTGCCGGCAGGTGCAACGAACCCGGTTATGGGCATACCAGATCGACCCGGACACCCATGCCATCCTCCAGGCCCGCGTCTTCGCACTCAGCGATCCGGCCATGGCGCTCGACCCGACAATCGCCCAGAACAATGACTGGGAGGACCTCACCTTCGGGCCGGTCCGCGAGTCCGGGGCGGCCAACCTCATCATCGGGGCCATCGGCAACGCCGCGAACAACCCCGTCTCGAACGGGGCGGGCGAGAACATCACGTGTGACACTCGGCGGTTGATCGAGCTGGAAGAGCCGAACCTCGATGATCCGGCCGGGCAGACCTGGTCGCCGTGGAGGATCTACGACCTCAGGAACTACGTCGGGGCGCAGCCCTCCAAGTGCAACATGGAGTCGTTGATGTATGCGCCGAATGCGGCCGGCGCGCCGTACGCCTACCTCGTGACGCGCACGGGCGGGAAGCTGTTCGCGCGGAGCCTGGACCCGAGCACGGCACGGACCCCAGGTCAGCGGCGGGTGAGCTTCGACTCCGCCGAGAAGTACGCGCCGAGCATCGCCTCCCTCGGAGTCGTTGCGGCCTCGCGAGGCGCACACTTCTCCAGCGGCGACAGCAGTGATGCAGGTGTCGTGCTGCTCAGCCCTGACTCCTCGACGAAGCCCTGCCAGATCTTTCGGTGGACTCTGAGCGGCGAGGCGGGCTTCGGAGCAACCCTCACGACGACCCCGCCGACGAAGGACGCCATCGCGTGCAGGAGCAGCGAGGGCCTGACCTTCGCCCGGGACCGCGGCGACCCTGCCGTCGCCACCTCGGACCTCTACATGATCTCCGACAGCAAGTCTTCGACCGTTCGCTACTGGTTCCTGCAGTCGTCGTAGGCATAGTGAGCCGTGACCGCGGAGCGCCGCCTCAGTCCGGGGGCTCCACGTCTGACTCATCGCCCGGCGTGGTCGCCGTGGGGTCAAGCTCGTCGTTGTCGCGGCTGCGGTCATCGGTGCGCACGTCGTCGAGCCGCGGTTCAGTCGCCTCCCCCTGGGCTGCCTGCTCCAGGAGATCTTCGCGGGTCGGTGAGTCAGGTGCGTCTGAGAACTTGTCTGGTGACGTTGTCATGGCTGCGCTGTACCCCCCGAAGGGCCCGTGAACCGTCGCAGCGGACGCCTAACGGCCCCGGTCCACAGCGTGAACCGGGGCCGTTGGGACGTCGCTCAGCCAAGCAGCCGTGACGCGATCCCCTTGTGCACCTCGGTGGCCTTCTGCTGCTCGCCCGCGTAGGAGGTGACGACGACCAGTGCGCCGGTGAGCGCGGGCACCACCCACTGCAGCATGGCGAGTCGTGACTGGGCCGCCGCGACCTGGGGCGGGGTGAAGGCGGTGGGCTCAGTTCCGGACTCGGCCGGAACGTCATGGTGGGCCGAGACCGTCTTGCCCAGCACGCGGCTGTAGGCGGTGGCCCCCAGCGCAGCCGCCGTCAGGGCCGTCTTCGTGACCGACATCGCCGCGACCCCCTCCTGACCCTTCAGCCGGCCACGGTTTGCACCGAGCAGGGCGACGCTGCCGATGAGATGCGCGCCGATCGCGGCTGCGTTCACCGGCGTCCAGCGGTCCCAGCCGGTGTTGGCCACCCGGCCCGAGCTACGCGAGTCGCCGGCTGCCGAAGCCGCGGAGTTCAGCGCCACAGCGTTGGCGAGCGTTCCGCCGAACCAGGCGGCTAGCCCGACATCGTGCATTGCGCGGGAAACGGTGTTTCTGGCCATGGTGTGCTCCAAACGTGAGTGGTCGACTGAGATGTTCACGTACCCGCGCCGTAGTTAGGCAAACGCACGCTGGCGGGTGGCGAGATTATGCGCACGCCTGGCGAGACGGAGCGCCGGTCCGGTGGTTGTCGTTACTCACCCCGATGGTGCGACCTCCACCACGTCGTGCGAGGCGCATGCAGGGTCGTTACGGGCATTTCGGGGCACCGGTCGCTGACGCGACAGCGCTAACTCCTCGGCGCGCCGTTCTCAGCATTGCTGACATCGCACCCACTCCGCCTTATGGTGAGCGGTGGCCGCGTGGTTTACCCCAATGCGATGGCTTCCAAACCAAGCCAGGAGAAGTGAATGACATCAGGTGTCGAAACCGGACGCATCACCACTGACATTCCGGCCCGTATGGATCGACTGCCATGGGTGAAATGGCACTGGCTCATCGTGGTCGGCCTCGGAACGGTGTGGATCCTCGACGGACTCGAGGTCACCATCGTCGGATCCCTGTCGGACGCGCTCAAGGATGACGTCACGGGTCTGGGCCTCTCGAGCTCCCAGATCGGGCAGGCAGGCGCCGTCTATGTCGCCGGCGCCTGTATCGGCGCCTTGTTCTTCGGCCAGCTGACCGACCGCTTCGGTCGAAAGAAGCTGTTCATGATCACTCTGGCTGTGTACCTGCTTGGCACGGTGCTGACAGCCTTCTCGATGAACGTCTGGTGGTACTTCGCCTGCCGCGCAATCACCGGTGCCGGAATCGGCGGCGAGTATGCCGCCATCAACTCGGCCATTGACGAGCTGATCCCCGCCAAGTACCGCGGGCGCGTCGACATCGCCATCAACGGTTCGTTCTGGGTAGGTGCGGGCTTCGGCGCGCTGTTCACGATTCCGCTGACCAACCCCGACGTGGTCAACCCCGAGCTCGGCTGGCGGGGCGCCTTCGCGTTCGGCGCGGTCCTGGCGTTCGGTGTGCTGCTCGTGCGGCGTACTGTCCCGGAGAGTCCTCGTTGGCTGTTCATTCACGGACGCGAGGACGAGGGCGAAGAAATCGTCCGGGACATCGAGTCCACCGTGGAGCGGGAGTCCGGCCACAAGCTGGAGGGCGTCGACGAGAGCATCACCATCCGGCAGCGCAAGACCATCAGCCTGCCGCTGATTGCCAAGACGGTCTTCACCCTGTATCCGAAGCGTGCGGTCCTGTGTCTGGGGCTGTTCATCGGCCAGGCGTTCCTCTACAACGCCTTCTTCTTCACCTACGGCGACGCGCTCGGCACATTCTTGGGTGTCGAGCAGGTCGGCTACCACGTGGCGGCATTCGCGGCCAGCAACTTCCTCGGGGCTCTGCTGCTGGCGGCGTTCTTCGACACCGTCGGTCGGGTCAAGATGATCGCGGGCACGTACATCATCTCCGGTCTGCTGCTCTTCGTGGCTGCCTTCTTCCTGGGGGACTTCTCCGCCCTCACCCTGACGGCGATGGGCATGGTGATCTTCTTCTTCGCCTCTGCTGGCGCCAGCGCGGCGTACCTGACGGCGAGCGAGATCTTCCCGATGGAGACGCGGGCGCTGTGTATCGCCTTCTTCTACGCAATCGGTACCGCCGCAGGAGGTATCGCCGGGCCGTTGTACTTCGGCAGTCTCATCGACAACGCCACGGCCAGTGGTGACATCACCGGCATCGCTCCCGGCTACTACGTCGGAGGCGCGCTGATGGTCCTTGGTGGAGTCATCGCCATCTTCCTCGGTGTGCATGCGGAGCAGAAGTCACTCGAGAGCATCGCCACCCCGCTCACCGCTGAGGACGCCGCGTCGGGAGAAGGCCAGGACAAGGCGGCTCCAGCCCCGGCCTGACCGGCCTGATAGGCCCAGACCGAAGGCTCGGCTCCTGCGACATCGCGGGAGCCGAGCCTTTTCGCTCCCCGCCACAGGCCGATTCGGGGCCGCTGCGACAATCTCAGGGTGGACATGCCGACAGCAGACGTGAGTGTGCGGGTGGCATGGGCCGATGATGCGCCAGCCATCGCCGAGGTGCAGGCCCGGGGATGGCGCCATGCCTATGCCGAGCTCCTTCCTCAAGAGGTGCTCGAGGAACTGCCCGTCGACGACTTCGCGGCACAGTGGCGGTTGTCGATTGACCGGCCGCGTGAAGCTCGGCAGCGGGTACTCGTGGCCCTCGAGCGGGCCACCGTCCGCGGGTTCGCCGCCGTGGCGCCCGCGACCGACGCCGACGCCAACCCGGCCAGCGATGCCGAGATAGCGGAGTTCGTGGTGGATCCGTCAGCGAGTGGGGCGGGGCATGGCTCTCGCTTGCTCCACGCCGCCATCGACACGCTGAGGTCGGACCGCTTCGAGCGCGCCACGGTCTGGGTCAACGCCAGCGACGACCGCCTACGTTCGTTCTTGTCCACGCAAGGGTGGGCGGACGACGGCGCGGCGCGAAGCCTTGACCTCTATGGCGACGGATCGGTCGTGGTTGACCAGCTCCGGATGCATACCGATATCTCACAGGATCCGCCCGGCTGATCACCGGGCAGCGTCGACCGGGGACGCAACGGACTGAGTCGGTCCAGTGTGAGCTCACGAGGATGGGTACCCTCGCCGAGTGTCGCGCGCTCTGCAGTCCACGGAGCGACGACAGCTTCTCCTCGACTCGGTCGGGGTAGGTCTCGCGACCGGGACCTACGGCCTGTCATTCGGCGCTATTGCTGTCGCCTCGGGGTTCAGCGTCTGGCAGGCGTGCGCTCTGAGTCTCTTCGTCTTCACCGGCGCCTCGCAGTTTGCACTGGTGGGCGTCGTGGCATCAGGGGGCGCGCCCTTGTCGGGCGCTGCCACCGCCGTCTTGCTGGGGACGCGCAACATGTTCTACGGTCTGCCGCTGGCGTCGCTTCTGCACCTGCGTGGGTCAGCACGGATTGTGAGCGCACACCTCGTCATCGACGAGTCGACGGCCATGGCGTTGAAGTCGAAGGGTCCGGACAATGCTCCGTTGGGCTTCTTCGCGACTGGCATATCGGTGTTCGTGCTCTGGAACGCCGCCACCCTGGCCGGTGCGCTCGCCGGCACTGCTCTAGGCAACCCCGAGACGTACGGTCTGGATGCGGCCGTGCCGGCGGCCTTTCTCGCCCTGCTCTGGCCGCGCCTCACCAGAGTCATGGAGCGGGTCACGGCAGGCTTGGCCGCGTGCCTCGCCCTCGCGCTGGTTCCTGTCACTCGGCCAGGCCTGCCCATCATTGCCGCCGCCGGTGTGGCCATGTGCGTCGCCGCGCTCACCCCGGATAGCGCGCGACCTTCACGCGGCGCGGCACTCAGCGACGACGCGGCGCGCTGATGTGGCCAGCCATCATCCTCACGGCGGTGGGGTGCTACCTCTTGAAGCTCGCGGGCCTGTCGGTGCCCAGGAGGATCCTTGACCAGCCGTACGTCCAGCGGCTGGCGGCGCTGCTCCCCGTGGCACTGCTGGGCGCACTCGTCGCCGTCCAGGCACTGTCATCCGGCACGCACCTGGCAGCAGATGCTCGCCTGGCCGGTGTCGGCGTTGGCGTCATAGCCCTCGTGGCGCGAGCGCCGTTCCTGGTGGTGGTCCTGGCAGCGGCAGGGACAACGGCGGTACTGCGTGCGCTTGCATGAGCAGACCGCATCGGCTGGCAAGCCGCCCGCTTGGACAGCCGACGTCCGGCAGTTGTGTCGATGTGGTGCTTCCGCGCTAGGTTGACCTCCATGACCATGCGACGAGTGATGGTGGCTTGCCTGGTCGCTGTCACGGTCGTCATCGTCACTATCGCCTGGAACCAGGCGTATCGCGACAGCGACTCAGCGGCGGCGGGCACGGTCGGAGGAACGTCCGTGTCAGGCCCCGGTGTCGAGAAGCGGTCGCTCACCATCGACGTCGGCAAGGCCTTTGAGTTCTCCGGTCTTGACTACAAGGACGGGTGGTACGTCGTCGCCAACGGCTCCCGGAAACTCGAGATCGCCGATCTCAAGGCGCGCAACCGCGGTGACAAGAAGGCCACCCACGGATTCGAGATGACGTTCACGCGAGATGGCAAGGTCGTTGCCTCGGCGACCTGTATCACAGCCCTGCTGCCGCCGGACGACACCGATCGGGTCAAATGCGTCAGCGCCGACGCGTGGCCCGCCAAGTACGACAAGGTCACGGTCCACGAGACGTTCTGAGCCGGTTCAGACTGGAGCCGAGTGCCCTACTGACTCAGTTGGGGCGGCGGAACGTCAGGTATCCGGCTGCGGACGACCCCCCGACGGTGGCCCTCACGGTGATGCGCTCACCGGCTTGAGGGTTGGTATCGACGAGCTCGGCGGAGCAGACACCGTTGAGGTTCGTCTTGCACGGAGTCTGAGCGGGGCGGAACCGGGCATCTCGGCTGTTGGAGTCCGTCCATTGCACCCACACCCCCGCGACCGGGTTGCCGCTGCTGTTGCGAACCCGTGCGTTGTACGTCTGCGTGCCGTCGGGGATGTAGTTGAGGCAGGAGTTCGGGGCAAGCTGGCGTTCTGGCTGGCCCTTCGGCACCGTGCACGTAACGCGGACCTGATAGCTGGTGGCCGCCTCCGTAGTCGGGGCTGAGGCCACGGATACCCACCCGCTCGCGGCGGTGACCCCGGCCAGGCCGGCGAGCAGGCAGATACGGGTTCGCGTGGAAGACATCGCATCACCTTACGGTGTATGTATAAAGCGGTCAATTCGGGCGGACCGGTCGTCCCACCTGAGTGGCCACGATATGGACGACCCTTCACTCTCGCCGGCTATGAACCGCCTGCACAACCCGAAGCTGCTCCAAGGACGTGCCTCGCCTATCAGTGGAGGCCCAGGACGGAGTCCAGCCCGACATGGAGGCCGCGTCGTCCCGGCATCGCCCGAACGGCAGCGAGGACGCCTGGCATGAACGACGCGCGATCCAGCGAGTCGTGACGAATGACGAGGGTCTCACCGGCCGCACCGAACAGGACTTCCTGGTGCGCCACCAGGCCTCGC
>DASQEH010000167.1:0-22590 GCA_035633755.1 Nocardioidaceae bacterium | reverse complement strand
AATGCCGCCACCACGCAGAAGCCGCGGGCGGTCATCGACGCGCTCACGCACTACTACGAACACGACAACAGCAACGTGCATCGTGGAGCGCACACTCTGGCAGCGCGCGCGACCGACGCGTACGAAGGGGCGCGTGCCTCGGTGGCCCGGCTGCTCGGAGCCCCCTCTCCCGAGTGCGTCGTCTTCGTTCGCGGGACGACCGAGGGCATCAACTTGCTCGCGTCCACGCTTGGACGTCAGCGGGTTGGTCCGGGAGACGACATCGTGGTCACGACGCTGGAGCACCACGCCAACATCGTCCCCTGGCAGATGCTGGCGAAGGCCGTGGGTGCGCACTTGAGGGCCGTACCAGTCGACGAGAGCGGCCAGGTTCTTCTCGATCGCTACGCCGACATGCTGACCCCTCGTACCAAGGTGGTCGCCCTGAGCCACGTCTCCAATGCGCTGGGCACCGTCCTCCCGATCGACCAGATGATCACCCTCGCCCACGAGCGCGGCATCCCCGTCGTCGTCGACGGCGCTCAGGCTGTGGCGCACATGCCCGTCGACGTCGTCGCGCTCGACGCCGATTTCTACGTCCTCTCCGGGCACAAGCTTTTCGGCCCGACAGGCATCGGCGCTGTCTACGGCCGCCGTGAACTGCTGAACAGCCTGCCGCCCTGGCAGGGTGGCGGCAGCATGATCCGCGACGTCACCTTCGAACGGACGACGTACAACGGCCCGCCGCAGTTGTTCGAGGCGGGCACTCCTTCGATCGGCGACGCCGTCGGGCTCGCCGCTGCCGTCGAGTACGTCATGCGCCTCGGTATGGCGGAGATCGCCGCGCATGAGGACCGGCTCAGTCAGGTGCTCACGCAGGTACTTCACGGAGTTCCCGGCGTGCGGGTGGTCGGCACGGCCGACCGCAAGGTCGCCGTTGCCTCTTTCCTCGTCGACGGGATGCCGACCGAGCGGGTCGGCGCCGCCCTCGACCAGCACGGCATCGCGGTGCGGGCAGGGCACCACTGCGCCCAGCCGGCGCTGCGCCGCTTCGGCCTCGAGTCGACGGTGCGCGCCTCATTGGCGTTCTACAACACGGAGGCTGAGATTCATGCGCTCGGTGCCGCCCTCAGAAGCCTCGCGTCCGGCAGCCGCTCGTCGCGTCTGGACGGCTGAATTCGCCCTGTCCTCGACCGTCGAGGCGGCTGGATCTCACGCTGGGTCCATCGAGGCACTCTCGCTGTCGGCGGACCCGCCCGTGGCGTACATCCAAGCCCGTTCGTGTATGGCAAGATCGGCCTGTGCACCGGCTTCGCGGGAGGTCAGCGGACCGAGAAGTCGCAGTTCTCGCGTCTCGGAAACGTCGCCCGATCACCTCGGTGCAGGCCAACGGACAGGAGCGAGGATCGCGATGACGAAGCCCACTATTCTCGCGGTGGATGACGACCCCGTGGTCTCCCGGGCCATCGTGCGTGACCTCCGAGGACGGTACGGCGCCGACTTCCGCGTGATTCCCGCTGGGTCCGGTGCCGAAGCTCTCGAGCTGCTGGAAGGCCTGACCCTGCGGGACCGGTCTGTTGCCCTGGTGGCCTCGGACCAGAGGATGCCGGAGATGACGGGCATCGAGATGCTGGAACAGGTTCGCCAGCTGTCGCCCGACACGAAGCTGCTCCTCCTGACGGCGTACGCAGACACAGATGTCGCCATCAAGGCCATCAACGACATCGCTCTCGACTACTACATGTTCAAGCCGTGGGATCCTCCCGACGAGCGGCTGTACCCGGTGGTCGACGGCCTCCTCGAGGACTGGTCGAACGCCCACCCACCGGAGACCTCCCAGGTCCGTGTTCTCGGTCACCGGTGGTCGGAGCGCAGCTATGAGGTCAAGACGTTCCTTGCGCGCAACTACGTCCCCTACCGGTGGCTTGACGTAGAACGCGACGAGGAGGCCCGGCGCTTGCTCGACGTCGCGCATCGAACGGTCGAGCAGCTGCCCCTGGTGCTGGTGCCGGACGGCGAGTCGCTGGCCGCTCCCTCGACCCGGCAGCTGGCAGACGCCCTCGGACTCCGCACCGAGGCAGAGCAACGTCTCTACGACCTGTGCATCGTCGGAGCTGGACCGGCGGGACTCGCCGCGGCGGTGTACGCCGCTTCGGAAGGACTCTCCACCGTTGTCGTGGAACGCGACGCCCCGGGGGGGCAGGCGGCTCAGAGTGCGGCCATCGAGAACTATCTGGGCTTCCCCAGCGGCCTCACGGGAGCAGACCTCACCCACCGCGCGGTCGCGCAGGCCGCGCGTTTCGGTGCAGAGACCATCCTGGCCAGCGACGTCACCGGCTTCGAGGAGCGTGGTCCGGTGAGGGCTGTCCTGCTCGAGAGCGGCGGCGCAATCGAGGCGAGAGCCGTGCTCGTGGCGACCGGGGTCTCCTATCGACGGCTCGAGGCGCCAGGCCTTGAAGAGCTGGCACTGCGCGGCGTCTACTACGGCGCGTCGGCCAGCGAGGCCATGCAGTGCGGAGGCGAGGACGTCTATGTCGTCGGCGCCGCCAACTCAGCCGGTCAGGCTGTGCTGAACTTCGCCCGCTACGCCAAGCGTGTGGTTCTGCTTGTACGTGGACGGCAGCTGGAAGCGGGCATGTCCCAGTACCTCGTCGACCGCATCCGCGCTACACCCAACGTCGACGTACGGCTGCACACCGAGGTGGCCGCTGCCTCTGGCGACGGCCACCTGGAGACGCTCACGTTGGCCGATCGCGACACCGGCACCGAGGAGTTGGTCGACGCGAGCCAGCTCTTCGTGTTCATCGGCGCCTCGCCGCGCACGGACTGGCTCGGCGACCAGGTCGTCAGAGACGCGAAGGGGTTCCTGCTCACCGGACAGGACATGCTTGCGTCCCCCGACAGCGACCGCTGGCCGCTCCCGCGACCGCCATATGCGCTGGAGACCAGTGTCCCAGGCGTGTTCGCCGCCGGCGATGTGCGGTTGGACTCGATGAAGCGCGTGGCCTCCGCCGTCGGTGAGGGCGCCATGTCGGTCTACCTCGTTCACCGCTACCTGGCGACGATCTGATGGACGTCCAGGAGCTGCGCCGAATATCCCTCTTCGACGGCCTCGACGACGCACAGCTGTCTGACTTGATCGAGGTGAGCCATGAGGCGCATTTCGAACCTGGCGACGTGCTGTGGGTCGGAGGGGAACCAGCCGCAACCTGGTGGGTGCTGTTGGAGGGAACGATCAGCCTCGTCAAGCAGGCCGGGAACGAGGAGACCCCTCTCGGGGCAATGAGCACGCCCGGCCAGTGGGCCGGGGGGTTCGGGGCCTGGGACCCCCATGGGATGTATGCAGCGACCGGTCGCGCCGCGGAGCGCTCACGCGTCCTGCTGGTCCCGTCCGAGGCCCTCCGCCGACTCGCTGACGCGTGGTTCGCCTTCGGCGTGCACTTCATCCGTGGGCTCGTCGACACCGTACGCCGGGTCGAGGCCACCGCCCGGCAGCGTGAAGCCCTCGTCGCCCTCGGCACGCTGGCTGCGGGGCTGGCCCACGAGATCAACAACCCAGCCTCTGCCGCGACCCGGGCCGTCGATTCCTTGGAGAGTACGTCCGAGGCGCTGATGTCCTCCTTGGGTCGGCTGGCGTCGCAGTCCATCTCCGCTGCTCAGTTCTCCGAGATTGACGCGTTGCGTCGAGCCGTGGAGCCTGCCGACGCAGGATCGGATCCCCTCGCGGCGGCCGACCGAGAGGACGACCTGTCGATCTGGCTGACCGACCATGGTGTCGAGAACGAGTGGCTGCTCGCCCCGGCGCTCGCGGCGGCCGGCGTGGACGCAGCCTGGTGCGATCGCGCGGCGGACATTCTGGGCCCCGACGCCTTGGCACCAGGAATCGAGTGGGTCGCTCACTCGCTGACGATGAGCGCGCTTCTGTCCGAAGTGAAGGACGCCAGTCGACGCATCTCAGGCCTCGTTTCGGCTGTGCGCTCCTACTCGCAGCTGGACCGAGCGGAGGTGCAACGCATCGACGTCACCGAGGGGCTCGAGAGCACTGTGGTGATGCTTGCCCACAAGCTCAAACCGGCCGTCACCATCGAGAGGGACTTCGCCACCGACGTACCGATGATCGAGGCCATCCCCGGGGAGCTGAACCAGGTCTGGACCAACCTGATCGACAATGCGGTTGACGCCATGGACGGGGTGGGGACCTTGCGGCTGGCTACACGCCTTGATGACCTCGGGCGCGTTGCCGTCGAGATTGCGGACACCGGACCGGGCATGCCCGCAGACGTGCAGGCCCGAGCTTTCGAGCCGTTCTACACGACGAAGGACGTCGGGAAGGGGACCGGTCTGGGTCTCGATATCTCTCGGCGCATCGTCGTGGAACGTCATTCCGGCGAGATCTCCATCGACTCCCAGCCGGGGCGAACGGTCATGCGGGTGACGCTCCCAATAGGCGGGCAGGCGGAGGGCGCGAAACAGAGTTCGGGGTAGTTGCAGGTGGACAGCTGTCGCACCCACTACATGGGGGCTGCCTCAAGAATCCTGGTACGTGGCGCACCGACCAGGGCGGGAGCGTTCTCCGGTGACGCCCACACTGTTGTCCTCAGAAATCCAAGGAAGCGTTGTGCAGCCTCGACGCCCTCAAAGTCGAGTTCAATGACGACGTAGTTGGGATCATCGACGGGCCGTTGTACACGGTAAGTCTTCACCCCGGCCTCGGCCCGAGCGTCGGAGAAGCGCTGAAAGGCAGCGAGCCAGTGATCGAAGTCAGAAACGGCGTGCTCTATCTGCAGTGATGGCACAGTCGGCCTCCTCTGGGAGCGGGTCCGGACGAACCCAAAGTAGGCAGAAGGTGGTCCTGTGCCCATCCCAGATTTCGGGGGTTTTTGGTCGTCGCCATGACGATGGAGCGTTCGGCTCTGGCGTAGCCTGCCTAGATGCCAGGCGCCGGTGTCTACGCGCGCACGGTCTCGCGTGTGCTAGACATCTGCGACTCTGCGGATGACGAGCGGAGCCTACGTCGGCAGGTCGTGGAAGTACTTAGGCCCGTTGTCGGGTTCGATTCCTACGCCTGGCTCCTGACCGATCCAGTGACATCGGTGGGCGCTTCTCCCCTGGCCGAGGTCGCATGGCTGCCCGAGCTGCCTCGTCAAATCGACCTGAAGTACCGCACCACGGTTAACCGCTGGACCAGTCTCGACGACAGCTCCGTTGCTCTTCTCGACCAAGTCACTGAAGGTGACCTTGCTCAAAGTCTGGTGTGGCGTGAACTACTCGTCCGGTACGACGTTCGAGACGTCGCGTCTGTTGCCTTCAAGGATCGCTTCGGTTGTTGGGCTTTCCTCGAGCTGTGGAGGACCGGCACAACGGTTCCGTTCAACGACACCGAGGCGGCCTGCCTCGCCGCGCTGACGGAACCAGTGACGTCGGCGCTTCGCCGCTGCTTAGCCAGCACCTTCCTCACCTTGTCGGTCCGTGACGTGCCACACCTTGGTCCCGTCGTGTTGCTGCTGTCACCGCACTTAGAGGTTCGTGGTCAGACGCCGGACACGACGAGTACTCTGCGCACCCTCGTCCCTCCGGCCGAGAATCAACTCCCTGTTCCAGCCAGCGCGTACAACGTGGCTGCACAGCTGAAGGCGGTGGAGGAAGGAGTCGACAGCAATCCGCCATCGGCACGTCTCCACCTTCGACAAGGCGTATGGGTGACTGTCCGGGCAGCCCGGATCGCTGGTGTCGAGCCGTCACGACAGCACGACATCGCAGTGACGATCGAGGAGAGCTCGCCACCCGAGCGCGTGGACATCTTCGCTCGGGTGTTTGGTTTGAGCGCGCGAGAGCACGAACTCCTCCAGCATCTTGTAGCCGGCCTTGCCACGAAGGAGTTGGCCCGCCTCATGTGGGTCTCGGAGAACACCGTGCAAGACCATCTCAAATCCATATTCGCGAAGACGTCGAGCACCACCCGTCAAGTGCTTGTGTCGCGGGCGCTCGGGGGTCGAACGTCGGCACCGAGCCCTGCCTGACAGCAGGTGAACCAGCACCGATATTTGCACGCTGCGTCCGAATAGAGCACAATGCACCAATATTTCCAACGGCACGTGCTGCTCTCTGCCTCCACTGGCCCTGCGGCCACCTCGCGGGCAGTGAACGGCGGACCACGAGCCGATGATTCGTACACGGAAGGTCAGCTTTGCGCCGCATTTACGCTCTCGTCAGCGCCCTCACGCCAATCTTGGCGTTGACTGTCGCCCAGGACTTTGCCGGCGGGACGGGCAAGGTCAAGTGTGCTGACGAGGTCAGTCCGATATTCAGGACTGTTGACCCGATCGTCAATCACAACCAGGTAGGTGCCAACCACGAGCATCAGTTCTTTGGTGCCGTCGGTTGGTTGTCCCGGCTCAAGAACCCCAACACGGCCACGTACTCCGACCTTGCAGGTCGGCCGACCAACTGTCGCGTCCGCGCTGACACGGCTGGTTACTGGACGCCTAGCCTCACCTACACATCGGGGCCGCATAAGGGCAAGCGAGTGCCTGTCCGGCAGTTCACCGCCTACTACCGCGCCTTCAACGACCAGGACTTCGGGCCGGGCAGGGCCTTCCCTCCGGGCACGCGCCTCATCGGATCGCGGTACAACTGGACCTGTGGGGAGCGTAGCGGCGCTCGCTCGAATCCCGTCCAGTCCATCCCCGACTGCTCAGGCCTGTCAGGCAAAGCTGGCCGCACCCTGACCGCGCACATCTCATTCCCCTCGTGTTGGGATGGCGTCCGGCCAACACATGGTCCTCGCGAAGTCGGGGACACACAGGACACCAAGCACTACGCCTTCCCCACGCGTAACGGTCGCCGTGGAGAGTGCCCTGCAGCGTTCCCGATCGAGATGACCCGCCTCAAGGAGACGATCCAATTCTCCTACGTCGGTAGAGGCGACAACGTCGGCCTGTCATCTGACCCGATGCACGGTGTCACAGATGGCCGCTCACTTCATGGGGACTTCTGGAACACGTGGGACCAGAGCTTCTTCGTCAAGTACATCAAGGACTGTGTCA
Source organism: Nocardioidaceae bacterium (assembly GCA_035633755.1). Classification (GTDB taxonomy): domain Bacteria; phylum Actinomycetota; class Actinomycetes; order Propionibacteriales; family Nocardioidaceae; genus DASQEH01. Next base: position 15,565 of record DASQEH010000167.1, on the reverse strand, counting down.
ACAGCAGGACGTCCTACACGAGGGCGAAGTGCCAGCCAGAGGGATAGAGCCAGGCGTAGCTGCGCGCCAGCTCCGACCTTGACGCGGACGGTGGACGGGCACACGTCCTAACGGTCACTCAGCTTTCGCCACCGCGGCTGGCGGCGGCCCGGTGCTAGCTCGGGCGACAAGCTCTACAGGCATCGCGGCTGGCGCTTCTGCGGGCTGCGCGTTCAGCAACCGACGCACGACGGCCCCTGCCAGCTGCCCCCGCAGGTAGCGAGGTTGAGAGACCGTCGTGAGCGGCGGTGTCGTACTCGCCGCAGCCGGGATGTCATCGAAGCCCACCACAGACAACGAGCTGGGGACTGGCACGTCGAGCTCCTCTGCGGCCCGCAAGGCGCCGATGGCAAGCGGGTCCGACAAGGCGATGACACCCGTGGGCGGGGCGTCGAGCGTGAGTAACTCCCAACCGCCCAGAGCGCCGGTATCCACGTCGTTCGCTGCACACTCGACCACCGGAACCTCAGACCAGGCGACTCCGGCGGCTGTCGTGGCACGTCGGATGCCCGCCAACCGGCTGGAGGCGACGTCGTATCTGGCCCGCTCCTCCCGCTTCGAGTCAGCGATCCCCTGATACCCGTCAGGTTGCAGCGGCGTGGTGAGAACTCCCAGTCGGCGATGACCCAGTTCGAGCAGGTGTTCGGCCGCGGAAGCGGCACCGGCCTCGTCGTCCATCCCGATGACTGGGACATCGGGGAGGACGGGTTGGTCCAAGACGACGAGCGGCCGGTTCTGGGCCAGCGCCGCCTCGACCGAGGGATTGTTCCGCGGGAGTGAGGCGATCACCCAGGCATCCACCGCCGATCGACTGATGAGCTCCGCATCGGCCCGGACGCCAGTCCCGTAGTGCAGGAGCAAGCCGAACCCGGCTAGGTGGAGCTCACTGGCCAGTCCGTCGAGGTAGGTGACCATGGCCGGGTCCGAGAACGCGTACGACAGTCCCTGGTCCACGAGTACACCGACAGCGCCGACCTTCCCTCGGCGTAACCCGCGAGCCATGGGGTCAGGACCTGAGAAGCCCAGTTCACGCGCTCGCGTCAGGATCCGTAGCCGCAACTCGTCCGATAGCTGGTCGGGACGCCCGAAGGCGTTCGAGACGGTCGACCGGGAGACACCCAGGTCGTCGGCGATCGTCTGCAACGTCACGCGTGGCACGAATCACACCTCCGGCCGCCACTCTACCCCGCGAGATCTAGATCGATTTAGTAGACTCATTACTAGATCGATTCAGAAGTCCGTTCGTCACCGTCGCTGTAAGCGACTTATGGCCTTGGAGGCCCATATGCTCCCTCTTCCCCCCATCCGAATCCAGCCGCGTAAGCCATCCCTACGCAGCATCATCAAGAAGGTCGACTCCTACACCTTGTGGGCGTTCAACCCCGACACCTTGCTCGACCCCTACCGGTCGTCGAAGTCGGCAGACCAGGTGACGCCGCCGGCCTACAAGTAGCCGCCTGCGCAAGTGGCCTGGCGGACCGAAAAGGCGAGCCCCCTCCTCACTTGGAGGCGCGTGCTGACGCCCGGAGTCCTTTGCCCTCAGGGGCGGCGAATGTAGTACTCGGTGAACTCTCGGCAGCGTCCGTCCCTGTCGAACCGCATCACGAAACAGTTGTCGTAGGTGCGCACGACCGGCCCCTCAGGATTATCGCGGTACTTCGAGGAACCGGTGGCCACCACCGTGTCGCCGTCAACCGCCACTGGCAAATACTCGGCTGAGTAGGTACCGGGTGTATCGCGGGTCGACGCGTCGTCGCCCAACCATGAGGCGACAACGGCCGCGCGACCGACGATCGGCTCGTCGTAGGGGTGGTAGCGGTAGACGACGTCCTCGCTGAACAGCTCCGCGACGTCGTCCGGGTCATAGGACATCCATGCCGCCACGTAGCGACGCAGCCAGTCCTGTGCGCCCTGACGATCCATCCGGTCACCGTAATGCCGCCGTCCCACTCCCTCAAGACCGCCGGCGACTGACTCAGTGGGACAGCAGGTTCCTTAACCCGTAGCTGTGCCGCGCTGCTGTGCAGGAGCGGACGACCGCCGAAGGCTCTACCCGCCGGACGAGCTCGACGACATTGCCCAGCTCTTCCACGCGATGGCTGACCGAAACCCGGATCTCGCCCTTCCGGCCCGCCTCCGCCGACGTCTCGAAGAGCCCGGTCAGTCGACGCGTCACCCGCCGCTCCGCGTCTGTATCTCGCAGTCCAAAGGTTGTGACAAGCTCAGCGCTCGACAGCCCTTCTTGGATTTCGTTGGTCTCACTTGTCATGCTCACGGCGCCCCGCCCCCATGATGTTGTCACCCGTTGCACGTGTTTCTCACGTTCTGTAGGCCTTGATACCCATGTCTGGCGGTTTCAGTCGCACCCATACTCCCCTCACGCGACTCTTGGCCATTAGGTCGACCCTGGACTCAACCGTCCGGGTGATTCGCCTGCGCATCAACGACGACACTCATACGCTCGACGTATGCCTCTAACCAGACGTGAGCGCCGGATGGACTGGCCGCTGACGATCCTGGCAGTCGTCACAGCGTCCTTCGCCACCCGCTTCGCCGAGCGGCTCAAGTCTGCGGAGGCATGCCGAGACCAGACGCAGCGTGATGTCGACTCGATCCGGTGTGAAGTTGAGAGCTTGCGTGCAAAGCTCACCTCCAACGGCACGTCCGATCTCGCCAAGCAGGCATCTGATGCGGCCAAGGTGCGGTCCAGGCGTCGTACGGACTTCACTGCCGAACGGCTCCGCGAGAAGTAAAGGCAGCCCGTCCGGGCGGTCACAGCGGACGGACGGCTACGTCTCCGGGGCACGAGCCCATGAGGCGTAGCAGCGGTCCTTTTGAGCGTCCGCAGCGTGCGCTCTCGGGAAGTTTTCCCCTCCCGCAGAGGTTGTCAACAGTGATGACGACAGCCGCGACTTCTGCACATTCCGAGACGCTCACCGTCGATCGACGACACCGGTCCTGGGTCCCCAAGCGAGTCTTGATCACCCAAGCAGCGGCGCAGCAGCAACACACCGCTGAGATCGTCCGCCGTTGCCAGGCCGCTGGGGTGGCCGACATCATGTATCTGCCCGGTAATCGTCTGACGGGACTATCAGGCGAAAGCGAGCGGCAGGCGTATGCGCGCGCCAAGTCGACGCTTGCTGTCGTGGTCGCACCTCCGAGCGCGCTCAAGCCGCAACCGATACCCCCCAGCGCCGACTGGCGCATCGACCTGGCCCGTGGGTGCCCAGCTCACTGTCAGTACTGCTACCTGGCCGGGTCCTTGGCTGGACCACCGATCACCCGTGTGTACGCCAACCTCGACGAGGTGCTAGCCGGAGTGGGTACACACGCGGGGCGGGGCTCAGTGACCAGCGGCACGGCGCAGCGAGGCCACGAGGGAACCACATTCGAGATGTCGTGTTACACCGACCCCTTGGGCATCGAGCACCTGACCGGGTCGCTTTCAGCTGCCATCACGCGCGTGGGAACCGGGGACTTCGGCCCTGAGGTATCCCTGCGGTTCACCACGAAGTTCGATGCCGTCGAACCCTTGCTCCACCTGCCGCACGCACGCCGGACCCGTATGCGCGTGTCGGTCAACGCCGAGGAGGTCGGCGCCCGCTTCGAGGGCGGGACGGCACCCATGGCCGCCCGCCTGGGTGCGCTGCGCGCGATGGCGGTGGCTGGCTATCGGGTCGGACTGACCATCGCGCCCGTGATGCCCGTGCCGGACTGGCAGGCGAGTTATGGGCGGTTGCTGGACGACGTGGCGGCCGTCACCGCTGACATCGACGACCTCGACCTGACCGTCGAGATCATCACCCATCGGTTCACCCCTGGCAGCAAGGACGTCCTCCTGGAGTGGTACCCGAAGACCAAGCTCGAGATGGACGAGTCACAACGACGCCAGAAGCGAAGCAAGTTCGGCGGCGTCAAGTACGTGTATCCCTCCGACGTCATGGGGCAGATGCGTTCATGGTTCACCGACGCACTGCAGGAGAAGCTCCCCCAAGCCCAACTGCTCTACTGGACCTGACAGCGGAGATGCAGAGCTTTCTTGGCCGACAAAATAGATGCAACATCAAAAATGGCGCTGATAAGCCACCCGCGAGCACGTAGGTTATGAGTCGGTGACTTCTGACATCTTTCCTGGTTCTGCCACCCTGATCGGACACCGTGGCCTCGGCAAGGGCGTGGTGGACGGCCAGGTGGAGAACACCTTGCCTTCCTTCCTGGCCGCGCTGGCTGCGGGGATCGACTGGCTCGAGGTCGACGTACGACGCACGGCTGATGACCAGTTGTTCGTCGCTCATGATGCGGCGTTTCCCGACGGCAACTTCCTGAGCGAGATGACCGGCAGACAGGTCAGCCGTTACGGCGTCCTACGCGTCCAGGAGCTGCTCGAGGCCCTGCCGCCCGAGGCCGGGGTGGTCTTCGACGTCAAGTCCTCGCTGGACGATGCCGGCCGATCGGCGGTGTCGACGACAGGGGCGATGCTCGGCCGCATCGGCAAGGTCGCCCTGGGCAGTCGGCCCACGGTCGCCATGTCATTTGACCCCGCCGCCCTGCGACACATACGCGAGCAGCTGCCCACCATGCCGCTCGGCCTTCTGACCTGGCTGCGATTCCCGGTCGAACAGGCCGTTGCAGCAGCGGCGCACCTCGACGTTCAGCTGCTCGCGATCCATGCCGGGTCTCTGTGGCCGAACGCGACCACAGGTCCCGCCGAGCTTCCCTCACTGTCGCGAGTCGTCACACGAGTGCACCAGTCGAACCGCCAGCTGGTCGCGTGGTGCCCGACCCCTGACCAGGCGCACTCCTTGGTCGCCGCTGAAGTCGATGCCCTCGTCGTCGACGACGTGCCTTACTACGTGGCAACCCTTGGCGGCGCCAAGCAAACCGCGTCGGCTCAGGGAAGTGTGAGGCGGTAGGCGTTCGCGCCGGCAGCCTGAGGGTGGAACGCAACGACCCGGACACGCGTCCAACCGGTATGAGGCTGTCGTGGATGACATTGATCCTGGTGTTGGCCCTCACCGCATGCAGTGGGACGGACGGCGCCGACCCCGAGGCGGCGTCTACCTCGCGGGACACGGTCTCCAGAAGTAGTGCCGCGGCGGGGACGACGAGCACCCCCTCGACCGGCGGTGGTCCTTCCTCAGTCCAGGGACAAGCCATCATGGTGCTCGGGTGTCTCAAGGGGCCCGGAATCGTGTGTCGACGGCTGGAAGTCTCGGCTGATATCGAGGTTCGTGCCGCCGAAGGCTCGCGAGTCGTGGCACGAACTGTCACGGGCAGGGACGGCACCTTCGAGCTCGAGGTCCCGGCTGGCAGGTACATGGTTACCGCAACGGTCACCAGCGAGATCAAAGCCAAGCCGGTTCAGACATCGCTCGAGGTCGAACCCGGCGCCCAAGCCGACCTCGTCATCCGATTCCACATCGGCGCCGGAAGGCCGTTCTGATCGATCACCCCTCCCCGCGCTGACCAGGGTGCCTGCGGAACAGGTACAAGCGGCGGACGTTGATCCTCCTGCCGTGAATACACCGGGCGGCCAGTTGTGCAAACGGCGTAGGTACAAAAGGCGGCCGTTAGTCGGGTCGGACGACTGCGTCGGCATGCCCGATAGTGGCGCCGCAACAGCAAATGAGACGACCGTCCACATGTCGGCTTCCGCGGTTACCGTTGGACTGGTCCAGCAACCTTGAGAGGAGTCTCGTGCCTGCTGACCCCGACGGTTTGCGCCGCGCGCTCGCGGAGCACGTCGTCGTCGCGGACGGGGCCATGGGCACCATGCTGCAAGGCCAAGATCTCAGCCTCGATGACTTCGACGGGCTCGAGGGATGCAACGAGATCCTCAACGTGTCGAGGCCCGATGTCGTCCGTGACATCCATGACAGCTACTTCGAGGCCGGGGCGGCCTGCGTCAGCACCAACACCTTCGGGGCCAATCTGTCCAACCTGGGTGAGTACGACATCGCCCACCGCATCTACGAGCTCGCGTTCGCCGGTGCCGACATCGCGCGGCGCTGCGCCGATGCCTGGTCGACCGAGTCAGCGCCCCGCTGGGTCCTCGGCTCCGTCGGACCGGGGACGAAGCTTCCCACCCTCGGGCACATCGGCTTCCGCACGTTGCGAGACGCCTATGCGGAGCAGACCCGAGGCATGCTCGAGGGTGGCGTGGACGCCGTCCTGGTCGAGACCGCCCAAGACCTGTTGCAGGCCAAGGCCGCGATCATCGGAGCCCAGCGAACCATCACCGCGCTGGCCGGGAAGCGGCGAATACCCGTGATCGTCAACGTCACGGTCGAGACAACGGGCACGATGCTCCTGGGTACCGAGATCGCGGCTGCCCTCACGGCGCTCGAGCCGCTCGGCATCGACCTGATCGGGCTCAACTGTGCCACTGGTCCAGCCGAGATGAGCGAGCATCTGAGGTACCTGTCCCGACACGCCTCGGTGGCCGTCGCGTGCATGCCGAACGCTGGCCTGCCTCAACTGACGCCAGCCGGTGCCTCCTACCCACTGACCCCAGACGAGCTCGCCGATGCGCATGACTCCTTCACCCAGGAGTTCGGTCTCGCGTTGGTCGGCGGCTGCTGCGGGACGACGCCGGACCACATCCGGCAGGTCGTCCAACGCGTCGCCGGCCGAACGCCGGTATCCCGAAAGCCCCGGCGCGAACCGGGGGCAGCGTCGCTGTACCAGCACGTGTCCTTCCGGCAGGACACCTCGTACCTGTCCATCGGCGAACGTACGAACGCCAACGGCAGTGTCGCGTTCCGCAATGCCATGCTCGCCGACAACTGGGATGACTGCGTCGACATCGCTCGAGCACAGATCCGTGACGGGGCTCACCTGCTGGATCTGTGCGTCGACTACGTGGGCCGCGATGGCGTTGCCGACATGCGCACGGCAGCCCGGCTCCTCGCCACCGCCTCGACTCTTCCGATCGTTCTCGACTCCACCGAGCCCGACGTCATCGAATCCGGTCTCGAGGCCCTCGGGGGGAGGTCCGTTGTCAACTCAGTGAACTATGAGGACGGCAACGGACCAGGGTCCCGCTTCGCACGAGTTCTGCCCATCGTTCAGGAGCACGGTGCGGCTGTGATCGCGCTGACGATCGATGAGGACGGCCAAGCCCGAACTGCTGGGTGGAAGGTCTCGGTGGCCGCCCGGCTGATCGACGAGCTGACTCGTGACTGGGGGCTGCACACCAGTGACATCATCGTCGATTGCCTGACGTTCCCCATCGCCACCGGTCAGGAGGAGACCCGCCGGGACGGGCTCGAGACCATCGAGGCCATTCGTGCGGTGAAGCAGCGGTATCCCGACGTCCAGACCACACTCGGAGTCTCCAACATCTCGTTCGGGTTGAACCCGGCCGCGAGGGTGGTCCTCAACTCGGTCTTCCTCCACGAGTGCATCCAGGCCGGACTCGACTCCGCCATCGTGCACACGGCCAAGATCGTCCCGCTCGCGCGGATCCCCGCAGACCAGCGCCAGGTGGCGACCGATCTGGTGTATGACCGACGCACGGAGGACTACGACCCGCTACAACGACTCTTGGAGCTGTTCGCCGACGTCTCGACCTCCGACACCCGGGAGACCCGGGCTGCCGAGCTCGCCGGCCTTCCCTTACCGGAGCGGCTGCGGCGCCGCATCATCGACGGCGACAAGACCGGTCTGGAGGCAGACCTCGACCAGGCTCTCGCCGAAGGCAGGACTGCCCTCGACATCATCAACGACGACCTGCTCGCCGGGATGAAGACGGTGGGCGATCTATTCGGTGCGGGCGAGATGCAGCTGCCCTTCGTGCTGCAGTCGGCTGAGGTCATGAAGCTGTCGGTGGCGTACCTCGAGCCGCATATGGACCGGACGGATGATCGCGGCAAGGGCACCATCGTCTTGGCCACCGTCAAGGGGGATGTGCATGACATCGGCAAGAACCTCGTCGACATCATCTTGTCCAACAACGGCTACACCGTCGTCAACCTGGGCATCAAGCAACCGGTCAGCGCCATCGTGGAGGCCGCGGACGAACATCGCGCCGACGTCATAGGGATGTCCGGGCTGCTCGTCAAGAGCACAGTCGTCATGCGGGACAACCTCCAGGAGCTCAACGTGCGCGGGAAGGCGGCACAGTGGCCGGTGATGCTCGGCGGGGCTGCATTGACCCGCGCGTACGTCGAGCAGGACCTGGCCGAGATCTTCGACGGCGAGGTGCGCTACGCGCGCGACGCCTTCGAGGGTCTGAAGCTGATGGACGCAGTCATGGCCGTCAAGCGTGGGGACCCGGGAGCGCAGCTTCCGATGCTTCGGGATCGCAGAGTCAAAGGTCCGGTCGCTGCCCACCGAGTACCGGAACCGGTCGCGACACCCGAGCGCTCCGATGTCTCGAGCACCAACCCAGTCCCCCAGCCACCGTTCTGGGGCGACCGGATCGTCAAGGGGATACCACTGGCGGAGTTCGCCGCCTACCTCGACGAGCGGGCCACGTTCATGGGCCAGTGGGGGTTGAAGGCAGCGCGAGGAGGCGGCCCCTCGTACGAGGAGCTCGTCGAGACCGAAGGCCGCCCGCGGCTGCGATCGTGGCTGAACAGGATCGCCACCGACGCCATCATGGAACCGGCCGTCGTCTACGGCTACTGGCCCTGCTACAGCGAAGGCAACAGTCTCGTCGTCACCGATCCGACTGATCCCGATCGAGAGATAGCGAGGTTCTCGTTCCCTCGACAGCGACGTGACAGATTCCTCTGCCTGGCGGACTTCTTCCGGCCCAAGGCTAGCGGGGAGCTCGACGTGGTCGCCTTCCAGCTCGTCACCATGGGGTCTCGCGTAAGCGAAGTGACGGCCGAGTTGTTCGCAACCAACGCCTACCGTGACTACCTGGAGCTGCACGGGCTGTCGGTACAACTGACCGAGGCGCTCGCGGAGTACTGGCACGCCCGAGTGCGTGCCGAACTCGGTTTCTCCGCGGATGACCCCGACCAGCTCGACGACGTGCTCAAGCAGGGCTACCGGGGGTCGAGGTACTCCTTCGGTTACCCGGCTTGTCCCGATCTCGACGACCGAACCACCCTTGTCGCTCTGCTCCGCCCGGAGCGCATCGGGGTGTCGTTGAGCGAGGAACTGCAGCTGCACCCCGAGCAGTCGACCGACGCGCTCGTCGTGCATCACCCGGAGGCCAAGTACTTCAACGCTCGGTGACGCCGGCTCACTCCCACCACTTTGAGCGTCGCGGGCTCCGAAGGACGTCGAGCCACGTTCAGTCGGTTGATATGTCGTCGCCATTCGGGGGACGGATCTCCCCATCGAGCCGGATGCGGCCGGGACAGGCGTTCTATGGAATCACCACAGGAAAAGGTGAAGCAATGACGCAAAGCTCGTATCAGACGGACGTGACCGCGGTGGCCATGTGCACCACCACAGCAGCGCACCGACGCGACCACAAGCACGCCTCCAGCGCCGACGACTGCCACCCACACACCGTGGAGGTCGTGGGGCTTGGCAGCCGCGCAGTAGCCGTCTGCCATGACTGCATGGACGACTCGGGGTTCCTGCCCCGCCGCGACGCCGGATGGCTCGCGACAGCGCACCGGTTGCAAACCGACCTTGTCAGCGTTCCCTTGGCCCGCACTGCCCTCACCGCCCGCGCCGCAGCCGTCTGACTCTGCACACGGTGACGAGGAGCCGGCAAATGGTGCCGCAGGCCCCTCGTCCCTGTACCTCGCTGGGACTACTTGGCGAAGATCGTGGCGTAACCGAAGGTGTCGCCACCTGAGAACGCACGGGGAACGAAGAAGTTGTTCAGCGCCTTCGCGGCCTGCCTCGTGAGCCGCAGCTTCACCTTGCCGAGGTTGCTGTTGGACTCAGCGAGCCTGAAGACGTCAACACGGACGGCGTTGTTGAACAGGGCGCTGACGACGCCACGGTCGGTGTTGATGCGGAACCGCTTGAGTGCCACCCGCGAGTTCTTGGTTTCAAACAAGACGCCACCCGTGTGGGAGATCCGCGAACCTTCGCCCCTGACGCGCTTGATCGGGAACTTGAGGGCGACCGTTCCGCGGAAGTTGATGAGGTGCGCGTCACCGATGGGGCTGACGGCGATACCAGCCTTCGTCACAAGCTTCACGACGGCAGGTGCGATCGCGACCCGCGTCAAACCGTGTCCGTGGCCCCGGGTTTCGGCGCTGGTCCCGGTGGCCGAGCCAAGGCCTGCGGCAACGAGCCCGAGAGAGGTGAGCACAAGGATGGCGAGTCGGGCGAACGTTCGTTGCATGAGCGCAACTCCTTCGAATCCGGAAATGGCCTGGCCGGTGCCAAGGCCTCAACTGGGATACGGCACCAATCTTGTTCCGGATTGACTACGCAGGGTCGTCGCCGGTTGGCGGTTCAGGCAGCCGAAGCCGAGGACGGCTGCGCATGCGCGCCTACGGCCAACGTCGTACTAGCGGGGGCGAGGTTTCTTGGGAATCAGCTTGTGAGTGCCGTCGCACCACGGCTTGCGAGATGACTTGTCACACATACATACCGCCACAACAGGCCGAGTCACCTCGTGGCGACCCTGTTCGTCGCGGACGAAGTCCGCGCCCCGCACGAGGAGAGGGCCGTTGTCGCAGTAAATGAGCTCGACCTCGCTGGCGCGTGCACGCTCTTTCATGCTCGGACCTCGACGGCAGCTGTCCTGCGGAGTGCGATATCACAGTGGCACCGGGACTCGGGACACCTCGAAGTACCCAGTTGGCTGGTCGTGTGAGCGGCGCAGGCCAGCCTCCGGCCGGCATAACGGACCCCCCCACGGAAGAAACAGCCCACGGCCAGCCAGGAGCACACAGCACGCTCAACGAGCCACAGCGGCGCAGCAGCGCTGCTGAGCGGGGAGAACACCCGGCTGCCACCGTAGCGCCTGCGGCCCCGCTCGGCCGTCACCATGACGACGGCTGCCGCGGCAAGGGCTTGGGTCCTGCTCCTCGCAGTGAGAAGCAGCATCAGCGGTAGCAGGGCCAGCTCCACACCCAGCCGCAGGGGCTGGGCGAAGCTGTCATAGGCCTGACGCACGCGCTGACCGAGGAAGTGTCGGGCGGTCGGGGGCCTACGGGCTACGAACACGTCGCGGGCATGGTGCACCGTGAAACCGTGAGCCTGCAGGGTTCTCATCAGCTCAAGGTTCTCGAACAAGACCGCACCGCAGTATCCGGCTGTGGCCTCGAAGGCCTCGCGTCGCAACGCCATCGTCCCCGCGTAGTCAGCCCGCAACGCGCGATTGATGAGGGTTCGGCCCGTGTCCCAGTGCGCGTGCCAGTGCATCGGTGCGAAGTAGTTCTGCGGAACGACGACGTCGTGCCTCGACAGCAGGTCGGCGACGGCGTGAAGTCCAGTGTCGTCGTAGCGGACGTCATCGTCGGCGATCGTGACGTAGGGAGTCTGCGCCGCAGCGACCCCGTCGCAGACACCGGCGACCTTGCCGTTGAGGGTCCGCGACGTCACGGGGAGGTGGTGCACTGCGCCGCCCCACCGGGCGCCGTGAGCCGCAAAAACCTCCGGCTCAGAGCCGTCGGCGACGATCACCGGCATCTTGTCGGCGAGCCATGCGAGGTACTCGACGAAGTCCTTGTCGTCGACCGGCACTGCACTCCTGAGAGGCAAGACGTACGTCAGGTCGGACAGTAGTCCATTCGTCGGCTGCCCGGGCCTGCCCTTCGGAATGGGTCCGCCGCTCAGTTTCCGGACCCCGTCTGCCGCCGGATCCCCTTGTGTCACGCTCCAACGACCTCGGGAAGACACTCGTGACCTCGCAGCGTGGAGACTCCCTGATCCCAGCCGTCGAGCAGGAACTGACCGGCCCTGCCGTCGACGTACAGACAAGCGGCAGCTCCGAACGCGATCGCCTCGAGCGTTGCCGGGTCGTCCTGAACCAGCTTGGCGCACACGGAGCGCATCACCAGCTGCTCGTGAACGGCGTCCGCCTCGATGTGCTCATCGAAGTACGCCGCTGAGCGCTCGGGGAACCCCAGCCGGCGCAACCCCATCGCGACCCGCCTTGCGGGGACGGAGCTGGTGGCCTCGAACGCCGCAAGATGCCCCATTGCAGCACCGCGCAGCCGACGATGGAGTCCGAACATGCTCATGGTGTTGTTCACGTTCAGGGTGACCGCTGGCACCTCGTCGATGTAGGTCCCGTACGTGTCGTCCAGGCCACACGCTTTGAGCGTGTCGGCGAACATCGTGGCGTGCTGGTGCGCTGGTCGACCGGCGCCGTACTCGTCGTACTGGACCTCGACCAGAGCCACCTTGGCCGCGCCCGTGAGGCGAGGTATCGCCCAGGTATGCGGGTCTGCCTCTTTGAGGTTGTAGATGCTGCGGTGCATGAGGAACTCGACGACCTCGGCTCGAGTGGCTCGCCTTTGGATGTACCCAGCCAGCGGCGGCGACACCGAGTCGTCGACGAGCCCGAAGAGTCGCTCCGCGATCTCACCACTGCCGCTCAAGACGGATGCCGTGGCGTCGGCGGTCGCCGCTCGCAGGTGCGCCTCGAGGTCGAGCTCCAGCCTCGCGCGGACCTCGAGACACGCGGGCGACCATTCCCACCGGTCATCCACGTCGTCGAATCCGCCGTAGTGCAGCTCGTAAAGCAGCCACAGCGTGATCTGGACGTCTTCGTCTGCGCAGATGTCGCCTGCGCGCTGGGACGCGGCGTCGCGCTGGGACGCATAGAGGGCCGTGGCTCGTTGGACGTCCACCGGACTGCGTTCGTGCAGCCACGAGAGGACCAGCTCGCTGAGCGGGCCGCGCGGCGTAGGCGCCAGCATCAAACGGCTCGCTTGCAGCGACCAGCGGGCAGACCTCGTCGCCTCACCGACGTAGCAGCCGAACGGTCGTCCGATCGGCGGCGCCGTGGCGGCGCGCTCGCGGAGGTGTTGCGGAAGTCGGCCATGGCTCCTCTTTACCCCAATAGTCGCCGTGGAAAACGTGGAGCACCCGTGCGCAGCGGCCACCACAGGCTCTCCGGCGGGGTTCTCGTCAGCGTCGCCATATGTCGTCGCCCGCGTCGGCGACGCCGTATCGTGAAGCCAGTGAACGACAGACTCGTGTGGATCGACTGTGAGATGACCGGCCTCGACATCGAGGCTGACGCCTTGATCGAAGTAGCGGCGCTGGTGACGAACTTCGAGCTCGAGGTTCTTGGCGACGGCATCGACATCGTCATCAAGCCCCCCGCTGACTCGCTGGATCAGATGGTCGACGTGGTGCGGACGATGCACTCACATTCAGGGCTGTTAGACGAGCTCGCCGCGGGCGTGGATCTGGCGACCGCCGAACGTCAGGTCCTGGACTATGTGCGCTCCTTCGTGCCCGAGGCCCGCAAAGCACCGCTGGCCGGAAACACTGTGGGCACCGATCGGATGTTCCTGGCCCGGGACATGCCGCTGCTGGAGGGACATCTGCACTACCGCATCGTCGACGTCTCCTCGATCAAGGAGCTGGCGCGCCGCTGGTACCCGAAGGTGTACTTCAGCAGCCCGGCCAAGACGGGCAACCACCGTGCGCTCGCTGACATCCAGGAGAGCATCGAAGAGCTGCGCTACTACCGAGCAACGGTCTTCGTTCCGCCTCCAGGACCGGACTCCGAGACCGCCCGCGGCCATGCCAGCGAGCACGGCGGGTCTTTGACCGGACCCGGCCGGCCCTCGGCGTAACGAGGACTGGCCAGAACTGGCTCGGCGGGCGCAGCAGCTAGCGACCAGCCGGCCTCAGCCCGCTCTGGACCGGTGGGCGGAGCGCGAGGCAGCCCGGTGGCATGAATGCCATGTCGTCGACCGCTACACTTCTGTATCCGCCGCCGGCTCATGCAGTCGGTGCGCCATGGTGGGTGTAGCTCAGCTGGTAGAGCTCCTGGTTGTGGTCCAGGTGGCCGCGGGTTCAAGTCCCGTCACTCACCCTGCAAGACGGCCCCTCCGACTCGGCATGCAAGCCGGTCGGTGGGGCCGTCGCACGTCCGACTGCCTGTGGGCGCCGTCGTAAGCGCTCGAGCTGTCCCATGCTGGTGCGCCTGGTCGTTAGGTGACCGGTGACGCGGGTACTCGGCCTGCCATACGCCCGGACTACTCGACGACAAGGTTTGGGATGGCGACTGGAGAAACCGGATTCGACGATGTGAAGTTCGATCTCATCTCGGTTCAGTACCACTCGCTGAAGGCAGGGCATGACTACGGTCAGTACGTCCGCGACGCCGAGAACGCCGGCAACGAAGAGATCGCGTCCTTCTTCCGCAGTGTGATGGAGGAGGACTCGGCCCGTGCGCACAAGTGCCACGAGTTCCTCAAGCAGTTGATGTCCGACGACTGAGGCCTTCATCCCGGCTCGTCCAGACGGACGGTCCCGCGGGTGCCTTCTGGAGGTGTCTGCCGGGCCGTCCACTGGTCGCCGGGCCTGTCGCGCGGTGGTCAAGGGTTGGCTTGCCCCGAGGCTTCGCCTCAACGATTGGGGACGGAGACTCGCCGCTGCTATGCTTCCGTGGCTCACGCGCCATTAGCTCAATTGGCAGAGCAGCTGACTCTTAATCAGCGGGTTCGGGGTTCGAGTCCCTGATGGCGCACAGGCGTGACTGTACGGCTTCGGTTGATGCTTGACGTTTTGCCTTCGGGTCATGCTTGACGGTGTTTCGGCTGATGGTTGACAGCTACTTCGGTTGATCCTTGACACTCCCTCGATGAGGGAGATGAGTGTGGCTGAGCAGAGGTATCAGGCAGTGTTGGCGGTGATCGGCGATGGCCGCACGGTCACTGAGGTGGCGGGGCAGTGGAGTGTCTCGAGGCAGACGATCCATGCCTGGCTGGGCAAGTATGAAGCCGATGGTTTGGAAGGGCTGGCGGACTCGTCGCGGCGTCCGAGGTCGTGTCCGCATCAGATGAGCGCGGCGGCGGAGGCGGCGGCGCTGGAGCTTCGCCGGGTTCATCCGTACTGGGGTGCGCGGCGGATCGCGTGGGAGCTGGCCAAACGCCGGCTGGTGTCGCAGGCGGAGTTGCCGTCGGAGTCGGGGGTGTATCGATGTCTGGTGCGGGCCGGGGTGATCGACGCGGCGGGCCGGCAGCGGCGCGACCGGAAGTGGAAGCGGTGGGAGCGTGGCAGGCCGATGGAGTTGTGGCAGATGGACCTGGTCGGTGGGTTCGCACTCGCCGACGGGTCCACAGCCAAGGCGTTGACGGGGATCGATGACCATTCCCGGTACTGCGTCTCGGCGCGGTTGATGCCCCGGGAACGGACCCAGCCGGTGTGTGACGGGCTCACCGACGCACTGCGGGCGCACGGAGCGCCCGAGCAGATCCTCACCGACAATGGTCGCGTCTTCACCGGTCGCTTCTTCCACCCGCCGGTCGAGGTGCGGTTCGACCAGATCTGCCGGGACAACGGCGTGGAACACCTGTTGACCCAACCGCGGTCGCCGACCACAACAGGCAAGATCGAGCGGTTCCACAAAGCGCTGCGCACCGAGTTCAACACCAGGCAGGTGTTCAGCTCACTGCGGGCCGCCCAAGGCGCCCTG
>DASQEH010000166.1:0-22359 GCA_035633755.1 Nocardioidaceae bacterium | reverse complement strand
CAGCACGTCGGTGGGTGCCAGCAAGCGGCCAGGCAGCGCCGTGGCCGGCCGAGCCACCGTGTTCGTCTTCCCGAACCTGGACAGCGGCAACACCACCTACAAGGCGGTGCAGCGCAGCGCCGACGTCATCAGCATCGGCCCAATGCTGCAGGGCCTGGCCAAGCCGGTCAACGATCTGAGCCGGGGAGCGCTGGTGCACGACATCGTCTATACGATCGCGCTCACCGTCGTGCAGGCCGCAGCCGCGGAGCCCCCGGCCGAGTAACAGGTTCGGAGGCCCTCAGCGGGACCGACGGCCGCCACGCTTGTCGTCGGCCCTCTTACCCGGCCGTCCCCGGTTGCCCGGACGGTCGCGGTCCGCGGCGCCCGCCTCGTCTGGACGTGCGGTCGTCCGTCGGCCGGTTCTGGCGTCGTCGTCGACCGTTCGCGACTTCGTCGTCGTGGTAGCGGTGGGCGAGGGCCGACCGGTGGTACGCCGGCGGCTGCGGGCCTCGGCTTCCTTGGCCTCGGCCGACTTCCGCATGGCGATGAAGGCAATGATCGCGATCGCGACGATCACGACGATGCCGATGACGATCCAAGCTGTTGTAGTCACGAATTACTCCTGCGAAGGGGTCGCTGATGCGAGTTCGGTGCCGTGCCAGGGATCAGTACCCTAAGACCCGAGAGTGACACCGGTGGCGTGGATCGGGCAGTAGCCGCCAGGGTTCTTGGCGAGGTACTGCTGGTGATAGTCCTCGGCGTAGAAGTAGTCCTCGAGTGGGACGATCGACGTGGCGATCGCACCGTACCCACGCGCCGACAGCGCCTTCTGGTAGGCGTCGCGGGACGTCTCGGCCTCCGTCTGCTGCTCGGGGGCCGAGGTCAAGATGATCGACCGGTACTGGCTGCCGATGTCGTTGCCCTGCCGCATCTTCTGGGTGGGGTCGTGGGCTTCCCAGAAGAGCTTGAGCAGGGCGCCATAGCTGGTCTGCGCCGGGTCGAACACCACGCGCACCACCTCGGCGTGGCCGGTTCGACCGCTGCACACCTCTTCGTAGGTCGGGTGAGCAGTGATGCCCCCGGCGTATCCCACCGAGGTCGACCAGACCCCCGGCGCCTCCCAGAACATCTTCTCGTCACCCCAGAAACAGCCCAGCCCGAACACGGCCACCTGGTAGCCGTCGGGAACCGGGCCCTCCAGCGGCGTCCCGAGGACCAGATGTGTTCCGGGCAGCGCGAAGGGGCGGGCGGCTCTGCCCGGCAGAGCGCTGTCAGGCGTGGGGAGCTCGGTCTTGGTGCGGCCGAAGATCATGGCGGGGGTACCTCTCGCTCGCTATACGGTGAAGCATGGGCTTGCGGGTTCAGCGGTTGACCGACGTCCACGCCGGGGAGCTGCAACGACTCTGGCAGCGGGCCGACGCCGTCCGGCGGGTGCAGCACGGTCACGCTGCTGACACCGACACGGCCCCGGCCTTGGGCCGCCCCGGCGCGTTCGGCGTGGGCGTGTTCGACGGTGCGGATCTTGTCTCGGCGGCCGTGGCGCTGCCCGCCCGCGCCGATGACGGACGTAGTGATGTCAACGTCCCCGGCCTGGCGCATATTTCCTCCGTGGTCACGATGCCCGAGCGGTGGGGCGAGGGGTTGGCGGCTATCAGCTTGCGCGCGGCGGTGTCGCAGGCCCGCCGACGGGGCTTCGCTCGGTGCCAGCTGTGGAGCTGGGCGGACAACGAGCGGGCGAACCGGCTGTACGAACGGGCTGGGTTCGCGGCGTCCGGCCGGCGACGGGGGCCCCAGCCGGCCGCGACGACGGATGGCGACTCGGCCGCGGCGGCACCGGGCGACGACGCCACGGCGACGCGCCGCGAGTCGGTTGAGCCGATGGTGCACTACATCCGTGAGCTGGACGCACCCGCTCACGTGCTCCGGCCCGCGGCGCGGTTGCTGTGTCTGGACGCGTCCGAACAGGTCCTGCTCATGCACTGGCGCGATCCCGTCGACGGTCACCAGCTGTGGGAGCCACCCGGCGGGGGCATCGAGCCCGGCGAGTCAGCGCGGGAGGCGGTCCTGCGCGAATGGCAGGAGGAGACCGGGTTGGGCCCTCCGGAGCTTGTCGGTACACCCACGACGGTTGGCCGTGACGTCTTCTGGGCCGGCGGCCGGATCATCGCGGAGGAGACATTCTTCCTGGCCCGGCTCAGCTCCGGTTCCTCGGCGCCACGGGTCGCAGCGCCGTCGCTCGAGCCGACGGGACTGACGTCCGGGGAGCAGGTGTCGTACCTCGGCTATACCTGGGCCGACCGCAGTGCGCTCGTCGCCCGTCGAGTCGACGCGGATCCGATCGAACCCGACCTAGCGCCTGTCCTGGGCCGCCTGACGCGCGATTAGGCTGCCAGGTATGACGGCTGAGGATGAGTACGGGTTCGAGACCAGAGCCATCCACGCCGGACAGCCGCCGGACCCGGCCACGGGGGCGGTGATAACGCCCATCTTCGCCACCAGCACCTACAAGCAGGACGGAGTCGGCGGACTTCGAGGTGGATACGAATACTCACGGACCGGCAACCCGACCCGCCGGGCGCTGGAGGACTGCCTGGCAGCGCTGGAAGGGGGCGCTCACGCGGTCGCGTTCGCCTCAGGCATGGCGGCCGAGGATGCCCTGACCCGGGTGGTCTGTCTGCCCGACGACCATGTCGTCATCCCGATGGACGCCTATGGAGGCACCTACCGGCTCTTCCGGCAGGTCTTCGGCCCCTGGGGTCTCGATCACACCCCCGCCTCCATCCACGACCCGGCCGCCATCGCCCATGCCGTTATCCCTGGCCGGACCAAGATCGTCTGGATCGAGACTCCCAGCAATCCGCTGCTCGGCATCGCCGACATCACAGCGATTGCTGACATCGCCCATGACGCCGGAGCGTTGCTCGTGGTCGACAACACCTTTGCCACGCCTTACCTGCAGCAGCCCCTCGACCTCGGCGCCGATGTCGTCGTGCACTCCACGACGAAGTACATCGGTGGCCACAGTGACGTCGTCGGCGGGGCCGTCATCACCGCGGACGCCGGCCTCGGCGCGGCCTTGGCGACGTTCCAGAACTCGACCGGCGCCACGCCGTCACCTTTCGACGCCTTCCTGGTCCTGCGGGGCCTGAAGACGCTGGCGGTGCGGATGGAACGCCACAGCGACAACGCCGAGCAGGTGACCTCATTCCTGGAGAGCCACGACCTCGTGAGCCACGTCTTCTACCCGGGTCGCCCTCAGCATCCCGGACACGACGTCGCGGCTCGTCAGATGCGACGCTTCGGGGGCATGGTCTCGTTCCAGGTGGCCGCAGGCCACGTGGCGGCGATGGAGGTGTGTCGCCGCGCGAGGTTGTTCACGCTGGCGGAGTCGTTGGGAGGGATCGAGTCGCTGATCGAGCTCCCCTCGTCGATGACGCACGCGTCGGTGGCCGAGTCCCCGCTGGCCGTTCCCGACAACCTGATCCGGCTGTCTGTGGGGATCGAGTCGGCCGCGGACCTGGTCGCAGACCTGGCGCAGGCGCTGGATACGGCATGACCTCGGGGTCGTCGCTGGTGTACTGCGTCGACTTCGGCTCAACGTTCACCAAGGCGGCACTGGTCGACCTGGCCGGGGGACGCCTGCTGGCCTCCGGCAGCTCTCGCACCACTCTGGACACCGATGTCCTGGACGGCTGGGACGCCGTGCGAACGGAGCTGCAGGCCGTCGCCGGTCGGGCCGACATCCCCGTGCTTGCCTGCTCGTCGGCGGGAGGCGGACTGCGCATTGCCGTCGTCGGCAACGAGGAGCTGGTCACCTCCGAGGCGGGCAAGCGGGTGGCCCTGTCCAGCGGGGGACGGGTCGTCCACGTGTCGCATGACCTCGTCGACGTGCCGTCGCTTCGTCAGTCGGAGCCGGACGTCGTGCTGCTGGTCGGTGGAACCGATGGCGGCAACGCCGACGTTCTGCTGGGCAACGCCGCCGCTCTGGCCCAGACCCGCTGGGCCGGGCCCGTGGTGGTGGCCGGCAACGTCGACGCGACCGACGACATCCGGCGCGCCTTCACCGACCGTCACGTCCCGCACGTGGTCGCCGCCAACGTCGTACCCCGCATCGGAGTGCTTCAGCCTGACAGTGCCCGGGCCGCCATACGTGAGGTCTTCATCTCCCACGTGATCGGCGGGAAGCACCTCTCTCAGCGGGCGGACTTCACGGCGATGGTGCACGGAGCGACGCCCGACGTGGTGCTCACCGCCGCCGGGCTGCTGTCCCGGGGGCTGGACGACGAGATGCCGGGTGCGGGAGACGTCGTGGTCGTGGACGTAGGTGGCGCCACGACCGATGTGCACTCCGTGGTCGAGCTCGACGCCGAGGACGCATCGCTGGGACGAGAGGTCGTGCCGGAGGCGCCGTTGAGCCGAACCGTCGAGGCCGACCTCGGCATGAGGTGGAGCGCGGTGTCCACGGTGGCCGCGGCTCACGAGGCGGGCCTGCTCGACTCGGGACGGGTGAGCGCGGTGTCCACGCCGGCGGTGGCCCGGGGAGCCGGCCTGCTCGACTCGGGATTGGTGAGCGCGGCCGAGGCGCGCCGCGACGACCCCGGCATGGTGGCGGGTTCCGACGACGAAGCACGAGCTGATGTCGCCATCGCCACTGCGGCGGTGACCCTGGCAGTGCGGCGGCACGCGGGCCGCCAGCAGGTGGTGTGGTCACCCGACGGCCGTCTGGTGGAGCGCAGTGGCAAGGATCTCCGCGAAGTCGGGCTGCTCGTCGGCTCTGGCGGTGTCTTGCGGCACGGCAGCGAGGAGGAAGCACGGGCGGTGCTGTCCGCCGCCACCGGTGACCATGTGGAGGGCGGCTGGCTGGTTCCGCGCGCGCCGCGAATCGTGGTCGACCACGAGTACGTGCTCGCTGCTGCCGGTCTGCTCGCGGCTGAGCACCCGGTCTCGGCGTACCGGCTCCTCGAGCCGCTATGGCGGGTCGGGGCGACCGGCTGACCCGGGTACCTCCTCCTTCTGGCCTACAGTGGCTGGCATGGACACCGACGCTGTCCCGACAGTCACGCTCGACGACATCCTGACGGCGCGTGAGGCCTTGGTGGGGAACTCGCTCGTCACCCCTATGCAGTCGTCGCGCTGGCTGGACGCGATCACCGGGCAACGGATCTACATCAAGTGCGAGAACCTGCAGCGCACCGGCTCCTTCAAGATCCGTGGCGCCTACCTGCGGATCAGCAAGCTGACCGAGGAGGAGCGGGCGCATGGTGTCGTGGCGGCCAGCGCCGGGAACCACGCCCAGGGTGTCGCACTGGCGGCGCAGCTCCTCGGCATCAAGGCAACGGTGTTCATGCCTTACGGCGCCCCGATCCCCAAGGAGAACGCGACCCGTGCGTACGGGGCCACCATCGAGTTCGTGGGGACGACCATCGACGAGTGCCTGGTCGCCGCCCGGGGGTTCGCGGCCGAGACCGGGGCTGTGTTGATCCACCCCTTCGACCACGTCGACATCGTGGCCGGTCAGGGAACCTGTGGATTGGAGATCCTCGAACAAGCGCCCGACGCAAAGACGGTGCTCGTGCCGACGGGTGGTGGTGGCTTCATCGCTGGCATCGCCACGGCCATCAAGGCCCGGCGGCCCGACGTGCGGGTGGTGGGCATCCAGGCGGAGACGGCAGCGGCGTATCCACGCTCGCTCGAGGCGGGCAAGCCGTTGGCGCTGGGCCGGATGGCCACCATGGCGGACGGCATCGCCGTGGGATGCCCCGGCGACGTCCCCTTCGCCGCCATCCAGGCTCACGTCGACGAGATCAGAACCGTCTCGGAGGAGTCGCTGTCAACCGCGCTGCTGGCCCTCATCGAGCGGGCCAAGGTCGTCGTGGAGCCGGCAGGCGCCGCCGCGGTGGCGGCCCTGATGGACGCACCGCACGACTTCGAGGGACCGATCGTCGTCGTGCTCTCGGGTGGCAACGTCGATCCGCTGCTGTTGATGCGGGTCATCCGTCACGGCATGGCAGCGCAGGGGCGTTATCTGTCGCTCCGCTGCCGGATCTCCGACAAGCCCGGTGGCCTGGCGCGGCTTCTCGCCGAGCTCAGCGACGCCGACGCGAATGTCCTTGACGTCGTCCATGAGCGCACAGCCGCGTCACTTCCGCTCGACGAGGTCGAGGTCGCCCTGCACATGGAGATGCGGGGCGAGACCCACAGCCAGCTCGTGCTGTCCAGGCTCCGCAGCAAGGGATACTCGGTCACGACGTTCTGACGGCCGCAGGCAATTGTTACGAGGGCCTCCTGCCGGAGCGCTTCGTCAGTTACCGAAGGGCTTGGCGGCGACGATCTCGACGGACACCTGCTTGCCGTTGGGGGCGGTGAATGTCGCCGTGTCGCCCGGCAGCTTGCCGAGGATGGCCGCGCCCAGCGGAGACTGGGGGGAGTACACGCTCACGTCGACATTGGTGTCGAGGGCCAGTACCTCTCGAGCTCCGAGCAGGAAGGTCTCGGTCTCGGTGTCGCCACCGAACCTGACGGTGACCTCCATCCCGGCCTCGACAATGCCGTCGCCCTGGGGCGCTTCTCCCACCCGGGCGCGTGCCAGCATGGCCTCCAGCTGGACGATCCGTGACTCGGACTTGCTCTGCTCCTCGCGAGCAGCGTGGTAGCCACCGTTCTCGCGCAGGTCACCTTCTTCGCGCGCCTCAGCGATCCGCTTGGAGATCTCAGCCCTGGCGGGACCCTTGAGGTGCTCGAGCTCCGCCGTGAGTCCGGCGTAGGCCTCCTTGGTCAGCCAGATGGCTTCCTCGGCGCTGGTGTTCGTCACGAACCTTGCTCCTCGTTGGCGGGCGGAGATGTCGCGTCCGCCCAATCGGGAAAAGGACGAGGCTACCAATTCTCCTGGCTGGGTCCGAATCGTACCGATCAGCCGAACGGCTCGACATGCCCGGACACCGTCTCCGCGGCGGCTGCACGAAAGGTAGTAAATCGAGCGACGGGGCCGCCGCTCGTGAGCTCGATCGGGTCAGGCACACCCGGTTACGTCGGCGGCAGTTGCCTCTCGCAGAGTTTTGATCTCCAGGTCGATCTGGACTGAGCGATCGGACCCCGCGGGCAGCGATGTGGTCGTCTCACCGACCACCGAATGGTCCTCCGCCAAGGCTTGTACGTCGCACCGCACGGCGGCGTCGCCGGGCCGATTGACCTCGATCGTGACGGTGACCCGATGTGCGGACACCACGTCGAAGGCCACCACGTTGCCAGAGACCGTGGTGCGGGCGTGGTGCCAGGCAGCCCACCCCAGCCAAACCAGGAGGATCGCAGCGCCGACCGCGATCAGCGCCATGGTCAGCGGACGGTTTCGGCGGGGGTTCGCGCCATATCTGTCCTCCATCAGGCGGGCAGTCGCCGTGCGGTCGGCAGGTTCTGTCAACAGAGCAGTTCTCCAGACCAGAGGGGCGAATGGGGCTGGGCTTGAGGCGTCCTGTCACCATTGTCTCTGGAACATGTCGACTGGAGCGAGTGAGGGTACGTCAGTGACCGAGGGCCTGCGGCTGATGAATGTGCACGCCCACCCCGACGACGAGTCGAGCAAGGGCGCGGCCAGCACCGCGAAGTACGTCGCCGAAGGGGTCCAGGTTCTCGTCGTCACGTGCACCGGCGGCGAGCGCGGGTCGATTCTGAACCCGAGGATGGACCGCCCCGACGTGCTGGCCAACATCACCGAGATCCGGCGGCAGGAGATGGACCGCGCCCGCGAGATCCTGGGCGTCGACCAGGCCTGGCTGGGATTCGTCGACTCCGGCTGGCCCGAGGGTGACCCGAAGCCTCCGCTGCCGCCCGGCTGCTTCGGGCTCGTCAGCCCCGAGGAGGGCGCAGCACCGCTCGTGAAGCTGATCCGGCAGTTCAAGCCGCACGTGATCACCACCTACGACGAGGAGGGTGGCTACCCCCACCCCGACCACATCATGTGTCACGTGGTCACGATGAAGGCATGGGAGACCGCGGGGGACCCCGACGCCTACCCCGAGGCCGGGCCGCCGTGGCAACCGCTCAAGCTGTACTACCAGCACACCTTCCACCGCGACCGCATCGTGGCGATCCACGAGGCCATGCTCGCGCGTGGCCTGGAGTCGCCGTATGCAGAACGCCTCGCCGAGTGGGCTCCCAACCCCGAGCACGAACGCCGGGTCACCACCCAGGTGCCATGCGCGGAGTACTTCCCGGTCCGGGACAGGGCGTTGATCGCCCATGCCACCCAGATCGACCCCGAGGGCGCCTGGTTCGCGGTCCCTCTCGAGATCCACCAGCTGGCCTGGCCGACCGAGGACTACGAGCTCGTCCACTCCAAGGTGGAGACCTCCGTCCCCGAGGACGACCTGTTCGCAGGGGTTCGTGATCTCGTTACCCACGAGGGGCAGCCGCGAGAGACAATAGCTCCATGATCCCCGCGCTGGTCCTGGCCTACGAGGCCGAAGACGTCAAGCCCGGCTGGATCGCGCTCGTCCTGCTCGTCGCCCTGGGCGTAGCGACCTTCTTGCTGTGGCGCAGCATGAACGCCCAGCTGCGCAAGATCCAGATGGCCCCCAGGGTCCGGCAGCGGCCCGGTGCCCCGCAGCCCCCTCGGCAAGCAGGTCCGCCTCGGGACGAGGGTTCCGCTCACGACGGGTCGGACACCTTGCCTTCCCCAGCACACGGGACGACAGACCGCAGTCGCGACGACGGCTCCGTCTGACGCCGGACGTGTCGAACCGACTCGCGCAGGCGACGAGCCCCTACCTGCTGCAACACAAGGACAATCCCGTCGACTGGTACGAGTGGGGCGACGATGCCTTCGCCGATGCCAGAGCCCGCGACGTTCCGGTCCTGCTCTCGGTGGGGTACGCCGCCTGCCACTGGTGCCATGTGATGGCGCACGAGTCGTTCGAGGACGCGGCGACCGCGAAGTACCTGAACGAGCACTTCGTCTGCGTCAAGGTCGACCGCGAGGAGCGGCCCGACATCGATGCGGTCTACATGGAAGCCACCCAAGCCATGACAGGCCATGGCGGGTGGCCGATGACGTGCGTCCTGACTCCGGAGGGGGCCCCGTTCTTCACCGGGACCTACTTCCCGCTGGTGCCGACGCATGGCATGCCGTCGTTCCGGCAGATCCTGGCGGCGGTGGTGGATGCATGGACCGGGCGGCGCGAGGAGGTGACCAGGGTCGGCACCGACGTGGTAGGCCATCTGCAGCGCGTGGCGACGATCCCTGCGCCGGCGTCGCGCGATGTCGGCGCCGAGGCGGTCGAGGCACTCACGCGCTCCTATGACGCGACTCACGGCGGGTTTGGCACGGCACCGAAGTTCCCGCCGTCGATGGTGTGTGAGTTCCTGCTGCGTCGTGCTGCCCGGGTTGGCGACGCCCAGGCGCTGCGGATGGCTGAGGGCACCCTCGAGGCGATGGCCCGAGGCGGTGTCTACGACCAGCTCGGTGGAGGGTTCGCCCGCTACAGCGTCGACGCCAAGTGGGACGTGCCGCACTTCGAGAAGATGCTGTACGACAACGCCCTGCTGCTGCGGGTCTACCTCCACTGGGCGCGCCAGTCGGGGTCGGAGCTTCCAGCGCGGGTCGCACGGGAGACGGCAGACTTCCTCCTGGCCGAGATGCGTACCGCTGAGGGCGGCTTCGCATCGGCATTGGACGCCGACTCCGACGGCGAGGAGGGGGTGTACTACGTATGGACCCCTGCGCAGCTGTCAGAGGTCCTCGGCGACGACGACGCGAGCTACGCCGCGACAACCTTCGGTGTGCGCGCCCCCGGCAACTTCGAGCGCGGTGCGTCGACTCTTCGTCTCGACAACGACCCGCTCGACCGGGCGCGCTACCGCGACGTCGTCCGACGCCTGCGGACGGCCCGAGAGACACGGACGCGGCCGGCCAGGGACGACAAGGTCGTGGCCGCCTGGAACGGCTTGGTCATCGCCGCGCTTGCCGAGGCTGCGCTGATCCTCGCCGATACCCGCTACTTGGAGGCCGCGCGGGCGGCGGCCGCCCTGCTTGTCGACGTCCACCTGAGCGCTGCAGGTCAGCTGCGGCGAGTGTCGCGCGACGGCATCGCCGGTGAGCCGGCTGCCGTGCTCGAGGACTACGCCGATGTGGCCGACGGACTGCTGACGCTCTACGGCGCCACGGGCGACGCTGCCTGGTTCGACCATGCGCGCCGGCTGGTGGACGCGATCCGCGGCCGTTTCGCCGATGGGACCGGTGGGTTCTTCGACACCGCCGCGGATGCCGAGGTCCTCGTCAAACGGCCGCAAGACCCCACGGACAACGTGACCCCCTCAGGGCAGTCGATGACCGCCGGTGTCCTCCTCACGATGTCGGCCCTCACCGGAGACGGCGACGAGCGCAAGCTGGCTGAAGGACTCGTCGACAAGCTGTCGGGGCTGGCGGCAACGTCGCCCCGCTTCACCGGCCACCTCCTGTCGGTGGCGGAGGCTCTGCTGGACGGGCCACGTCAGATCGCCGTCGTGGGTATGCCCGACGACCCGCGGCGGAGCGCGCTGGTCACGGCGGCCTACCAGCTACCCCACCCCGGAGCGGTCGTCGCGCAGGGCTCACCGGGCGACGGCGGCGTGCCCTTGCTCGCGGGTCGTGGGCTGGTTGCTGGGTCCGCTGGCGCCTACGTCTGCCACGACTTCGTCTGTGACCTACCGGTGACGTCACCCGAGGACCTCATGATCTCCTCATGACGGGCGAACGTCGCTCGTCGCAGATAGGTCAGCGAGCTCCGTACACCACCATCGAGACGCCGACGTAGTGGACGGCGAAGGCGGCAATGGTGAACGTGTGGAACACCTCATGGAATCCGAACCATCGAGGGATGGGGTTAGGGCGCTTCAACCCATAGACGACACCCCCGATCGAGTACAGCGCGCCGCCGGTGATGATCAGGATGAGGATGGCGGGTCCGGCCGAGGCGAAGCCGCGCAGCCAGAAGACGGCTGCCCAGCCGAGAGCGACGTACACGGGCAGGTACAGCCAGCGGGGTGCACCTATCCAGAAGATCCGAAAGGCGATGCCGAGCAAGGCCCCGCCCCAGACCAGGCTCAGCAGGATCCGCGCGTTCCGGTCGTCGAGCAACATGACGGCGAAGGGGGTGTAGGTCCCGGCGATGAGCAAGAAGATGCTGGAGTGGTCGAGCCGTCTCAGCACGCCGTGCCAGCGGGGACTCCAGCGCCCCAAGTGGAACAACGCGGAGCTGCCGAAGAGCATCGAGGACGAGCCGGCGAAGACCGCCGTTGCGATGCGGGCCTGCTCGTCGGGCGACAGGACGATCAAGACGATGCCCGCGGCCAAGCTCAGGGGAAACGTGACCAGATGCAGCCAGCCACGCAGGTGAGGCTTGATTTCGCGGGCAACTTCCTTGATGCGCTCCGCGGGGTTCGTCGACACCTTGTCCACGTTAGAGGCAATATCGAGGCCGTACACGAGTAATCTTCGACACAACGTTGCGAGCTCGCGCGTCTGCGGCGTGAGCGACTGAAGGGGGCCACGATTGAGGTCATCGATCGGTTCGCTCGCCTATGACTTGTACGAGCGGCGGCTGCTGCGCCGATTGACCCCAGAACAGATCCCGGCCCACATCGGCATCATGTGCGACGGCAACCGACGCTGGGCGAAGGCCTTCGGCGAGGAGGTCGAGGGCGGCTACCTTGCCGGCGCGGACAAGATCGAGGAGTTCCTGGGCTGGTGTGACCAGTTGGGTGTCGAGCTCGTCACCCTCTGGCTGCTGTCGACCGACAACCTTGGCCGGCCCGCCCAAGAGGTCGGGCCTTTGATGCGCGTCATCGAAGAGCTCGTCGACGGGCTTGCGTCCACTCGGCGTTGGCAGATCAATCCGGTCGGCGCGTTGGACATGCTGCCGTCTGCGACAGCACAGCGGCTCAAGGCAGCCGCCGACAGCACCGCCGACGTGACTGGCATGACGGTCAACATCGCCGTGGCCTACGGGGGCCGGCGCGAGCTGGCCGATGCCGTGCGGTCGCTGCTCCACGAGCACGCCGCTCAAGGCACCACAATCGAGGAGCTCGCCGACTTCATCGACGTCGACCACATCGCGGAGCACCTCTACACACGTGGCCAGCCCGATCCCGACCTGGTGATCCGCACCTCCGGTGAGCAGCGGATGTCGGGGTTCTTGCTCTGGCAGAGCGCCCACAGCGAGTTCTACTTCTGTGAGGCGCTGTGGCCCAACTTCCGGCGGACCGACTTCCTGCGCGCCATCCGGGACTACGCAGCCCGCAACCGACGCTTCGGCGCCTGAGACCGTGGCGTGTCGGGGCCACCAGGACAGGCGCGACCCGTAGCGTCGGCGGTGGCGCCCGAGCGGGGACGCCGGCGCCCTGGGAGGCCATCGTGAACGACGACATGGAGCGGGCGAAGGTGCGGACCTACGTCCTCGACACCAGCGTGCTGCTCGCGGATCCTGGGGCACTGAAGCGCTTTCAGGAGCACGAGGTCGTGCTGCCGATCGTCGTGATCAGCGAACTCGAGGGCAAGCGCGCCCATCCCGAGCTCGGGTACTTCGCCAGGTCGGCGCTACGCAGCTTGGACGAGCTGCGTATCCGCTTCGGCAGGCTCGATCGTCCGGTCCCCATCGGCTCTGCCGGGGGCACTGTGCGAGTCGAGCTCAACCACTGCGACCCTACGGTGCTTCCTCCGGGCCTCCGGCTCGGCGACAACGACACCCGCCTGCTGGCCGTCGCCCTCAACCTGCGCGCCGCGGGCCATGACGTGACGCTTGTGTCCAAGGACCTGCCGATGCGGGTGAAGGCGTCATCGATGGGACTGCCGGCCGAGGAGTACCGCGCCGAGCTTGCGGTCGAGAGCGGCTACACCGGCATGGCCGAGGTCGAGGTCGACACCGACGTCATCGACGCCTTGTATGCCGGTGGCCCGCTGGACCTTCCTTGTGCCGCCGATCTGCCGTGCCACAACGGGCTGGTGCTGCTGTCGCCGCGCGGCAGCGCACTGGGCCGGGTCACCGCCGACAAGCAGGTAAGGCTCGTCCGCGGCGATCGCGAGGCGTTCGGCCTGCGTGGCCGATCTGCGGAGCAACGGGTGGCACTCGACCTGCTGCTCGACCCAGAGATCGGGATAGTCTCCCTCGGCGGACGGGCGGGTACCGGCAAGTCAGCGCTCGCGCTGTGCGCCGGGCTCGAAGCGGTGCTGGAGCGGCGGCAGTTCAAGAAAGTGGTGGTCTTCCGTCCACTTTTCGCCGTCGGGGGACAGGAGCTGGGATACCTGCCGGGCAGCGAGTCCGAGAAGATGCAGCCATGGGCGCAGGCCGTCTTCGACACCCTCGGCGCGCTCACGTCGCCCGAGGTCATCGACGAGGTACTCGGCCGTGGCATGCTCGAGGTGCTTCCGCTGACCCACATCCGAGGCCGGTCGCTGCACGACGCCTATGTCGTCGTCGACGAGGCACAGTCGCTGGAGCGCAACGTCCTCCTCACGGTGCTGTCTCGGGTCGGCGCCAACTCACGGGTTGTCCTCACCCACGACGTCGCCCAGCGGGACAACCTCAGGGTCGGCCGTCACGACGGTGTCGTCGCCGTGGTCGAGAAGCTGAAGGGTCATCCGCTGTTCGCTCACATCACCTTGACCCGCTCGGAGCGGTCCCCGATCGCCGCCCTCGTGACCGAGATGCTCGAGGACGTCTCCCTCTAGCCCGCACGCGTGCCCTAGCAGCCGATCCATCTTCTGTCCAGCCAACGGGCCGAGGGGGCCTGTAGGATTCGGTGTGGACCGCTGCTGTCGTGGGGGGTGCTCCGAGTGGCCGCCATCGAGTTGACCAACGTCGTCAAGACGTTCGGCGACGGCGTTCGAGCGCTGGACGGCCTGAACCTGCAGGTCAACGACGGCGAGCTGCTCGCGGTGGTCGGGCCTTCTGGCTGCGGTAAGTCGACTGTCCTGCGTGTCATCGCGGGGCTTGAGCAGCCCAACTCCGGTCAGGTGTACATCGCGGACGAGCTCGTCAACGGGTGCACGCCCGCCGAGCGCAACATAGCGATGATCTCCCAAAGCTATGCACTTCATCCGCACCTGACGGTGTACGACAACCTCGCCTTCCCGCTCACCCTCATCAAAGGGCTGAGCAAGCATCACATTGACGTCAGTGTGCGAGATGTCAGCCGGACGCTCGATCTCGACGGGGTCCTGAGCCGCAAGCCGGCCAACCTTTCCGGCGGCGAGCGCCAGCGGGTGGCGATGGGCCGGGCGCTGGTGCGTGACGCGCGGGCCCTGCTCCTCGATGAGCCGCTCGCCAATCTCGACACCCAGCAACGGTTCACGCTGCGGCGCGAGATCGCGAAGCTGCAGCAGCGCCTCGGGATGACCACCCTGTACGTCACCCATGACCAGAACGAAGCCATGTCCGTGGGCGACCGCGTCGCCGTTGTCGACCGGGGCCGCGTCCTGCAGGTGGCCACCCCGTCCGACCTGTGCCGGCACCCGCTGAACCTGTTCGTCGCAGGCTTCATCGGCTCTCCGCCGATGCGCTTCATGCCGGCTCTCGTCCAAGACAGGGTCGTCGACTTGTTCTTCGGCTGGGTGCGTATCTCTGCGGCGAAGGCCGCCCGGCTCTCGGGGCGCGAGCACTTCATCGCCGGCGTCCGCCCTGAGACGGTCCGTCTCGACGACATCGCACGCACGGACCACCAGTACGCGCGAATCCCTGCCGACATCTCGTTCGAGGTCCCCGCCGACGTTGCGGAGTTCGAGCGGGAGTTCGCTGGCGGCGGACTTCCCAGCACGTCGCGAGCGGCGACCGGCTTTCCGGATATGTTGCGCCGCCAGTCGGAGGACGTATACGTCAACGCACGAAGCCTGCACCTGTTCGACCCCGAAACCGGCGCGAACGTCACCCGTGACCTCGACTGAGTAATTCCGAAAAACGTTACCGATTTGATATCTCGGCCGAACTAACCGAGGCTAGAGGGACAATCCCCCTGCTGTTTGGAGCTGATTTCCCCTGTCTGCCCGGCGTTACCCTGCGCGGCACCGAGCGCCGCACCCGCTGACTCGTGTCGCTGCCCGGGCCGTCCCGCGTGAGGGTGGCGGTGCAAAAGCCGGGCGGATCGCCGCCCTGGCAGCTCTCGCGGCCATCACCGGCGTCGGGGCGCTGGCCGTGTCCGGCGCTGACTCGGACGGGTCCGAGCAAGCCGCTTCGACCCGGCCGGTCACTCAGACCGTGGCGAGCGCGCAGGCGGAGCCGGGCGTCGAGGCGGCCCTGGCCGACCGTGCCGCTCGGATCGCGGGCGACAGGGACTCGACATCGAGTCGCGGCGAACGCCTGACGCCGAGCCGCAGCGGCGATCGGCCGGCGCTGGTCTCGGAGCAACGAGCCACGAAGTCAAGCGCCCTGTCCGTGACGAAGCAGTCGGTCTCAGGTCGGGTCACTCGTACGGTTGCCCCCACGGATCCCCGAGACATCGCGCTCGGCATGCTCGCGAACTACGGCTGGAGCAGTAGCGAGTTCGGCTGCCTGGACTCCCTCTACATCCACGAGAGCGGCTGGGACCATACCGCCACCAACCCCTCGTCCGGTGCGTACGGAATCCCGCAGTCCCTGCCCGCGGAGAAGATGGCGTCAGCCGGAGCCGACTGGCGTACCAACCCACAGACCCAGCTGACGTGGGGCCTGAACTACATCCAGGACCGCTACGGCAGCCCGTGCGGGGCCTGGAGCTTCTGGCAGGCCAACAACTGGTACTGACCGGAATCAGGGCGCGGACGGTCGGCGCGTCATGCTCAACACGTCAAGCGCGGCGTCGAGCTGCTCCTCGGTGAGCTCCCCCCGCTCGACGTAACCCTCGCCTATGACGACGTCACGGATCGTCCGGCGGTCCTTCACGGCCTTCTTCGCGACGCCGGCCGCTTTCTCGTACCCGATCACCCGGTTCAGCGGTGTCACGATCGACGGCGACGACTCGGCGAGCTCGCGGCAGTGCTCCTCGTCGGCCTCGATCCCTACCACGCACTTGTCGGCGAGCAGGCGCACGGAGTTGGTCAGCAAGCGGATCGACCCGAGCAGGTTGGCCGCCATCACGGGCATCATCACGTTGAGCTCGAAGTTGCCGGAGGCGCCGGCGAAGCTGATCGCCGCGTCGTTGCCGATGACCTCTGCGCACACCATCGACATCGCCTCGGGCAGGACCGGATTGACCTTGCCAGGCATGATGCTGGACCCGGGCTGGAGGTCCGGTAGCCGGATCTCGCCCAGGCCGGCTCGGGGCCCGGAGCCCATCCAGCGCAGGTCGGTACAGATCTTGTACAGGCTGACGGCGACCGTGCGCAGCTGACCGCTCGTCTCGACGAGGCTGTCACGGCTGCCCTGGGCCTCGAAGTGGTTGCGCGCCTCTGTGAGCGGCAGGTCCGTCACGTCGGCGAGGATCTCGATCACCTTGGTTGAGAAGCCAGGTGGTGTGTTGATGCCTGTCCCGACAGCGGTTCCTCCGAGCGGCAGCTCGGCCAGCCGCGGCAGCGTGGACTGCAGCCTCTCGATGCCGATCCGCACCTGGGTCGCATACCCGCCGAACTCCTGTCCCAGCGTGACCGGAGTCGCGTCCATCAGGTGTGTGCGGCCTGCCTTGACGACGTGCTCGAGCTGTGCCGCTTTGTCCTCGAAGGCCGTCGCCAGGTGGTCCAGAGCCGGCAGCAGGTCGCGCGTGACGGCCGCCGTCGCCGCGATGTGGATCGACGTCGGGAAGATGTCGTTGCTGGACTGGCTGGCGTTGACCTCGTCATTGGGGTGTACTTCGCGGCTCAAGAGCCGGCTGGCGAGAGTCGCGATCACCTCATTGGCGTTCATGTTGCTCGACGTGCCAGAACCGGTCTGGAAGATGTCGATCGGGAACTCGTCGTCATGACCGCCGTCGGCGACCTGCTGGGCCGCCGAAGCGATGGCGGATGCCGTGGCGTCGTCAAGTACTCCGAGGTCAGCATTGGCGCGAGCCGCGGCGCCTTTGATGAGCGCGAGGGCGCGGATGTGCTGAGACTCCAGGGGCCGTCCCGAGATGGGGAAGTTCTCCACCGCGCGCTGGGTCTGTGCGCGCCACAGCGCGGACTTGGGGACGCGCACCTCCCCCATCGTGTCGTGCTCGATGCGGTAGTCCTCGTTGTCGCTCATCGTCCCACCGTAAGGCCTGCGGCCGTACTCGGCCGGTGACGGCGACCGCCGCGTGGCCATCTCGGCTATGGCCGGCGCAAGCCTCGACCGACCGCTTCGACCCGAGTTCCGGCGTGTCGGGAGCGGGAGTAGGTATCTGTCTGAGTCCGGTGGCGACTGGGGGCGGGCTAACCGGCGTCACTCGCGAGGGGGTTGGCGTTGGCGCTTGACCGTGCTGCGACGTGACTTGGAGTCCAGGCGACGCTGGACGGAGCCGCGGGTCGGTCGGGTGGCCTTGCGCCGCGGCGGAGGCGGTGCGATGGCCGACCTGATGAGCGCAGCGAGTCGCTCCTCGGCTGCGACTCGGTTGCGAAGCTGAGACCTGTGCTCCGACGCCGTCACCGTGACGACTCCGTCGACGAGTCGCGTCCGCAAGCGAGCCTGCGCCCGTACCTTGGCCGCTGGGTCCAGCACGTCCGTCGAGCCGAGGTCGAAGCTGAGCTCCACCCTCGAGTCGGTCGTGTTGACCGACTGCCCACCAGGACCGCTCGACCTCGAGAACCGCCACCGCAGCTCACCCTCAGGGATCACGACGCCAGGCTTGACGGTCAGCGAACCAGGCATGCCCGCGAGCCTAAGCGAGGCGGGTGCGTCAATTCGTTATCACACGTTGACCTGAGGTTCGCGCGGCGCCATTGCCCGGCGGTCCAGCGTGTGGTTGTCTGCGAGTCACCAACCCCATGTCGTGACCGGAGGCTTGCTGTGAAACGACGTATCACCTCGCTGGGCAAGGTCGCCGTGGCGACGCTGGCCCTCTCGCTGGCCGCCTGCGCCGCTCCAGAGGAGGAGAACACCTCCACCGACGCCACCAACTCCGGCCAGGACGCCAGCCAGTCCCCCGAGGACTACATGACCGACCTGATCGCAAAGGCGCAGGAGGAGGGAACCCTCAACACGATCGCGCTGCCGCCGGACTGGGCGAACTACGGCGAGATCATCTCCACGTTCGAGGAGAAGTACGACATCACAGTCAACTCGCAGCTGCCGTCGACCGACAGCCAGACTGAGATCGACACGGCCAAGAAGCTGAACGGCACCGACCGTGCGCCCGACGTCTTCGACCTGGGTCAGGCTGTCGCGCTCGCCAACACCGACATGTTCGCGCCCTACAAAGTGCAGACGTGGGAGTCGATCCCTGACGAGTTCAAGCACCCCGAGGGCCTTTGGGTGAACGACTACGGCGGCTTCATGTCGGTGGGGTACGACTCCAACGAGGTACCGGAGGTCACCAGTCTCGACGACCTGCTCGGTCCTGATTACAAGGGAGCAGTGGCGCTGAACGGCGACCCGACGGCAGCCGCTGCCGCCTTCACCGGGGTCATGATGGCGTCGATCGTCAACGGGGGATCGCCCGATGACATCGCCCCTGGTGTCGAGTGGTTCAAGGAGCTCAAGGAGGCCGGCAACTTCCTCCCGGTCGACCCCACACCAGCCACCATCCAGGCTGGCCAGACTCCGGTGGTGATCGACTGGGACTACCTGACCCTCGCCGAAGGCAAGAACCTGCCGTCGTGGAAGGTGTACGTACCTGAGGAGGCCGTCGTCGCCGGGTACTACTTCCAGGCCATCAACAAGGAGGCTCCGCACCCCAACGCCGCTCGACTCTGGCAGGAGTTCCTGTACTCCGACGAGGGTCAGAACCTGTGGCTCGAGGGGGGCGCGCGGCCGGTACGGGCCGAGGCCATGGCCAAGGCCGGCACCATCGACGAGGCAGCCTACAAGGCCCTCCCGCCTGTCAAGGGGGAGCCCGTCATCATCACCGACGAGCAGTCCACCAAGGGAGCCGAGTACCTCGCCGAGCACTGGGCCGAGGTCGCGGGCTAACCGTGTCGTCGTCACGCACCGGGATCGGCGCGAGCCTCGGGCTCGCGCCGTTCTTGGTGTACGTCACCCTTTTCCTCATCATTCCGACGGTCATCGTTGCCATCGGGTCGGTCTTCGTCGACGGCGCCTTCACCAGTGACGCGCTCGAAGCCCTCGTTGAGCCGTCGATGCTGACCGTGACATGGCGCACGGTGCTGCTGTCGCTGGCCACCGCGGTGATCGGAGCCGTCGTCGGGGCTCTCGTGGCATACGTCGTGGCAACCGCCAACCCGACCGGGCTGCTCAGACGTCTCGTCACCAGCGTGTGTGGCGTGCTGGCTCAGTTCGGTGGCGTCACCCTCGCCTTCGCGTTCATCGCGACCGTCGGCCAGCGTGGTTTCGTCACTGAGTGGCTCCAGGACAACAGCGGCATCAACATCGGCGACAGCCTGTGGCTGTACTCCCTGAAGGGTCTGGTGCTGGTCTACACGTACTTCCAGATCCCGCTCATGGTCATCGTGTTCCTGCCGGCGCTCGACGGCATCCGGCCGCAGTGGAGGGAGGCGGCCGACAACCTCGGCGCCAGCAACTGGCAGTACTGGCGCCACGTCGGCGTCCCCCTGCTCTTCCCCTCGTTCCTGGGCTGCACCCTGCTGCTGTTCGCCAACGCCTTTGCTGCCTATGCCACCGCAGCCGCTCTGGTCAACCAGGGGTCGCCGATCCTGGCCCTGCAGATCGCGAGCGCTCTGGGCAACGAGGTACTTCTCGGCCACGAGAACGTTGCGTACGCGCTCGCCCTGGAGATGATCGTGATCGTTGCGCTGGTGATGTCCGCCTACGCACTGCTGCAGCGGCGCACCTCGGCGTGGCTGCGATGAGTACCGCGACCGCTCGGCGGCGTAACCAGGTCTTGCTGCGCTGGGTCGTGCTGGGCGTCGTGGGCCTGCTGTTCTTCCTCCCTCTGCTCTCGATGTACCAGTTCGCCACCCGCATCAGTTCCCAGAACCCCAGCAAGTGGGACGCCTTCCGCGCCATCGCCAACGACCCCCAGCTGACCGCCGCCATCAAGACGTCGCTGGAGCTGTGCGCCCTCACAGCGGTGGGCATGCTGGTCCTGCTGCTCCCGACCATGGTCTGGGTTCGGTTGAAGGTGCCATGGGCCACCCGACTCGTGGAGTTCCTCTGTCTGCTACCACTCACGATCCCGGCGATCGTCATCGTCGTGGGCATCACCAACGTCCAGAGCTGGGTGTACTACCTCGTCACCGATGGGCCGCTGAGCCTGACGTTCCCCTACATCATCTTGGTGCTCCCGTACTGCTATCGAGCGCTCGATGCGGGGCTTTCCTCGATCGACGTCATCACGCTGTCGGAGGCCGCTCGCAGCCTCGGCGCCAGCTGGTTCACGGTGATCACGCGCGTCATCATGCCTAACATCACCTCGGCCGTCCTCTCGGCGGCCTTCCTTGCTGTGGCCCTCGTGCTCGGCGAGTTCACCTTCGCCTCGCTGCTCCTCTTCGAGAACCTCCAGGTCGTCATCGCTGCGCTCGGCCTGACGAATGCGCCGGTCAGCGTCGCCGTGTCGCTCGCCTCTCTCGCCTTTGCAGCCGTGCTGTTGTTCCTGTTGTCGTTCGTCGGCGGACGACGCCAAGGTCGGGAGGCCGTGTAAGTGAGCCAGAGCCACTCCACCACGACCAGCGTCGAGGTTCGCCTCGACGGCCTCACCCGGACCTTCGGCTCCGTCAGGGCGCTGGACGGGCTGGATCTCACGATCGCGCCGGGCGAGCTCGTGGCGCTGCTGGGTCCCTCTGGCTGCGGGAAGACCACGGCGCTGCGCATCCTGGCGGGACTCGACGACGCAACGTCGGGCCAGGTCCTGGTCGACGGCCGCGACGTGTCACAGATCCCGGCGAGCAAGCGTGACATGGGCATGGTCTTCCAGGCGTACAGCCTGTTCCCGCACATGACGACGCGGCAGAACGTCGAGTTCGGACTCAAGCTGCGCAAGGTCGACTCCGGTAAACGTCGGGAACGGGCGATGGAGATGCTGCAGCTGGTGGGTCTGGAGACCCAGAGTGAGCGATACGCCCACCAGCTCTCGGGCGGTCAGCAGCAACGTGTGGCGCTGGCCCGGGCGCTGGCCTTCGAGCCCTCGGTCCTGCTGCTCGACGAGCCCCTCTCGGCGCTCGACGCCAAGGTTCGCGCCCAGCTGCGCGACGAGATCCGACGAGTACAGCTCGAGGTCGGCACCACCACGCTGTTCGTCACCCACGATCAGGAGGAGGCGCTGGCCATGGCTGACAGGGTCGGCGTGATGCGGGCCGGCAAGCTCGAGCAGATCGCGCCGCCCGAGGAGCTGTACTCGGCTCCGACCACGCAGTTCGTGGCGGAGTTCGTCGGGCTGACCAACCGCCTCGACGCCTCAGTGTCTGGAGGCGTTGCTCGGGTGGCGGGCACCGACCTTCCAACGCTCGAGGGCTCCCTCACCGAAGGCCGTGGCACGGCCCTCGTGCGACCGGAGTCCATCCACATCACAGCGTCGGGCTCCGACCGCTCCGCGGGCAGCGGCAGGGTCGTCACGGCCAGCTTCCTGGGCGCTATCTCACGCCTGCGCGTCGAGCTCGACGACTCGACCACTCTGGTGGCTCAAGTTCCGCGGACGAGTGTGGCGGCGATCGCACCGGGAGACCGCGTCGATGTCGTGCTCGACCCGATCCCGGTACTCGTGGTCAAGGACTGACTCCCGGCCTGCCCAGCGGTCCGACCCCTGGGAGGGCCCGGACCTCGGCGACCTGCGGGCAACCCCGGCCGTCCGGTGCGCAAGACTGTCGACATGCAGCAACAGCTCTCCTCACTCGATGCCGAGTTCCTGTACGTGGAGTCGGCCACCACCGTGGGTCATGTGGGAGCGTTGCTCATGCTCGACCCAGCGAGCGCACCGGGCGGTCAGCTGAGCCTCGACCGGGTTCGAGAGGTGTTGGAACCGCGCCTGCACCTCGCTCCGCAGTTGCGGCAGCGGCTGGTGCAGGTACCACTGGGGCTCGGGCTCCCGTACTGGATCGACGACCCCGACTTCGACATCGAGTTCCACCTGCGGGAGATCGGCTTGCCAGCCCCCGGGAGCAGCGAGCAGCTCGCCGAGCAGGTCGCGCGCATCCACGCCCGACCCCTCGACCGCACCCGCCCGCTATGGGAGATGTACCTCATTCACAACGTTGCAGGTGGCCATCAGGCGTTGTACAGCAAGATCCACCACGCCGCCATCGACGGTGTGACAGGCGCTGAGATTCTCGCCACCATCCTCGACACCACGGTGGAGCCGCGTGTCGTCGAGCCTCCGGACGAGTACTGGGCGCCCGAGCCGTTGCCCAGTCAG
>DASQEH010000165.1:0-2571 GCA_035633755.1 Nocardioidaceae bacterium | reverse complement strand
GGCTTTCGCACGATAAGGTCGCGGCCACCAGGGCCTGCGACATCGAGTTCCCACCAGCCTCCCCTGCCCAGGTCCAGCGCCTGTCCATGCAGCGCAGGGTTTTCGAAAGGCGTAGTTCGACTTGAGTGTGGGGTGGCCCGGCAGACCGCACGCCGAACTACGCCAGTGCCCGATCCAGCAGTGCCTTTCCGGTGAAGCCTGCGCGCAGCATCGCCCGGTGCCAGCCGAGGTAGTTGCCGAGGTACCGGGTCGCCACGCCACGGCAGCGCCCGTTCACCAGCGCCTTGATCTGGCCGTGGTGCGCGTTCACCCGCCCAAGCCCGAGGCGGCCCTTTTGCCGCCGCTTGGTTGGCAGTGGAGCGACCTTCACCGCTGCAGGCGTGGTGGTCGGCACCACCACCCGGCGGTGCTCGGCGCCCGCCGTCACCGCCGCTTTCACATAGGCCGCCGTGCCATCGGAGCAGACCACCGACCCGGCGGCGATGCGGCCGTCCAGCGCCGCCTCGATGGCGGTCAGCGACGGCAGGA
The DNA here is from genome assembly GCA_035633755.1 of Nocardioidaceae bacterium. Lineage (GTDB taxonomy): Bacteria > Actinomycetota > Actinomycetes > Propionibacteriales > Nocardioidaceae > DASQEH01. Next base: position 2,043 of record DASQEH010000165.1, on the reverse strand, counting down.
CGGCGTCGTAAACCCCGCCCGCGTTGTCCAGGGCGGTCAGCACCGGCACCTGCTCGCCCGACAGGCCCCGCTTGGTGGCGCCCCAGGCACGCGGGCGCGCGGCTCGGGGCTCGGGCGGTCTGCCCCTCACCCATCCTCGGTGCCCCTTGCAGGAGCGGACGAAGAACGTCTCGTCGGCCTCGATCACTCCGGAGAGGATCGCCGCGTTGTCCTGTGCGGCAGCCTTGAGAAAGCGGTGACGCCAGCGCCAGACGGTGGTGTGGTTCACTCCGATCCCGGCCGCGATGATCTGCCTGACCGAGCGGTGGTCGGTCATGTGGGACAGATACTGGCCCCATTTCTCGGGCTTGCGGGCGCGGGCCATCGGCGTGCCGGTGAGGATGTTGAAGCTGCGGCGACACTCGGCGGCGCGACAGCGGAACCGCTGTCGGTCGTTCTTGTCCTTGCCGTGCAGGTGAGCACCCCAGTCCTGCAATGCGGACAACGCCGCTCGGTGCGGGTCACCTCTGTGCGTCGGGCCAGGGCAACCTCGGCGACCCGCATAGACGCGGCCTCGGCGACGAGGCGTTCGATGGTGACGATCTGCTCGCCGGACGCTGCCCGGATGGCGGACTCAAGATGGCTGAGGCGACGGGCTTCGAGGCTGGACATGGGACATGATGTAGGCAGCCCGCGGCAGATTTGCCCTCACCCCACACTCAAGTCGAACTGCGCCTAAACAAAAGCGCTGTTCGACTTGGGTGTGGGAGAAGCGCAAATCTGACGAGGGCTGACTACATCATGTTCTATGTCCAGCCTCGAATCTCGTCGCCTCAACCATCTTGAATCCGCGATCCGGGCGGCATCTGGCAAGCAGATCGTCACCATTGAACGCCTCGTCGCCGAGGTCGCATCCATGCGGGTCGCAGAGGTGGCCCTGGCCCGCCGCACGGAGGTGACCCGCGCCGAGCGGCGTTGCCCGCATTGCGGCACGGCGGGTGCCCATCTGCACGGCAAAGACAAGAACGACCGGCAGCGGTTCCGCTGCCGTACCACCGAATGTCGCCGCAGCTTCAACATCCTCACCGGCACGCCGATGGCCCGCGCCCGCAAGCCCGAGAAGTGGGGCCACTATCTGTCCCACATGACCGACCACCGCTCGGTCAGGAAGATCGTGGAGGCCGGGATCGGGGTGAACCACACCACCGTCTGGCGCTGGCGCCACCGCTTCCTCAAGGCTGCCGTGCAGGACAATACAGCGACCCTCTCCGGAGTGATCGAGGCCGACGAGACGTTCTTCGTGCGCTCGTACAAGGGGCACCGAGGATGGGTGAAGGGCAGGCCGCCGGAGACCCGAGCCGCGCGCCCGCGTGCCTGGGGCGCCACCAAGCGGGGCCTGTCAGGTGAACAGGTGCCGGTGCTGACCGCCCTGGACAATGCGGGCGGGGTCTACGAAGCCATCCTGCCGTCGCTGGCAGCAATCGAGGCCGCGCTCGATGGCCGGATCACCGCCGGGTCGGTGGTCTGCTCCGACGGCACGGCGGCCTATGTGAAAGCGGCGGTGAAAGTGGGTGCCGAGCATCGCCGGGTGGTGGTGCCGACCATCACGCCTGTGGCGGTGAAGGTCGCTCCGGTCCCAACCAAGCGGCGGCAGAAGGGTCGCCTCGGGCTCGGGCGAGTGAACGCACACCACGGCCAGATCAAGGGGCTAGTGAACGGGCGCTGCCGCGGTGTGGCAACCCGGTATCTCGGCAACTACCTCGGTTGGAACCGGGCAATGCTGCGTCAAGGATTCACCGGGAAGGCGCTGCTGGATCGGGCGTTGGCGTAGTTCGAGGTGAGGTCTGCCGTAGCCAGCCCCCCGCCACGACGGACTGCCATATTGATTTGGTTCTAAATAGAACCCTCGCTGTTTGGCGGGCGTTCGGCCGCCGATCGAAGGGGGTAAAGCTTCTTCGATCTCCCTAAGACGATCCCAACTGACGTTGGCCGTCCCGGTGCGGGGAAGCACGGGGCGGCTTTTTTTTGCGCGCCGCTTATCGCGTCTTAGTAGCCGCCCGCCTC
>DASQEH010000164.1:0-37858 GCA_035633755.1 Nocardioidaceae bacterium | reverse complement strand
TTCCCGCGCGAGAAGGTCTGTGGTGACGGGCTGACCCCCCGCGCGGTACGACAGCTGGTTGCGCTCGGGATCGACGTCGAAGAGCCAGGGTGGGCCAAGAACCAAGGCCTGCGGATCGTGGGCGGCGGGCACCGGCTGGAGCTTCCCTGGCCCGAGCTGACGGACTTCCCCGGCTTCGGCCTGGTCCGCACCCGGCTGGACTTCGACGACATCCTCGCCCGGCACGCACTCAAGCTGGGCGCGCGACTGCACGAACGCACCGCGGTCACCGGACCGCTCGTTGATGAGTCGGGCCGGATCACCGGAGTGACCGCCCGACCTGTCGACGACAACGGACGCAAGAGCGGGGACGAGGTGAGCTTCCGCGCCCCCGTCGTGATTGCCGCCGACGGGAACTCGTCGCGGCTCAGTCTCGCCGCGGGTCTGCAGAAGCGTGACGACCGCCCGATGGGTGTCGCCGTCCGCACGTACTACACCAGCCCCCGACATGACGACGACTGGATGGAGTCGTGGTTGGAGCTGTGGGACGGCACACCGGGCCAGAGCAACCTGCTGCCGGGCTACGGCTGGATCTTCGGAGTGGGGGACGGGACGGTCAACGTCGGTCTGGGCATCCTGAACACCTCGTCGGCCTTCCAGCACGTCGACTACAAGGACCTGCTCAAGAAGTGGCTCGACAACACTCCGGCCGAGTGGGGCCTGCGCGAGGCGAACCGGACGTCACCGGTGCGCGGCGCGGCACTACCCATGGGGTTCAACCGCAAGCCGCACTACGCCGACGGCATGCTGCTGGTCGGTGATGCCGGCGGGATGGTCAACCCGTTCAACGGTGAGGGAATCGCCTATGCCATGGAGTCCGGGCAGCTGGCCGCCGAAGTCGTCACCCAAGCCCTCAGCCGGACGACACCTGCGGGGCGGGAGCGAGCGCTGCAGGGCTATGTCAGTGCTCTGGATTCGCGGTACGGGGGCTACTACACTCTCGGGCGCGTCTTCGTCCAGGCGATCGGTAACCCCCATGTCATGAAGCTGGCCACGCGCTACGGGCTGCCTCGCACCACGCTGATGCGCTTCACCCTGAAACTGCTGGCCAACCTCACCGACAGCCGCGGCGGGAATGGTATGGATCGCCTGATCAATGGCTTGTCGAAGCTCGCCCCGGTGGCATGACATGGGCGATTGTCGACTTCGCAGGTCCGTGCGCAACGATGTGTATCCCACCACAGACGGGAGCCTGCTCGCGTGAATGCCTACATCCCCATCCTGGGTATCGGAGTCCTCGCGACATTGTTCGCGGTCGGCTCCATCGCCGCCAGCTCACTGTTGGGCCCCAAGCGCTACAACAGGGCCAAGCTCGACTCCTACGAGTGCGGAATCCAGCCGACCCCGCAGCCGGTGGGCGGTGGCCGTTTCCCGGTGAAGTACTACATCACGGCGATGCTCTTCATCGTCTTCGACATCGAGATCATTTTCCTGTTCCCGTGGGCCGTCTATTTCGACGAGATGAAGCTGTTCGGTCTCGTCGAGATGGTGCTGTTCATCGGTACCGTGTTCGTCGCGTACGCCTATGTGTGGCGCCGTGGCGGGCTTGAGTGGGACTAGGCGCGAGCGCGGAAGGACATAGTTCGTCATGGGTATCGAGGAGAAGCTGCCGTCGGGCATCTTGTTGTCGACGGTCGAGGATCTCGCGGGCTACTTCCGCAAGGCGTCCTTGTGGCCGGCGACGTTCGGATTGGCCTGCTGTGCCATCGAGATGATGACCTCGGGAGGGCCGCGGTACGACCTCGCCCGATTCGGCATGGAAGTGTTCCGCGCGTCACCGCGCCAGGCTGACCTCATGATCGTCGCCGGCAGGGTCAGCCAGAAGATGGCGCCGGTGCTGCGACAGATCTACGACCAGATGCCCAACCCGAAGTGGGTGCTGGCGATGGGAGTGTGCGCCAGCAGTGGCGGCATGTTCAACAACTACGCCATCGTGCAGGGCGTCGACCACGTGGTCCCTGTCGACATGTTCCTGCCCGGCTGCCCGCCGCGTCCGGAGATGTTGATCGACGCCATCCTCAAGCTCCACGAGGACATCCAGAGCCACCCGCTCGGGTCGAACCGGCAAGCCGAGATCGCCAGCAACGAACGCGAGGCGCTCACCACCAAGCCCACCTCCGATCTGACCGGCCTGCTGCGATGAGCGACGACGACAAGCCCGCCGAGCAGCCTCCCGCCGGCCAGCCGCAGGGAGTGCCCGAGAAGCCGACCGGTGAGCGCTCGATGAAGGACAAGCCGGTCGAGGAGCGATCGGTCCAGGACAAGTCGCTGCGGGACAATGACCTCATCGTCAGCGACGACCCTGGTCCGCTGCCACCACACCAGGACCTCGACGTCATCGACGTCCGACAAGGCATGTTCGGCGTCGCAGGCAGCGGCGACACATCGGGGTTCGGCGGGCTCATCCGCCCGGTTGCGATCCCTGGTTCCACGCAGCGCCCGTACGGCGGCTGGTTCGACGCAGCCGCGGACCGTCTCGAGTCGGCACTGCAGTCGACCGGATCCGAAGCAGCACTGAGCAAGGTCGTCATCCACCGCGGCGAGATCACTTTCCACGTGCGCCGCGAGCAGCTGCTCCAGGTCATGCAGAGCTTGCGTGACGACCCGGAGCTGCGCTTCGAGTTCTTCAGCGGAGTCAGCGGCGTGCACTACCCCCACGACACCGGTGCGGAGCTGCACGCCGTGTACCACCTGCTGTCCATGACCCACAACCGGCGCATCCGCGTCGAGGTGACCTGTCCCGACGCCGACCCGCACATCCCCTCAGTGGTGGCGGTCTACCCCACCAGCGACTGGCACGAGCGTGAGACGTACGACTTCTTCGGGATCATCTTCGACGGTCACCCCGCGTTGACCCGGATCGAGATGCCCGACGACTGGCCGGGGCATCCGCAGCGCAAGGACTACCCACTGGGCGGCATTCCCGTCGAGTACAAGGGGGCGACGATTCAGCCGCCCGACAAGCGGAGGGCCTACAACTGATGACCGACACCATTCGCGACCCATATGCCACCGAGCAGCACACCACCTCGGGCAAGGTCTTCACGGTCACCGGCCAGGACTGGGACTCGGTGGTGGCCGGGCTGGACCTCGAGTCCGACGAGCGTGTCGTGGTCAACATGGGCCCCCAGCACCCGTCCACCCATGGCGTGTTGCGGCTGATCCTCGAGATCGACGGCGAGACCGTCGTCGAGTGCCGGTGCGGCATCGGCTACCTCCACACCGGCATCGAGAAGAACATGGAGTACCGCAACTGGACGCAGGGTGTGACTCTGTGCACCCGGATGGACTACCTGTCCAACTTCCACTACGAGGCGGCGTACTGCCTGGCCGTCGAGCGGCTGCTCGACATCGAGAACGACATCCCCGACAAGGCCACGATCATGCGGGTCCTCCTGATGGAGATCAACCGCATCTCGTCCCACCTCGTCGCGATCGCCACCGGCGGCATGGAGCTCGGGGCGCTGACGGTGATGACGATCGGCTTCCGTGAGCGCGAGCTCTGCCTCGACCTGTTCGAGCTCATCACGGGTCTGCGCATGAACAACGCCTTCATCCGGCCCGGCGGGGTGGCTCAGGACATGCCGCCGGAGGCGCTGGGCAAGATCGACGAGTTCCTGGGCGTGATGCGCAAGCGGCTGCCGGAGTACGCCGCTTTGTGCAACGAGAACCCCATCTTCAAGGCGCGGCTCGTCGACGTCGGCTACCTCGACCTCGCCGGTTGCCTCGCCCTGGGTGCCACCGGTCCGGTGCTGCGCTCCACCGGGTACGACTGGGACCTGCGCAAGAAGCAGCCGTACTGCGGATACGAGACGTATGACTTCGACGTCATCACGCGCGACACCGCCGACGCGTACGGACGGTTCCGCATCCGTGTCGACGAGATGTGGGAGTCGCTGAAGATCATCGAGCAGTGTGCCGAACGGCTCAAGGGACTCGAAGGCGCCCCGATCATGATCGGCGACAAGAAGATCGCCTGGCCGAGCCAGCTGGCCGTCGGTTCCGACGGCATGGGCAACTCGCTGGACCACATCCGCCACATCATGGGCGAGTCCATGGAGGCGCTGATCCACCACTTCAAGCTGGTGACCGAGGGGTTCCGGGTGCCCACGGGTCAGGCCTACGTCGCCATCGAGTCTCCCCGCGGCGAGCTCGCCGCCCACCTGGTCTCCGACGGAGGGACGCGCCCCTACCGCGCCCACTTCCGTGACCCGTCCTTCGTCAACCTGCAGTGCGCGCCGGCGATGAGCGAGGGCGGCCAGCTGGCCGACGTCATCGTCGCCGTGGCCAGCCTCGACCCGGTCATGGGTGGGGTCGATCGATGAGCGACATGAACGCCCCGACCCGGTCCGTGGCTCAAGGCAACGAGCAACGCCGACTCCCCGCCGAGACGGTCGCGGAGCTGTCCGAGCTGGCATCGCGGTACCCACAGCCACGTTCCGCGCTGCTGCCCATGCTGCACCTGGTGCAGAGCGTCGAGGGGTATGAGACGCCCGTCGGGATCGAGACGTGCGCCGACATCCTCGGCATCACCGCCGCCGAGGTGTCGGCCGTCGCCACGTTCTACACGATGTACAAGCGCCGACCGGTGGGGAACTATCTCGTCGGGGTCTGCACGAACACCTTGTGCGCCGTGATGGGCGGCGACGAGATCATGGAGCGGCTCAAGTCCCACCTCGAGATCGGCAACGACGAGACCACCGAGGACGGCACCATCAGCCTCGAGCACATCGAGTGCAACGCTGCCTGTGACTACGCGCCCGTCGTGATGGTGAACTGGGAGTTCTTCGACAACCAGACACCGGACTCGTCGGTGCAGCTCGTCGACTCCCTTCGCAGCGGCGCAGAGGTGCAGGCCACCCGCGGCGCCCGCGTCACGAGCTGGCGTGCTGCCGAGCGCGTGCTGGCGGGCTTCCCCGACGACCGCGCCGACGAGGGTCCGACCGCCGGCCCGGCGAGCCGGGCCGGGCTCCAGCTGGCCCGCTCGAACGGCTGGCAGGCACCGTCCGCCGAAGCTGACTCGTCCGGGACGACCGACGGGCGTCGCGTCGACGCCGCTGAGCAAGCCGACACCTCACGCGCGGAGTCGGAGTCCGTCGTGGAGGAGTCCTCCGCCGACACCGCCGAAAGCGCCAAGCCGTCGTCGCCGGATGCCCCGGCCGACTCTGCCACCGATCGGAAGAGCACCTGATGGTCGACACTCTCACCCCTGTCCTGACCGACGACTGGGACACCGACCGTGCCTGGACACTGAAGGCCTACGAGAAGGCCGGTGGCTACAAGGGGCTCCGCTCGGCGCTCACGATGAAGCAGGATGACGTCATCGCGCTGGTCAAGGACTCCGGCCTGCGTGGTCGCGGCGGCGCAGGCTTCCCGACCGGCATGAAGTGGGGCTTCATCCCGCAGGGAGACGACAAGCCGCACTACCTGGTCGTCAACGCCGACGAGTCGGAGCCAGGCACCTGCAAGGACATCCCGCTGATGCTGGCCACCCCGCACACCTTGATCGAGGGAGTGATCATCTCCTCGTACGCGATCCGGGCGACCACGGCGTTCATCTACTGCCGCGGCGAGGTCCTGCATGTCGTGCGGCGGCTGCAGCGCGCGGTGCAGGAGGCTTACCTGGCCGGTCACCTCGGCAAGAACATCCATGGTTCCGGCTACGACCTGGATCTCATCGTCCACGCCGGCGCGGGTGCCTACATCTGCGGCGAGGAGACCGCGCTGCTGGACTCGCTCGAGGGACGCCGCGGCCAGCCGAGGCTGCGCCCGCCTTTCCCCGCCGTCGCCGGCCTGTACGCGTGTCCCACCGTCATCAACAACGTCGAGACCATCGCCTCGGTGCCGTGCATCGTGGCGAACGGTGCCGACTGGTTCAGCGGCATGGGAACCGAGAAGAGCAAGGGTATGACGATCTACTCGCTCTCGGGTCACGTCACCCGTCCCGGGCAGTACGAGGCGCCGCTGGGCATCACCTTGCGCGAGCTCCTCGACATGTCCGGCGGGGTCCGGCAGGGGCACTCGCTCAAGTTCTGGACCCCCGGAGGGTCGTCCACGCCGATCCTCACCGCAGAGCACCTCGATGTGCCGCTGGACTACGAAGGCGTCGGCAGCGTCGGCTCCATGCTGGGCACAAAGGCGCTGCAGATCTTCGACGAGACAACCTGCATCGTCCGGGCAGTGCTGCGCTGGACGGAGTTCTACAAGCACGAGTCCTGCGGCAAGTGCACGCCGTGCCGTGAGGGCACCTGGTGGCTGGTGCAGACCCTGCAGCGGATCGAGAACGGCGAAGGCAGCGACTCCGACCTCGACATGCTCGTCGACCTGTGCGACAACATCCTGGGTCGTTCGTTCTGTGCGCTCGGAGACGGTGCCACGTCACCGATCACGTCGTCGATCCAGTACTTCCGCGACGAGTACGTCGCCCATCTGACGGGGGGCGGCTGTCCCTTCGACCCGGCTGCGGCCACGCTGTTCTCGTCGAGCACCCGGGCCCTGTCTACAGGAGGAGCATCCATGGCGACCGCGGGAGCGCGGGCATGACCACAGACGTGGCGACCGACCAGGACCAGAAGACGGTGACGCTGACCATCGACGACGTCGAGGTCACCGTCCCCGAGGGCACCTTGGTGATCCGGGCCGCCGAGAAGATGGGCGTCCAGATCCCGCGGTTCTGCGACCATCCGCTCCTCGACCCGGTAGGCGCCTGCCGCCAGTGCCTGGTCGACATCCCCGACGCCGGAAACGGCCGGCCCATCCCCAAGCCGCAGGCGTCCTGCACGCTGACCGTGGCGGCGGGCATGGTGGTGCGCACCCAGCACTCATCACCGGTCGCTGACAAGGCCCAGCAGGGCAATATGGAGTTCCTCCTCATCAACCACCCGCTGGACTGCCCGGTGTGTGACAAGGGTGGTGAGTGTCCGCTGCAGAACCAGGCGCTGACCAACGGCCGCGGAGAGAGCCGCTTCACCGAGACCAAGCGCACGTTCGTGAAGCCGGTCAGCATCTCCGCACAGGTCCTGCTCGACCGCGAGCGTTGCGTCCTGTGTGCCCGCTGCACCCGGTTCAGCGAGCAGATCGCCGGCGACCCGTTCATCGCGCTGATCGAGCGAGGGGCCCTCCAGCAGGTGGGCATCTACGAGAAGGAACCCTTCCAGTCGTACTTCTCGGGCAACACGATCCAGATCTGCCCGGTGGGCGCCCTGACGTCTGCGGCGTACCGGTTCCGGGCCCGGCCCTTCGACCTGGTGTCGACACCGACGGTCTGCGAGCACTGCGCGTCGGGTTGCGCGCTGCGAACCGACCACCGCCGCGGCAAGGTGATGCGCCGGCTGGCCGGGAACGACCCCGACGTCAACGAGGAGTGGAACTGCGACAAGGGCCGGTTCGCGTTCCGGTACACGCGGATGAACGACCGGTTGACCCTGCCGATGGTGCGCGACTCCGGGGAGCTGCGGGCCGCGTCCTGGACCGAGGCCTTCGCGATCGCGGCACGAGGCCTGAAGGCCGCTCAGGGCTCGGTGGGGGTGCTGCCCGGTGGCCGGTTGACGATCGAGGATGCCTACGCGTACTCCAAGTTCGCCAGGGCGGTGCTGGGTACCAACGACGTCGACTTCCGCTCTCGGCTCTCGTCGGCCGAGGAGGCCGACTTCCTGGCAGCGCACGTCGCCACGATGCCCACGCCGACGTACTCAGCGCTCGAGCACGCCAACGCCGTGGTGCTCGTAGGGCACGAGCCCGAGGACGAGTCGCCGATCATCTTCCTGCGGCTGCGCAAGGCCGTTCGCGGTCACGGCACGCGGGTGTACTCCGTCGCCTCCCACTCGTCGCGGGGGCTGCAGAAGCTGCACGGCACGTTGGTGCCGGCCCGGCCGGGCAATGAGGCAGCGGTGATCGAGTCACTGGCTACTAACCCCGACGTGGCCCTGGACGCCGGCGGAATCATCCTCGTCGGGGAGCGGATGGCCATGTCGCCCGGCGCGCTGAGCGCGGTCGCAGCACTGGCGGCCTCGACGGGGGCGCGGCTCGCCTGGGTCCCTCGACGCGCTGGGGAGCGCGGCGCCCTCGAGGTAGGACTGCTGCCCAACCTGCTTCCCGGTAGCCGGCCGCTGTCGGACGCGTCGGCGCGAGTCGACCTGGCGACTGCCTGGGGCATCGATGCGCTCCCGGCGACCGCCGGTCGCGGCACCGACGAGATACTGGCCGCGGCCGGGCGAGGAGACCTGAAGGCTCTGGTCGTGGGCGGGATCGAGGTGGACGACCTCGCCGACCCGGTCGCCGCGTTGGCCGGAGTCGACAGGGCTTCGTTCGTGGTGAGCCTTGAAGTCCGTGCCTCGGCTGTCACCGAACGGGCCGACGTCGTTCTCCCGGTGGCACCGATGGACCAGCGTTCCGGCTCCTTCGTCGACTGGGAGGGCCGGGTGCGTCCCTTCGAGCGTGCCATCGACTCCGACGCCCTCAACGACATCCGGGTCCTCTCCGGGATCGCGGACGAGTACGGGCGGCCGCTGGGGCTGCGAACCGTCGCAGACGCTCGTGCCGAGATGCGTGAGCTGGGACCGTGGGACGGCCAGCGGGTGGGGTTCTCGCCGACCCCCGCACCGAGCGCGTTGCGCACACCTGGCGAGGGTGAGCTGATCTTGTCGACCTGGCGGACCCTGATCGACGATGCCCGTGCGATCGACGGCGAGCCGCACCTGGCTGCCACCGCTCGGCGTCCGGTCGCGATACTCTCCGAGGCGACCTTGGCCCGTCTCGGTGTCGGTCCAAACGACCGGGTGAAGGTCTCGACCAACGCCGGCTCGGTGACCGTGCCGGTCCTGGTCGGGGACATCGGCGACGACACCGTGTGGTTGCCGGCCAACAACGGTGGCGTCAGCATGCACCGAGACCTGAGAGCATGGGCGGGCTCCATGGTTCGCGTTGAGAGGGGTTCGGCCGGATGAGCAGTACCATCTCGTTGGCCGCGGGTGACGTTCCGGGCTTCGGCGAGGACCCCTGGTGGCTGGTCGGCATCAAGGTCCTCATTGCCTTCGTCATCTTGCTGCTGTTCACCTTGTTCAACATCTGGCTCGAGCGGCGGGTCGTCGCGCGCATGCAGCACAGACTCGGCCCCAACGTCCACGGCCCGTTCGGATTGCTCCAGAGCCTGGCTGACGGCGTCAAGCTGATGCTCAAGGAAGACATCATCCCCCGATCCGTGGACCGGTTCGTCTTCGTGCTCGCACCGATCCTGGCTGCCGTGGCAGCCTTCATGTCGGTCGCCGTGATCCCCTTCGGGCCCACCGTCACGGTCCCGTTCACCGACATCCGCACCCCGCTCCAGCTGACCGACCTTCCCGTGGGCGTGCTCTACATCCTGGCGATCGCCTCGGTGGGCATCTACGGCATCGTGCTCGCAGGGTGGTCGTCGGGTTCGACGTACTCGCTGCTGGGCGCCGTGCGCTCGTCGGCGCAGATCATCTCCTACGAGGTCGCGATGGGACTGTCTCTCGTGGCCGTGTTCCTGTACGCCGGCTCGATGTCGACCTCGGGCATCGTCGCCGCCCAGCAGGACCTCTGGTTCGGCGTCATCCTGCTGCCGTCGTTCCTCATCTACATCGTGTCGATGGTGGGTGAGACCAACCGGGCGCCGTTCGACCTTCCCGAAGCCGAGGGTGAGCTCGTCGGCGGCTTCCACACCGAGTACTCATCGATCAAGTTCGCGTTCTTCTTCCTCGCCGAGTACATCAACATGGTCACGGTCTCGATGCTGGCGACCACCATGTTCCTCGGGGGCTGGCGCGCACCCTGGCCGCTCTCGCTGTGGGACGCGGCCAACACCGGCTACCTGCCCGTGCTGTGGTTCTTCATCAAGGTGCTGGCCTTCGTGTTCTTCTTCATCTGGCTGCGGGGGACACTGCCCCGCCTGCGTTACGACCAGTTCATGCGGCTCGGCTGGAAGGTCCTGATCCCGGCTTCGCTGCTGTGGATCGTGGCTGTCGGGCTGATCCGGGCGCTGAGCCTCGAGGGCCCGATCGACCGGACATACCTGATCGCCGCCGCCGCGATAGCGGTTGTAGTCTTCGTCGGGCTCGGCTTCCTGCCCGAGGGCAGCGACAAGGACGACTCCGACGTCGAGCTCGATGAGCAGCCCGACGCCTTCGCCGGCGGGTATCCCGTCCCGCCGATGCCGCACAAGGAGACCATCCGTGGCTAGCCTGAAAGAGCAGCTCTGGGATCCCGTCGCGGGGTTCGGCGTCACCTTCCGGACCATGTTCAAGAAGGTGGTGACCGAGGAGTACCCCTACGACAAGAAGGCCACGGCGCCGCGCTTCCACGGCCGCCACCAGCTGAACCGGTGGCCCGACGGGCTCGAGAAGTGCATCGGCTGTGAGCTGTGTGCCTGGGCCTGCCCTGCCGACGCCATCTATGTCGAGGGCGCCGACAACAACGACGCGACCGGACAGCGCTTCTCGCCGGGGGAGCGCTACGGACGCGTCTACCAGATCAACTATCTGCGCTGCATCCTCTGCGGCCTGTGTATCGAGGCGTGCCCGACGCGGGCGCTCACGATGACCAACGAGTACGAGCTGGCCGACACCTCTCGCGCCAGCCTCATCTACGAGAAGAGCGACCTGCTGGCGCCGTTGCTGCCTGGCATGGAGGAGCCGCCCCATCCCATGCGGCTCGGCCCCGACGACATCTCGTACTACCGCGGAGCAGGCGCCGGCACGACGACGGCGTCACCGAACGAAGGCGAGGTGCCCGCGTGATCGCATTCTGGATCCTGGCGCCGATCATGGTCGTCGCCGCGCTCGGCATGGTGCTCGTCCGCAAGGCGGTGCACTCCGCGCTGCTGCTGGCCGTCGTCATGGTCGGCCTGGCGGTCTTGTACGCCGCCCTCGAGGCGCCCTTCCTTTTCGCCGTGCAGATCATCGTCTACACCGGCGCGGTCCTGATGCTGTTCCTGTTCGTGCTCATGCTCGTGGGTGTCGACTCGTCTGACTCCCTGATCGAGACGCTCAAGGGGCAACGGGTTCTCGCCGCGGTGCTGGGCTTGTTCTTCGCGGGACTGGTGATCGCCGGGGTGTCGCAGGCGACCTACGGTGCGGCGACCGCCTTCGACCCGGCCATCGACAACGTCCCCGGCATCGCGCAGCTGCTGTTCAGCAAGTACGTGTTCGCGTTCGAGGTCACCAGCGCGCTGCTGATCACCGCCGCCCTCGGTGCCATGGTGCTCGCCCACCGCGAACGGCTGTCGCCCAAGCCGAGCCAGCGTGACATGGCACTGCGACGCATGCGGGACTACGCAGACCACGGTGTCCACCCCGGTGCGCTGCCCAACCCGGGAATGTTCGCGCGTCACAACTCCGTCGACACCCCGGCCCTGCTGCCTGACGGAACGCCGTCAGAGCTGTCCATCTCGCGTGTCATGCGGGCCCGGGGCACGGTGCGCGACGTGTCGCGCGACCAACGGACCGCAGAGGAGATCGAAGCCCAGGCCAAGCAGATCGAAGGGAACCGGCGGTGAGCGTCGAGCCGTACCTGGTCCTGTCGGCCCTGCTGTTCGCGGTCGGTGCAGTCGGCGTGCTGGTTCGCCGCAACGCCATCGTCGTGTTCATGTGCATCGAGCTGATGCTCAACGCCTCGAACCTGGCCTTTGTCGCCTTCGCTCGCCAGCACGGCGACCTGGACGGCCAGATCGCCGCCTTCTTCGTCATGGTCGTTGCCGCCGCCGAGGTCGTGGTCGGTCTGGCGATCATCATGACGATCTTCCGCACCCGCCGGTCGGCCTCGGTCGACGACGCCAGTCTGCTCAAGTACTAGGAGGCGTGCGGCGTGAACCTGTTGTACTTGATCATCGCGATCCCGGCGATCAGTGCTGCCATCTTGCTCCTGGGTGGCAAGGCGACCGACGCGTGGGGGCATCTGCTGGGCACGGCCGCCTCGATCGGCGCGTTCGTCGTCGGCGTCATCGCCTTCGTCGACCTCTTGGCCGGTGACGAGGAGGCTCTGCGCCAGGAGCTGTTCACCTGGATCGATGTGCGCAGCTTCCATGTCGAGTTCGAGCTGCTCTTCGATCCGCTGTCGTCGCTGTTCGTCCTGCTGATCACCGGTGTCGGCAGCCTGATCCACATCTACTCCATCGGCTACATGGACCACGACCCACGCCGCCGGCGCTTCTTCGCCTATCTGAACCTGTTCATCGCGGCGATGCTCATGCTGGTGCTGTCCAACGACTACCTGGCCCTCTTCCTCGGTTGGGAGGGTGTCGGTCTCGCGTCGTACCTGCTGATCGGCTTCTGGCAGCACAAGACGAGCGCCGCCGTGGCGGCCAAGAAGGCGTTCGTCGTCAACCGCGTCGGAGACCTCGGCATGGCCTTGGCCATCATGCTCATGTTCACGACATTCGGCACCAGCGAGTTCGAGGGCGTCTCCGAAGGCGTCGCGTCGGCCACCAACGCCACCGCGACCGCGCTCGGACTGCTGCTCCTGCTGGCTGCCTGCGGCAAGTCGGCCCAGGTGCCGCTGCAGAGCTGGCTCCTCGACGCGATGGAGGGTCCTACGCCCGTCTCGGCGCTCATCCACGCCGCGACCATGGTCACTGCCGGCGTGTACCTGGTGACCCGGTCCTCGGCGGTCTACGCAGAGTCCGAGATCGCGCAGACCGCCGTCATCGTGGTCGGTCTTGTGACGCTGTTGTGGGGCGCGATCATCGGATGCGCGCGAGACGACATCAAGAAGGGTCTCGCCGGCTCGACGATGAGCCAGATCGGCTACATGATGCTGGCTGCCGGTATCGGCCCAGCCGCCTACGCCTTCGCCATCTTCCATCTGCTCACCCACGGGTTCTTCAAGGCCAACATGTTCCTCGGAGCAGGGTCGGTCATGCACGCGATGAACGACGAGGTCGACATGCGGCGGTACGGCGCCCTGCGCGGCGTCATGCCGATCACCTTCCTCACTTTTGCCTGCGGCTACCTGGCCATCATCGGCTTCCCGGGCTTCTCCGGGTTCTGGTCCAAGGACAAGATCATCGAGGCCGCGTTCGGGGAGAGCATCGTGGTCGGCATCGGGGCGCTGCTCGGCGCGGGGATCACGGCGTTCTACATGACGAGGATGATGATCATGACCTTCATCAGCGAGAAGCGCTGGGCGAAGGACGCGCATCCGCATGAGTCCTCCCTCGTCATGACCGTGCCGCTGATGGTCCTCGCCGCGCTGTCGGTGTTCGGTGGGGCGCTCCTGCTCAACTCGTGGATCGTGCACTGGCTCGAGCCCGTCGTCGGACCGGAGGTGCATCACGAGCTGCCGCTGCCGGCCATCGTGATCACCTTGCTCGTGTCCGCCGTGGTACTCGTGGGTGCGGTGATCGCCTTCCTCACCTACGGCCGCAAGCCCGTCCCCTCCGTGGCGCCCGCGCGTGTGTCGCTGCTGACGGCTGCTGCCCGCAAGGACCTGTACGGGGACGCCTTCAACGAGGCGGCCTTCATGCGGCCGGGTCAGCAGCTCACCCGCGGACTCGTCGCCTTCGACAACCACGGCGTCGACGGTGCCGTCAACGGCGTGGCCGCGCTGGTCGGCGGCACCTCAGGCCATGCGCGGCGGTGGCAGACGGGCTTCGTCCGCTCGTACGCGTTGTCGATGCTGGCCGGGTCTGCTCTCATCGTGCTCGCACTGCTCGCGGTGACCCTCGCATGAGCGGGACGGAGACCGCGGTGCCGTGGCTGAGCATCCTCGCGGCGTTGCCCCTCGTCGGAGCCTTCGCGCTGATGCTGCTGCCGCGCGGCGCCGGCGTGACGAAGCTGGTCGCGCTGGGAACCTCGCTGCTGGCCCTGCTGCTGTCCATCGCGATGGCACTGCAGTTCGACGTTGGTGAGAGCCGGTTCCAGTTCGTCGAGAACTATGCCTGGATTCCGGCGTTCGGAGCCCGCTACGCGGTGGGGCTCGACGGGTTAGGGCTTGCTTTGGTCCTTCTCACCACGATCCTGACCCCTGTGGTCATCTTGGCGTCCTGGCACGATGCCGACACGGGACGGTGGAGTACCAACTCCTTCTTCGCCTGGATCCTGGCGCTCGAGGGCCTCGCCGTCGGGGTGTTCGCCGCGACGGACGTGTTCTTGTTCTACGTCTTGTTCGAGGCGACCCTGTTCCCGATCTACTTCCTCATCGGTGGGTTCGGCGGTGCACGCCGGTCGCAGGCCGCGGTCAAGTTCCTCTTGTTCAGCCTCTTCGGTGGCTTGCTGATGCTCGCCAGTGTGGTCGGCCTGTACGTCGTCACCGCTGACTCCAGCAGCGGGCCGTCGTACCTGCTCGAGGACCTCATCAACGCCTCCATGTCGCAGAGCACCGGCCGCTGGCTCTTCCTCGGGTTCTTCATCGCCTTCGCCGTCAAGGCGCCCATGTGGCCCGTGCACACCTGGCTGCCGGACGCTGCCAGTGAGGGGACGCCGGGCACGTCGGTCCTGCTCGTCAGCGTGCTCGACAAGATCGGCACCTTCGGGATGATGCGTTTCTGTCTCGCGATCTTCCCCGAAGCGTCTCAGTGGGCCGCACCGGTCGTCATCGCCCTCGCCGTCTTCTCGGTCCTGTACGGCGCCTTGCTGGCCATCGGCCAGAACGACATCCGCCGGCTCATCGCCTACACCTCGATCAGCCACTTCGGCTTCATCGTGCTGGGCATCTTTGCTTTCACCAGCCAGTCCCAGACCGGTGCCGCCTTGTACATGTTCAATCACGGGTTGTCCACGGCCGCGCTGTTCCTCGTGACCGGGTTCCTGATCAGCCGCCGCGGCTCCAAGATGATCAGCGACTACGGCGGCGTCGAGAAGGTGGCACCGGTGCTCGCCGGCGTCTTCCTCCTCGCCGGCTTGTCGAGCCTCTCACTGCCTGGGCTGTCGCCGTTCGTGAGTGAGTTCCTCGTACTGGCCGGCACCTTCACCACCTCGGTGACGGCTGCGGTGCTGGCGACGCTCGGCATCGTGCTGGCGGCTCTGTACATCCTGCTGATGTACCAGCGCACCATGACCGGACCGCTGCGGGAGTCGACGAAGAACCTGGTCGACCTACGTCCCCGGGAGATCCTCGCGCTGGCACCACTGGTGGCGCTGATCGTGGTGCTCGGGTTCTACCCGAAGCCCGCCCTTGACGTCCTGCAACCCACCGTCGACTCGCTGATGCAGGTCGTCGGCGTCGAGGACCCGGAACCGACCGTTGCCGTAGGCCCGGAGGAGTGACCGACGTGATCACCATTGCTGCGGCCCCCGCGTTCGACGCTCCGCACATCGAGTACGGCAAGGTCTACCCGCTCCTCATCGTGTTCGGGGTCGCTCTCGCTGGTGTCCTCGTCGAGGCGTTCGTGTCCCGCAGCCGTCGCTACCTCATCCAGACGGTGCTGTCGCTGGTCGGGTTGTGTGCGGCGCTTGCCGGCGTCGTTCTGGTCGCACTGGACAGCACATCGTCCGGCGATGGGGCGGCGTACGGCTCGCTCGAAGCGGTCGGCGCGCTCGCCATCGACGGTCCGACGCTGTTCATCTGGGGAACTCTGCTGGTCTTCTCTCTCATCAGCGTCATGCTGTTCGCCGAACGCCGCCTCGACGCGGGTGTGATGGCCTTCGCTGGTCAGGCCGCGGCGGTACCCGGCACCGAAGCCGAGCGTGAGGCGTCGACTCAGGGGATCGAGCACACAGAGGTCTTCCCGCTGATGATGTTCGCGATCGGCGGGATGATGGTCTTCCCCGCGGCCAACGACCTGGTGACCATGTTCGTGGGACTCGAGGTGTTGTCTCTGCCGTTGTACCTGCTGTGCGGTCTCGCGCGCCGGCGCCGGCTCATCAGCCAGGAAGCTGCCATGAAGTACTTCCTGCTCGGGTCGTTCTCCTCGGCGTTCTTCCTCTACGGCATCGCATTGATCTACGGCTTCGCGGGCAGCGTCCGGCTCGCCGACATCGACGCGGCGGTGTCGTCGCGGGTTGGCGCCAGCGGGCTGCTGCTCACCGGGATGGGCCTGATGGCCGTCGGCTTGCTCTTCAAGGTCGGTGCCGCTCCGTTCCACGCCTGGACTCCAGACGCCTACCAAGGGGCGCCTACGCCGGTGACGGCCTTCATGGCAGCCTGCACGAAGCTGGCTGCGTTCGGTGCGCTCCTGCGCGTGTTCTACGTCAGTCTCGGCGGCGCTCGGTGGGACTGGCAGCCGATGATGTGGATCATCGCCGCCTTGACGATGGCGATCGGATCGGTCATCGCCGTCACCCAGACCGACGTGAAGCGGATGCTCGCCTACTCCTCCGTTGCACACGCAGGCTTCCTCATCACAGGGTTCGTGGGGGCTCACCAGGGCGTAGACGTCGCGGGAAGCGAGATCACCAGCCTGCAGGCTGTCCTGTTCTACCTCGCGGCATACGGTTTCACGACCATCGGCGCCTTCGCGGTCGTCACGATCGTTCGCGATGCCGGCGGGGAGACAACGGCTCTGTCGCGCTGGGCGGGCCTGGGCAAGGAGGCCCCGCTCGTCGCGGGTGTGTTCGCGTTCTTCCTGCTCGCCTTCGCCGGTATCCCCCTCACGAGCGGCTTCACCGGGAAGTGGGCGGTGTTCACGGCGGCCTGGTCGGGCGGAGCGTGGCCACTCGTCGTCTTCGCAGTGCTCATGAGCGTTGTTGCCGCCTTCTTCTACGTGCGCGTCATCGTCTTGATGTTCTTCTCCGACGCCACAGGGGACGGTCCCACCGTCGTAGTCCCCAGCGCATTGACCACCGCCACGATCACGATCGGTGCGACGATGACGCTGTTGCTGGGGGTCGTGCCCTCACCTGTCCTCGACCTGGCTCGCCAGGCAGGGGAGTTCATCCGCTGATGGAGACGTCGCTCGTGGCAAGCACCCCACTCGGTCTACCCTTCACCGACCCCGACCTGGAGTCGGCGGTGCGGCTGCGGCTGATCGAGATCGAGGACGAGCTCGCGGCCGCTGTCGCCTCGGACAACGAGTTCATCGACGCCGCGGCTCGCCACCTTCTCGATGCCGGCGGCAAGCGGTTCCGCCCGTTGTTGGTCGTACTCGCCTCGCACTTCGGCGACGCGGCGTCAGACACAGTGGTCCCCTCGGCGATGGTGGTGGAGCTGACCCATCTGGCGACGCTGTACCACGACGACGTCATGGACGAGGCTGAGCTGCGGCGCGGGGCTCCGAGCGCCAACGCCCGCTGGACCAACTCGATCGCTATTCTCACCGGGGACTTCCTGTTCGCCCGCGCCTCCTCCATCGTCGCCGATCTCGGTCCGGACGCCGTCCGGATACAGGCTGAGACGTTCGCCCGACTGGTGCAGGGACAGATCCGCGAGACCGTCGGGCCGCGCAGAGGCGAGGACGCCCTCGCCCATTACCTGTCCGTGGTCGCCGACAAGACCGGCTCACTGATCGCGACATCAGCTCGGTTCGGAGCACGGCTCTCCGGCGCCCCGCCGCACATCGAGGAGATCTTGACGGCGTACGGCGAACAGATCGGTACGGCCTTTCAGCTGTCCGACGACATCATCGACGTGGCCAGCGACACCACGGAGTCCGGCAAGACGCCCGGGACTGATCTACGAGTAGGCGTGCTGACGCTGCCCACGCTGATCGCCCGTTCGTCGACCCGCGACGCCGACGAGCGCTTGCGGGTTCTGCTGTCGGGTCCCATCCGCAGCGACGCCGACCATGCCGAGGCGCTGGGCTTGTTGCGGAGCAGTCCAGCCATGCAGCTGGCGCAGCAGGAGGTGACGCGCCGCGCGGAGTCGGCCCGAGCCCTGCTCGACGGCTTGCCGGACATCCCGGCCAGGCAGGCGCTCGTCGCGCTGTGCGACCTGGTGACCATCCGTACCTCATAGGTCCCCCGCCCAGGCTCCGGCCCCGGTGAGACCAGCCAGCGCGTTACCGCGGAAGCGAAGGTTCGAGCTCAGCAGCGTCATCACGATCGGTGGTGGCAACGCCGCGACGGCGTCGGTGTGCTGCCAGCGAGTCGACAGTGAAGATGGTGAGCGCGACCCACACAAGTGAGAAGCCGACCCAGCGGTAGACGCCCATCTGCTCGTCGAAGAGGGCCACGCCCAAAATCAACTGCACCGTGGGGGCGATGTACTGCAGCAGGCCAAGGGTCGTCAGGGGGATGCGGTTGGCTGCCCCCGCGAAGCACAGCAGGGGCAGCGCAGTGAGCACACCGGTGAATGCCAGCATCGCGACGTGGCCTGGTCCCTGCGACAACGCCGTGGACTGCCCCGCCTGCTCGATCCACAGCAGGTAGCCGGCTGCCACCGGGACCAGCACAAGACCCTCGAACGTAAGGCCCTCGATGGGGCCGACGGCGACCCGCTTCTTGATCAGGCCGTAGATGCCGAAGCTGAAGGCCAGCACCAGCGAGATCCACGGTGGATGTCCCACCTCGAGACTGAGCACCACGACTGCGGCGAACGCGAGCGCCAGTGCGAGCCACTGCCAGCGTCGCAAGCGTTCCTTGAGCACCAGGACGCCCAGGAGCACCGTCACCAGCGGGTTGATGTAGTAGCCCAGGGAGGTGTCGACCACATGCCCGTTCGTGACTCCCCAGATGAACGTTCCCCAGTTGAGCCCGATGACGACGCCCGCCACCATCATCGGGTAGCGCACCTCGCGTCTGGTCCACATCGCGCGCAGCAACCCGGTCCGTCCGGTCACCGCCAGCATGATCGCGGTGACGACGAGGGACCACAGAATGCGGTGGGCAAGGATCTCGACGGCCATGGTGGGCTCGAGGAGGGGCCAGTACAGCGGGAACAGCCCCCACATCCCGAAGGCGGCGGTACCGAGTAGGAGCCCCCGGCGCTCTTCGGTCATCCTGCCAGCGTACCCAGTGTCAGGGGCAAGGCCCTACCTTGCTCCTGACATCTGAGACGCCGTTCATGACCTGGGCGACTTGCACCGTTTTGGTAATCCTGGCGCTGGCGCTTAGCGTGCAGGGTGCAGTCGGCCTGGAGCCGAGTCGTCAAGAGTCTGGATCGCTGAATGAACGCTCGTTCGCTAGTCATCGGTTTCTCCGCCGCCAGCCTGCTCGCGGCCCCCTTCGTGACGGTCTCACCATCGCTCGCGGCCATGCCTCCGGGCGGAGTCGAGGCATCCACGGCCCGGGGACCGGCGGCGGTCACCGCCACGTCGATCCGCTTCCTCGACTTCGACCATTCGCGCCGATACGGCGGTGTCGTGCGCATCCGGGGGCAAGTGGCGGTGCCGTCCCTGCGCGGAGCGCTTGCCGGGGTCCACGTAAAGCTGTACCGGCGGTACAACGGGACGTCCGCATGGAAGTACCTCGCCACCGGCAGGACGTCGCGCACGAGCACTCCCCAGTTCCGCTTCCGGCCGAAGGCTCGGGGCAACGCCGACTACCGGGTCGTCTTCGGGGGGAACTCCAAGGCGGGTCGCTCACGGGACGCAACGGCGGTGTTGGTGCATCGGCGCATCACCGCGAAGCTCGAGGACAGCAGCGGGCGCTTCCATGGGCGTGTGACGCCCCGCTATGGCAACCGGGTCGTCTCGCTCGACAAGCGCTCGTGTGCGAGCTGCGGCTGGCGCCACGTCCGCTCACACCGTGCCGGAAGCAAGGGTGGCTTCAGCTTCGACGTGAACGCGCCCCGCAAGGGCAGGTACTTCTGGCGGGTCTCAGTGCGGGCAACCCGGCTGTTCACCCGGTCCTACAGCGGGGTGTTCACGACGAAGCTGGGCTGACCGTCCAGGTATCCGAACCGGCCAGCAGGCTTTCCAGGTCGCCCGCGCCATGCGAGGCCCGAGACTCGGAGATCTGCTCGCGCGCTCGGTCGTCGTACGTCGAGCGCTCCACCTGTCGGAAGACACCGATGGGCACATGCGTCATCGTGCCGTCGTCGACCCGCGAGATCTCGAACGCCTGGGCGGGGTTGTCGGCATGGGCGTCGTGGATCCACTCCCGATCGCCGATGCGCACAGGCTCGCCGTGTTGCAGGCGGATGAGTCGCGCCTCGGAATCTTCTTGCCCCCGCAGGACGTCGAATGCGCCGTCGTTGAAGATGGGGCAGTTCTGGTAGATCTCCACAAAGCTGGTACCACGGTGGGCAGCGGCCGCCTTGAGGACCTCCGTGAGGTGCGCTCGGTCGGAGTCCAGCGTGCGAGCGACGAAGGTCGCCTCGGCGCCGAGCGCCAACGAGATCGGGTTGAACGGGGTGTCGATCGATCCCATCGGGGTCGACTTGGTGATCTTGCCGGGCTCCGAGGTGGGGGAGTACTGCCCCTTGGTCAGGCCGTAGATCCTGTTGTTGAACAGCAGGATCGTCATGTTGACGTTGCGGCGCATGGCGTGGATCAGGTGGTTCCCGCCGATGGAGAGTGCGTCACCGTCTCCGGTGACGACCCAAACCGACAGGTCCGACCGGGCGGTCGCCAAGCCGGTGGCGATGGCGGGTGCTCGACCGTGGATCGAGTGCATGCCGTACGTCTCGAGGTAGTAGGGGAAACGCGAGGAGCAGCCGATTCCCGATACGAAGACGATGTTCTCCCGGCGCAAGCCGAGAGTGGGTAGGAAGCCCTGGACAGCGGCCAAGATGATGTAGTCGCCACATCCCGGGCACCAGCGGACCTCCTGGTCAGACGTGAAGTCCTTGCGGTTGGCAGGGGCGTCGCTGGCAGGCACGCCGCGCAAGCCCGGCATGTCGAGGTCGGTGGTCATGACATTTCCTCAAGAGTGGACGTGATGGCTGCTTCGAGCTCGGCTGCAGTGAAGGGCATTCCGCGGACCTGGTTGTACCCGATGATGTCGACAAGGTATTTGGCCCGCAGCAGCATTCCCAGCTGACCCAAGTTCATCTCAGGGACGATGACGCGGTCATAGCTGCGCAACACCTCGCCGAGGTTGGCCGGGAACGGGTTGAGATGGCGAAGGTGCGCCTGTGCGATGTGCATGCCTTGGTTGCGCAGCCGGCGACATGCCGCACCGATAGGCCCGTAGGTGGATCCCCAGCCAAGCACGAGCACACTCGCCTGACCTCGGGGATCGTCGACCTCCAGGGAAGGGATGGTGTCGGCGACCCGGTCCACCTTGGCCTGGCGGGTCCGCACCATGAGGTCATGGTTGGCAGGGTCGTAGGAGATGTTGCCGTGGCCGTCGCCCTTCTCGAGACCACCGATGCGGTGCTCGAGCCCCGGCGTGCCCGGGATGGCCCAGGGACGAGCCAGCGTCTCGGCGTTGCGCTGGTACGGCCAGAACTCCTGTTCACCAGTGGAGGTCTCGTGGTTGGGCTCGGTGGCGAAGTCCGGGTCGATGGTAGGCAGTGCGTCGATGTCGGGTAGGGACCACGGCTCGGAGCCGTTGGCGAGGTAGCCGTCGGAGAGCAGCATCACCGGTGTGCGGTACTCCACCGCGATCCGGACCGCCTCGATGGCGACGTCGAAGCAGTCGCCGGGAGACTGCGGAGCCACGATCGGCACCGGCGCTTCACCGTTGCGACCGAACATGGCCTGCAGCAGGTCGGACTGCTCCGTCTTGGTGGGCAGACCGGTGGAAGGGCCCCCACGCTGTACGTCGACGATCACCATGGGCAGCTCCATGGTGACCGCCAGCCCGATCGTCTCGCTCTTGAGAGCGATACCCGGGCCGGACGTGGTCGTGACGGCCAGCGCGCCGCCGAAAGCGGCACCCAGTGCCGCGCCAATCCCGGCGATCTCGTCCTCAGCCTGGAACGTCATCACACCGAAGCGCTTGTGCTTGCTGAGCTCGTGCAGGATGTCGGAAGCAGGAGTGATCGGGTAGGCGCCGAGGAACAGCTGCAGCCCCGAGCGAGCCGACGCCGCGAGCAGTCCATAGCTGAGGGCCAGGTTGCCCGAGATGTTGCGGTAGGTCCCGGTGGTCATCGGCGCCGGCTTCACCTCGTACGACACGGCGAAGGACTCGGTCGTCTCACCGAAGTTCCACCCGGCCCTGAAGGCGGCGATGTTGGCGTCACGAATGGCGGGCTTCTTGGCGAAGCGCTTGACCAGGAAGGCCTCGGTCGCCTCGACCGGGCGGCCGTAGAGCCATGACAGCAGGCCGAGCGAGAACATGTTCTTGGCGCGGGCGGCATCCTTGCGGCTCAACCCGAACGCCTTGACCGACTCCACCGTCATCGAAGTCAGATCCACTCGGTGCAGGCTGTAGCCGTCAAGCGAGCCGTCGTCCAGCGGGTTAGTGCTGTAGCCGGCCTTGGTGAGGTTGCGAGCAGTGAAGTCGTGGCTGTCCACGATGATCGTGGCGCCGGCCGGGAGGTCGTCGATGTTGGCCTTCAGAGCGGCCGGGTTCATCGCGACGAGGACGTCCGGGGCGTCGCCTGGCGTCAGGATGTCGTGGTCGGCGAAGTGCAGCTGGAACGAGGACACGCCGGGCAAGGTGCCGGCTGGTGCCCGGATCTCTGCCGGAAAGTTGGGCAAGGTCGACAGATCGTTGCCGAAGGCGGCCGTCTCCTGCGTGAACCGGTCCCCAGTGAGTTGCATCCCATCACCGGAGTCGCCGGCGAAGCGAATGATCACCCGATCGAGTTGCTTGACCTGTTTGGTCACTGCATCCTCATTTCGCTGCTAATTTCATGCATTGTTCGCGCGCTAGCCATCCTACGCCGCAGCATTTGCTACGGCCGCACCGTCCGTATGTCGGCGGTTCGCCTACGCGCGGCCGGGAAGACCTCGGCCCTTACAGGTTAAGGTTACCGGGTCACGGGGGCTGGGGCCGAACCGATCCGGGCTGCGGCCGAGCCCATGCCCAGCCACGTATGCGGATTGCCCTCCCAGCACCATCCGAGCCTGGGCTTGCCATAGCTCACCCACATCGCCGGAACCCGCTTGTCACCGCATCGGGAAGCCAGCATCTGGAAGGCGTTGTGCGTGCGCAAGACGTGTGGGAACTGAAGCATGAGGGCAACGCCTTCATCGATCGTCAGCGGCGACCGGCCCTGCTCGAGAATCGACGGCAAGGCGTGCAGCGGTCGAATGTTGCGAAACTCCGCCCCGATGTCGATGTCGGCGAGCAGGTACGTGCTCGCCGGGACGGTTACCCGCTCGATCGGCACGAAGCGCCCCAGATCGTCGGGCTGCATGTCAGTCCAGCCCTGCTTGCCATCGAGGTCGATAAGGGGAACCGCTGCTTCTGGCGGGACTACCGCTCGGGTCACCACCAGGACGAACGGAATGCGCTCCTCGACTGTTGAGAGCGGCATGTCAACGAGCTGGTTTTCGAGGGGAGCGACCAGATCGCGGAACTCAGCCTCGCTCAGTCCAGCAGCGAGGTGGTAGCCCTTCTGCAGGAGTACGTGGACCTGCCGCTGGAAGGCCAGCGCCAGGTCGGTTGTGGAGTCAGGACGAGGGGAGGCTGTGTGCACGGCGGCCCTTTCCGGGACTGGGACCTCGCGTTATCCGTAGGGCGCAGGGGCTTGCCTCTGCGGATGTCTCAACGCACCGTCGAGGCGCATAGTTCCCCGGAGTTCGCAGTCGTAGACAGCCTGCGTCCGAGCGTGTCGGATGGGCGGTGTACAAAGTAAGGACGCGCGGGTAGCGTGCCATCCCGAGACCCGGCGTTCTAGCAAGGGCACCGACACCCTGATGAGGCGGAGACGGCGATGACGACCGAGAACCGCAGCCGTGCAGTGGCAGTTGAGGGTGACCGTGGGCATGTCGCCGAGGAGCAGGCGCAGGCCGTGGATCAGCGCGAGGACGCAGCCGCCGCCCGTGAGCAACGAGTGGACCAGCGTGAGGATGCCATCGCTGGTCGCGAGGGCGAAGTGGCCACGATCCTCGAGGAGGCTGACGAACGCGACGCGAAGGCCGAGGCGCGCGACCTCGCCGCGACGCGACGCGATGTGGACGCGAAACTCAACGCGTTCGTGAACGACGTGGACGACGACGAGGCTTTCAACGCCCGCAATCTGGCCAAGGACGACCGGGCTCAGTCCCGGCTGGACCGGCTCGACGCCAAGGAGGACCGGACGCACCTGGCCGACGTCGCCGCGTCGGGTCCGGAGTAGTCGCCAGCACCCTGTATGGCCGCTTCTGAAGCTGGCCGTCCTGGAACTTGACCGCCCTGCGCGACAGTGTCGCTGGAGCCAACGGTAGGGCTGGCTAGACGATGTGCCGGTTGTCCTGGTCGAGGCGGGCGTCCGTGGCGGTGGGGTGGAGTCGTTGGGTGCCGGTGTGGAGTCGTTGGGTGCCCGTGTGGTCGACGAGGTAGTAGCGGCCGTGGGGTGATTTCCAGATGAGGATTCCGTTGAAGGGTTGGCGGACGTGCCATCGGCCGTGGGTCTTGATGCGGTGGTGCAGGCGGGTGAGGGGGGCGAGGTTGTCGGTGCGGGTCTGCCCCGGCGGTCCCAGCGAACCCGGCGGACCCGGCGGGTTACCGTCTGCCGACTGGGCGCTGTCGGTTGCCGCTGCTGCGGCTGTGGCCGTGGCTGCTGCGGCGCTCGTATCGGTTGTCGTGTGGGGGATGGTGTGGTCGAGATCTGTGTGGCGGCTGGTGTTGGTGGCGTAGGGGAACATGTCGACGGGGGAGCGCAGGTGGATCGCTTCGCGCATCTGGTCGGGGATCTCGTAGGCGTCGACGGGGGCTTGGCCGGCGAGGTCGAGGACGGGTTTGACGCTGACATGGCAGTGGCGTAGGAATCTGCGGGCTTGGTCGACGGTGATGGGCCCGACCCCTTCCATGCGCGCCACTGGCGACCCACCACCGTCGACGGTGCCGGCGGTGAGGGCGTCGGGGCCGAGGTGGACGTACAAGGTGGCCGGCGGAGGCTGACGTCTCCCCGGCCGTCGCCGTCCCCCGTCGGTGCTAGTAGGGGAGCCGTCGCCGGTGCAGTCCTTGCGGGTCCGGTCACCGCCGTGGGTGTCCGTGTCGTGGTTGTTGTGCCCTGGGTTGGTGGTGAGGAGGTCGAGGGCGTGCTGGGGGTGGGCGAGGATGCCGACGGCGGTGGCGCGGCGGACGTCTTTGCTGGCCGTGTCGCCGCGCAACTTCAGTGTGTCGGCGAGATGGTCGACGGTGGCGTCGAACCAGATCGCGTGGGGTGCGGTGGTGCGGATGTAGAGGGTCTTGATGCCGTGCTCGGTGGAGGGGTTGACCCACACCCCTTGGGCTCGTTCGGCGGCCTCGGCGCGAGCGGCGGCGGCGGCGGGGTCGGCGCGGATCACGCTGGCGGCGATCAGGGTGTCCAGCCGGTACCACGACAGCGAGTGCGCCCACGGGGTGATCGCGGTGTCCACGGCCGCGGCGACGGCGGCGCTGCTGGTGCGGGTGGCGGCGGCGGTGTTGCGTGCGATCCAGGGTTTTACCTGCCCGGCCAGGACCCGCGCCCACAGGCGCGGGAGCCGGTGCCGCAGGTCGAGCGCGTCGGCGACCAGCCGCGACGCAGCCGACGCAGATATCGCGAGTTCGGCGCCGAGCTCGGCGGCCGCGAACTCCGCCACAGCGGGCGTCCCCTCACCACCCACGCTCACCAGCCGCTGAGTGCCCGGCAACGCCTGGCCGTCGGTGGCGGGGTCCGGGGAGGTGTGCAGGTCGGCGTAGTGGGCCGCAGCCACCAGGATCTGCGCTTCGGCCCGGTCGGCCAACGCCCGCAGACCACGCGCATGCGCGAGGGTGGCGGCCACATCTAACTCATCAACCCGCGTATCGAACATGTGTTCGATCCTAGTTGCTTTCACCGACACTCCGCCGCCCAACAACAGCCCCTGTGAACGACCACCGGCATCCCCCGGGCAGCGACCGTATAGGGCCCTACTGCTCTGATCTCCGGCGTAGGGAGCGCCACGTCGGGCACGATAGTGGGCATGAGCGAGCGGGCACACGCCAATGCCACCGCAGAGTCGTGTACCGACACTCGCCTCGATATGGAGTTCGCGTACACGACGTGGCAACAGTCGTGCCGTGACCTGTACACGATCGGCCAAGCTTGCCGACGTCCCCGTAGCCATGAGGGCCAGCACGCCGCCGGCTTCGGCCGTGACCGCGCTCGATGGGCGCGGAGCAGTCCAGACGTGCGAGGCTGACGATTCGCCACACGTCTTTCAGCGGCGGTGCCAGTCGTCGATTGAACAGCGGCGTCGGGCAGGTTCGGGAGCCGGATCGTCCGGAAGGGGCTCTATAGTTCGGACCCATGACCACACCGGACACGACCAACCCTGTCTCTGGGCACGCCAGCCCTGCGACCCTGTGGGAGCCGCCGCTCGCCGGAACCGAGACCGACGCGCTGCCCGGTGTCCTGGGCCGGTTGAGCTGCGCGGAAGATTCGGTGGTGCGCAATGGCTGAGTTCGGCGAGGAAGACCTGAGTGGCTCGACCTTCGACTGGACTGACCTCAGCGGGTCGACGTTTCGGGCCGCCTCGCTCAGCAACGTGACGATTCGTGGCACCGACCTGCACCACGTGAAGATGACCGGCGTCGAGCTCTGGGACGTCGACATCAGCGGCGAAGTCAGGGACCTGCGGATCAACGGCGTCGACGTGACGGCGTACGTAGAGGCCGAGATGGCGCGGCGCGAGCCCGACCTCGTCAAGATGCACCCCGACGACCCGGCCGGCTTCCGCGAGGCGTGGGACCTGCTCGAGACTCTCTGGGACGGCACCGTCGAGCGGGCCCGACGTCTTGACCCGGCGCAGCTGCACGAGCAGGTCGACGGGGAGTGGTCGTTCATCGAGACGCTGCGGCACCTCTCGTTCGCGACCGCCTCGTGGGTACACCGTGCCATCGGCGGTGACCCGGCCCCTTGGCACCCGCTCGACCTGCCGTGGGACGAAGCACCCAAGGACAAGGGCCTCCCGCGCGACCGCTCGGCCCGGCCCTCCCTGGACGAGGTTCTCGAGCTCCGCCGTAGCCGGCAGGCCGACGTACGCCGCGTGGTCGAGGGGCTCACCGACGAGACGCTCAGGGCCGAGACGACCGCGCCGGACGACGCCGGTTGGCCCCCGCCGCGTCCCTTCCCTGTGAAGGAGTGCCTGTCGATCGTGCTCAGCGAAGAGTGGTGGCACCGGACTTACGCCGAGCGCGACCTGGCAATCCTCGAGCAGCGTTCACAATAGGCCAGCTCGGGGCCAGGCCGAGCTCCTGAGCGGGGAGTCAGCGGTAGTTGATGAACTGGACCGCGAAGTCGTAGTCCTCGGCTTTCACCAAGGCAATGACTTCCTGGAGGTCGTCGCGCTTCTTACTGGACACTCGAAGCTCGTCACCTTGCACCTGCACCTTGACGCCCTTGGGACCCTCGTCCCGAATGAGCTTTCCGACCTTCTTGGCCTGCTCCTGGGTGATCCCCTCCTTGAGGTCGATGTGAAGCTTGACCTCTTTGCCGGACGAGCGAGGCTCACCGATGTCCAGGATCTTGAGGGACTGACCGCGCTTGATCAGCTTCTCCTTCAGGACGTCGGCAACCGCGAGGGCCCGTTCATCGGCGTTCGCGGCGATCTCGATCGTGCTCGGACCCAGCCGCTTCACGGATGCCCCAGTGTTTTTGAAGTCGAAGCGCTGTGAGATCTCCTTCGCCGTCTGGTTGACGGCATTGTCGACCTCTTGGTGATCGATCTTGCTGACGATGTCGAAGGACGAGTCTGCGGCCATGGAACGTGATCTCCTTGTCTCAGCGTCCGGCTCTGCCCGCCCGACCCCGGAACGCCATCTGGTTGGTGACGAGGTATCGTAGTCGCTCGCTGAGAGACATTGGCTGCGCCTGGTTCCGTTATGCCGACGCCTCTCGCCCCAGGCAGGTTGCCCGAGTGGCCAAAGGGAGCAGACTGTAAATCTGCCGGCTCAGCCTACGTTGGTTCGAACCCAACACCTGCCACCATGACGCCCAGTCCGCTCGAGGGACTGGGCGCCCGGCGGTTTACGCCACCGTCCAAGGCTGACACATCCGGCGGTCCCGCCACCGTCCAAGGCTGACCTTGGTCAAGCGACCGAACAGGTCGGCTCAGTGGGAGTTTTGCTCATCCCGCCAGGCAACCCAGTCCCGCACGACGCCGAAGTCGTACGCCGGTCCATCCACTGCCACCGTGAACAGCCGGGTCCCGGCAGCGAGCAGCGGCGGACCGCCGTCCGCAGGGTCGTCCCCGGGCACGCCGGCGGAACGCTCGATGTCGGCAGGATCCCTGCCGACCTTGGCGCACCACTCGTCCAGCACGTCGTGCTTGTGAGCGATCGCGTCAGCCGTGCCGAAGCCGTGCCAGATATCGGCATGCTGAGCCACGATGCGCAGGGTCTTCTTCTCTCCGCCGCCTCCGATCAGAACCGGGATGTGGCGGGTGGGGGGTGGGTTGAGCTGAGCCAGGCGGCTCTCGATCCTGGGCATGGCAGCCGCCAGGTCGTCGAGGCGGCCGCCTGCTGTACCGAACTCGTAGCCGTACGAGTCGTAGTCCTTCTCGAACCACCCCGACCCGATGCCCAGGATCAGCCGACCGCCGCTGATGTGGTCCGTCGTGCGCGCCATGTCGGCGAGCAGATCGGGATTGCGGTAGCTGTTGCAGGTGACGAGGGCGCCGAACTCGACGGTATGCGTCGCTTCCGCCCAGGCGGCCAGCATGGTCCAGCACTCGAAGTGCTTGCCTTCGGGGTCACCGTGCAGCGGGTAGAAGTGGTCCCAGTTGAAGACAACGTCGACACCGATCTCCTCCGCTTCGGCCACGGCACGGCGGATGTCGGCGTAGTCGGCGTGCTGGGGCCGAAGCTGGATGCCGATGCGGACGGGCTTGGCGGAGTACGGGCGGGCGGGTGAGGGTTCTGAGGTCATGACGGCGACCCTAACCGCGGGCCCGACCTTCTGCCATGGGAGTTCATGCGCACCGGGTTGCGGCCACGAAGCCACCTCAGCCGATTAACACTCGCCGTTGACTGCTGTGTATCCTCATACGTCGCTTGCCCCAATAGCTCAGTCGGTAGAGCGTCTCCATGGTAAGGAGAAGGTCTACGGTTCGATTCCGTATTGGGGCTCGGACGTCGGAGCCTCACCTGAGCGTCGGGTGAGGACACCGACGCGAACGGCGGGGTAGCTCAGGTGGTCAGAGCACACGGCTCATAATCGTGGTGTCGCGGGTTCAAGTCCCGCCCCCGCTACACGGCCGCCGACCACCGACTCCGGCACACCGCGACACCGAATGAAGAAGGGCACCCCGTGGCCAGCAAGAGCACCGATATTCGCCCCAAGATCACTTTGGCCTGCACCGAGTGCAAGGAGCGCAACTACATCACGCGCAAGAACCGACGCAACGACCCCGACCGCCTCGAGCTCAAGAAGTTCTGTCCGCGCTGTCGCTGTCACCGCGCTCACCGCGAAACCCGCTGACCCTCGAGTACGGGCTCGCGTCGTCGGTCCCCTGGCGCGACGCGCATCACCCGTGCCTGGCGCAAGC
The DNA here is from genome assembly GCA_035633755.1 of Nocardioidaceae bacterium. GTDB lineage: Bacteria > Actinomycetota > Actinomycetes > Propionibacteriales > Nocardioidaceae > DASQEH01. Next base: position 8,460 of record DASQEH010000164.1, on the reverse strand, counting down.
CCTGCCAGCAGTACGTGTCCGGTGAGATAGCGTCTTGATATGTCGCTCGACCCTGCGCTTGCGGGACGCACGTTCCCAGCGACGCCGCCGTACACGGTCAGCCGCGAGAAGATCGCGGAGTTCACCGAGGCCATCTCGGCCGAGCCCATCGACGGCGGGCGAACCGCTCCACTGACGTTTCCCATCGTGATCGCCTTCGGTGCCATGAGGACGCTCATGAGCGACCCCGATGTGGGAATGGAGCTGCGCAACGTCGTCCACGGCGACCAGCGATTCGAGCAGGTGAGACCCGTCGTCGCCGGTGACGAGCTCGTCGCCACGTTGACCGTCGACAGCGTCCGGGTGGCGGCCGGCATGGACATGGTGGCAACCCGCACCGCGATTGCGACGACGAGCGGCGAACCGGTCGCCACAGCCTTCGCCCTGCTCCTGCACCGCGGCGAGGCGTCATGACGTGGGAACCCGGCCACGTCTTCGAGCCGCAGTCGTACGCCGTCACGCGCGCAGACCTGGTGCGCTACGCGGGGGCGTCCGGAGACTTCAACCCGATTCACTGGAGCGACCGAGTCGCCTCATCGGTCGAGCTGCCTGGGGTGATCGCGCATGGGATGTACACCCTGGCGCTGGCCTCGCGCGCAGTGACGCTGTGGGTCGGCCATCCCGCATCCGTGCAGTCCTTCGGTGCGCGCTTCACCAAGCCCGTCCCCGTGCCGGACGACGACACCGGGACCGTCATCGAGGTGGCGGGCGTGGTCAAGAGCGCCGAGGCGGGCACGGCGACCATTGACGTCACCGTCACCAATGGCGGAGCCAAGGTGCTCGGCATGTGCAAAGCGGTGGTCCGTACTGACCGCGACGACTGAGCCGCTGGCGAAGTGGACGACGCTGCGTCTCGGCGGGCCGGCACGCTCCTTCGAACGAGCGCTCACCAGGCAGGCGCTGTACGCCGCGGTGGCGGCATGCGACGACGCCGACATCCCGGTCCTGGTCCTCGGCGGCGGTAGCAATCTCGTCGTCGCCGACGAGGGTTTCGACGGCACGGTCGTTCAGGTGGCGAACCTCGGGCTCTTGACGGGCGGCGACCAGTGTGCCGGAGCGGAGGTGACGGCCGAGGCCGGCGAGGACTGGGACGCGCTGGTGGCGAGGACCGTTGTCGACGACATGGTGGGCGTCGAGGCGTTGTCAGGCATTCCTGGCACCGTGGGGGCGGTACCGATCCAGAACGTCGGTGCCTACGGCCAGGAGGTCGCCGAGACGATCGCGCAGGTCCACGTGTTCGACCGGTGGGAACGCCGGGCTCGAACGCTGTTCTCCGCCGACTGCGGTTTCGGCTACCGCACCAGCGTATTCAAGCGTGAGCCGGACCACTACGTGGTCGGGGCGGTCACCTTTCAGTTCCGCCATGGAGACCTCGGTGCCCCCGTGAGGTATGGCGAGCTGGCCCGGTCACTCGGGATCGCCGAGGGTCAGCGGGCACCGTTGACCGACGTGCGTGACGCGGTGCTGGCGCTGCGCTCGGCCAAGGGAATGGTGCTCGACGACGACGACAGGGACACGTGGAGCGCCGGGTCGTTCTTCACGAACCCGTTCGTGGAGCCGCAGGCGCTGCCACCAGGTGCTCCCCGATGGCCCCAGCCGGACGGGACGGTCAAGACCAGTGCCGCCTGGCTGATCGAGCGGTCGGGCTACGCGAGGGGCTACGGCAACGACCACGTCCGGTTGTCGACCAAGCACACGCTCGCGTTGACCAACCGCGGCACAGCCTCCACCGCTGATCTGCTGGCGCTGGCGGCCGAGATCCGCGACGCCGTACGCCGCCGCTTCGGGATCACCTTGGTGCCCGAGCCCACCTGCGTCGGGTGCTCGGTTTGACTGTCCGAGGCTCGGTCCGACCCGTGGGCTGACGCACGACGCTGCCGCGACCCTAGGCGACGAGCCAGTCGTCGACCTGGGCGAGCAGGGAGGTCCGGATGTGGGCCGGAGCGGCCGATCCGCGGACCGACATCCGGGCGAGCTCGGCCAGCTCGTCGTCGCCGAACCCGTGCACGTGGCGCGCCGCCTCGTACTGGTGGAGCAGCCGGCTACCGAACAGGAGCGGGTCGTCGGCGCCCAGCGCGATCGGCACCCCCGCCTCGAAGAGCGCACGCAGCGGCACGGAGGCGAGGTCGGGATACACGCCCAGCGCCACGTTCGACGCCGGGCAGATCTCCAGCGTGACGCCGGCGTCGGCGAGGTGGGCGATCAGCACGGGGTCCTCGACCGAGCGCACGCCGTGGCCGATCCGGGTGGCGCCGAGTCCGTCGAGGCATGACCACACGCTCTCCGGGCCGCGCAGCTCACCGCCGTGCGGTGTGGAGATCAGGCCGGCACCGCGAGCGATGTCGAACGCCTTCGCGAATGCCAGCGCCTCCCCACGCCGCTCGTCGTTCGACAGACCGAATCCCACGACACCTCGACCTGCGTACTGCACCGCCAACCGGGCCAGGGTGCGGGCGTCGAGCGGGTGGCGGATGCGGTTGGCCGCGATGACGAGGGCTACCTCGACCCCGGTCCGCGCAGTGGCCTGTCGCGCAGCGTCGAGGACCAGCTCGGTGAAGGCGGTGATCCCGCCGAAGTTTGCGGCATACCCACTCGGGTCGACCTGGATCTCCAACCAGCGCGACCCCTCTGCCGCCTCGTCGGCCGCAGCCTCGCACACGAGGCGCCGGACGGAGTCCTCGGTCCGAATGACCGTCCGCGCGAGGTCGTACAGACGCTGGAACCGGAACCAGCCCTTCTCGTCGGCACCCGACAGAGCCGGGGGCCAGTCGTCCCGCAGCGCGTCGGGCAGCCAGATCCCCTGCTCCTCGGCCAGCTCCAGGACCGTGCCATGGCGCATGGACCCGGTGAAGTGCAGATGCAGGTGAGCCTTCGGCAGGGCGGCGAGCGGGCGTGCGGTCAACCGTGTGCTTCTTCGGCTCCGCTCAACAGCTTCTGCAGCCGGGTCACGCCGTCCACGAGGTCGTCGTCGCCCAGGGCATACGACAGTCGCAAGTAGCCGGGACTTCCGAAGGCCTCGCCCGGCACGACGGCGACCTCGGCTTCCTCGAGGATGATCTCCGCAAGCTCGACTGACGTCTGCGCAACCCGGCCGGCGATCTTTCGGCCGAGCGCACCCCGGACCGACGGGTAGGCATAGAACGCGCCCTTCGGTTCCGGGCAGACGAAGCCGTCCACCTCGTTGAGCATGGCCACGATGGTCTTCCTGCGCCGGTCGAACGCCGCCCGCATCTCCTGCACCGCGCTGAGATCCCCGGACACCGCCGCCAGCGCAGCCCGCTGTGACACGTTGGACACGTTCGACGTCAGATGGGACTGCAGATTCGTTGCGGCCTTGACGACGTCCGCCGGGCCGATCATCCACCCGACTCGCCATCCGGTCATGGCGTAGGTCTTGGCGACCCCGTTGAGCACCACGGTCGTGTCGGCCAGCTCGGGGACCTGCGCCACGATGGAGCTGAACTGCGCATCGGCGTACACGAGGTGCTCGTAGATCTCATCGGTGAGGACCCAGATACCGTTGTCGTAGGCCCACCGGCCGATCGCGGCCACCTGCTCGGGGCTGTATACCGCCCCGGTGGGGTTGGAAGGCGAGCAGAAGAGCAGCACCTTTGTCGCGTCCGAGCGGGCCGCCTCCAACTGGTCGACCGTGACGAGGTACTCCTGGGTCTCGTCGGCCAGCACCTCGACCGGGACCCCGCCCGCCAGCCGGATCACCTCCGGGTACGTGGTCCAGTAGGGCGCCGGCAACAGCACTTCGTCGCCCGGGTCGAGCAGGGTCGCACATGCCTCGTAGACGGCTTGCTTGCCGCCGTTGGTGATCAGTACCTGCGCGGGGTCGATCTCGTAGTTCGAGTCGCGCACGGTCTTGGTAGCGACGGCCTTCTTGAGCTCAGGGAGCCCGCCGGTCGGCGAGTAGCGATGGTTCACCGGCTTCCGCGCGGCCTCGGCAGCGGCCGCCACGATGTAGTCCGGGGTGGGGAAATCCGGCTCCCCGGCTCCGAAGCCGATGACCGGACGCCCCTCGGCCTTGAGCGCCTTCGCCTTGGCATCGACGGCCAGCGTCGCGGACTCAGCGATTCCACCCACGCGTCGGGAGACGCGGGGACGTGCATGAACCTTCGCGTCCTTACTCATGGAAGCATCCTCCCACCCTTGCGCGTGGGGTTGTTGCTCGGTTCGACCCGCACCGTGGTCACCGCGTACACTCGGTCGTTGGTGGCGTCTGCACCCCAGTTCACGATGTCCTGACCTCGGTCGGGCACAGGAGCCAGGCGCAGCCACACCGGAGGGCAGTGGCTCAATTGGCAGAGCTCCGGTCTCCAAAACCGGCGGTTGGGGGTTCGAGTCCCTCCTGCCCTGCAACATCGACGACATGATCCGGCACCAGGCATGAGAACAGGGAAGGAGACATTGTGACGGAAACCCGGGCCACCAGTTCAGCCAGTGAACGCCGGCCATCACAGGGTGGTCGTACGAGTGTCGGCCTTTTCTTGCGTCAGGTCATAGCTGAGCTACGTAAGGTCATCTGGCCGACGCGTGAGCAGCTGGTGACGTACTTCCTTGTGGTGCTCGTGTTCGTCCTCTTCATGATCGCGTTCGTCTCAGTGCTGGACTACGGGTTCAACCTGGCGATGTTCGAGATCTTCGGCTGACGCACCATGGCTCAGCCCTAGGAACTTGGAAGTAGATGAGTGACACAACCATGACAGAGCAAACAGTCTCCACGCCTGCCGAGGAGTCCGACCTCGAGGCCGACGACGCCACCACCCCGGTCGGTGAAGAGCTCTCCGACGTCGAGCCCGTCGCAGATCCGCTCGAGGAGTTCCGCGCAGCCCTGCACGCGAAGCCGGGGGAATGGTTCGTCATCCATACCTACTCGGGCATGGAGAACCGGGTCAAGACCAACCTCGAGAACCGCATCTCGTCGCTCAACATGGAGGACTTCATCCACGAGGTCCACGTGCCGCAGGAGGAAGTCGCCGAGATCAAGAACGGCCAGCGGCGGATGGTGCGTCGCACGGTGCTTCCCGGCTACGTGCTGGTGCGGATGGATCTCACGGACGAATCTTGGGCGGCGGTTCGGCACACACCCTCGGTCACCGGTTTTGTCGGGCACAGCCATCAGCCGGTGCCGCTGAGCCTCGACGAGGTCGAGGCGATGCTGGCCCCAGCCGTGATCACGGCGACCGAGACGCCGCAGCAGCAGAAGCAGAAGAAGGTGGAGTTCACCGACTTCTATGCCGGCGACTCGGTCATGGTGGTCGACGGGCCCTTTGCGACCCTGCACGCGACGATCACCGAGATCAACGTCGACGCCCAGCGGGTGAAGGCACTGGTGGAGATCTTCGGCCGCGAGACACCGGTCGAGCTCAGCTTCACGCAGATCGAGAAGGTCTGACCGAGTACTTCGGCGCCGTGCGAGCGCCGCACCCGCAACACGCCATGTACGACCACACACGCTAGGACGTCCCCATGCCTCCCAAGAAGAAGAAGATCGCGGCGATGGTCAAGGTTCAGCTGCAAGCAGGCGCAGCGACCCCCGCACCTCCCGTTGGTACCGCGCTCGGTCCGCACGGTGTCAACATCATGGAGTTCTGCAAGGCCTACAACGCAGCGACCGAGCCGATGCGCGGCAGCGTCATCCCGGTGGAGATCACGATCTTCGAGGACCGCACCTTCACCTTCGTGACCAAGACCCCTCCGGCTGCTGAGCTCATCAAGAAAGCTGCCGGCCTCGCCAAAGGATCCGCCACGCCTCACACGGACAAGGTGGGAAGGATCAACCGCGACCAGATCCGCGAGATCGCCACCACCAAGCTGCCTGACCTGAACGCCAACGATGAGGAAGCAGCGATGCGGACCGTCGAGGGCACCGCACGGTCGATGGGCATCACCATCGACGGCTGACATCTCCACTCCGTGGTAGGGCCGCGCTGGCCCGTCCAACCACTCCGGTCTACGAAAGGACCCAGCACATGCAGCGCAGCAAGGCCTACAAGGCCGCAGCAGACCAGATCGACAAGGACACGCTCTACCAGCCTGTCGAGGCCATCAAGCTGGCCCAGAGCGGCCGGCCGACCAAGTTCGACCCCACCATCGACGTGGCCATGCGCCTCGGTGTCGACCCGCGCAAGGCCGACCAGATGGTGCGCGGCACCGTCAACCTCCCGCACGGAACCGGCAAGACCGCGCGGGTCCTCGTGTTCGCCAATGCCGCGAAGGCCGAGGAGGCCCGGGCAGCGGGCGCCGACCACGTCGGTAGTGACGAGCTGATCGACAAGGTCAACGGCGGTTGGCTGGACTTCGACGCCGTCGTCGCAACGCCGGACATGATGGGCAAGGTCGGGCGGCTGGGGAGGGTTCTGGGGCCACGTGGCCTCATGCCGAACCCGAAGACCGGGACGGTCACCCCCGACGTGGCCAAGGCCGTGACCGACATCAAGGGCGGGAAGATTGAGTTCCGCGTCGATCGGCACGCCAATCTGCACTTCATCATCGGCAAGGCGTCCTTCTCCACGGACAAGCTCGCGGAGAACTACGCAGCTGCTCTGGAGGAGGTGCTGCGGCTCAAGCCCTCGAGCTCCAAGGGCCGCTACCTCCGAAAAGTGACCGTGTCGTCCACCATGGGACCGGGCGTGCAGGTCGACCCCAACCGGACGCGCAACGTGACGTCGCCGGACGAAGGCTGAGCCGCTGCGGGTGGATCTTGGCCGGGCGGTTCGGCCATGGTCGGGCCGAGGCCGAAGTTCGAGGGTGAAACGTCGACGATGCCCACGTAGGCTGGTCGTACGCCTCCCGAACACCCGGGCGGCACGAAGCGAGGAGCGGGCGCAATGACGGTTCGGCAATGGGCGGCAGGCGCGATGGCCGCGGGTTTGATGGCGAGCCTGGGGGCCTGCAGCGACGACGCCACCAGCGCGTCGAAGAGCGACTCCGCGCTACCGCCGACGAAGGTCGCGGCTTTGTCCCAGGCCGGGTTCGGCGAGGCCGTCACCGAGGCGCAGCAGCAGGCGAAGTCCGTCCACATCGAGTCGACGATCCAGGCCGCCGGTCAGACCGTGACGATGTCCGGCGACGTGACCGGTGTGTCCGACGTCAAGACACTGGCGATGAGCATGGCGGTCGACGTGATGGACAAGAACCTCGAGGTTCGCTTGGTCGACCAGGTGCTCTACGTGAGAGGGCTGGGCGTCGGTACCGACAAGCCGTGGGTCAAGCTCGACCTGACCGACTCGGGCAACCCGCTGTCCTCGTTCCTCGACTCGGCCGGTCCGCAGAGCTTCCTGTCGTACCTCAAGGCTGTCTCGAAGATTCGCGACCAGGGCACAGAGGTCGTCGACGGCGTCGAGACCCGGCACTACACGGTCACGATCAACACCGCCAAGGCGCTGGCTGCCAGCCCGGCCATGAAGGGTCACGGCGGGTTCTCCAAGCTCGGCCTGCCGGCCAAGCTCAAGGCCGACGCGTGGCTCAACGCCGACAACCTGCCCGTCAAGATGGCAGTCAAGCTCGGTGACGTGGCGTCGTTCGAAGCGCACTTCTCCGACTACGGCAAGCGTGTCGTGGTCAAGGCGCCCCCGGCGAGGTCGGTGGGAACGTTCGGGAGCATTCCCGGCTGATTTGGCCCGCAGCGTGAGCTGCACGTACGCTGTTCGTACCGAAGACCGCAGGTTGTCGACCGCCGACCCCCATCGTCGATCGACCGAAGGCCCGGATCCGTCCGGGTGACCCGCGCAGGTGAGCCGGAACAGGCATGATTTCGCGATCTGTCTCGCCCTGTGCGCCTGCACAGGGCGTTTTGTTTGTTCCGATGTTGTGAAGGAGATCCATGGCACGGCCCGATAAAGCAGCAGCTGTTGCGGAGCTGGCGCAGGAGTTTCGTGCATCCGACGGAGCCGTGCTGACCGACTATCGCGGACTCACGGTGAAGCAGCTGCAGGAGCTGAGGCGCATCCTCGCTGACAACGCTAGCTACGCCGTCGTCAAGAACACGCTCACCAAGATCGCCGCCGACGAGGCGGGAGTCGACGGATTCGCCGAGCTGCTCGTCGGCCCCACGGCCATCGCCTTCATCAAGGGGGACGCCGTCGAGGTCGCGAAGGGCCTGCGCGACTTCGCCAGGACCAACCCGCCGCTCATCATCAAGGGCGGCATGCTCGACGGCAAGACGCTCAGCGTTGACGAGATCGCGCGGATCGCCGATCTCGAGTCGCGCGAGGTTCTGCTCGCGAAGCTCGCCGGCGCAATGCTGGCGTCCCTGCAGAACGCAGTGTTCTTGTTCAACGCCCCACTCGCTCAGGTAGCCCGGCTGGCCGGTGCCCTGCAGGCCAAGGCTGAAGAGGACCCGTCGGTGCTGGGTGGCGGGACGGGCCAGCCCGCTGCTGCTGAGGCGTCGGCTGCCGCAGCGCCTCCTGCTGA
>DASQEH010000163.1:0-12551 GCA_035633755.1 Nocardioidaceae bacterium | reverse complement strand
CAGCGGGTCAACGTGGAGACCGAGCTGGAGAACACCTCCTCGCTTCTGCACTGGACCCGCCGGATGATCCACGTGCGCAAGAACCACCCGGCATTCGGTCTCGGCTCCTTCCAGGACCTGGGCGGCTCGAACCCCAGCGTGCTGACCTATGTCCGCGAGCACGACGGCGACACGGTCATGTGCGTCAACAACCTGTCGCGCTTCCCCCAGCCGGTCGAGCTCGACCTGCGGCGGTGGGAAGGATGTGAGCCCATCGAGATGATCGGGCACGTCAGGTTCCCCCGGATCGGGGAGCTCCCCTACCTCCTGACGTTGGCCGGCCACAACTTCTACTGGTTCCTGATCTCCCGCATCGAGGAGGCTCGCCCCACGTGACGACGACAGAGTTCTATGACAAGGTCGCGACCTACATGGCCACCCGCCGGTGGTTCGCCGGCAAGGGACGCGAGTTCTCCGTCACGCACATCACGCCGTTGCCATGGAGGCCGAAACCTGAACCGCGCGCCAGGATCGAGATCGTGACGGTGCAGTACGACGACGGCAAGCAGGACAGCTACCAGTTCCCGATGGTCTACCTCGAGGCAGTCGACCCTGACATGGGCCACGCCTTGGTCGGCGAGCTGACCCATCCTGATCTCGGGGAGGTGGTGGCGTACGACGCGGTGTACTACAAGGCCGCCGCCGCCGCCCTCCTGGACGGGTTCATCGAGCAGGTCCGCACCGACGCCATCGGCTTCGAGACCGTCGAGGGTGCGGAGCTGCCACCTCCGTCGGTGCCAGGCACCGTGATGACCCAGGAGCAGTCGAACACGTCCATCGCCTACGGGGAGGACGCCCTGCTCAAGCTGTACCGGCGACTCAGCCCCGGGGTCAACCCCGACATCGAGGTGCATCGAGCCCTCACCGAACGCGGTGACGAGTACGTCGCCACCCTGCTGGGGTGGATCGAGGCCCAATGGCAGCAACCCAATGGGGAGGTCGTCGAGGGGCACCTCGGTCTTCTGCAGCAGTTCCTGCGCACGGCGACCGACGGCTGGGACGTCGCCTTGGCCAGCGTGCGCGACCTGCTCGTCGAGGAGGATCTGCATCCGGAGGAGTGCGGTGGCGACTTCGCCGGAGAGGCCCGGCGGCTTGGTGAGGCGACCGCGGAGGTCCACGCTGACCTCGCTGAGGTCTTCGACACCGCGACGCTGAACTCGCACGACAAGGCCGCCCTGGTCGAGGCCATGAGCCTGCGCCTCGACGCCGCCCTGCCGGTGGTTCCTGAGCTGGAGCCGCTCGCCAACGGGCTGCGCTCGAACTTCACCGCCATGTTGGAGCTGGACCAGTCGATCCCGGTGCAGCGCATACACGGCGACCTGCACCTGGGGCAGACGCTGCGGACGGTGAAGGGCTGGAAGATCATCGACTTCGAGGGAGAGCCGGCGAAGAGCCTGCCCGAGCGGGCCGCGCTCGACTCCCCGCTGCGCGACATCGCCGGGATGCTGCGCTCGTTCGACTATGCGGCCGGTGTGACGTTGCGCCAGTTCGGCACGGCCGACCATCTGAGCTACCGGGCAAACGAGTGGTCGGCCCGCAACCGGGGCGCCTTCGTGGAGGGGTATGCCGCCGCCGCCGGATCCGAGCCGTCGGACTCGTCGGTCTTGATTCGGGCTTACGAGACCGACAAGGCTGTCTACGAGGCGGTGTACGAGGCGCGCAACCGGCCCTTGTGGCTGCCCATCCCGTTACAGGCCGTCGCCCGTCTCGCCGCTGAGGAGTGAATGATGACAACGGTGGCAGCACCACAGCCCGTCAGCCGTGAGGAGCTCGACCTGCTCGTCAGTGGCCGCCACGGAAGTCCGCACTCGGTGCTGGGTCCGCATGTGTACGACAAGCGAGTCACGGTACGAGCGTTCCGGCCTCTCGCCAGCTCGGTAGGGGTGGTGACCGACTCCGGCGTCGTCGCCATGTCGCACGAGCACCAAGGCATCTGGGTCACGGTGCTCCCACAGAGCGCGGTCACCGACTACCGGCTCGAGGTCAGCTACGCCGACCATCCCACCACCACGACGGACGACCCCTACCGCTACCTGCCGACGATGGGTGAGCTCGACCAGCACTTGTTCAACGAGGGCCGCCACGAGCAGCTGTGGGACGTGCTCGGGGCTCACGTCCGGACCTATGACACCACCCGGGGCAAGGTCACCGGAACCTCGTTCGCCGTGTGGGCGCCCAATGCCCGCGGGGTCCGGCTCTCCGGCGACTTCAACTTCTGGGACCCCCGCGCGCACCCGATGCGCCAGCTCGGCTCTTCAGGGGTCTGGGAGCTCTTCGTGCCCGAGGTGGGCAACGGCACCTTGTACAAGTACGTCATCTGCGGAGCCGACGAGGTGTGGCGCGAGAAGGCCGACCCGATGGCGACGTTCGCACAGAAGGCGCCCGACTGGGCCTCGATCGTGTTCACCTCGGAGTACTCCTGGGCTGACGACACCTGGATCGAGAACCGCGCGACACGACCGACCGAGCGTCCGATGAGCGTCTACGAGGTGCACCTGGGGTCGTGGCGCCGCGACCGCAGCTATCTGCAGCTGGCCGACGAGCTGGTGAACTACGTCAAGGACCTCGGGTTCACCCACGTCGAGCTGCTCCCGGTGATGGAGCATCCCTTCGGCGGCTCCTGGGGCTACCACGTGACCGGGTACTTCGCAGCGACGTCGCGGTTCGGGACGCCCGACGAGTTCCGCTACCTCGTCGACTCGTTGCACCAGGCGGGGATCGGGGTGCTCCTCGACTGGGTCCCCGGTCATTTCGCCACCGACCCGTGGGCGCTTGCGAAGTTCGACGGCACCGCCTTGTACGAGCACGCCGACCCGCAGAAGGGATGGCATGCCGAGTGGGGGTCGTTCATCTTCGACTTCGGGCGCCGCGAGGTCCGCAACTTCCTGGTGGCCAACGCCCTGTACTGGCTGGAGGAGTTCCACATCGACGGCCTGCGCGTCGACGGGGTCGCCTCGATGCTCTATCTCGACTACTCGCGCGAGGCCGGTGAGTGGACGCCCAACCAGTACGGCGGTCGCGAGAACCTCGAGGCGGTGGCACTGCTGCAGGAGGTCAACGCGACCTGCTACAAGCGCGTGCCCGGGACCGTGGTGATCGCCGAGGAGTCGACGGCGTGGCCTGGCGTGACGCGGCCGACGCACCTCGGCGGGCTCGGGTTCGGCTTCAAGTGGAACATGGGCTGGATGCACGACTCGCTGGACTACATGGCACATGACCCCATCCACCGTCAGTACCACCACCATCAGATGACGTTCTCGATGATGTACGCCTACACCGAGAACTACGTGCTGCCGATCTCGCACGACGAGGTGGTGCACGGCAAGGGCTCGCTGCTGCGCAAGATGCCGGGCGACCGGTGGCGTCAGCTCGCCAACCTGCGGGCGCTGCTCGGGTTCATGTGGGCCCATCCCGGCAAGCAGCTGATCTTCATGGGTGTCGAGCTCGCCCAGGAGTCGGAGTGGGCTGAGAGCCGCGAGCTCGACTGGTGGCTGCTGGACCATATCGAGCACCTCGGCGTCCACCGCCTCGTCAAGGACCTCAACCGGGTTTACACGCAGTCCCCGGCACTGTGGTCACTCGACCAGGACCCGAAGGGGTTCAGCTGGATCGACGCCAACGACAGCACGGGGAACGTCTTCAGCTTCCTGCGTACCGGCAAGGACGGCTCCTCCGTCGCCTGCGTGGCGAACTTCTCAGCCGTGCCGCGCCACGACTACTCCCTGGGACTGCCGGCGGCGGGACGCTGGGACGAGGTCCTCAACAGCGATGCGGAGAGCTACTCGGGCTCGGGGGTGGGCAACCTCGGCGCCGTGACGGCCACCGCCCGAAGCTGGCACGGCCGGCCGGCATCCGCGATCGTGCAGCTGCCGCCGCTGGCCACCGTCTGGCTCCGGCACACCCCTGCCGAGGAGCCGGCCAAGGAGTCGACCGCCCCACGAGAACGGCGCACCCCGGCCGCCAGGTCGTGACGTGACATCTGGTCCCCAGCCGACGCTTCGCGACGGCGACGTGGTGCTGCGGCCGTGGAGCGACGACGACATCGACGTCGCCCGGCTGCAGCATGACGATGAGATGGCGAAGTGGTTCGACTTCCCCCACGTCGTCCCCTCGTTCGCCGAGCACGCCGCTGCGGTGGCCCGGTGGCGAGAGCAGTACGACGACGACCGCCGGACCGTCAGCTTCGTGGTCGAGCGGGAAGGTCAGCTTGCCGGCAGCGTCGAGGTGCGCCGCGTGCTGGACCACATCGGCGAGCTCTCCTGGACTTTGTACTCCGGACACCGCGGGCTCGGCACGGCACGGCGAGCGGTGCGCCTGCTGATCGCCTACTGCTTCGACGACCTGCGGCTCAGCAGGGTGGAGGCCCACGTCGAGCCCGACAACGTGGCGTCTCTGCGGCTGGCCTCGCGCGTAGGTCTACGCCGCGAGGGCCTCGCCCGCGGCCGTCTCACCCGCGGCGGGCAGCAGCGCGACGAGATCCTCTTGGGCAGGCTCGCCACTGACCCGCCGCCTGAGTCCGCGACCGGATTCCGCGCCCTGCTCAACGGTGCCCTCCCCCGTAAGCGAGTCATCGCGCAAGGCCTGCTGCGCGATCCCCGTGGGCAGGTGCTGCTGTGTGAGCTGACGTACAAGCCGGACTGGGACCTGCCCGGCGGAGTGGTCGAGTCCGGTGAGTCGCCGCGCGATGCAGTGGTACGCGAGGTCGAGGAAGAGCTCGGCCTGACACGACCTCCGGGACCACTCGTCGCGGTCGACTGGCTGCCACCGTGGTCAGGGTGGGACGACGCCTGTCTGCTGGTGTTCGACCTCGGCACCGTGACCGAGGCAGAGGCCGCCCGAGTGGTGCTCGAGCCTCGCGAGATTGCCGCGGTGCACTGGTGCGAGCCCAGCACGGTGGTTGCGCACAGCCGAGGGCCAACGTCGGCTCGGGTCGTCCACAGCTGTGCCGCGGCCGACTCAGGCAGCACCGTCTTCCTGCACGCCGGTCAGCCGGCGGCTGACCCGACCTGAGCTGCCCGCGCGGGCCGAATCCTCGCGGTCAGAACAGCGCGCTGGCGAGGTTCTGGCGCGCCCTGATGACAACGGGGTCGTCATCGCCGACCACTCCGAACAGCTCGACGAGGTGGCGACGCGCTGTGTCGCGCTCGGCGTCGCGTGTGCGCCGGACCAGCTCGATGAGGCGGCTGAAGGAGGAGTCGACATCTCCCTCCAGCAGCTCCAGGTCCGCCAGCAAGGTCTGGGCTTCGATGTCATCGGGGCGTTCGGCGGCCGTCTTGGCGGCGGCCGACGCGTCGACACCGGACGTGCGCTTCAGCAGCTGCGCTCGCGCCAGGCCGACGGTGGCCTCGCTGTCGCCCGGCGACGCCGTCACAGCCGCCGAGTACCGCTCGATCGCGGCGTCGAGGTCGCCGGACATCAGCGCCTGCTCGGCCTCGGGGTGACGCGAGACCGGCTCGGCGGCTTCGGGTATGGCATCGGCGGCGGGCGGCGCGTTGACCGGCTCCGCGACCCCTCCGACACCGTTGGCGGCCGCGGCGTCCAGCACCTGCTTGATCAACAGCCGCATCTCGGCCTCAGGCAGGGGGTCCTGGATGAGCGGCGCGAGCTGTCCGCGCAGTGCCGCCACCACGAGCGGCACCTGCGGGATACCGAGCGCGGCCGCCAGCTCGGGCTGAGCGCCGACGTCGACCCGGGCGAACAGGAAGCGACCGGCCTGCTCGTCGGCGAGGCGCGTCAAGGTGTCGTTGATCTCGACCGAGCCCGGCGCGCTGGCCGACCAGAAGCTCACCAGCACGACGACCGACATCGACCGTTCGACGACCTCGGTCCGCAGCGCCTGCTCGCCGACGACGTCGAAGTCGTACAGTCCACCGGTCGCTGCACCGCTCGGACGGGACGCCGCCGGTGGTTTGCGGAGAGCCGAGAGGTCGATGGCGCCGGGACGGGAGAACTGCGGGACGGTCATGGACACATCCTAGGCAAACCGGCGGGCATGCCCCGCGCCCCAGTGCGGCCTCGCTCTCCGCGGGTGTGGCTCAGAACCGAGCCGGCTCCCGGTACTCCCCCCACTCGGCTCGCAGCACGTTGCAGATCTCGCCCAGGGTGGCTTCGGCCCGGACCGCCTCGAGCATCGCCGGCACCATGTTGTGCGGTGTCCTGGAGACCTCGACGAGCGCCCGCAGCGACGCCTGGACCGCCTGGTCGTCGCGGCCGGCCCGGCGGTCGGCGAGATGCCGCACCTGGTCGACCTCGACCTCGTGGGACACCCGAAGGATCTCCAGGTCGCCGGTGACCGAGGAGGTGTGGCAGTTCACTCCGACGACGAGCTTGTCCTCCTTCTCGACCGCGACCTGGTACGCGAAGGCCGACTCGGCGATCTCGGACATGAACCAGCCGTCCTCGATCCCCCGCAGGATGCCCGAGGTCATCGGGCCGACGGCATGCTCGCGTTCGTCGCCGCCGCCCATCCGGTGGATCGTGGCGAAGATTGCCTCCGCCTCGGCCTCGAGCCGGTCGGTGAGCGCTTCGACGTACCACGAGCCGCCGAGGGGGTCGGCGACGTTGGCGACACCCGTCTCGTGCATGAGCACCTGTTGGGTGCGAAGGGCGATCTCGGCCGCCTGCTGCGTGGGGAGTGCAAGCGTCTCGTCGAGGGCGTTCGTGTGCAGGGAGTTCGTCCCGCCGAGGACGGCCGCCAGGGCCTCCACCGCGGTGCGGACCACGTTGTTGTAGGGCTGCTGGGCGGTCAGCGACACACCGGCGGTCTGGGTGTGGAAGCGCAGCCACTGTGCTTTCTCGGTGGTGGCGCCGTAGACGTCGCGCAGCCACCGCGCCCAGATGCGGCGAGCGGCGCGGAACTTGGCGATCTCCTCGAAGAAGTCGACGTGCGCGTCGAAGAAGAAGGACAGCCCCGGCGCGAAGGCGTCCACGTCGAGGCCGCGCGACATCCCCAGCTCGACGTAGCCGAAGCCGTCGGCCAGCGTGAAGGCGAGCTCTTGCGCTGCCGTGGATCCGGCCTCCCGGATGTGGTACCCGGAGACGCTGAGCGGCTTGTACGCAGGGATCTGCTCGGCACAGAACTCCATCAGGTCACCGATGAGACGCAGGTGGGGCTCGGGCGCGAACAACCACTCCTTCTGGGCGATGTACTCCTTGAAGATGTCGGTCTGCAGCGTTCCGTTCAGCTTCGCGAGGTCGGCTCCTTCGCGCTCTGCTGCGACCAGGTACATGCAGAACACCGGAACCGCAGGTCCAGAGATCGTCATCGAGGTGCTGACATCCTCGAGGGGGATGCCCGCGAACAGTGCTTGCATGTCGGCCGCCGAGTCGATGGCAACGCCGCAGTGTCCCACCTCGCCGAGCGCCATCGGGTCGTCGCTGTCGCGGCCCATGAGCGTCGGCATGTCGAACGCCACCGACAGCCCGCCTCCACCGTTGGCCAGGATCTGCTTGTAGCGTTCGTTGGTCTGCGAGGCGTTCCCGAACCCGGCGAACTGGCGGATGGTCCAGGTGCGCCCGCGGTACCCGGTCGGGTACAAGCCGCGGGTGAACGGGTACTCACCGGGCCAGCCGATCGACTCGAAGCCGGGGTGGTCCGAACCCTCGGGCGGGCCGTACACGGGCTCCACGGTCGAGCCGGACAGCGTGGTGAAGTCGGCCTCTCGCACCCGGGAGGCGTCGTACCTGGCCTGCCAGCGGCGGCGGCCCTCCTCGATGTCGCTGGAGTCGCTCATGTGTGCTCCTGTCCGCGCTGCGGCCCCGAAGTTAGTAGGACGTCCAACAAAGAGTACGCGCCGACAGCGGCTCGCGACCCCCCGTTTCTGGTGCGGAACAAAGATCACCGGGGACTGAAGTCACCGGCCGCGATGCGAACCGGGCGCAGCAGGGTGGTCAAGAGGTCCAGCTCCGAGGCGCCGAGCGACCCCAACCCGAAGTCGGCAGCGACCAGGTCCGCAGTCGCGGCCTCCACGAGGTCGCGCCCTGATGAGGTGATCTCGGCCAAGGTCGTGCGCCCGTCAGTGGGATGGCGCCGGCGTACGACATGGCCGGATGCCTCGAGCCGGTCGATGATCGAGGTGACGGACGTCGGGTGGACCTGGAGCCGGTCACCCATCTTGCCCAGGGGAAGCGAGCCGCGTCGGGAGAACGTCAAGAGGACGAGCGCCTCATAGCGAGCGAAGGTCAGCCCGTGCGGATTCAAGACCTCGTCGAGCTCGGCCAGCAGAAGCTGTTGGACGCGCATCAAGCTCGTCACCGCGCGCATCTCGCGCACGGCCCCCCACCGCAGCTCCCAGTGGCGGGCGGCTTCCTCGATGGGATCGAAGGTGAGTTTGCGACGTGCCACCATCGCCGTCCTTAGATCGTGAGTTCCTCACATCGTCAGAATGCGAGATCGCGCAGCGGATGGAGCGTGGCCTTACCTTTGCCGCACATTGCCCTGCACCACATCTTGGATGGCATTCTCGCAAGCCAGTGGATCGGGCACATAGCGGATCTCACGAAGCGCCTGCTCCTGAGCCGCTGACTCGAAGACGAAATGGCCGTAGTCGAACCACTGACCAAGAAAGGTCCTGCCCAGCAGCTGGGCAGCCACCGACTCGCGGACGCTGTAGTCGACGATGCGGGTAGCTGGCATGGTCGCGAATCCCCAGCGCAGCGGCCCACGCACGCGGAACACCCGACGGTTGGTGACCACGAAGACGTCGGACGCCAGGTACACGAACAGGCCGAAGGCATGCACCGACAGCGCGGCGCCGAGCCAGAAGAAGATCCAGCCGCTGGCGGGCTGGTTCGCGTAGAGCAGGAAGAGGCCTCCTGCGACGACGGCCTCGAGCAGGACCCGCCAGTAGGCGATCCAGTGCTTGCGTACCACCGCCCTGACCTCTTCGCCCGTTCGAATCCGATCCTTGATGCGGGGATCGGTCAGGAAGCTCAAGGCCATGGCGCAGGGGCGTCAGCTGGCGAGAGCTTCGAAGAACCGAATGATCGCCGAGAATGCAGTGACCACAGCCTGAATGGCCCCTCGTACGGCATTGGCTGCGGCCTCCGGCTGCGTCACCAGGTAGAACAGGGCGAAGGCGATGACCAGGAAAGTGACGCCCTTCTTGGCAGCATCGGTCATGACTCCTCCTCGATTCGCTGTGTTGCCTTGGTACGGCGTCGCGTGGGCAGCGCACTGCCCGCAGAAACGCCTGCGTCACGTGGGGCCATGTCTAGCAACAACGGCACGTCTGCGGCGTGAGGCGCGCCGATACAAGGCTCACAGGGCCGCCACCAAGCGGTCGGCGGCGCTGTAGGGGTCGAGTGCTCCGGCGGCGACAGCCGCGGCCAGCGAGTCGAGATCGGCATGACCGTGCAGGTCGCCGAACCGCTGCCGCAGCGAGGTCACCGCGATGGCCTCGACCTCGTCACGGGCCCGCCGGCCCCGCCGGGATCTCAGCTCACCGGTGGCCTCCAGATGCTGCCGGTGACCGCCGATGGCGGCGACGACGTCGTCCACTCCGGCAGCCGTCTGGGCGACCAGCTTGACGATGGGAGCGCGCCACCCGCCTGGAACGGCACCAAGGCTCAGCACCGAGCGCAGGTCCCGCACCACGCGGTCGGCGCCCTCGCGGTCGGCCTTGTTGACGACGTACACATCGCCGATCTCCAGGATCCCTGCCTTCGCGGCCTGGATCCCGTCGCCCATGCCCGGGGCCAGCAGGACGAGGGTCGTGTCGGCGAGACCGGCCACGTCGACCTCGGACTGCCCCACACCGACTGTCTCGATGACGATGACATCGCACCCGGCGGCGTCAAGGATCCTGACCGCCTGCGGCGCGGCCCAAGCCAGCCCTCCGAGGTGACCCCGGCTCGCCATCGAGCGGATGAACACGTCAGCGTCCGTCGCGTGGTCCTGCATGCGCACCCGGTCGCCGAGCAGCGCTCCCCCACTGAAGGGAGACGACGGGTCGACCGCGAGCACGCCGACACGCTTCCCGGCACTGCGCAGCGCCGCGACCAACGCCGCAGTCGTCGTGGACTTGCCCACGCCCGGCGCACCGGTGATGCCCAGTACCTCTGCATGTCCGGTGTGAGGTGCCAGCCGCTCGGCCACCTCTCTCAGCTGTGGCGAGGCATCCTCGACCAGAGAGATCAGCCGGCCGACCGCGCGAGCGTCACCGCGCCGCGCGCGGGACACCAGATCGTCGACAGCTAGCTGGCGCCCCGTCCGTCGTCCGACGAGCTCAGTCGCGCCGCCGGAGGCCGGATCGGCCGAGGTCACGACGCAGGGACACGCACGATGAGGGCATCACCTTGTCCGCCGCCGCCGCACAGTGCGGCCACGCCGACGCCGCCGCCTCGGCGAGCCAGCTCCAGAGCCACGTGGAGTACGACGCGGGCGCCCGAGGCCCCGATGGGGTGACCGAGCGCGATCGAGCCGCCGTTCACGTTGACCTTGTCTGCCGTGAGGCCGAGCTCGCGCATGCTGGCGATGCCGACCGCGGCGAATGCCTCGTTGATCTCGACCAGGTCGAGGTCGGTGGGCGCCACGTCTTCCTTGGCACAGGCGGCCCGGATGGCCACCGCGGGCTGGGACTGCAACGACGAGTCGGGTCCGGCCACCTGCCCATGTGACCCGATCTCGGCGAGCCACTGGAGCCCCAGCTCGTCCGCCTTGGCCTTGCTCATCACCACCACGGCACAGGCCCCGTCGGAGATCTGGGAGGCGGACCCGGCCGTGATGGTGCCGTCGGGACTGAACGCCGGGCGCAACCGCGACAACGACTGCACGGTCGTGTCGCCGCGCACACCCTCGTCCTCGCTCACCACAACCGGGTCACCCTTGCGCTGGGGGACCTCGACGGGCACCACCTCGTCGGTGAAGATTCCGTTCTTCCACCCGGCGGCGGCACGCTGGTGCGACTCGGCAGAGAACTCGTCCTGCTCGGCGCGAGTGAGCTGCTCCACCTCGACATTGCGCCGCTCGGTGACGCCGCCCATCGCCGTATCGGTGAACACGTCCCACAGGCCGTCGTAGGCCATGGAGTCGCGCATGGTGACATCGCCGTAGCGGTAGCCTTCGCGCGACTTCATCATCAGGTGCGGCGCGTTGGACATCGACTCCATACCCCCGGCGACCACGACGTCGCACTCCCCGGCCTTGATCAGCGCGTCGGCCAGCGCGATGGCGTTGATGCCCGACAGACACACCTTGTTGACCGTCAGGGCGGGCACCGTCATGGGGATACCGGCTTTGACCGCAGCCTGTCGCGCCGGGATCTGGCCCGCACCGGCCTGCAGCACCTGGCCCATGATCACGTAGTCGACCTCGTCGGCCGCCACCGACGACCGCTCGAGTGCGGCCTTGATGGCGATGCCACCGAGGTCGGTGGCGGAGAGGTCCTTGAGCCCTCCCAGCAGGCGCCCGATCGGCGTACGGGCTCCTGCCACGATCACACTGCCGGCCATACGAGACCCTCCTGACGTTGCGATGCTGCGACGAGACTTCTTCCCTGGAGCCTACTTTCTCGACGGCGGGCGCGACGAGTGAGCGGTCTGCACGGTTGCCGTGCGGCGCCGGCAGCCGGAAAGATGGCGGCGTGCTCCCCGCTGCCTACATCACCACGGTCGACCATGTCGGTGTCGCGGTCCACGACCTCGACGAAGCACTTGCCTTCTATGCCGAGGTCTTCGGATTCTCGGTCGTTCATCGCGAGGACAACGTCGAGCAGGGCGTCCGCGAGGCGATGGTGGCGGTCGGACCTGAAGGCCCCTGCCTGCAGCTGCTGGCACCGCTCACCCCCGGCTCGCCGATAGCCCGGTTCTTGGACCGGTCCGGTCCCGGGCTCCAGCAGCTCGCGTACCGCGTCACGAGCATCGACGACGCCATGGCAGCGGTTCGGGACCAAGGGATGCGGCTGCTCTACGAGGAGCCGCGTCGCGGCACGGCCGGAAGCCGGATCAACTTCGTCCATCCCAAGGATGCCGGCGGAGTGCTGGTCGAGCTGGTGGAGCCTGCGTCCGGCTGAATGCCGCGCCATAACCGCGCGGCAGAGCACCGTGCGAACGGGGTACCCTGCTGCGAAGGAGCGGCTGATGTTCGGGGGATCGCTCTTCCCGCTGGGGGGATTGAGGTGACTGACCTGTGAGCAACACATCTGACGGCCCGTCGAGTCTCTGGTTCTTCGAGGAACGTCCGGAGTCGGACTACGAAGGCGAGCCGGACGACGCTGACCAGACACAGGTGATTGCGGTGGCCCCGACCCCGACTCCTCCCGAGGCCACCGAGACGCAGCGGGGGCTTACGACCGCGCCAGCCTCCAACGGACCGACGGGCACCGCTCCAGGCGGGGCACCACCCCGAACCCCCGTTCCCCCTCAGGAGCAGCTCGGGCAACCGGCTCCTGCCCAGGATGCCGGCGCCGACCCTATTGGCGCTCAACCCTTCGCCCAAGACCGGAGTCCTCGTGCCATGACCAGTCCCAGCTTCGCCGTCGCACGACGAGGCGGCTACGAGAAGGCCGCCGTCG
>DASQEH010000162.1:0-22425 GCA_035633755.1 Nocardioidaceae bacterium | reverse complement strand
CACGATGGCGACCAGCGCCACCTGCTGTGACAAGGCGGCCAGGGCTTCCACCACGTCGGGTCTTGGCCTCGCCTGCCCCGGGTCGTCGACGATGGGGGCCAGCGTGCCGTCGTAGTCGAAGGCCACCAGGGCGTCCCGGGGCTTGGCCAGCAGGGCGGCCAGTCCGGCGCGTCCCTGCTCGGTGGTCGGGGTGATGTGCATTCCTAGAGTCAAGCGGAACCGACGCTCGACCGCAGGCCCTCGGGTACGGTTCGGTCAGGCCGACGTGAAGATCACGGTGAGGCGGTCGAACTGCATGGGTGCCACCGCAGGGTGCAACCGTTCGACCTCGAGGACCTTCGCCAGACGCCGGGCGTCCTGCTTCAGCTTCGGGGGGTAGTAGACGGTGCTGGCGGGGATGTCCCCGTACCAGTCGTCAGTGCCCGCGACATTCCAGCCGGCACCTTGGAGCAGCGCTGCCTTGTCTGATGCCAAGCCGGTGATCCCGGAGTTGTTGAAGACGTCGACCAGGACCTTCGACTCCGGCTGAGGCTCCTTGCGCTGCTTCGAGGTGCCTGTGGGCGGCTCCTTGCGGTCGTCCTCTGCGGCGGCCGCCCGCGGTGGTGTGCTGCGGTGAGGTGCAGACGTCGCGGCGCTCGACGCAGGATCGTCGTCACCGGTGGCCACGGCGCCGAGGTTCACGCCTGCCGCGACCACGATCACCGCACTCGCCACCGTGACGACGGAGGGCAGAGCCATGGTCAGGAGTCCATCCCGAGCCGGCGGGCCGAGCGTTGACGTTGACGCGCCGCTCGCAGCCGGCGCAACCGCTTGACGAGCAGCGGGTCGAACGCCACGGCCTCAGGGCGGTCGATCAAGGCGTTGAGCACTTGGTAGTAGCGGGTTGCCGACATGGCGAAGTGCTCGCGGACCGCCTGCTCCTTGGCGCCCGCGTACTTCCACCACAGCCGCTCGAAGGCCAGAATCTGCTGGTCGCGTTCCGACAGCGCCTCGGCCGCATCCGCCGAGGCACCCGAGGTCACGACATTGGGAGCGTCCACGCGACCCCTTTCGGTCATGGTGACGCCGCGGCAGCGTCCCGGTCATCGTAGGGGACGAACTACACCAATGGCATTAGCCTCGCCCCGCGTGGAGGAAGTCCCGTCGTTGACGGGGGCCGGTCGCCCTCCCCGACCGCTGCGGGGGGCTCGTCAGCCCCTGAGGTGCTCGCTTCGCCGTACGCTGTGGAGGTGGACCTCCCGGTGAGCTCTTTCGTCGTCGTCGCCAACCGCTTGCCCGTCGACCGGAGCTCGGGCGCAGACTCCTCCGCATGGCGTACGTCACCAGGCGGACTCGTCACGGCACTCGAGCCGGTCCTGCGGCAGCGTGACGGCATCTGGATCGGGTGGCCGGGCGACACATTGGACAGCTACGAGCCGTTCGAGGTCGAGGGGCTGTCCCTGCTCCCCATCGAGATCTCCACAGCCGAGCTCGGGGAGTACTACGACGGCATGTCCAACGCCACGCTGTGGCCGCTGTACCACGACGTCGTCGCCAAGCCGATCTTCCGCCGCGAGTGGTGGGACGCCTACGTCACCGTGAACCGCCGCTTCGCCGAGGCAGCAGCTGAGGTTGCCGCCGATGGGGGGACGGTCTGGGTGCAGGACTACCAGCTCCAGCTGGTGCCCGCCCTGCTCCGTGCGCTCCGGCCGGACCTGCGTATCGGATTCTTCCTCCACACGCCCTTC
This sequence comes from Nocardioidaceae bacterium, assembly GCA_035633755.1. Taxonomy (GTDB): domain Bacteria; phylum Actinomycetota; class Actinomycetes; order Propionibacteriales; family Nocardioidaceae; genus DASQEH01. The sequence goes on along the minus strand of DASQEH010000162.1, from coordinate 20,698 downwards.
CCACCGACCGAGCTGTTCAAGCAGCTTCCCTGGCGCGACGAGATCTTGCGCGGGCTGCTCGGTGCCGACCTCGTCGGCTTCCAGCGTCCTGGCGGGGCGGCCAACTTCGCTCGCTTGGTTCGGCTGCGGCTCGGCCACAAGACACACCGCGACCGAATCGAGCTGCCCGACGGACGCACCGTCGATGCTCGGGCGTACCCGATCTCGATCGACTTCGCTCAGCTGGAGACCCTGTCCAAGTCGCCCGAGGTGGCTGCCCGGGCAGCCGAGATCCGCCGCGAGCTCGGCGAGCCGCGGCATATCTTGCTGGGGGTCGACCGCCTCGACTACACCAAGGGCATCCGCCAGCGACTGCGCGCCTTCGGCGAGCTCATCGTCGACGGGCACATCAGCGTCGAGGACGCCGTCTTCGTCCAGGTTGCCTCGCCGAGCAGGGAACGGATCGGTCAGTACCAGGAGGTGAGGGACGACATCGAGCGCTGGGTCGGCCGGATCAACGGCGACCTGGCCCGAATCGGGCGGCTGCCTATCCACTACTTGCACTCGTCATATCCTCGCGAGGAGATGGCCGCGCTGTTCCGTGCCTCCGACATCATGGTCGTCACACCGTTCGCCGACGGGATGAACCTGGTGGCGAAGGAGTACGTGACGGCGCGCTACGACAACACCGGAGCACTGGTGCTGTCGGAGTTCGCGGGCGCCTCCGACGAGCTGAAGCAGGCCTACCTGGTCAACCCTCACGACATCAACGGCCTCAAGGAGTCCATGCTCACGGCGATGCGTGCGCCGCGCACGGAGCTGCGCCGCCGGATGCGGGCGATGCGCAGGCACGTCCGCGACCATGACATCGGACACTGGGCGGAGCAGTTCATCGGCGACCTCCAGGGGGCCCCCGCCCTGGCTGCGGACGACAAGGAACTGACGGGGGCGCTGGCCCAGCAGTAGGTGTCGGGGTGTCGCCGCAGCTTCTTGAGCTGTTTGAGAAGGTGGCCGAGTGCATCGCGCCCCGCTCAGCGAGCTCATCGCGCCGGACTGGGCGGCAGCCCTGTCCCCCGTCCAGGACACCGTCTTCGCCATGGGCGACTTCCTGCGTCGGGAGCTGGCCGAGGGCCACCGCTTCCTTCCTGCGGGTGGTTCCATCCTGCGAGCCTTCACTCGCCCGCTGGCCGACGTGCGCGTCGTCATCGTCGGCCAAGACCCCTACCCGACTCCCGGCCATGCGGTCGGACTGGCCTTCTCGGTGGAACGCCGCGTGCGTCCGCTCCCCAAGAGCCTCGCGAACATCTACCGCGAACTGGTCGACGACGTAGGAACGCCTGTCCCGGCTCACGGAGACCTTTCGGCGTGGGCCGACCGCGGCGTCCTGCTTCTCAACCGCGTCCTGACCGTGCGGGCCGGGGCGGCAGGCTCTCACCGAGGCAAGGGCTGGGAGGCGGTGACGGACCTGGCTATCGAGGCGGTCGCGGCGCGGGGCGGGCCCGTGGCGGCCATCATGTGGGGCCGTGATGCTGCCACGCTGGCACCGCTCTTCGGATCGATCCCGACCGTCACGAGCCCCCACCCATCTCCACTGTCAGCCTCGCGCGGCTTCTTCGGGTCACGTCCGTTCAGCCGAACCAACGAGCTCCTCGTCGCCCAGGGAGGCGACGCGATCGACTGGTCCCTGCCTCCAGCCGAATGAGCGGTGAGAAACTTGCCGGTATGGATCCTGGCGCGCGGTGCCTGGTCACGGGCTCCACCGGATACATCGGCGGCCGACTCGTCCCGGAGCTGCTCACTGCCGGCTACCGGGTCCGCGTGATGGCCCGCACGCCCGGCAAGCTCCTGGGGCGACCGTGGTATGACGACGTGGAGGTCGCTGAAGCAGACGCCAACGACGCTGTCGCCGTCCAGGAGGCTCTGCGCGGCGTGGACGTGGCCTACTACCTGCTGCACTCCATCGGGTCGGGCAAGGACTTCGCCGAGACCGAGCGGGCATCTGCCCAGATCTTCGCCGAGGAAGCCCGCAACGCCCAGGTCCGGCGGATCGTGTATCTCGGTGGGCTCGACCCGGCGGGAGAAGTGCTGTCCGAGCATCTTGCCTCCCGTGCGGCCGTTGCCTCGGTGCTCCTTGCGTCGGGCGTGCCCACCGCCGTGCTGCGGGCCGGTGTCGTCATCGGCTCCGGCTCCGCGTCGTTCGAGATGCTCCGCTACCTCACCGAACGCCTGCCGGTGATGGTGACGCCCCGCTGGGTCCACACCCGCATCCAGCCCATCGCGGTGCGCGATGTGCTGCGCTATCTCGTCGGCTCTGCCGCATTGCCCTCCTCCGTGAACCGAACCTTCGACATCGGCGGCCCAGACGTCTTGACGTACGAGGAGATGATGCAACGCTTCGCCGACATCGCCGGGCTCAGACGCCGACGCATCATCCCCGTTCCCGTCTTGTCCCCCTCGCTGTCCAGCCACTGGGTCAATGTCGTGACGCCCGTGCCGAGGTCGCTGGCACGACCTCTCATCGAGTCGCTGAAGAACACCGCCGTCGCCGCCGAGCACGACATCGCCCAGTTCATCCCGGACCCAGGCGACGGGCTCATCGGCTACGACCGCGCGGTCGAGCTCGCGTTGACGAAGATCAGGGACCTGGACGTGCCAACGGCATGGTCGTCGGCAACCAGCACCGGGGCGCCGAGCGAACCGCTGCGATCGGACCCCGAGTGGGCAGGCGGCTCCCTGTACGTCGATGAGCGAGGACGTGACGTCCATGCCAGCCCTGAGTCGCTCTGGCGGATCATCGAAGGTATCGGCGGACGTCGTGGGTGGTACTCGTTCAGCCTCGGCTGGAAGGTGCGGGGCTGGATCGACCGGCTGACCGGCGGGCCGGGCCTGGTTCGGGGCAGGCGTGACCCGAACAACCTGTTGCCAGGTGACTCGCTGGACTGGTGGCGGGTCGAAGAGGTGGACACCGGACGGTTCCTGCGCCTTCGAGCGGAGATGCGGCTCCCGGGTCTCGCGTGGCTCGAGCTGAGTGTCCACACGGACGACGAAGGCAAAGCGTCGTTCCACCAGCGCGCGCTGTTCCACCCGCGCGGCATCGCCGGCCACGCCTACTGGTGGCTGATCTGGCCGTTCCACGGACTGGTGTTCGGCAGCATGCAGCGCAACATCGCAGAGGCGGCCGAGAGGCTGGAGGCTCCCCAGCCTCCCGGGGCAGCACAGAGCCCCCACCGATGACGTGCGCGCCACGCAGACATGTGAAGCAGGACCGCGAGATCAGTCTCTCAACGACTCAAGCAGGACCGCGAGATCAGTCGCTCAACGACTGAAGCAGGACCGCGGGATCAGTCGCTCAACGACGAGTCGCCGGACTTGCGAGGCTCATGAGCCACCGACTCAGTGAGCGACGACGCATCGCCGGTGTTTCCCCTCTCGTAGGACACGGACTCGCCCGCCGAGGAGTCACCGCTCTGCTGGCGATCGTCGTACCCGCCGGCGGCGAAGTCACTGGGGTCGTGGTCGGTGTCGGCAGCCATGGGGTCCAGCTCGTCGGACTGCTCGCGGGGAGGTTCAGTCATTTCAGCAGCATGGCCCGCGAGCAGGAAGGTCGCAACATGACGACCCTGACTGGCCGCGAAGGATCCGCTAGGGGAGGATCTGCGCATGGCCATCATCTGCGTGGACGCCGGCACCACCATGATCAAGGCGATCGGCTACGACGAGGAGGGCAAGGAGTCGCTGGTCGCCCGCCAGGCGACGTCGGTGACCCGGCCCGCCCCCGGGTGGGCCGAGCAGGACATGGCCGCCGTGTGGGACGCCGTCGTCCTCACCGTGCGGCAGGTCGCGGAGCGGTTGCCCGGTTCCGTGGACTTCGTGGCGTTCACCGCCCAAGGTGACGGCAGCTGGCTGGTCGACGGCTCAGGCGTACCGACCGGCCCAGCAGCGCTGTGGAACGACGGCCGCGCCGCCGGAATCATCGACGAATGGACCCGTGCGGGGGTGCTCGACCAGGCCTTCGGCATCAACGGCTCCCTCACCTCCGGTGGCCTGCCGAACGCCATCCTGACCTGGTTCCGCCGGCACGACCCCGCGCGGCTCGAGCGTTCCGCCACCTCCCTCACCTGCGCTGGATGGCTGTTCGCCCAGCTGACCGGCGAGGTCGGCATCGACGAGTCGGACGCCTCGGCTCCCTTCATGGACATCCGCACCCGCCGGTACTCCCCCGAGCTGCTGGACCTCTATGACATGGCGTGGGTCCGCGACCTGCTGCCCGAGATCCGCGGCGACGACCGAAGGGTGGCAGAGATGAGCCCGGCGGCGGCAGCCAGTCTTGGCCTGCCTACCGGCACCCCGGTCGTGATGTCCTCCTACGACATCGCGTCCACGTCACTAGGGGTCGGCGCCGTTGCACCCGGCCAGGCGTGCTGCATTCTCGGTACCACTCTGTGCACGGAGGTCGTGAGGGACACGGTCTCCCTCGACGGCCCGGCAGCCGGGCTCAACATCGCCCTCGGCGTACCGGGGAGGTACCTGCGCGCCTTTCCGACGCTGGCGGGCACCGAGGTCATCCAGTGGGCCTGTCGCATGCTGGGTCTCGCCGAGCCCGCCGAGTTGAGTGAGCTGGCCAGCGGTGCCGATGTCGGCGCTGGTGGGTTGACGTTCCTGCCCTACCTGTCCCCCGCTGGCGAGCGGTCACCGTTCCTCGACCCGCTGGCCCGTGGTTCGTTCCTCGGCCTGTCGCTGGAGCACGAACGCCACCACGTGGCTCGGGCGGTTCTCGAGGGCCTCACGTTGGTCATCCAGGACTGCCTTGCGGCCTCGGGGGCGGAGCCGACGGAGCTTCGCGTCGCCGGAGGCGGAGCCGTCAGCCCCGTGTGGCTCCAGCTCATCGCCGACGTCACGGCGATTCCCGTCTCGCGCTCAACAGACACCGAGGCCGGCGCCCGAGGTGCCTTCCTCATCGGGCTGGTGGCGACGGGAGCAGCCGACAGCGTCGACGAGATCGCGCCGCGCTTCGTGAGGGCTCGCGACACCTTCCACCCCGACCCCGCCCGCTCCGGCCGCTACCGCGATCTCTTCGCGGACTTCCTGACGGTGAGGGAGGCGACGGCGACGGCGTGGCCGCAGTTGGACGCGATGCGCCAGCGCGCCGTCCGATAGCAGCACCGTGCCTCCTCAGGACCTTCCGGACGACGTCTGGATCGGGATAGACCTCGGAACGTCGGGTGTGCGAGTACTGGCGGTGACCGCCGATGGGACTGTGGTCGGCTCCGGCCGACAACCACTCGACAGCTCACGCGACGGATGCCGTCATGAGCAAGACCCCGAGCAGTGGTGGCAGGCCACCGTGGCCGCCTGCAGGTCGGCCGTCGACACGGTTCCGGAGGGAGCCGTGCGGGGAATGGCAGTGGCGGCGACCTCAGGCACGGTCCTCTTGATCGATCAGGACGGACGGCCGCTGACTCCGGCCCTGATGTACGACGACACCCGTGCGGGCCACCTCGTGTCCCGGGTCAATGAGATCGGAGGGAACGTCTGGGAGGAGCTCGGATACCGTCGCATGCAACCGGCCTGGGCACTGCCCAAGCTGTTGTGGCTGCTCGCCGAGCACGCTGAGGTCGCCGCCACGGCGGCGCTGGCACACCAAAACGACTTCATCAACCGCCGCCTCGTGGGGGAACGTGTCGCAACAGACCTGAGCAGCGCCCTCAAGACAGGCGCTCATCTCATCGACGCAGCCTGGCCATCATCGGTGCTCGATGACCTCGCAGTACCGGCAAGCACTCTTCCCGACCTGGTCCTCCCGGGTAGTCAGCTCGGCTCCGTGAGCCCCGACGCCGCCGAGGCCACCGGGATCCCCGCCGGGACCGCAGTCGTCGCCGGCATGACGGACGGGTGTGCAGCGCAGCTCGGGGCGGGGGCGGTCGCCGTCGGCAGCTGGAACTCGACGCTCGGCACGACGCTGGTCATCAAAGGAGTGAGCGCGCAGCTGCTCCGTGACCCCCATGGCGTGGTCTACTCGCACCGAGCGCCCGGAGGCGGCTGGCTCCCCGGAGGTGCCTCCAGCACCGGAGCCGGGGCGCTGACGCGCGAGTTCGGCGGCCGTGACCTGGCTGACCTCGATCGGCAGGCCCTCGGGAAAGGCCCGCCAGCGTTGATCGCTTACCCCTTGGTGTCGACCGGAGAACGGTTCCCGTTCGTCGAGCCCGGCGCCCGGGGCTTCGTCCTGGGTGAGCCGTCCGGGCAGGAGGAGCTCTACTCGGCGTTGCTCCACGGCGTGGCCTACGTCGAAAGGCTGTGCTTCGACTACCTCGACTTGCTGGGTGCCGACCTGACCGGAGACCTCTACCTCACCGGCGGAGCGGCCAAGAGCCTGCCCTGGTGCCAGCTACGGGCCGACGTCCTGGCTCGACCAGTGAAGCTGCCCGAGAATGCCGAGCCCGCGATCGGCATGGCCGTCCTGGCCGCCGCACAGGAGCGACCGCTGGCCGAGATCTCAGCCGAGATGCTGCGGGTAGGCGAGACGATCGAACCGACGAGCGGCACGCGTGGCCGCCACGACGAGGCGTACCTGCACCTGGTGCAGGAGCTGGAGGACCGCGGCTGGCTACCGCCGCCCGTGGCGTCGCACGCCCGGGAGAGGACACCGAGATGACGAGGCTGTTCCTCGTACGGCACGGCGAGACCGTATGGCACGCCGAGAACCGGTACGCCGGTACCACTGACGTCTCGCTGTCCCCGGTCGGTGTGGAGCAGGCTCGCCGGCTGGCCGCGTGGGCCGCGACCGCACCATTGGCGGGGATCTGGTCGTCTGACCTCGGCCGCGCCCGAGCAACCGCCCAGTGGTCTGCCGACGCCGGTTCCGTGGAACTCAACGTCGACCGTCGACTGCGCGAACTGGACTTCGGCGCAGGCGAGGGCCTGACCGCCGCTGAGATGGCAGAGAGGTTCCCCGAGGCACTGCAGGCATTTCGTGCGGACCCGGCCGCTGCGCCGCTCCCCGGTGGGGAAGACCCTGTGGCGGCGGCGCAACGGTTCACGGACTGCCTCGACGACCTGGGGCGGCAGTACGCAGGCGGTGCCGTCTTGGTCGTGGCTCACAGCACAGTCATCCGGCTGGCCTTGTGTCGGCTGATCGGCGTGCCGCTGAGCCGGTACCGACAGGTCTTTCCCGTCCTCCGCAACTGTGCGCTCACCGAACTGGTCCCGGACGACGAAGGACACACCGCCTTGCTCGAGTTCAACACTCCTCTGGAACGCTGCTGTCCGTGACCACCCACATTCTGGCCGCGGGGGACCATTTCGTTCTCAACCGGCTCTTCATCGAAGCCCTCGAGGGCGAAGCCGACCTCTCGTTCACGACGCTGACCTTGCCGTGGCCGCTGGTCCCCTTCGGGCAGGTCGGGGAGGTGCACGAGGCGTCGGGCACGGAGGACGAGCTGATCGAGGCGTTGCAGGGCGTGGAGATCTGCCTGACGCAGATGGCTCCCCTCACGGAACGGATCCTCGCCGCCGCTGAGGACCTGCGGCTTTTCTGTATCAGTCGAGGTGGCCCCGTCAACGCCAACCTCGAGGCGGCGACACGGCGAGGTGTCGGCGTCTGCTTCGCACCCGGGAGAAACGCCGAGGCAACGGCCGAGCACTCGCTCGCCCTGATGCTGGCGGCGATGCGCCGCGTACCTGAGGCCCACGTAGACCTCCTGCAGGGCACCTGGCGCAGTGACTACTACAGCTATGACAACGTGGGCCCGGAACTGCTGGGCAGCACCGTCGGCCTCGTCGGCGGTGGCGCAGTCGGCGGTCGGCTGGCTCGGATGCTCGCGGCTCTGGGCGCCGACGTCGTGGTGTACGACCCCTATCTGCAAGCCGAGGCGTTGGCCGGTGTGGCAACGCAGGTCGAGCTCACCGAGCTGCTGTCACGGTCGAACATCGTGTCCCTGCACGCGCGGGCCACGGCTGCCACCCACGGGCTGATCGGTGCTGCCGAGCTGGCCGCCATGCCGAGCGGATCGGTGCTGGTGAACTGCGCCCGAGGCACGCTGCTCGACTACTCTGCGCTGTGCGACGCGCTCGACGCGGGACACCTCTTCGGAGCGGCCGTCGACGTCTTCCCAGAGGAGCCCATTCCGCTCGAGTCCCGTCTGCTGCGGACGCCTCACCTCGTGATGACGCCTCACCTCGGAGGAGCCAGCAAGCAGACAGCCGTCAACGCCGCCCGGATCGTGGCTGTCGACGTGCGGAACTATCTGCGCGGACAGCCGCTCGCGTACTGCGCCAATCCCGAGGCTCTTGGTCACCCCCACTGAGAGTCGCCGGGCGCGCCGGGGGGATTGACGGCGTCCTCCTCGCCGAGCGGCCGGGGCATGGCGCTGCTACCTTTCGGCCATGCCCCCTGTACCTACTTTGACATTCAACAACGGTGTGGAGATACCTCAAGTCGGCTTCGGTGTCTTCCTCATCCCCAATGAAGAGACGACGGTGGCCGTGCGGGCCGCGCTCGACTGCGGCTACCGACACATCGACACCGCCATGATCTACGGGAACGAGGAAGCGGTCGGTCAGGCCGTTGCCGAGGCGCCGATAGACCGCAGCGAGCTCTTCATCACGACGAAGTGCTGGAACACCAACCAGGGATACGACGAGGCCAGGCGTGCCTTCGACGCCAGCATGGACCGGCTCGGCCTGGAGTACCTGGACCTCTACCTCATCCACTGGCCGGTCCCGTCGCAGGACAAGTATGTCGACACCTGGAAGGCGTTCGAGCAGCTGTACTCCGAGGGACGGGTGCGTTCGATCGGGGTGTCGAACTTCCAGCCAGCCCATCTGCAGCGCCTGTTCGACGAGACGGACACCGTCCCGGCCATCAACCAGATTGAGCTGCACCCCTGGCTTCAGCAAGGCGAGCTGCGCGCCTTCCACGAGAAGCACGGCATCGTCACCGAGGCGTGGAGCCCGCTGGCTGCCGGTGGTGACTTCCTGAACGATGCCACCATCGGGGCGATCGCGAACAAGCACGGGGTCACTCCGGCACAAGTGATACTGCGATGGCACCTCGACATCGGCAACGTGATCATCCCGAAGTCGGGGAACCCCGAGCGCATGGCCAGCAACATCGACCTGTTCTCCTTCGAGCTGGACGCCGACGACCAGGCACAGATCACCGGCCTCGACGCCGGCCACCGTGTTGGAGAAGATCCGGACACGCTGACGATCTGACTCGGTCCGCAACGCCCCGGCACACTCTTGGCGAGTGCGCCGGGGTCCTCGACGTCCTCCGGGCTGTCCAGCTCCGAAGCGAGCTGGTGGCCTACTTCTTCAGCTTGCGCAGCGCAGACTCACGATGAGCGGCCCTGGCGCCTGTCTTCTCACTCTCGACAACGAACTTCGGCTCATCTTCGGACGCAGTGAAATGCTGCTTCGCCAAGGTGAAGTCCTTCACCTTGATGTCCACGACGTGTCCGCGGGTGCGTCCCTGCGGCGTGGACCAGCTCACCCGATCACCCACAACCAGTGCCACGGTGGATCCCTTCTGTCGTCGCGGCTCAGCCGCCCGCCATCGCCCCTACGATCAAGAACGGCTCACTGCCCGCGGTGACCGGCTCAGGGAGCGGAGCGTCGGGCTCGTCATGAGACAGGTCCTGCTCGCAGGCGAAGAATCTTACGAACGCCCGGCGCCGGTGTGTCGTGCGGTCCCGTACCGTCCCGCACAGCATGGGATAGGTCTCCTCGAGCGCGTCGAGGACCGCGCGCTGCGTCACCTCGCCTTTGACGTCGAGTGTGACCTCGCCGTCGACCTTGGCGATCGTGCGCAGGTGCGCGGGCAGTGCGACGCGGATCACGGCAGGGTCTGCACTTCTACCGACAGCACGGCCGGCAGGTCCCTCACGATCGGCGACCAGCTGTCGCCGGCGTCCGGTGAGGCGTACACCTGCCCGCCGGTCGTTCCCACGTAGACCCCGCTGCTGTCGAGGGTGTCCACTGCCATGGCGTCGCGCAGCACGTTGACGTAGCAGTTGGCTTGCGGCAGGCCGTTTGTGAGGGGCTCCCACTCGTTCCCGCCTGTCCGGCTGCGATAGACGCGCAGCTTGCCCTCCGGCGGGTAGTGCTCGGAATCGCTCTCGATCGGCACGACGTAGATGGTCTCAGGCTCATGCGGATGCACGTCGATGACGAATCCGAAGTCCGTCGGGAGGTTGCCGCTGATCTCATGCCAGGACTCGCCGGCGTCGTCAGTGCGCATGACGTCCCAGTGCTTCTGCATGAACAGCACCTCTGGCTTGGATGGGTGCATCGCCAGCCGGTGGACGCAGTGCCCTACCTCGGAGTCAGGGTCAGGAATACCTTGCGACAACAGCCCGCGGTTCACCGGACGCCAGGTCTGTCCGGCGTCATCGGTGCGGAAGACGCCTGCGGCTGAGATCGCGATGAACATGCGATTCGGGTCGCTCGGGTCCAAGACGATGGTGTGCAGGCACATTCCCCCCGCTCCGGGCTGCCAGGACGGAGCCGAGGAGTGGGTTCGCAACCCGGAAAGCTCGCTCCACTCCCGCCCACCGTCAGTGGAGCGGAACAGGGCGGCATCCTCGACGCCGGCGAAGACCGTGTCAGGATCACTGAGGGAGGGTTCGAGGTGCCACACGCGGGCGAACTCCCATGGATGCGGCGTCCCGTCGTACCACTGGTGCGTCCCCGGCACACCCTCGTACTCGAACGCGTTTCCCATCTGCTCCCACGACTTGCCGCCGTCGTCGGAGCGCTGGATGAGCTGACCGAACCAGCCCGTCGACTGCGACGCGTACAGGCGCGACGGGTCGGCAGGTGAGCCCGCGACGTGGTACACCTCCCAACCCGCGAAGTGAGGACCACTCACGTCCCACTTGTCGCGCTTGCCGTCTGCAGTGAGGACGAAGGCGCCCTTGCGCGTGCCCACCAGAACTCGTACACCGCTCACGTGTCCTCCTCGCTACCGGCGGGCCCGGGCATTGCGTCCGGGCCGTTGGCCGATGTGCTGATCACCTTGACAGACGATAAGACCACCCGGCGACAGAAAAGTCATCGCTCCGGCCGCAGAAATCAGCACAGGGCTGTGGCGGTCCGCGGAAGCACGCTCCAGGGTTGAAGCACCCGACCTGCTGTGGCTAGGCGCCTGTGGCTCCGACGTACACGGCATAGATGGAGCGGCTGGCGGCCATGAAGAGCCGGTTCCCTGCTGCACCACCGAAGCAGAGGTTGGCACAGCGCTCGGGGAGGAGGATCTGCCCGATCATCGTCGCGTCCGAGGCGAAGACGTGGACTCCGTCGTACCCGTCACCACCACCGGCCGCAGCGGCCCAGAGGTTCCCGTCACGGTCGCAGCGAATGCCGTCGGCGATGCCGGCGCCCATGTCGACGAACCGCCGACCACCAGCGGCGACCCGCCCGTCTGCCACGTCGTAGACGCGGATCACTCCCGGTGCTGAGCCGGAGTCGACGACATAGAGCAAGGACCCGTCCGGGGAGAAGCACAGTCCGTTGGGCTGCTCGAGGTCTTGAATGACGCGTTCAGCTGCGCCACCGTCGGGAGGTATGCGGTAGACGGCCGTCGGCTGTTCCGGGACTGCCTTGCGTCCCTCGTAGTCGGACATGATCCCGTAGCAGGGGTCGCTGAACCAGACGGAGCCGTCAGCGGCAACGACGACGTCGTTGGGGGCGTTCAAGGGCCGGCCCTCCCAGGTATCGATGAGGATCGTGAGGGAGCCGTCGTACTCGGTTCTCGTCACCCGCCGCGTGAGGTGCTCGCAGGACACCAGACGCCCCTCACGATCACGCGTGTTGCCGTTGGCGTGGTCGGACGGCTGGCGGAACACCGAGACCGCGCCCGTGGGCTCGTCCCACCGCATCATCCGGTTGCTCGGGATGTCGCTCCACAGCAGGCACCTGTGGTCACCGAACCACACCGGTCCCTCGGCCCATCGGTACCCCGTTGCGATGCGCTCCACTGCCGCGTTGGGAAGCCGGCAGGACTCGAAGCGGGGATCCAGCACACGAATGGCCGGGTCCGGATAACGCCCGGGCTCGTCGGGCCACCGGTTCGGTGGGAGCGGTTCGAAGCTCGCCATCTTCACCTCCTGGTTACTCGCCCACACGCTTTCATGAGTGCACACCCTTCGCCTCTCGGCACTCGCGGCGCCACTGCGTCGTGGCCGTCGAGCGCCGGTCTGAACTCGCCAGCCTTCGACGGCCTGGACGTCGCGCCCGCCCTGTTACTGGTCGCGGCGTACCAGGTTCGCGGTGCGGCTGAGCCACGTTGCGGGATCCTGGCGGTGGTAGGGGTGCTCCGACGGCTCGATGCGGTCGAGGAAGCCGCGGTAGATCACCGCCTGCCGTGCCGCCGACACCGCCGCAAGCACCTGTCGCGCGCGGCCGGGGTCGGATCCCGGCTCAGCCGCCTGCCACGCGGAATCCCAGTGCCGCGTCACGGCGGGGACGGCGTCGGCCGGAATCCGGTCGAGGAAGGCCGACGCATCGAAGAGCGGATGACCTACACCGCAGTCTCCCCAGTCCAGTAGGACAAGGTCGCGCCCGTCACTGCGGGCGTTGCCTGGGGCGAAGTCGCCATGCACCAGCGAGTCGGGGACACCGCACTTCGCCGCCTCCGCGAACCGGTCCCCGAGCCTGTCGACGAAAGCGCTGAGTACTCGGCGGTCATCGACCGGCAGCTCAGGCGCCGTCCGCCGTACGACATCGTCGATCTTCTCCGCCAGGGCTGGGGCTCGCCAGTCGGGCAGGCCTAGCTCCAGCAGGCCGCTCACCCGGTGGCGCCAGCTGACTTGCAGGTCCACCAGGATCGAGACCATCGCCAGCAAGGTGGACTCCGGCGCATCGTACTGGTCCTCCCCCGGTATCTCAGCCATGAGCAGGCGAGGCCCATCGTGCGCGAGCAGCCGCGGAACAGGGGCATCTCGGAGCTGAGTCAGCATGACGCCTTCGTGGGCGAAGAAGGGCGGCACATGCTTGAGCCAGACGTTCCCGTCCTCGACCGGGAGGCGCCACAGGCTGGACAGGTTCCAGGTGCGCACCTGCCGCGGTGGGCCAGTCAGACGCAGGCCGCGATCCTCGAGGACCGACCTCGCCCAGGCCAGATCCCGGGCTGGGCCGCCCGGCTTCGCGTACGGCGGTCTCTGAGGCGAGCAGGGCAGCTCCCCGTCCCACGGCTGGAGCGGCGGCTGCGCATCGGCGAGCTCAGTCTCGGCGAGGTACGTCACGGGGCCACCCGGCGGGCTCGGGTAGGAGGCGGAGAGGATGCGCAGGACCGTGACGTTCAGCCCGTACTGCTGTTCGACTGCTGCGACGATGCCCGCGGCGTCCTGCCACCAGCCCGGAGTGACGACGATGGGAGGCAGCTGTCCCATGACCTGACCCTGGGCTGTGCAGAGGACCAGGGTCACGTTCCTGGGCTCGTGCTCGGGCACAGGGCAAGTCTGCCGCTGTTCGTGCCGGACCGGTACTTCCGTGGTCCGCGGAGGCTCTAGCCGTGGCTCATTGCGCGGTCACTCAAGGGCGCGGACGCCATTGCTGCGGCTCAGAGGGCGGCCGGCGAGTGCACCGACGCGATCTCCGCCGCGTCGCCTTGTGCCGTCCGGGAGGCATCGCCTCCACCTCGCCGCCCGGCCAGCTTGTCTTGGTACATGGAGGTGTCGGCGCGGCGGAGGATGGTGTCGGGGTCGTCGTGGTCGTTGAGAGAGGCGATGCCGATGCTGACCGACAGGTGGACCAGGACCTGATCGACCACGATCGGTGCGGCGACCGCACGGCGCAGCCGCTCAGCCAGCTGGCGTGCCCGCGCCGGGGTGATGTCATGGGCCAGCACCACGAACTCGTCGCCGCCGAGGCGGGCCACGGTGTAGCCGCGGCGGCTGGCACCGGCCAGCCGCTGCGCTACCACGATCAGCACCCGGTCCCCGGCCGCATGCCCATAGGTGTCGTTGACCGCCTTGAACCCGTCCAGATCACAGAACAGCACCGCCCCCGGCCGGCCCGAAGCCGGCACCGCCTGCACCGCCGCCGCCAACCGCCGATGCAACGTCCGCCGATTCGCCAGCCCTGTCAAATCGTCATGCCCCACCCGATGCGCCAAATCCTCCCGCACCGCTCGCCGAGCACCGATGTCCTCCACCTGCACGATCGCTGAATCCGGCGCCCCCTCAGCGTCATAGACCACCGACGTTGTCACCGCCACCCACACCAAGGACCCATCCGCACGCACATACCGCTTCTCCGCGTGATACACCGTCGGCCCCCCAGCCGCCGCCGCCTCCATCGCCGCCAGCCCCGCCGCCCGATCATCCACATGCGTGATGTCCACGAAACGCAATCCCAACAGCTCCTCCTCGCTGCGCCCCACCAACCGACAGAACGCCGAGTTCACCCGCACATACCGCCCCCGTTGCGGCCCCGCCACACTCAACACCGCCATCGCGATCCCGGCCCCCTCGAAGGCCAATCGGAACGCCTCCTCACTCGACCGCAACCGCTCCGTCAGCCGCGCATTGTCGATCGCGATCCCCGCCTGCGCCGCGAACATCTCCAGCATCTCCCGCTGCATCACCCCGGGCCGACGCCGATCATGCGGCAGATCCACCGACAACATCCCCACCAACTCACCAGCCGGCGAACACAAGGGCGCAAACAACGCATCCTGCGGATGCCACGCATCCGGCAGATCCACCGGGCCGACGTCCGGCACCCATCCCTCGCCTTCGCCGTTGGGCAGTCGTTCGTGGGGGACGAACCGCAAAGCTCCCCAGTGGTCGGCAATAGCGAAGTCGGGATCGTAGATGTCGGCCGGAGAGCGCCTGCCAAGCAGCTGCTCACGCGCCTCCTCGCTGCCCGCTACGGCAAGAACTTCGAACGCTCCGTCGACATGCACATAGCTCACGGCAGCCACGTCGAACCCGACCACGTCTACGACGCCCTGAACGACCGCCTGCAACGTCTCCATCAGGGTCCGGCAGCCATTCACCTTGCCAATCAGGTCATGGAGACGCCGAAGGGCCGCGAAGTCGAGGGAGCCCTCGGCGAACGACATCCAGCCTCCAGTTGCCTGCGGCACCTGCCCAAGCGGTGTCGTTAGTGCATGATAAGGCAGCGGAGCATCCCAAAGTGGTCAAACCATGACACACATCCGTCGTCGCAGGGCGACCCGCCTCACCACATCCACCAATGGCGCGCCGCCCAGCACGGTGTGAGAGCTGCGGCGTCGCCTCCGGCCACGCCTTGTCTTCTCGCCCCTTGGAGCAGGCAAGTTATGCAAACTTCGACAACCGTCATGTATTTCGGGCAAAACGGTTTGGGCCGCCCACCGTATGTGTTCTTATCGTAACAAGATGCGACACTGAAAGGCTCTCCGTTGATTGACTCCAGCCGTGTAACAAAGACTCGTGAAGACACGCGGCGCCACGACCTCGCCCGAGAGCGCGTCCGCATCAGCGATGAGCTCACGGCCATCGCGGCTGAGCGTGACCGCCTTGCCGAGGCGCGCGAGCTCATGCCCAGTGAACCCGGTTCATCGACCGACTCCCGGGACAGGGACACGCGGGCGCTCTTGATGGCTGCGCGGCTTCGTGACGAGGCCGCCATCATCCGCGACCTCGCGGCCAACCGGCGCGATCTGGAGGCCAACCGCGCCGCTGCCCCGAACGGCACGGCCGGCTCGGCGATGATGCGCGGGAGGGCGTTCGCCCGCGAGGACCGCGCTGCCTCAAGGTATGACCGGATGGCGTCCGCGATCGACAGACAGTCCCTGTCCCGGCGGAGTGTTTCGGCGATGGTGACCCAATGATGGCCAGCACTCCCGAGACAGTGGCTCTGATGCTGGAGAAGCCGCCGGCTTATGCGTCGCCCATGCGGATGGCCGAGTGGCTGGAGCGCAAGTCGGAGCTCTTCGACCGGCTCGCCGACGACTCGACCGATCCTGGGGCAGCTCAGGAGGCACGAGATATCGCCTGGGTCGCTCGATGTGATGCGCAGACGCAACGGCGCGTGTCCGGAAGGGATGGTACGCGCGGCCTGCGTCCCCTCTCGAGCTCATCCGATTAGGGACCAGGCCGCCCGCGGCTGAACCCAGCCCTCCTCACGACGGCAAGTACTCGCACGCGTGTGAGGAGGCGACTATTCCGCTCCGGCTTGCGTCGGAAGGCATACGCCGCTTAGCCTTCACCAGTCAACGACACCTCCAGCGTATTTCGCCGAGTCCTGCCCACTATCGCTGGAGCCACTGATCCGATCACGAAGTAACTCGTAGGGCAGGAGTGGGGAAACCACTCATGCGGCGCTTGGTCGATTCGTCGGCCTGGCGACGCTCGGGGTGAAGTCGCATTCCAGCGGCAGGGCACCTTCTCGCCCTAACCCGACAGCTAACCTCACAGGCGTCGAGGAGGAGTTCTTCGATGCGTTCACCCGCTGTATATCGACGTCTACTGACAGTCCCCATTCTCTTCGCCGCGCTTATCGCGGCCAATTTCTCAACGTCGAGTGGCGAGGCCGCTCACGCTGCGCCTGTCGTGCAGAAGGGCAAGATCGCTCGCGCGCTCGACGTTGCCCGCCACCAGAAGGGCGAACCGTACGTCTATGGAGCCGATGGACCGGGCAGCTTCGACTGCTCCGGTTTGGTCCAGTACTCCTATGGAAAAGCCGGGATCAGAGTTCCCCGGGTCTCAAGTGACCAAGCGAGGTACTTCCACCGCCTCAAGTCGAAGAAGAACATGAAGCCCGGCGACCTGATGGCTTTCTACAGCGGGGGCGGTGTGTACCACGTCGGTCTCTGGACCGGTCGCTGGCAGAACGGCCGACGCCTCATCATCCATGCCTCCCGGTCCGGAACCCCCGTCAAGGTGGACCCGGTCTGGACGAGAAGCTGGTTCGGCGCCACTTTGCGCCATCGCTGACAAAGCATCCTCCGCGTGAACGGTAGCCAGGACACCTGGCGGACGGGGTGAACCCGCCGCCAGGCGTCCTGGCATCGTTGCGTCAGGATCGGATGGTCGTGACGCTGACCAGACCGTCAGGATGAGATATCGGTGCGGCGCAGAGCGGTGACCAGGCCGAGCAGACCTGCGACGATCAGGATCACGGGGCCTATCAGCCATACCTCGTCGAAGTCGAGAAGGTCAGTGACGTTCAGCAGCCACACCAAGGCGAAGCCGGCGAACACTGTGCCGAAGACGAGCGACACGACGTCAGTTGCATGCTGGCGCATTGCGAGTTCCTTCCGTGACAGAGATGGTGTCCAGTCCCACGTCGGGGGGCGTTGCTGCGGCGCCTGGGCACGTGAACTGCGTGACGACGATCTCCCCGTACCGCAAGTTCACGTCGATGGTGAGATCGGCCGGTCCATCGTCAGCCGAAGACATCGCGATGTATTCGCCACCCTGGTCGAGCTGGGTGATGTCAGACCTGTCCGGTCCGTAGATCTCACCGTGGTCGACTTGAGCGTCGACCACGACAGCGAGCGACGAGGGGATGACCACCTCCACCTGGCCGACGCCCGCGTTGATGTCGATGGCGCGTCCCCCAAGGCCCTGTGGGTCAACCATGTCCTCCAGGTGGAGGACCAAGCGGCCGGCACCCATCTCGTAGGTGTCACGGACCTCGGCCGCTGCGGTCGGGCGGTAGATGGTGTCGCCGTACGGTCCGGGTCCGACGATCGTGGTGGCGGCCGTGGCTACCGTAGCCACGATCCCCACGAGGATGAGCAGCCTGGAGCGCCCGAACCAGGTCCCCACGAGCAGCGCAGCGGCGACAATGCTCAACACGACTCCGGGAAAGACCGATACCGGCATGCCGTCGTAGACGGTTCGCTCGAGGATCCAGAGCAAACCGATGGCGATCGCGATCACCGCCATCGTGGCGGCGAACAGGTGGGACCGGGGCTCGCGAGGAGGTCGCGGTGATGGTGAGTACCCAGTCGCTGACGAACCCGTCCCGCCCCCGGCCCCGGAGGCACCGTGGTTCCGCCGCCACCATCCCCGCGGCGACGTGCTCGTGGTCCTGGAGTCAACGGCCGAGCTGCCGCTCGCGAGGGGCAGTTCGGAGGTGGGCGCATCGGCTTCGGCAGCCGCCGGGCGAGACTGCAGCTGTTGACGGTCACCTCGCCGGGACAACAAGGCGAACGCCAGCAAGGCCAGGGCACTGACCACCAGCACGGGCAACGGTTCCGGAGCGCTGAACCCGATGGCTCCGATGACCGTGATCGCCGCGACGACGGCGGCGATGGACAGGCCTGCGACAGTGATCCGGGTCGGGTCACGGTGCAGCGCTGCCGAGACGATGGAGTCGGTGCGTCCCTCTTGGGGGATGGTGATCCACGCCAGCAGGTAGAGCACGATGCCTGCGCCGCCGAACAGCGTCAAGGCTGCGAGCGTGACTCGGACGAGTATGGGGTCTATGTCGAAGTGTCGGCTCAGGCCCTCGGCCACGCCGGCAACCATGCGTTGGTCCGACGCCCGCCGCAGGGTGGAGACGTCGCGGACGTCGTCCCGAGAGACCCGCGGCCCTCCGTTATCCGGGGAGGTTGATGTTTCTGTCATGTCCCCAGCCTGAAGGGCCCTCCGCACAGAAGCCATCGGGGATAGCCCTGACTTGCCGAAGGACACCCTGAGGTGTTTAAGGGCATAGCCGGGGGCGGAACCGATGGTGTAGCGGTTCAATGCGAGCATCATGGAGGTATGAGCCAGGTCGTCAGGGAACCGCGCCGCGCGTTTCGTGACCCTGACGACCATCTGCTGGGCGGCGTCGCCTCAGGTGTAGGTCAACACCTCGGCGTAGAGCCGATGCATGCGCGGATCGGCTTCATCGTGCTGGCGCTTCTGGGTGGCTTCGGCGTGCTGGTCTACGGGGCCTTGTGGGTGCTGTTACCTGTTCGGGACTCATCCTGGTTCGGTCCAGACTCACCCGGCCTGGAAGCAGCCAGCCGACGTGGCGCGCGCACCAGTCGTCCGCGTGATCGGCGTCGTGAGATTGGCGTCGCACTGTCGCTGTGCCTGGTGGGCGCAGGCGGCATCGTGTTGTTGCAGAATGCTGGATTCTGGCTGAGCCCGCGCATCTTTTGGCCGCTTCTCGTGGCGGGCAGCGGGGTAGCGCTCCTGTGGTGGCAGGCCGACCATTCGGGCGACTGGATCGCGGGACACGGCTGGCGGGCATGGCTGAGGCTGCTGCTGGGGGGATTCCTGCTGGCTATGGCCGTATCACTCTCGCTCCTTCAGTCCGGCGTCGCCGGAGCAGTCGACGACGTACTGGGGGCGATCGTGCTCGCCGTGGGCGGCGCATCCCTTGTCGTGGGCCCGTGGCTGCTGCGGTTGACGCGAGATCTCCGGCTCGAGCGTCGTGAGCGCATCCGCAGTCAGGAACGTGCCGACGTGGCAGCGCACCTGCACGATTCGGTCCTCCAGACGCTGGCCCTGATCCAGCGGCAAGCCGGCGACCCTCAGCGGGTGACGCAGCTGGCTCGCACGCAGGAGCGCGAACTGCGGACCTGGCTCTTCGAAAGCACGCCGACCGAGGGAGCGACATTGCGCAGCTCCCTGCAGCGCGTCGTGTCAGAGGTCGAGGGCAGCCATCAGGTACCCATCGAGCTGGTTGTGGTCGGCGATGCTGCGCTGGACGATCCGGTCAGCGCAATCATCAAGGCGAGCCGCGAGGCCATTCTCAATGCAGCGAAACACTCGGGCGCCGACCGTATAGACGTCTTCGCTGAAGTCCAGCCCGACGCGGTCGAGGTCGGAGTACGTGACCGCGGCAGGGGGTTCGACCCAGACAACATCGCTCATGACCGACGTGGCGTAAGGGGCTCGATCGTCGATCGGTTGGCACGTCATGGTGGGAGAGCCGATGTACGCAGCAGCCCCGGCCACGGAACGGATCTACGGATGACGGTTCCGCTTCGAAGACAGGAGGGTGAGGCATGATGCACCGCCTGCGCGTCGTGATCGTCGATGACCACGCCATGTTCCGCACGGGTGTGAAGGCCGAGCTCACCGGGTTCGTCGATGTGGTCGGCGAGGCAGCCGACGTCGACTCCGCCGTCGAGCTCATCTCGCGGCAGCTCCCGGACGTCGTCCTCTTGGACGTGCACCTCCCCGGTGGCGGTGGCACCGAGGTTCTCCGTCGACTCGGGACGCGGTTGCCACAAGTGCACTTCCTGGCGCTCAGCGTCTCGGACGCGGCAGAGGACGTCGTGGCCGTCATCCGCGGTGGCGCCCGCGGCTACGTGACGAAGAGCATCACCGGTGACGAGCTGGTGGCGGCTGTGCGTCGTGTCAGCGACGGGGACGCGGTGTTCTCCCCTCGGCTGGCTGGGTTCGTGCTCGATGCCTTCGCGGGGCAGTTCGCAGTCGCAGAGGTCGACGAGGACCTCGATCGGCTGACTGAGCGCGAACGCGAGGTGATGCGTCTCATCGCCCGCGGCTACGCCTACAAGGAGGTTGCTTCAGAGCTGTTCATCTCCATCAAGACCGTTGAGACCCATGTATCGAGCGTGCTGCGCAAGCTGCAGCTGTCAAGCCGTCATGAGATCACCCGCTGGGCAACCGAGCGGCGACTTCTCTAGTCCAGCGCCTTGCGGCCGCCAGGAGACGGGCCAATCGCGGGGCGATCCCGGGCGCTGGCCTGGGTCGACCAACGCCGGGATCTGAGCGCGTCGCTCAACTCCTCGGGGGTGAGCTGGAGCACGCACCTTGCCGGTCGC
>DASQEH010000161.1:0-5303 GCA_035633755.1 Nocardioidaceae bacterium | reverse complement strand
CTGGTCACGCGTGTACCAACGAGAAGCGTGACACCGCCTCGTGTATCCCGCACGTTCTCCCCTTGTGGATTGGCTCGGCTCCTGAGCAGAGCATGGACTTGCTAATGAAACAAAGCATGCGGCCGTCGCCGGCGGGTCGTCAGCGAGATCCTGGATTTCGCCACGCTCGATGACGCTACGTCACCGCTGACTTAGTGCGGCGGGCATACTTCGTACTCAAGTCGTGACACGCCACGAGCACTCAGGGCGTAGCCAGGGGGCAACTCACTGGCTACCTTGAGTCATGGCGCATGCAACACCTGCCGGTGACACGGCCCCTGCCGGCGGCGACTCGGCCCGCTCGTCGGACGCCCTCGTCTCCCTCCATGGGGTGCAGAAGTGGTTCGGCGAGCTCCATGTCCTCAAGGACATCGACCTGGACATCCATCGGGGCGAGGTCGTCGTCGTCATCGGACCTTCGGGTTCGGGCAAGTCGACGCTGTGCCGAGCGATCAACCGGCTTGAGCCGATCGACGAGGGGGAGATCCGCCTCGACGGCAAGGCGCTCCCCGAAGAAGGCAAGGAGCTCGCCAACCTGCGCGCTGAGGTCGGCATGGTCTTCCAGTCCTTCAACTTGTTCGCTCACAAGACGGTTCTCGACAACGTGATGCTCGGCCCGCTCAAGGTACGCAAGCGGAACTCCGCCGAGTGCAAGGAGCAGGCGCTCGCGCTGCTGGAGCGGGTCGGAGTCACCGCCCAGGCCAACAAGTACCCGGCGCAGCTCTCCGGCGGACAACAGCAGCGCGTCGCGATCGCCCGGGCGCTGGCGATGCAGCCCAAGGTGATGCTCTTCGACGAGCCGACGTCCGCCCTCGACCCCGAGATGATCAGTGAGGTGCTCGACGTCATGGTCGGTCTCGCCAAGGAGGGCATGACCATGGTCGTGGTCACCCACGAGATGGGGTTCGCCCGAACCGCCGGTGATCGGGTGATCTTCATGGCCGAAGGCGAGATCGTCGAAGAGGCCACCCCTGACCAGTTCTTCACCAACCCCACGACGGACCGCGCCAAGGACTTCCTCGGCAAGATCCTCCAGCACTGAACCAGCTCTGCAACAAAGTCACCGGGCAGATCCCGGCAACAGAGACGAGGCGAAATCCAATGAAGAGATACGCAGGCACCAAGGTAGTTGCGGCCATGGTCATGGCGCTGGCGGTGACGTCGTGCGGTGACGATACGTCGACGGAGGACGCAGGCGTCGACGTCGAGGTGGCTGAAACCAGCTTCGACTCAGGGACGACCATGGCCAAGCTCTCTGACGCCGGCAAGATCATCATCGGCGTCAAGACGGACCAGCCTGGTATCGGCTTCCAGCAGGCAGGCGACGATACTCCCACCGGATTCGACATCGAGATCGGCAAGATCATTGCGGCGGGACTCGGGATCGAAGAAACCGGCATCGAATGGAAAGAGACGATCTCCGACAACAGGGAGCCCTTCCTCGAGAGTGGGGAAGTCGACATCGTTGTCGCGTCGTACTCGATGACCGAAGAAAGACAACAGATCGTGGGACAGGCCGGTCCCTACTACGTCACCGGACAGCAGCTCCTGGTCCGCGAGGAAGACAAGGAGAAGATCACCGGTCCCGAGGACCTGAAGGGGGTCAAGGTCTGCTCCGTCGAGGGCTCGACGTCCCTGGCTACTGCTGAAGACAAGTACGGCGCGGACCCGACTCCGCAAGGCACCTATTCCGAATGTGTCAGCGCACTCGAGAACAAGACGACCGATGTGCTGACCACCGACGGCGCCATCCTGCTCGGATACGAGGCCCAGAACCCCGACGAGCTCGAGGTCGTCGGCGAGCCGTTCAGCGAGGAGCGCTACGGCGTCGGATACCAGAAGCCGGACGACACCGAGTTCTGCGAGTTCATCAAGAGCACCCTCCAGACGGCCATGGACGACGGCACCTGGGCTAAGGCCTTCGAGGCGACGCTGGGCAAGTCCGGCGTCGAGACACCGGAGCCACCCAAGATGGACGCCTGCCTGTAGTCGCTCATCGGATGGTGGTGGCCGGCGCTCGCGTGAAGGCCACCACCACACTTCTCGGCACTGAGCGGAGGTGACAGCGGGCGATGGGCGTCCTCATTGACAACGCGTCGCAGATCATCGACGGCTTCATCGTCACGCTGTGGCTGTTGCTGTTCGCCGGCGCCATCGCCATGGTGCTCGGAACGATCCTGGTGGCGATGCGGGTCTCGCCCATCGGCGTCATGCGGATCACGGCAACGGCCTACATCAACGTCGTCCGCAACACCCCGCTGCTGCTCATCCTCTTCCTGTTCAGGGACGCATTCCCCACCGTCGGCTTCAACTACTCCATCAGCAACTACTTCGACTTCTTCTTCACCGCGGCAACACTGGGCCTGGGCCTGTACGCGGCGGCGTTCGTCTGTGAAGCGCTGCGATCCGGGATCAACTCCATCCCGGTCGGACAGGCGGAGGCGGCCCGCTCGATAGGCATGACGTTCACCCAGTCGATGTCCACGGTGATCCTGCCGCAGGCGTTCCAGGCTGTCGTTCCGCCGCTGGCCAGTACCTACATCGCGCTGGCCAAGAACACGAGCGTCGCGCTGGCCATCGGCGTGACCGAGGCAACCTTCGTGATGAAGAAGCTGACGAACGACAACGCCACCGCCCGCTGGTGGATCTTCGTCGGCTTCGCGGCCGGCTACATCATCATCGTGTGGGCCATCGCGGCTGTCGCTCACCTGATCGAACGGCGGGGGGCGAGGTGGCGATGAGCAGCGTTCTCTTCGACATTCCAGGACCGAAGGCTCGGCGGCGGCACCGCCTGTACACCGCGGGTTTCGCCTTGCTTCTGCTGGCTGCGGCGTACTTCGTCGTGCAGAGGCTGCGGTCCGAGGGCGTCCTGACCGCCGAGGTGATCAACGCCAGCTTCCAGAACCGCTACATCTCCTTCATGTTCGAGGGCCTGATCGGGACGCTCAAGGCCGCAGGTCTCGCCATCGTCGGCGCGATTGTCCTGGGGGCCCTGCTCGCTGTGGGGCGCCTGTCTAACCACGCGGTCGTGCGCTGGCCGTGCACCGTGGTCATCGAGTTCTTCCGGGCCGTTCCGCTGGTGCTGCTCATCATCATCATCTGGTACAGCTTCAAGGAGACCATCGGCACGCTGGCATCGCTTGTCGCCGGCCTCACCTTGTACAACGGGGCCGTGCTGGCGGAGGTGTTCCGGGCTGGTGTCGGCGCCGTACCCCGGGGGCAGTCAGAAGCCGCCTACGCGATCGGCATGCGCAAGACCCAGGTGATGTCACTCATCTTGATGCCGCAAGCCGTGAAGTTCATGCTTCCCGCCATCGTCAGCCAGTGCGTCATCGTCTTGAAGGACACGTCGCTCGGATTTGTCATCGTCTTCCCGGAACTGGTGAAGAACAGCCGTCAGGTGGCACTGTCGGTGGAAGACGGCACCATCTTGATCTACTCGGCCGCCGCCGTTGTCTTCATTGTCATCAACTACTCCTTGTCGAAGCTGGCGGAGTTCCTCCAGCGACGGCTTGCCGGGCGGGGTCAGCGGGCTGACCAAGCGCTCACAGCCGAACCCGGCATGGGCTAGAACGCGAGTCGTGCGATTGGTACGGGCTCGACCTGACGCGCCCGGACTTCGCGGCTCAGCCCGCGAGGAAGGACAGCCGGATCTTTCGCTCGGTGTTGTCGCGGTTGAGGTCCACCAGGCAGACGCTCTGCCACGTACCCAACGCCATCCGTCCATCGAAGACCGGGACGGTGACGTAGGGCGGGACCAGGGCCGGCATGACATGGGAGCGCCCGTGCCCACGGCTCCCATGGCGGTGCTTCCACCGGTCGTCGCTCGGGAGCAGGTCGCCGAGGGCAGCCAGCAGGTCAGCGTCACTGCCGGCGCCGGTCTCCATGATGGCCAGGCCCGCAGTCGCATGCGGCACGAACACATGCAGTAGACCGTCGCCCTGACCGCGCGCGAAGGCCGCGCAGTCACTCGTGATGTCCAGGACGGTGTCTGTGCTGCCGGTGTCGTATGTGCGTACCTCGGAGTGCATGTGCCGATTTTGTCAGCATGGCCCGCCGTGACCCGCAGCGCGTACGGTATAGGCCGTTTTCAGCCAATTACCGCATCACTGACCTACCGTAAGTACTTCAGGCCAACTGAGAGGGGGAGGCGACGGATGTTCTGCACTCAATGCGGCACCGACACAGGCGAGAGTCCGTTCTGCTTTGCCTGTGGTGCCTCCCAGGGGCCGAAGAGCAGCACCCCTCATTTCGCCGAACCGGCCGCGCCCACCACCCCTTCACCCCGTTCCATTACGCCCCTTGTCGCGGCGGCTACGGTCGCCGTTCTCGTTGCCGTCCTGCTGACAGTCATCTTCCTCAGCACCCGAAACGAACCTGGCTCGGACGCCGTGGCGCCGGCTGCGGTCGACACGTCCACGCTTCCGTCGACAACGGCCGCGCCGAGCACTGGAACCCCGCCAGCCAAGCCCGCCAAGAACAAGCCTCACCGCCACGACGACGGCCCCGGCAACGTGAAGGACCTCAAGGCCGGATTGTTCTGCCGCGACCTGAGCGCGAAGGGCTACTCGTACGCGGCCGCCGTGGACTACTGGCGCATGCACGGCCAACCCGACCAGATGGACGTCGACCTGAACGGATTGCCCTGCGAGACGGTGTACCCCTCCCTCAACGTGACGTCGTACTGGGGAGCCCGCCAAGCACCGGGGAGCAGCGTTCCGGCCAGCGATCCGCAGGGGACGATCCCGGCCGCGAGCACCCTTCCTCCCGGGTTGTTCTGCCGCGACCTGTACGCGCGGGGGTACTCCTACTCGGCGGCGGTGGACTACTGGCGCACGTACGGCGAGCCCGATCAGATGGACATCGACTACAACGACATCCCCTGCGAGACGGTGTACCCGGCGACGGATGTGTCGAGCTACTGGGGTGCCAGCAGCTACTCCCACAGCTATGGACTCAGCGCCAACCTGATGTGCTCAGACCTGTACGCGAGGGGTGTCAGCTACCCGGACGCGGTCGCCTACTGGTGGACGTACGGTGCCCCGGACCGGATGGACATCGACCTCAACGGCATACCCTGCGAGACGGTGTACTCCGTCTACGAAGTCAACGCATTCTGGTACTAGCCTCCGCGCTCAGAGAGTCGCTCGACCATGCCGCACGGCCCGCACAACGTTGCGGATCTCGCGGAGGACCAGACGAGGTTGTGACCGCGGGATGTCGTGACCGCTGCGCTGCGCGATGACGTGGTGCGCGCCAGGCAC
>DASQEH010000160.1:0-14355 GCA_035633755.1 Nocardioidaceae bacterium | reverse complement strand
GGTTGTGCCCGCAACGGCGTAGGCGTATACCGCAGCCGTCCGCTTCTCGACCTGCCGTGCCAGCCGAATGCAGTCGGCCTCGCTGGCGACGGAGAACGGCGGCCGGTAGCTCGGCTCTGCTGGGACAGGCTCTTCGCCGAGACGGTGGAGCTGGTCGGACAAGCTGTCCCGGCGCTCTCGGTGCGCGACGTAGGAGGAGTCGACGTCGGCCTGTGTCTCGCTGGGGGCGGCAGTGCCCGACAGCACGCCGCCGAGCATGCCGTAGGCATAGACAGCCGCGTGCTCGGCCGCGAGGCACTCCTGCAGCGCAGATGTCGCGTCCTGGGGGATGGGCGCTGGAGCCGCGCTCATGGCTGCCAAGCGTCCAGCGAGGCGGCGACCGCGTGCGAGGCCGATATCGAGGCCAGCAGGCGGGCCAGCGGGCCGGACTGCGCGGCCAGGGCGTCTGCGCGACGGGCGGATTGGGCGTCGGCCGCGCCACCGCGCACCTTTGCCAGAACGACCTCTCGGCTGCCGCTCAGTCGGCGCCGGCGTGGTCGCGGCCGGGGTTCGGGGCTCGTGAGAGCGGCGCGCAGTACCTCGATGTGCTCGTCCTGCTGAGCGACGAGGCGCTCGAGCGACTGCTTCAGGTCACGCTGGGCCCGGCCCGCCGCCGCGTACAGCACGAGCAGCGCTGCCTCGTGAGCGATGGCGCCCTCGACGAGACGCACATCCGTTGCAGGCCCCGCCGCCCCCGGCGACGCGGCACTGGCCCCAGCGGACGACGTGGGCGTGGGGTTCGCAGCTGGATCGGTTGCGGCTGAGGCACATCCTGCGAGTGCGGCCGCCGCGCCCGCAGTTGCCGTCCCGGAGAGGAACCGCCGCCGGCTCAGCACACGAGACGGGCTCACGCGGTGACGCTACCTCATCGGCGCCGCGAGGCGGGGCAGGCTGCTTGTAGGCTGACGGAGTACCGCCACAACACAATGACGGGGAGGTCCACGATGACCGCTCGCGACAATAGCCGGGCACTTCTCGACGTGTTGACCGAACCTCTCGCCCGGATGGGACTCGACCTCGAGGACGTCCAGGTCTCCTCGGCCGGGCGACGCAAGATGGTGCGGGTGGTCATCGACAAGGACGGCGGGATCTGCCTCGACGACATCGCGGATGCCACCCGCGACGTGAATGCCGTCCTTGACAGCACCGACGCCATGGGCGAGATGCCCTACACCCTCGAAGTGACGTCGCCCGGTGTCGACCGTCCGCTGACGCAGCCTCGGCACTGGCGCCGCAACGTCGACCGGCTCGTCAAGGTCAGCCCCCACGAGGGGATGGCCTTCATCGGACGGATCCGGGACGCCGACGACGATGCCGCGACGCTCGCCATCGACGGCACTGAAGCGCGCTGGGCCTACACCGACATCGCGAAGGCCCGCATCGAGATCGAGTTCAGTCGGCCGAGCTCCGCTACCGAGCCCCGACAGCCGGCGCGCCGCCGCAATGGGCCGAAGCGCTCGGCTACCGAGGCGGTCCCCGCGGATTCACCGGGCCGAGAAGACAAGGAGTGACCCATGGACATCGACATGGCTGTCTTGCGCTCGCTCGAGCGCGAGAAGGAGATTCCACTCAACGTGCTCATTGACGCCATCGAGCAGGCACTGCTGGTCGCCTACCAGCGCACCCCGGGTGCCGCCGAAGAGGCACGGGTCCAGCTTGACCGCAAGTCGGGGCACGTGAGCGTCCTGGTCCAGGAGCGCGACGAGAGCGGTGAGGTGGTGCGCGAGTGGGACGACACTCCCGAAGGGTTCGGGCGGATCGCGGCCACGACCGCCAAGCAGGTCATCCTGCAGCGGCTGCGCGACGCCGACGACGACATCCGCTTCGGCGAGTTCTCCGGCAAGGAGGGCGACGTCGTGTCGGGAGTGGTGCAGCAGGGCAGAGACCCCGACATGGTGTTCATCGACCTGGGCAAGGTCGAGGCCGTCCTGCCCTCCGCCGAGCGAGTACCGGGGGAGCGGTATGAGCACGGCCAACGCCTGCGCTGTCTGGTCGTGACCGTACGAAAGGGCCCACGCGGACCGCAGGTCATGGTGTCCCGGTCGCATCCCAATCTGGTCAAGAAGCTCTTCGCCCTGGAGGTGCCCGAGATCGCGGACGGCACCGTGGAGATCGCGGGAATCGCCCGGGAGGCGGGCCACCGCTCCAAGGTTGCAGTCCGTACCTCCACCCCGGGCGTCAACCCCAAGGGAGCGTGCATCGGCCCGATGGGTCAGCGCGTCCGCAACGTGATGACGGAGCTGCACGGCGAGAAGATCGATATCGTCGACTGGTCGGAGGACCCCGCGGAGATGATCGCCCACGCCTTGTCCCCTGCGAGGGTGTCGTCCGTCGAGATCGTCGACGAGACCACCCGTTCAGCGCGTGTCGTGGTTCCCGACTTCCAGCTCTCCCTGGCCATCGGCAAGGAGGGCCAGAACGCGAGGCTGGCCGCGCGGATGACGGGCTGGCGCATCGACATCCGCTCCGACGTTCCGCCCGCGCCACCGACGGAGCAAGAGTCCGCACCCGTCTAGGCGCCACGCGATCGCCTGATCGCGTCGCCAGGATCGGCGCGCTGGTAACGAGCTCATCACAGGTGTTCGCTCGCCGGGGTGGGGAGGCGGTAGACTTATCGGCGATGAGTTCGACGCGCCCGGTGCGCACCTGTGTGGGTTGCCGGGAGCGGACGACGAAATCAAACCTCCTGCGTGTCGTCGCGGACCTCAGCGGACCTCAGCGGTCCGTTGTCCCCGACGTCCACGCACGGAGACCCGGCCGGGGTGCGCACCTGCATCCCAGCCTTGCGTGCCTTGACCTAGCCGATCGTCGTTCTGCGTTTCCTCGGGCCCTGCGCCTCGAAGGCCCGCTGGACGTCAGCGCGATCCGGTCGTGGATCTCGACTCGCTCCCAGTCCTCACCCGGGGATCTGGGACCAGCACACGAACGGCTGGCCCGCCCAGCAAGAGAGTGGAGCAGCGGCTCATGACATCTCGATGAGTTTCAACCGATGACTACACCTGACCACTAACGGTTCGTGCCCTTCCTGGGTTCGGACGCCCACGAAGGAGAGAAGTGGCTAAAGCCAGAGTCCATGAACTCGCGAAAGAGTTCGGAGTGCCGAGCAAGAACGTGCTCGACGCGCTCAAAGACATGGGGGAGTTCGTCAAGTCGGCCTCCTCGACCGTAGAAGCGCCCGTCGCCCGACGGCTCCAAGAGCTGCACGGAGACGCCTGGAAAGCCAGTGCCGCGGCGAAGGCAGCCAAGAAGACCTCCAGCACCGCGTCTGCCGCTCCTGCGGTTCCGACCGACGATGTCGGAGCCGTCACCACACCTGCGGCCGCAATCGATGCTCCCGCCGCCGTCACTGTGGATTCCTCGGTGAGCGCAGGGGTCCGACCGGGGCCGAGGCCTGCGGCCGCACCTCCGGTGACTCCGGACGTGGCTGCCAGCGCGCCCGTTGCCCCCTCGGACGCGGCTGCGTCGGAGAACGGCGCATCGAACGGCGCCGCTGCGACGGTGACTGCGCCTGCGCCGACCGACCCCGCCGCCCCGCGGGCGCCGAAGCCGGCGGGACCCCGCCCCGGCAACAACCCGTTCTCACCGACGCAGGGCATGCAGCAGTCCCGGCGGCCCGTTCCTGGCCAGATGCCTCCGCGGCCCCCGGCGGCTCGCGGTGACTTCCCCGAGCGCACTGACCGGCCAGCTGAGGCTCGGTCCACCCGCCCCGGTGGTGTTCCGGGTGCTCCTCGCCCGAACCCGGCGATGATGCCCAAGCAGTCACCAGGCGTTGGGCCCAGCGCCGGCCGAGGCGGACTGCGGTCCGGCCCAGGCGGTCCCGCTCGCACCACGGGCGCTCCTGCTCGGGGTGGAGCACCCACCCGCGGTGGCGCGCCGGCCCGCGGCGGAAGCCGTGGCGGACCCGGTGGAGGCTACGCAGGCGGTGGGGCACCGGGAGCCCCGAGCGGCCTGCCGGCAGCGAGCGGACGTCCCAGCAGCAACCGCAACAGTCGCGGCACGACCCAGGGCGCCTTCGGACGCCCGGGTGGGCCGTCACGGCGTGGGCGCAAGTCCAAGCGAGCCCGTCGCCAAGAGTTCGAGCAGATGCAGGCGCCCTCGATCGGCGGCGTCCGTGTCCGCAAGGGCGAGGGCGAGACGGTACGGCTGTCGCGTGGTGCGTCGCTGACCGACTTCGCCGAGAAGGTCGGCGTCGACGCGGCGTCGCTCGTTCAGGTGCTGTTCGCGCTGGGCGAGATGGTCACCGCCACACAGTCGGTGAACGACGAGACGCTGCAGATCCTCGGTGAGGAGATGAACTACAACATCGAGGTGGTGTCCCCGGAGGACGAGGACAAGGCACTGCTCGACTCGTTCAACATCGACTTCGGTGAGGATGAGGGCGGCGAGGCCGCGTTGGAGGCTCGACCGCCGGTCGTCACAGTCATGGGCCACGTCGACCACGGTAAGACGAAGCTTCTCGACGCCATCCGCGATGCGAACGTGGTGGCCAAGGAGGCTGGCGGCATCACCCAGCACATCGGTGCCTACCAGATCGCCACCGAGGTCGACGGTTCTGAACGCCGCCTCACCTTCATCGACACGCCGGGTCACGAGGCGTTCACCGCGATGCGTATGCGCGGCGCGCAAGCCACCGACATCGCCGTCCTGGTGGTCGCGGCTGACGACGGTGTGATGCCTCAGACCATCGAGGCGCTCAACCACGCCAAGGCAGCCGACGTCCCCATCGTCGTCGCGGTCAACAAGATCGACAAAGAGGGCGCCGACCCCACCAAGGTGCGCGGTCAGCTCACCGAGTACGGCTTGGTGCCTGAGGAGTACGGCGGCGACACCATGTTCGTCGACGTCTCGGCGTTGTCGAACCTCAACATCGACAAGCTGCTCGAGGCCATCGTCTTGACCGCCGACGCCGCGCTCGACCTGCGTGCGAACCCCAACCAGGACGCACAGGGTCTCGTGGTCGAGGCGCACCTCGACCGTGGCCGTGGGCCGGTCGCGACCGTCCTCGTCCAGCGTGGAACGTTGTCGGTCGGTGACTCGATCGTCGCTGGACCTGCCCACGGTCGGGTCCGGGCCATGCTCGACGAGCACGGTGACGCCATCACCTCGGCGACGCCCAGCCGCCCGGCCATGGTGCTGGGTCTGACCGCCGTGCCGGGTGCTGGAGACAACTTCCTCGTTGTCGCCGACGACAGGGTGGCGCGCCAGATCGCCGAGAAGCGTGATGCTCGTGAGCGAGCGGCCATGCTGGCAAAGAGCACCGGTCGCCGTACCCTCGAGGACTTCCTGTCGAGCATGGAAAGAGGTGTCTCGCAGGAGCTGTTGCTCATCCTCAAGGGTGACGTGTCCGGGTCCGTCGAGGCCCTCGAGGACGCCTTGACCAAGATCGACGTCGGAGACGATGTCAACCTGCGCGTCATCGACCGTGGTGTCGGTGCGATCACTGAGACCAATGTGATGCTTGCTGCGGCGTCCAACGCCGTCATCATCGGGTTCAACGTGCGACCGCAGGGCAAGGCGACGGAAGTGGCCGATCGCGAAGGTGTCGACATCCGGTACTACACGGTGATCTACCAGGCGATCGACGACATCGAGGCGGCGCTCAAGGGCATGTTGAAGCCCGAGTTCGTCGAGGCGCAACTCGGTATGGCAGAGATCCGCGAGGTCTTCCGCTCCTCTCGGATCGGGAACATCGCCGGTTGTCTGGTGACGTCAGGACTCATGCGCCGCAATGCCAAGGCGCGGCTGCTCCGAGACGGCACGGTCGTCGCCGACAACCTCACCGTGTCCTCGCTCAAGCGCGAGAAGAACGATGCAACCGAGGTCCGTGAGGGTTTCGAGTGCGGGTTGACGCTCGGTGGCTACAACGACATCAAGATCGGCGATGTCATCGAGACGTTCGAGATGCAGGAGATCCCCCGCGGTTGACGATCCGCCGCCGCGGTGGTGGGCTCGACTGTGCAGATGCGGTCAAGCCCGCCACCGTGGCCCGGATCACCACAACAGTCGGCCGACCAGCTTGTCGCCTCAGTGGGATGCGCCGGTCGTTGGCCGGTCAGCTGACGTGAGCAGAGAACGAGAAAGGCACTGCCATGAGTTCGGGTCGCGTTCGCAAGGTAGCCGATCGCATTCACGTGATCGTCGCAGAGATGCTGGAGCGCCGAATCAAGGACGTCCGGCTCGGGTTCGTCACCATCACCGAGGTCCGGGTGACGGGTGACACCCAACATGCGAGCGTCTTCTACACCGTCCTTGGTGATGACGAGGACCGTGCTGCTAGCGCAGCCGCCCTCGAGAGCGCCAAGGGCCTGATCCGGTCAGAAGTGGGTCGCCAGCTTGGCATGCGCCACTCGCCGACCGTCGAGTTCATCCTCGACGCGCTTCCGGAGTCAGCGGCTCACATCGAGGAGCTCCTCGAGCGCGCGCGGCGAGAGGACGCCGAGGTGGCCGCGGCGGCTGCCAAGGCGAGCTACGCCGGTGAGGCTGATCCCTACAAGCGGCCCGACGACGACGCCGCCGAGGACCTCCTCGACGGCTCCGAGAGCGGCGATGGGCGCACCTGACGGTCTGCTCATCGTCGACAAGCCAGCCGGCTCTACGTCACATGACGTGGTGGCGCGCTGCCGCCGTCTCGCCGCGACACGCAAGGTGGGACATGCCGGCACTTTGGATCCGATGGCGACCGGCGTGCTCGTCGTGGGGATCGGTCGTGCCACCCGCCTGATGGGCTATGTGTCGAGGTCGACGAAGCGGTACGACGCGACGATCCGCCTCGGGATGTCGACGGTCACCGACGACGCCGAGGGGGAGGCGCTCGACACCGCGGACGCCAGCCACCTCGACGACGGCGCCATCCGATCGGCAGTGGAGCACTTCGTCGGACCCCTGGAGCAGGTGCCCTCCTCCGTGTCGGCCATCAAAGTGAACGGCCGGCGCGCCTACGCACGTGTCCACGCCGGGGAGGAAGTCCAGCTGGCGGCCCGCCAGGTCCACGTGGCGTCGTTGACCGTCGTCGCCCTGCGGCGCGTTGACACCGTGGTGGACGTGGATGTCAGTGTCGAGTGCTCGACGGGCACGTATGTCCGAGCGCTCGCTCGCGATATCGGGGCGCGCCTGGGGGTGGGAGGCCACCTGACTGCGTTGCGGCGCACACGCGTGGCCGGGTACTCGATCGAGGACTCGAGCACACTCGAGGCCTTGGCAACCCTGTCGCCCGAGGCTCTGCCGGTGATCCCCCTCGACACGGTTGCGCGCCGACAGTTCCCGTCGTATGTCGTGGGCGCGACCATGGTCGACGCGATCCGCAACGGGCGGGCGATCCCAGGGCAAGTGCGTGACCTCGCCGCTGTCACGGCTGGTGTGTCGCAGGCCGACGCCGACGTGGAGGACGTCGTCGCGCTTCTTGGGCCAGACGGACGGTTCCTCGCGCTCTACAGCCAGGAGGGACCCCTCGCCAAGGCGGTAGCCGTCTTCTCACCGGCGTGACGACTGACGCTGCAGGCTCAGGCGTCCAGGTCGGCGGCCACCAGATCGGCAATGATCTGAGCGGCTGCCTCGTCGTCCGACGACACCACCACCTCGTCACCATGAGTGGCCCCCAGCGTCATGACCAGCAGCGCGGAGTCCGCCTCGACCGGCTCACCGCCGGGCAGCGACAAGGTGACCTGCGTCTTCAGCTCGGCAGCCCGCTGGGAAATGGTGGTGGCCGGACGGGCGTGCAGGCCGACTGACGAGCCGACCTTGACGGTGATGCTGGCCATGAGGCGCGTCCTTCCGTGATGAGTGGCTCATCTTGGCAGTGTTGCCACGTCTGTCACCACCCGCGTCGTAGCCCATACGAATCGGCCCCTGTGGTAGGTGCGCTCGAGGGGGAGGCGTGGTGTCAGGCCGGCATGCGTTGTCCGGCAGTACTAGGGCACGGATGCGCGAATGGATTCTGGTTCGGTCAGGGGGTGGCCACCTCCGACCACACGCGGGCCGTCGAGGGTGCGTATCGACGTCGAGGATGTTGCCTAGGCCCGGCCGTGGGAGAGTTTGACCTGACAGCGCGTGACTAAGTCAAGGAGCGTCTTCAGCGATGCAGGTATGGCACGACGTCCGCGACATACCGGCAGACCTGGGCCCGACCGTCGTGACGATCGGCAACTTCGACGGAGTTCATCTCGGTCATCGCCACGTCCTCGAGTGCGCCCGTCAGGCGGCGATCGAACGCGGCGGTCTGCCGGTCGTGTGTGTGACGTTCGACCCACACCCGTTGACGGTCGTCGCGCCAGACCGGGCGCCGCAGGCACTGTCGTCGCTGGCCGAGCGGCTGCATCTCCTGGGCACGGCGGGCGCCGATGCAGCCCTGGTGCTGGCATTCACTCCAGCGCTGGCCCGGGTGTCAGCGGAGGACTTCGTGCTCGACATCCTGCTGGGGTCACTGCGTGCAAGCGCCGTCGTGGTGGGCGAGAACTTCCGCTTCGGCAACCGGGCGCTCGGCGACGTTGACCTGCTGAAGGCCTTGTGCAGCGAGCGTGGCGTCGCGGTCCATGCGTTGCCACTCGACGGCACACCCGGGCGTTCGTGGTCGTCCACGTACATCCGTCAGTGCATCGCCGACGGCGATGTCGCGGCGGCCAACGAGGCTCTGGGGCGGCCTTTGTCGCTTCAAGGCTATGTCGTGCGCGGTGACCAACGGGGCCGTGAACTCGGGTACCCCACCGCTAACGTCCCGGTCTCCATTACGCGTACGGCCGTCCCGGTCGACGGTGTCTACGCCGGCTGGCTGCGCCGGCTGGACGATGCTGAAGCCCCCTACTGGCCGGCCGCCATCTCGGTCGGCAGCAACCCGACGTTCGACGGAGCCGACCGCAGGGTTGAGGCGTACGTCTTGGACCGCACCGATCTCGAGCTCTACGGTGTGCCCGTCGCGGTGTTCTTCGTCGCGCGACTGCGAGGCATGGTCAAGTTCGACTCGGTCGACGAACTCGTCGCACAGATGAAGACCGACGTGGATCAGGCTCGCACGATCCTGACCGACACCGTCAGGCCGGATGCAGCTCGCAGCGCGGGCACGTCTGCGGCTGTCAGCGCCCGCCCGCCGGAGGTGGCTCCCGATGCCGGCCCATCAGCGACTCGACGGTGATCCCCGACTGAAGGTCGATGGACCAGACGCCGGCGACGTCCGTTCGAGCAGCAGTGGGCCAGTCGCTGAGCGACGAGACGATCACGTTGGGCGCCGGGGCAGGAGCGACGTGGAGCGGTCCACCCGTACCGACAAATTGGGTGGAGGTCGCGGGCGCTGGTACTCTGAGCACGCCGTGTAACGGCCGCGGATCGAGAGTGCCCGGGTGAACAGGCCCCGGCGCGCCGCGCAACCGAAGCCCTGAAGGAGATCGCGTGCCGCTGGACGCCGCAACGAAGAAGACGATCATCGAAGAGTACGGCACCTCTAGCGGTGACACCGGGTCGCCTGAGGTTCAGGTAGCGCTGCTCACCAAGCGCATCTCCGACCTCACCAACCACCTGAAGGAGCACAAGCACGACCACCACAGCCGTCGCGGGCTGCTGTTGCTGGTCGGTCAACGCCGTCGCCTGCTGAACTATCTACAGCAAACCGAGATCTCGCGATACCGAAGCATCATCGAACGGCTCGGCCTGCGCCGCTGAGCCCGGCCGGCGGCATATCGTCAGAGATGGCCGCATCGCCTGCCCTGCCGGCAGGCCGGGCGCCCCCGAATCAGGGGGATGGGCCGTTCCGCAAGGACCGCCCCACCCTTCCTGCTGTCACAACTGAATAGCGTTCACACCACTCATCACGCGTCCCGGTTGGGGCGCGACCACCAGTGACGTCAGGCGCTGACGCCCGTGCGAGGACGCCGGTCCTCGGTAGTGGTCTTCGGGGCTTGCGAGACGCCGTCTCGCTACGTCCCGCGGGCTCCAATCGAAGACCGGCCGCAGCACAGTCAGCTCCGGCTCTCGTCGGTCCAGCTTCGCGCTGACCGGCCGGATGCGCTCGCTCGTGGATCACCTGGTCACAGGACCGGTCCGCATCCGTGAGCCTGCGCCCCCGGCGCATACAACGCGTGGCGTCACGCGCAAAGAAAGGACTCCCATGTCGGGATCCGACCCTCAAACCGTAGAAACCGTGATCGACAACGGTCGTCACGGCACACGCACCATCCGCTTCGAGACCGGGCAGCTTGCCCGACAGGCAGCCGGCTCTGCTGTGGCCTACCTCGACGACGAGACCATGCTGCTCTCGGCCACGACCGCGGGCAAGCACCCGAAGGACCACTTCGACTTCTTCCCGCTGACCGTTGACGTCGAAGAGCGGATGTATGCCGCCGGCCGCATCCCCGGCTCGTTCTTCCGCCGAGAGGGGCGCCCGTCCGAGGACGCCATCTTGACGTGCCGGCTCATCGACCGGCCGCTGCGCCCATCTTTCGTGTCCGGCTTGCGCAACGAGGTACAGGTCGTCATCACTGTGCTCGCTCTCCACCCGGACACGCCGTACGACGTCCTGGCCATCAACGCCGCGTCACTGTCCACCCAACTGTCCGGCCTGCCCTTCAGCGGCCCGATCGGTGGCGTCCGCGTCGCCCTGCTCGACGGCGACTGGGTCGCGTTCCCCAACCACAGTCAGCTCGAGAACGCCGTCTTCGACATGGTCGTCGCCGGCCGTGTCACCCTATCCGGCGATGTGGCGATCATGATGGTCGAGGCCGAGTCGACCTTGGCCACGTGGGAGCAGGTGCAAGGCGGCGCCCGGCCTCCGACAGAGGACGTCGTGGCCGAGGGCCTCGAGGCGTCGAAGTCCTTCATCAAGCAGCTCTGCGAGGCGCAGCAACAGCTGGCTGATGTGGCAGCCAAGCCGGTCAGCGAGTTCCCACGCTTCTTGGACTACCTGGACGACGTCTACGCAGCGGTCGAGGCCGCCGTCGCCGACGAGCTTGCGCCGGCCCTGGCAATCGTCGCCAAGGCCGAGCGCGAGGACCGCCTCGACGCTGTGAAGGCAGCAGTGCTCGACAAGGTCGCGCCTCAGTTCGAGGGCCGCGAGAAGGAGATCGGGGCGGCTTTCCGGGCCGTCACCAAGAAGGTCGTCCGGGACCGCACGCTGCGCGACCACGTTCGCATGGACGGTCGCGGCCTGACGGACATCCGGACCCTGAGCACCGAAGTGGGTGTCCTGCCCCGCGTGCACGGCTCGGCTCTCTTCGAGCGTGGCGAGACCCAGATCCTCGGCGTCACGACGCTCAACATGCTGTCGCTCGAGCAGAAGCTCGACACCTTGTCGCCGGAGAAGAGCCGGCGCTACATGCACAACTACAACTTCCCTCCCTACTCGACCGGCGAAACCGGCCGAGTCGGCTCGCCCAAGCGTCGCGAGATCGGCCACGGTGCGCTGGCGGGACGCGCACTGGAGCCCGTTCTGCCGTCCCGGGAGGAGTTCCCTTACGCGATTCGACAGGTCTCGGAGGCCCTCGGGTCCAACGGGTCCACGTCGATGGGGTCGGTCTGCGCATCGACCATGGCTCTGTACAACGCCGGTGTGCCGCTGAGGGCACCGGTCGCCGGCATCGCCATGGGTCTCATCACCGGTGAGGTCGATGGCGAGCAGAGGTACGTCACGTTGACCGACATCCTCGGATCAGAGGATGCCTTCGGCGACATGGACTTCAAGGTGGCCGGAACCCGCGAGTTCGTCACTGCGCTGCAGCTCGACACCAAGCTCGACGGCATCCCGGCATCCGTGTTGGGTGCTGCGCTGCAGCAGGCCCGTGACGCCCGGATGGCCATCCTCGATGTGATGTCCGAGGCCATCGACGCGCCGGACGAGATGGCGCCGACGGCACCGCGGATCCTCACCATGAAGGTCCCCGTCGACAAGATCGGTGAGGTGATCGGGCCCAAGGGCAAGGTCATCAACCAGATCCAGGATGACACGGGCGCGCAGATCAGCATCGAGGACGACGGCACGATCTACGTGGGCGCCGACAACGGGGCCGCGGCTGAGGCTGCCCGGGCCACAATCAATGCGATTGCCAACCCCCAGATGCCGGAGATCGGCGAGCGCTATCTCGGCACGGTCGTGAAGACGACGGCCTTCGGTGCTTTCGTGTCCCTTCTCCCAGGCAAGGATGGCTTGCTGCACATCTCGAAGCTGCGGGCCTTGGCCGGCGGCAAGCGGGTGGAAAGCGTTGACGACGTGGTCTCGGTCGGACAGAAGCTGCAGGTCGAGATCGGCGAGATCGATGACCGCGGCAAGCTGTCGCTGGTCCCAGTGGTCGAGGACGAAGTCAGCGGAGACGCCGACGCCGGTGTCAGCGCCGACGCCAACGCCTGATCGTCCGTGGGGTACGTGTCCGCCGCCGAACAAGGCGTCGGGTCAACCCAGACGCTCCTGACTGAGCGCGGTGACGGCGGGTCCGTGGCTTCCACGGTCCGCCGCACCGTTCTCCCCGGGGGACTTCGCGTCCTGACCGAGACGATGCCTGGCGCCCGCTCGGCGACCGTTGGTCTCTGGGTCAACGTGGGGTCACGCGATGAGTCGCGCTCGCTGGGCGGCGCCACCCACTTCCTGGAGCACTTGCTCTTCAAGGGCACTCAGCGTCGTACGGCGATGGACATCTCCGCCGAGCTGGACGCGGTCGGAGGCGAGCTCAACGCCTTCACCGGCAAGGAGTTCACCTGCTACCACGCCCGCGTGCTCGAGGCTGACCTGCCCCTTGCCACCGACGTCATCTGCGACATGGTGACGTCGTCACTGATCCCCTCGGTCGAGGTCGAGAGCGAACGCGGCGTCATCCTCGAAGAGATCGCGATGCACGACGACGACCCCGACGATGTGGTGCACGACGAGTTCGTCGCTGCTCTGTACGGGGCCGCCTCGCCCCTGGGGCGTGTCATCACCGGCTCCGTGGAGTCGATCAACGCTTTGAGTCGGCGTCAGATCGTCAACTACTACCGACGTCGATACACCGCAGACCGACTCGTCTTCGCGGCAGCCGGCAGCGTTGACCACGACCGTGTCGTGAGCAGCGTGCTGGAGGCCTTCTCGGTAGCCAACGCCCTCGGGGACCCGCAGCTCCAGCCGGCCCCCGTGCGCACCACCGCCCAACCGGCGGTCACGCATTCCGGTACACGCCTCATCGAGCACCCGAGCGAACAAGCCAGCTTCGTGTTGGGGATGCCGTCGTACCCACGCAACGACCCCCGCCGATTCGCGTTGGGTGTCCTCAACGCCGCCGTTGGAGGCGGGACCTCGAGCCGGTTGTTCCAGCAGGTCCGTGAGCGTCGCGGACTGGCCTACACGATCTACTCGTTCACCAGCCAGTTCGTCGACAGCGGATACTTCGCGGTCGCTGGTGGCTGCATGCCGAGCAAGATCTCCGACGTGCTCGGGATCTGCCGCGACGAGCTCGACAAGGTCGCCGCGGCCGGCATCACACTCGAGGAGCTGCAGCGAGGGCAGGGCCAGCTGCGCGGGTCGCTCGTGATGGGGTTGGAGGACGCCGGCGCCAGGATGACCCGGATCGGAAAGTCCGAGCTGGTCCCCAACGAGCTGCTCAGCATTGACGCGTCCTTGGACCGCATCAATGCCGTGACGCTCGACGACGTGCATGCCGCCGCAAGGGACGTCCTCGCGGCTCCCTCCACGCTTGCGGTGGTAGGGCCAGGCAAGGCCTTGAAACGCCTCTCGTAAGTCTGTCGACGGCCGAGCTGTCGCCGCGAACGCCTCCGTGAGTGACCGTTACAGTTCCAGCATGATCGCTGTTGGTGTGCTGGGTGCCCGGGGCAAGATGGGGTCGGCCGCCTGCGACGCCATCGACGCCTCAGAAGACCTGGACCTGGTGGCCCGTGTCGACGTCGACGACGACCTGTCCGTCCTCGACGTGGCCGACGTGGCCGTCGACTTCACGTCTCCGAGTGCCGTCATGGACAACCTGACGTGGTGCATCGACCACGGGGTCAGCGCCGTCGTGGGAACGTCGGGCTTCACTGCGCAGAAGCTGGCATCAGTGGAGAGGCTGCTGGCCGACGCCCCCCAGGTGGGGGTGTTGGTGGTGCCCAACTTCTCCATCGGTGCGGTCCTCATGATGCGTTTCGCTGCCGAGGCGGCCCGGTTCTTCGAGTCGGTCGAGATTGTGGAGATGCATCATCCGACCAAGGTCGACGCACCGTCCGGGACGGCGCGCCGTACGGCCGAGATGGTCGCGGCCGCACGCAGTGAGGCAAAGCGCCCCGCTATGCCGGATGCGACCGTCGAGGCTTTGGATGGCGCCCGCGGAGCCACGATCGACGGCATTGCGGTGCACAGCGTCCGGGCGCGAGGCC
>DASQEH010000159.1:0-2984 GCA_035633755.1 Nocardioidaceae bacterium | reverse complement strand
CGCGCACCGGAGGTTGCCCTTGGTGACAGCGGCAGCCAAGTGAGTTTCCGACCCCCACAACCGAAGGCGTCAGGTGGCCAGAAGGGCAGGCAAGGGAGCCGACTCTTCGGACCTACTCTCCGGGGTGGAGCCGCGGGTCGGACCCGAGCCGGAT
This sequence comes from Nocardioidaceae bacterium, assembly GCA_035633755.1. GTDB lineage: Bacteria > Actinomycetota > Actinomycetes > Propionibacteriales > Nocardioidaceae > DASQEH01. The sequence continues at coordinate 2,830 of DASQEH010000159.1, read as the reverse complement.
CCACGTTCCGTGCCATATCCGGGCTGTCGAGGTAGGGACGTAAACGGCGTCGAATGGCCCGCCCGCGCTTGCGACGGCCGTCGGTTCAAGCCTTCGGCGCTGATCAGGGCCGCGGTAGGTGTACACCAGCCCGCGGCGTTCGAGGGCTCTTACGGCAGACCGTGCACGCTGTGAGGCGGCGTGATAGTCCTCGGACTTCAGGGCGCCGTCCGCCTCAACCAGTTCCCACAGCGCCAACTCCTGGTTGGGCGCCGAGGCCAGTAGCTTGAGGATGGCCCGTTGTCGTTCCCCGAGGCCTCCCACGCGTCCCCCATCCCTGTGCTTGCGTTGCGCGAGTGGAGCGCCGAGAGGGCGCACTCCGACTGCACGTCCAGCGCCGGGGTCGAGGGGACCGTACCCGTATCCACCACATCCCGGACGAGAGAACCTATGCACGGGTCCTCACTGGTCCAGGCTCACTGAGCCGGTGACACGCCTATTAGCACCGCAGCGCAGCTAGCGTGAGAGAGTCACCGTCGTGGCGACCTTCACCCGATCCGACGAACTGCAGGGCGCCGAGTTCGTCAACGCGGACCTGCGTGGTGCTCGGTTCGTCAGGGCTGACCTGTCCGGCGTCGTGATGCGCGAGGTCGACGTGACCGGGGCGGACATCGACGCACCGTGGCTCTCCAATGGCGAGAGCTCCTTTCTCGTCAACGGCGTCGACGTGATCCCCCTCGTCGAGGCAGAACTCAACCGCCGCTTTCCCGGGCGAGCCGAAAGGCGTACTGCAGATCCGGATGGCCTCCGCTCGGCTTGGGCGCAGCTGGAGCGGACATGGGGGGCCACGCTCGAGCGCGTCGCGGCGATGCCGGCTGGCACTGTCGACGTGTCGGTGGGCGGTGAGTGGTCCTTCGCGCAGACGTTGCGTCACCTCGTTCTTGCCACGGACGCGTGGCTGGGTAGGGCGGTCCTCGAGGTAGAGAAGCCGTTCCACCCGATCGGTCAAGCAGGCCCCGGCGCCGAGGACGACGGCCTGGACATGTCGACCTTCACGAAGGCCACACCGTCGTACGCCGAGGTGCTCGAGGTGCGGGCGGGTCGCGTCGCGATGGTGCGCGACTTCCTCTCCACAGTCACGTCGGACCAGCTGGCAGCGGCGCGCAGGAATCCGTGGGACCCGCGATACCCGGAGACCACCCTCTCGTGTCTGCACGTGATCCTGGAGGAGGAGTGGGAGCACCACCGCTACGCCGTACGCGATCTCAAGGCGATCGAGGCGGAGTTCACGGCTTGAACTGGCGTCCCCGGATTGCATCGCAGCGTCATCGAACTCGAACCGGGCGTTGACGTCCTAGGGAGCGCGGCTCGGGGATGCTTGCTTCGGGCTGCGGCACAGGACTAACGCCGTGCGGAGCGCACTTCGCATTCTGCCGCATTGGCGGGCGCTCGCGGGTACGGTCGCTCAAGGGGCCGAATTCCGCATGGAGGCACTACATGGTCAGCTCAGACGCTCCCAACGGTGACGCCACGGATCGTGTTGTTGACGGGAACGCACGCGAGATCCTCGCCGACGCTCGAGATGTCGTCGCCGCTGCCCGGGAAGCCGTCGCTGATGCGCGGGATGATGAGGCGCGGTTGGCCGACGAGGTCAGAGATCAGCGGGACGCCCTCGCTGACGAACGCGAGCGAGAGAGCGATAGGCGAGACGCGTACGCAGCAACCGCTGACCACGCCAGAGAGAGTCGCGATTGGCTTGCCGACGAGCGTGACCGCCTCAACGAGGAGCGCGAGGCGGTGGCCTCGAGGGTCGCCAGAAGCGAACGTGCCGGGAGTGGGCGCCGCCCAGAAAGAGCCGCGAATGCTGGTGAAACTGCTGCGGCCCGGCAGCGCGATGTTGACAAAGTGCTGACCGAGGCGGCGCACCGAGATTTTCTGGCGAACCGTCGAGATTCTGCCGCCAACCGGCGCGACATGAAGGCTAGCTTGGACTCCTTCCTGACCGACCATGACGACGAAGCGGCCCACGAGGCACGTGGTCTGGCCAGGAAAGATCGCACGGATTCACGTCTCGACCGGACATCCTCGGCCAGCGATCGAGTAACGCTGTCGACAGCCATCGGCGAACTTGAGCTGCCTGCCTCCATCCCAACCAACCGTGACGAGGCGACGCCGCTCGACGAGTGCACCGCCGAGGAGGTGTCAACGCATGCGGCTCTGCTTCTGGAGCAGTCGGTGGACGAGACGCGCGATGCTATCGACAGTGTTGAGCACGACGGTGCAGCCTCGCCGCGCGTCAAAGAACTACTGCACGCCTCGATGAGTCATCATCACACTGCGGCCGACCTCGCTTGGTACGTCGACGAATGGCTGCGCACAGGAAGTCGCCCCCCGCAGGTTCCGACCGAGGTGGTTCGAGAGGCTGACCCTTCCGCTGTCCCGAGCAAGCGTGGCAAGACTCGTAACGGTGTTTGAAGCCCGAGCACCTTCACGTGGGCGAGACTCGTAACGATGAATCAAGCCCGAGCACTTTCCTCGACTCGTTCGATTTCTGCGATCGGCGACGACGCTCGGTGGCCGGCTCGTAACGCGACTACTGCGATAGCGCTGGAATTCGATATCTGGCCGTAAGTCCGTTATGGTCAGGTTTGCCGGCACCTTCCGGCGGACTCTGGAGGAACTGAACTATGCCCGTCGCCAAACGACTCATTGGTGCGCTGAGCCTGCTCGCCCTAGGCGTTACCGTGATGTCGACCAGGACCGCGGAAGGGACTGAGCCGACGGCTTCCAACGTCCAGGCCATGGCGATCGCCAGCCAGAGCTTTGCAGTGATCGGGGACACGCCGTACAC
>DASQEH010000158.1:0-2682 GCA_035633755.1 Nocardioidaceae bacterium | reverse complement strand
CGAGGCACGCGCCCCTTCGTACGCGTCGGTCGCGCGCGCTGCCAGAGTGTGCGCTCCACGATGCACGTTGCTGTTGTCGTGTTCGTAGTAGTGCGTGAGCGCGTCGATGACCGCCCGCGGCTTCTGCGTGGTGGCGGCATTATCCAACCAGACCAGCGGCCGGCCGTTGACCTGCTGGTGCAGCGCCGGAAAGTCGGACCTGGCTGCCTGCACGGCATCGCCAACGACCGCTACGGAAGCGGGTGGCCCACCGGCTGGCCGGCGAGGCGGGTCGAGGAAGTAGTACGAGGACGAGTCCTGAGATGCATCCAGGGACGGTGGCGCTTCGAGCAGTGGGTAAGTCCGCACCGGACCGCGATGCACCCGCGCTTCGATCGCGTCGACAATGCTGAAGGAGCCGGTGTTATGGGGGCCGGCGCCTGGGACGCCTGTGCCGTGGATGTCACCGACCGACCAGCCGGGGCGCTGGAGGTCGGTGAGCGGCCGGGGACCCTCAGCCTCTGGCGCGGCCCGGTTGATCGTGGCCTGGTAGAGCTCGTTGGCGCGACGGGCAATGTCCGCCACCGCCGGAAACGGCTCAGTCATAGTCGTGGTAGTGACCGACCTCGACGTCCTCGAGCACCGCGAGTGCGTCGTCAGCCATCACCGCCAGCGCCGAGTAAAGGGTCAACAGGTAGGAGGCGATCGCCTGCTGGTTGATTCCCATGAGGTGCACCGACAGGCTCGGGATCAGCTGCGAGGCCCCGGACACCTGTGGTTGGTGCAGGCCGAGGACGCCCTGGCGCTCCTGACCGACCCGCATGAGCAGGATGCGGGTCGTCGTGCTGCACGCGCCGTGACTGTGCAATGCCAGCTTGTCGGATGGGACGATGGGGACGCCTCGCCAGCTGAGGAACGGCGAGCCGTGCATCTGCACCGTCGGCGGCGGCACCCCGCGGCGGGTGCACTCGCGGCCGAAGGCCGCAATCGCCCGGGGGTGGGCTAGGAAGAACGCCGGCTGCTTCCACACCAGCGCCAGCATCTCGTCGAGGTCGTCAGGGGTTGGAGCGCCCCGCCGCGTGGTGATGCGCATCGACTCCGCCGCCTGGCCCAGCAGTCCAGTCTGTGGGTCGTTGATCAGGTCCCACTCCTGACGTTCCTTCATGCCTTCGACGGCCAGGCGCATCTGCTGGTCGAGCTGGTCGTACGGCGAGTTGTAGACGTCGGTGACGCGCGTGTGTACCTGCAGCACCGTCTGTACGAGGTTGAGACCGATCTCGCGCGGCGAATGGTCGTAGTCGACGTAGGTGTGCGGGACGTCGACCTCGCCCTGGTGGCCGGACTGCAGGTTGAGCTCCCGCTCGCCGAACGCGTTGACCAGCCGGTCCGGCGCCAGGGCCAGCGCGCACATCTCCCGCGCATCCGGCTCCTCGGCGGTGAGCGACTCCCAGGCCGACCGCGTCAGCACCAGGAGCGTCGCCGGGGTTACGGTCCGGACGGCGGGCGTCGCCGACTGGGCTCTCCCCAATGCCTCTTGGCCAAGGTAGGAGCCAGGCCCCAGGAGCGCACGCCTGACGGTGATGCCGTGAGGGTCGGTGTTGACCGCCTCGATCTTGCCCGAGACGACGACGAAGAAGCGCGGCTCGTCGCCGGCCTGCGCCACGCTCTCCCCTGCGGGGTGCTGCTCGACCGTCAACGCGCCCGCGACCGCGTCGAGGACGTCGTCCGCCAGCTGCCGCAGAGCCGGAACCGCCCGCAAGGAGCTGGCTGAGACGGTTGAGCTCGCGCCCAAGTCGTTGACCTCAACCAAACGAGGTGGTGGGGCTGCCACCTTGAGCCGGTTGATCCGGAAGGTGCCCGCCTCGAGCGCCAGCCAGGGCAGAAGCGCGACGAGCCATCGAGGACCGCTGCCGATGTACTGCGGGGCGGACTTCGTGGTGTTGGCGAGCAGGCGCGCCGTGTCGGTGGAGACGCTTTGTTGCGCGAAAGCTCCACCGCCGGCGAGGGGCGTGTCTGACATAAGGCCCTCCGTGGAAAGACTTCCCTACTCAAGCTCGGGTGCTGCGGCACCCGGACCGCACAACCGGCGGGTCACCGGGTGGCTGGATAGTACGCCGACCGAACCGGTTGACCCCTCACGCCGTGCCGACGCCGGCTCTCGCAAGATCGGATCGTTCGACGCCGAAGAGAATCCCGTAGCGAGCCTTAGGCTGCGACTGTGCTTACCTTCCGTGACGCCGGCATCGAGGACCTCGCCGTGCTCGTGCGGATGTACGCGGACGACGACCTCGGTTCGACTCGTGAAGTGTTGACGGAACCCCTTGACGAGTCATACCTGCGGGCGTTCAGGGACATCGACAGGGACTCCCGACAACGGCTCGTCGTTGTTGAGGATCAGGGGGAGATCGTCGCAACGCTGCAACTGTCGTTCCTGCCGCACCTCGTCCTTCGCGGGTCCGAACGCGCACAGATTGAGGCCGTGCGGGTCCGGTCCGACCGGCGCGGCGGCGGCCTGGGCGAGGCGGTGTTGCGCTGGGCGATCAACGAGGCACGCGAACGGGGGTGCCGGCTGGTGCAACTGACATCGAATGCAAGCAGGGCGGATGCCAGGCGCTTCTACGAACGGCTCGGCTTCGAGGCTTCGCACGTGGGTATGAAGTTGACCATCGATAGCGGCTGAGGCCGCGCCGGCGCGGCGGGTTG
>DASQEH010000157.1:0-2342 GCA_035633755.1 Nocardioidaceae bacterium | reverse complement strand
TACACTGCCGGCTTCGACAAGGCTCTGGTCAGCCCGATCAGCTGCCCTGACAACGTCCCCTTCGACGGTGCAGGCAACCTGTGGATCGCCACCGACGGCAATTCGCTCGGGTCCCACGACGGGGTCTTCGCGGTGCCCGTCCGGGGACCGCAGCGAGGTCACGTGCAGCAGTTCCTCACGACGCCGACCGGTGCCGAGGCGACGGGGCCGTTGATCAGCAAAGACGGCAAGACGGTCTTCGTGGCGGTGCAGCACCCGGGCGAGACTGACGACGCGACGTTCGAGAACCCTTCGAGCACCTGGCCGCACACGAACCGCTTCCCGCGGCCGTCGGTCATCTGCGCCTACCGGGTCAAGGGCGGCTGACCGCAGCCAAGCAGAAGTGGCTATCCCGTCCGGGTGATCACTACGAGGTCGCACGACACCTCGAGGGGGTTACCCGGGCGGGCGTAGCTTGATCGCGCCCGACCGGTGTCGGTCGCTGCCAGACCGAGTTCACCCTCAGCGAGCTTCGCAACGCCGACGCCCTGTGGCCAGGGCCCAAGGCTGAGAGTAGGAAAGACTGGCACGATGACCCAGCAAGCCGACCTGATCGGACGTCTCCGGGCACTGCTCGCAGAGGAGCCGTCAACCCGCGAAGTGTCCATGTTCGGCGGACGGTCGTTCATGGTGAACAACAAGATGGTCGTCAGCGCTCTCAAAGAGGGCGATCTCCTTGTGCGCGTCGACGCGCAACGACACGGCGAGCTCACCCAGCAGCTCGGCGCCACGCAGGCCGAGATGGGAGCCGGCCGCGACATGGGTCCGGGTTGGATCACGGTGTCTGCCGAGTCGATTGCTAGCGCTGAGGCGTTGTCCTTCTGGCTGAGCGCTGCCCTCGCCTATAACGATGCCCTCACGAGATGACCTGTACGGCGCGCGTTGAGGCGCCTGCAACGTGGACCTGACCTGAGCGAGCCGGGTGAGCGCCGGGGTACGGGGGCCGACCGATAGGGATCTGGAGGCGTGCCGGAGCCGATCGATAGGGATTACAGGGGTGCAGGAGCCGTCTTCGTCGAGGTTGTAGGCGGCGCACAGATTGCCGGGGGCATGCCTGTCATGATCACTGGGTGAACCAGCAGACACCTCCCGGTCAGGGGGCCTTGGCCAATTGGGCCGCGATGGCTTTGGTGTTCGGTTCATCAGCGGCGGTCCTCGTGGTGGAGTTGGCGTCCCTCCGGCTGTTGGCGCCCTACCTCGGACTCACCCTCGAAACCAGCACTCTCGTCATCGGCATGGCGCTCGCCGCGATTGCCCTGGGGGCTTGGCTCGGCGGGCGGGCTGCCGACGTGGTGGCTCCTCGCCGAGCCATCGCGCCGCTGCTGTCGATCTCGGGTGCGGCTGTGGCCGTGACGCCCCTCGTGGTCCGCGGGGCTGGCGTCGTCGGTGACCCCGCGCTTCTCCTGCTGGCGGCTGGCGTGACGATCGGCGTTCCTGGTGCCCTGCTGTCCGCGGTCACCCCGATGGTGACCAAGCTGATGCTCACCACCCTCAACGAGACGGGCACCGTCGTCGGTCGGTTCTCCGGTATCGGTACCACAGGTGCCATCTTCGGCACCTTGATGACGGGGTTCGTGCTCATCTCCCGAGTGCCGATCACCGGCATCATGGTCGGACTCGGGGTTTCGCTCTTGGGCGCGGCGGTCGCGGTCGAGATCGGCGTCCGCCGTCGACCGCCGGTGCACCCGTTAGCGCTGCTCCTGCTTGGTGGCATCGGGGCCCTGGTGGCACCCGGAGGCTGCGACGCCGAGACGAAGTATCACTGCGCCGAGGTCCGAAGCGACCCGGACCGCCCCGGTGGCCGGGTGTTGGTGCTCGACGGCTTGCGGCACTCGTACGTCGACCTCGACGACCCCACCCACCTTGAGTTCGAGTATGTGCAGGCTCTCGCCGGGGTCGTCGACGGCAGCTTCGATACGGGCCAGGCGCTGAATGCCTACCACCTCGGCGGCGGTGGCCTCACCTTCCCGCGCTACCTCGCAGCGACTCGGCCGGACACACGCAGCGTGGTCTCAGAGATCGACCCAGGCGTCGTCGACATCGACTCTGCGCGACTCGGCCTGGACAGTGGACCTGCGTTGGAGGTTCGCATCGAGGACGGACGAACGGGCGTCCGACGCTTAACCGACGAGAGCCGCGACCTCGTTGTGGGGGACGCCTTCGGTGGCGTCAGCGTTCCGTGGCACCTCGCCACCACAGAGGCCGTAGAAGAGGTGCGTCGAGTACTCCGACAGGAGGGGGTCTACGCCGCCAACCTCATCGACTACGAGCCGTTCGGCTTCGCGCGCGCCGAGATGGCAACC
>DASQEH010000156.1:0-2324 GCA_035633755.1 Nocardioidaceae bacterium | reverse complement strand
CAGGCTGTTCCGAACTGACAACGGCGTTCGGATCAGCTCGGGGCTCTTGTCGACAGTCAATCGCACCGTGGACTCGGACCGGATCCAGGCGGTCCGACTCGTCGAGCCTGTCTGGTGGAGAGGGTGCGGATGGGCACGGGTGAAGCTGGACATCGCGGGGGGTTCGTCCGACTTCTCGGATGGTGCCTCGCTGATTCCCGTCGCCAACCGGGCTCAGGCGCTCGCTCTCATCGAAGCGGTGACAGGGGCCTCCCTCGGCGCCTTGGACTACGTCGGCGTCGGCAAGGGTGCTCGTCCCGTTGACCCCTTGGGGTGGCGCTTCCTCGACGTGGCTCTTATGTCGTCCGGGGCCGTGACACGGGCGGGACGCTGGCGACGGTCGACTTCCTACGTGCCGTATGCGCGGGTGCAGAGCGTGTCGGCCAAGCAAGGGCTGCTGCAGCGTCGGCTGGGTCTTGCCACGGTAGTCCTCGACCTGCCGACGGGCAGCCAGCGGTGGAAGGCCCAGCATCGAGACGTCGGCGACGCAGCAACGCTGGTCGCCGAGCTGGCCGGGCAGGCGCGAGTGCATCGCTTGCGGAGCTAGGTGCCCGCGCCCTGCTTCGTAGCATCGGCCTCAGCGGGCGTGCGCCTCAGCCCCCGGCCCTGGCCATGATCTCCCTGACGACGGCCGACTTGGCGTCGGCGTAGTCCTGGACGTGCTCCCAAGAGAACACGTACCCCGCATCTTCGAGTGCAGGGACATACCTCTGCTCAGCGGTCGAGTCCCGGACAAGCAGGAGGAGTCAATGATCGGCTTGGCAGCCAGACCAGGTACCGCTGTCGATCCGACGTGATGCACCCCGACAAGCGCGTCACCCACCGCTGCGCGGATGCGAGCCTGCTCCACCTCGTACGTCGCCGCCCACGCGGGGTCGGGCACGGACAGGACCACCGTGTGCGCCACTTCGCGCGGTACCAGGTACTCGGGTGTCGCCTCACTTGCCACTCGGCGATGGTTTCACGCTGGCGGGTAACGAGCGCCCCCGGATCCGGTCAGCCATGGACGGTCGCGCTCCAAGCCCACGAGAGCAATCCCCAGTGAGCCGCGTAGCCAAGGATGTTGCTCGTTCACTTTCACCCGAATTGTCCCGTACGCTTACGACTTAAGCCGTTTCGCTGACACGGCGTGCAGCGAGTCATACGCTGTTTCGAATTGTTGTGGTCGCCCGGCGTGATGTCTGCGACACAACGTCCCTGATCTGAGGAGAAAACTGATGAGACTGCCGCACAGAGGTGGGATCAAGTTTGCGATCGCGTTAGGCGTCGCATCCCTATTCGCTGCCGTCCCGTCAGGGGTCGCCAGCATGAATGCTCAGAGCCAAGCCGCTGCTGCTCCCGGAGGCGACGTCAAATTCCGGTACACATTCGATCTCGGCGAAAACCTGAAACTCGGCACGCGCGTACGTGACGCGTCGGGCAACGGACGGTTCGGTATCGTGCGCTTGTCCGGTGGCGGTCGGCTGGCCGTACTGCCCAGGGGCAACCCCGGTCGCGCCGCAGGCTTTCCGCGGGTTTGCGTTGGCTGTGGCCGCGGAATCATCACGGTAGCCAACGCGCCGGCACTCAACCCGGGCACTCGCCCGTTCAGCTTCGGAGCCTCAGTGCGGGCGACTAACGCCCAGACCCCCGCCGGCGCCGACCCCAATATCATCGCGAAGGGGTCGACCGGCTCGACCGGAGGCAAGTGGAAGCTGCACCTGCTCACTGCCAGGCCGCGTTGTGTCTTCCAGGGTGCGGCGAATCAGGTGAATGTCACCTCGACCATGCGCATCGACGATGGCACCTGGCACCGGGTCATCTGCTCCCGAAACGGAATCGTCCACACGCTGACGATCGACGGCGTACCCGTAGCCACGTCGACCACTGTCTACAGCGGGAAGACCATCAGCAACGACCCCGTGAAGATCGGTGGCAGGGCGGCCAACCCCGGCGGCAGCAACGACCAGTTCCACGGTGATCTCGACGGCGTGTTCATGAAGATCGCCACGTCCTGATCGCCAACCCGGCGACGCCGACTAAAAGATGAGGGGCAGAGCCGTAGCCCCGTGAAGCGGGTCACCGGGTGAGCTGTGAAACCTACAGCCACCCGGTGATTCGTGCGACGGTGGAGCCGAGGACGAGCGCGACCATCAGGATCCGAAGCAGGCGGCCCTTCGTCGGCAGAATCGGCCACGACAAATGCAGCAGCCAGCTGACGAACGCTGTGACGAGCAGCAGTGCAGGAACGGCAAGCACAAGAGGCGCTGAGAGGCCGACCAGCATCAGCACCAGCACTGCCGCCG
>DASQEH010000155.1:0-9473 GCA_035633755.1 Nocardioidaceae bacterium | reverse complement strand
ATGCCGCGGCCCCGACGGGTGGATCTGGTACTCATGTGGCTCCTCAGGCAAAGTTGTGGAACGACCGCGACGAACACTAGTCCCCGGGCGTGCAGCGTGTCAGTACGCGAATGTCACGAGCCGTTAACGTTTGGTCAGGCCCCGGCAAGGCCGTCTCCGTGTCTCGAGTGGCGCCCGCAGTGGCCGTGCGCTTCGTCGGCGCGAGGGTCCACCCGAGTCAGGCCCGCCCCGTAGGCTGGTGCCGTGATCGACATCGAGGCCGAAGGGCACTTCGACAACGCACTGGTCATCGCCGCCTTCGAGGGGTGGAACGACGCGGGGGAAGCTGCCAGTGAGGCCGTCTCTCACCTCCTCGTCGGCTGGCGGGCGACGCTGTTGGCGACGATCGACCCCGAGGACTACTACGACTTCCAGGACAACCGGCCGTACGTGGGCTTCGACGCGGACGGTGAGCGCGAGCTGTCATGGCGAACGACAAGCATCTGGCACTGCCAGGCAGGCCCCGCCGACCGCGACGTGGTACTGATCACCGGCATCGAGCCCAACCTGCGCTGGCGCGGGTTCTGTCAGGAGCTGCTCGACTACCTCACCGGCATCGGCGCCACGACGATGGTGACGCTCGGCGCGCTGCTTGCCGACGTGCCCCACACCCGACCGGTGCCCATCAACGGGATCTCGTCGAACTCGGACCTGGCCGAGCGCTTCGGGCTGCAGCCCTCTCGGTATGCCGGCCCTACCGGGATCGTCGGCGTGATCCAGGAGGCGTCGCACCGGCGCGGCCTGCAGACCATGTCCTACTGGGCGGCCGTGCCTCACTACGTCGGCCAGGCCCCGGCACCCAAGGCCACGCTCGCGCTGCTCGGTCAGCTCGAGGATCTCGTGGGCGTCCCGATCGACATGGCCAACCTCCCTGAGGAGGCCAAGGCCTGGGAGCGCGGGGTGGACGAGCTGGCAAGCGACGACTCCGACGTGGCGGACTACGTGCGCTCCCTCGAGGAGGAACGAGACACCGCTGACCTGCCGGAGGCCTCTGGTGACGCCATTGCCCGAGAGTTCGAGCGTTACCTCAAGCGTCGCACCGACGACGGCTGACGACGGGGCGGCGTCCCGGGAAGCTACAGGGTCACGCCGAGGGACGACTCCACCACGTCGGCGATGACGCGACCCGACCCGCCTTGCACCGGCTGGCTCGATTCGACCCAGGCATCCACGGCGGCCAGCGCCGCAGGAGCATCCAGGTCCGACGCCATGCTGTCGCGCACCTGTTCCACTGTGCTCCGGGGATCCGGACCTCCCGTGGAGACCGCCTCGGACCATCGCTTCAGCCGTGCCTGCCCGGACGCCAGCAGGCCATCGGTCCACTCCCAGTCACTGCGGTAGTGCTGAGCGAGCAGGGTCAGCCGGATCGCCCGGGGGTCGACGCCGTCGCTGCGCAGCCGCGAGACGAGGACGAGGTTGCCACGCGACTTCGACATCTTGTGGCCGTCGAGGTGCACCATCCCGGCATGGGCGTACGCCTTCGCGAACGGAACACACGGCTCGATCACCTGCGCCTCGGCCGCCGACATCTCATGGTGAGGGAACGCCAGGTCGGAGCCCCCCGCCGAGACGTCGATGGCGGAGCCCAGGTGGTGACGTGCGATGGCCGCGCACTCGACGTGCCAGCCCGGCCGACCGCGTCCGAACTCACTGTCCCAGCTCGGTTCACCGGGGCGTTCCTGCTGCCACAGCAGGCAGTCGAGGGGGTCGCGCTTCCCCGGTCGATCCGGGTCTCCCCCGCGCTCGGCGAACACCTCGAGCATGGCGCTGCGGTCCAGCCGCGACACGCGCCCGAACGCCGGGTCGGCTGCGACCGTGAAGTACAGGTCCCCCTCGACGTCATAGACCGCACCACGCTGCTGGAGTTGCTTGATGGAGTCGATCACGAGGGGGATGGTCTCCACGGCACCGGCGTAGACGTCGGGCGGGATGACGGCCAACGCCGCCATGTCGTCGCGGAAGAGCTGAGTCTCCCGCTCCGCCAGCGCCTGCCAATCCTGCCCGGTTTCTCGAGCCCGCTCCAGCAGCGGGTCGTCGACGTCGGTGACGTTCTGCACGTACCGCACCCGGTGGCCGGCCCCCCGCCATGCCCGGACCGCCAGGTCGAATGCCACGTACGTCGCGGCGTGCCCCATGTGCGTCGCGTCGTACGGGGTGATCCCGCAGACATAGATACGGGCCGCCTCCCCGGGCGAGGTTGCCACCAACGCACCGACGCGAGCGTCGAACAGCCGCAGTTCCGGCGCGGTGCCGAACTGCTCTTGCACGGCCGACGTCAGGTTCGGCAGGGGCCAGGCTCGCATGGCGGTCAGCCTAACTGCGAAACGGTGCGAGGACGGGGCCTGGTACGCGGTCCCGGGTGGTCACAGGGTTCGTTCGTCGCCGCCGGATCGCTCAGAACGCCGGCCACGGGATGGCCGGCCACGAGCCGTCGGGCACCGGCATCCGTGCGCCGGTCGCGAGCTCGGCGACCCGATCGTGCAGCGCAGCCAGCTCGGCCTCGGTGAGGAAGACGCTCAGCTCCGCGTCGAGCCCGTCGTCGAGCGCGGCCGACAGGCGCTCGAGCCGGTCGCGATCGCTGCTGCGCAACGGCTCGTCAGCCCACCCCCATAAGACGGTGCGCAGCTTGTTGTCCTCGTGGAACGACACGCCGTGGTCGCAGCCCCAGAGCTGTCCGGACGGTTCGGCAAGGACGTGCCCACCTTTGCGGTCGGCGTTGTTGATGACGACGTCGAAGACGGCCATGTCGCGAAGCCGGTCATCGTCCTTGTGCACCAACAGGACCGGACGCCCGCGGTGGTCCTCGGCGGCCAGCACCGCAACCCACCCCGCCTCGTCGAAGGCGACGTCGACGACATCGACGAGCGCACGCTCAGTATCGACCTCGATCCAGCGTTGGCACATTCCCTCGCCGAAGTGGCCGTCGCGGAGCACGGTGGGAGGTACGACGTTCCAGCCACCGGCCTCTGAGACCACTCGAGCGGCTCGCTCTCTCCCGGCCAGCGACCCGTCCGGGAAGTCCCAGAGCGGCCGCTCCCCCTGCACCGGCTTGTAGATGCAGGGCAGGGTCGCACCGTCGAGAGTGACCTCTCCGTAGAACGACGCGTTCGACGCCGTCACCAGCCGACCGGTGAGCTCGAGCGAGCCCTCGCTGAGGATCGTCTCGACATCGGCGTCATCAAGCGTGGTTGCCTCGTCAGTTGACAATGCGCTTGAACCCGTTGGCGCGTGGACACAGGTGTCCTTCTGGGTCGAGCGGATTGCCACAGAACTGACACGGTGGCCGCCCGGCGTTGACGACGCTTTGAGCGCGCCGGACGAAGGACCGGGCGTACGCCGCGTCGAGTTTCACGACGACGACTTCGCTGGCTTCGATCTCCACGTCAACGTCCGCGTCAGTCGTCTCATCGTCGTCCGACGACTCCGTGATCGGCTCGTCAGTGACCGGGAAGAGCTCGATGACGACGTTTCGCTCCTCGGCATCCCAGCTGAGGGTGATGGTCCCGACCCTGAACTCCTCGACGATCGGCTGGTCGAGCGGGCGTCCGTCCCCAACCCCGGCTGGGGCCACCGCCGGGATCGCCGCGTCGCCACCGCTTCGGCGCAGGGCCTCGTCGAGCAGCAGGTCGAGCCGCTCCGCGAGCACGGCCACCTGCTGCTTCTCGAGCGCAACGCTGGTCACGCGAGGTCCGTCTTTGGCCTGGAGGAAGAATGTGCGCTGTCCTGGCTGACCCACCGTTCCCGCGACGAACCGATCCGGTTTCTCGAAATTGTGGACGACCATAGCCATGAGGAAAGCGTACGACGCCGCTGACAGGCCCACCTGTCGGCAGCCGGATCCGACGCGTCGGGCTGTGTCAGGTAGGCAGGCACCGCGGAAGGCTGGGGTATCGGTGGGCCGCACCCGACGCCGACCGTCGCGAGCTCACGAGCCAGCACGATCTCCCTGCCTGGCGCCGGCCCTGCCCCCCGTGAGCCCTCAGCCGGCGCCGCCACCCACGTCCGCGTCGCTGCTGGCGGGCTTGCGGCGGGTCGAGCGGCGCGGACGGCCACGGGGCGCCAACCCGCTCAGGTCTCCGTGCTCGTTGTACCGGACGACGAACGGACGCAGCGGCGTGTACGAGATGACCGACACCGAGGCGGGGTCAACGACGATGCGCTGGAAGTTGTCCAAGTGCATACCGAGCGCGTCGGCCAGGAGCGCCTTGATCACATCACCGTGGCTGACGGCCACCCACATCGCGGTGTCGCCATGAGCGGCTCCGATCCGGGCGCTCCAGTCACGCACCGCCTCGACGGCGCGGGACTGCATCTGCCGCAGGGACTCCCCGCCGGGGAACGTGGCCCCGCTCGGGTGCCCCTGAACCACCTTCCACATGGGGTCCTTGGCAAGCTTCTTCAGCTCCTGGCCGGTCCAGTCGCCGTACCCGCACTCAGTGAGCCGGTCATCGGTCTGGACGTCCACCGGCTTCTTGGCGGCGTCGCGAATGGCCTCGGCGGTCTGCTGACACCTTTCCAGCGGGCTGGATACGACCGCGGCGACAGGCAGGGCGGCCAGTCTCTGCGCGGTCTCCTGCGCCTGAGCAACGCCGACATCGTCGAGGAACACCCCGGCGCTGCGCCCGGCCAGAACGCCTCCACTGTTGGCCGCCGTACGGCCATGTCTCACCAGCAACACTGACGCCACGGGCCTCACCTTAGAGCCGACACCTCCGAAGCGCGTCACAATGACGACGTGATCGTTGACTGCGCCGTCTACCGAGAAGGCACCCGCCTGCCCCTGCCCGGGGGCAACACGGACCTCGGCTCGGCCATCGACACCGCCTCGCTGCCCGGTGACTTCGTCTGGATCGGTCTGCACGAGCCGAGTCAGGACGAGATGGACCTGGTGGCCGTCTCGCTCGGGTTGCACACGCTCGCGGTTGAGGACGCGGTGCAGGCGCATCAGCGTCCGAAGCTGGAGAGCTACGACGGCGGCACGTTGTTCATGGTGATCAAGACGTTGTGGTACGTCGAGGAGGAGGACGCCGTTGAGTCCGGCGAGATAGCGGTCTTCGTAGGCCCGAACTATGTCGTCACGGTTCGCCACGGAGCTGGCGCAGACCTTCGGCTGACCCGCCACGACCTGGAGAAGAAGACAGAGATACTCGGGCACGGACCCTTCTCCGTCCTGCACTCGGTGTGCGACCGTGTCGTGGACTCCTATGAGGAGGTGGCTGCGGCGCTCGAGGAGGACGTCGACGAGGTCGAGCTGTCGGTCTTCTCGGAGTCACGCCAGAGCGTCTCCAAGCGCATCTACATCCTCAAGCGCGAGTTGACGGAGTTCCGCAGGGCCGTAGTCCCCCTGCGTGACCCCCTGATGCGCCTCGCTCAACGGCAGGTGGCTGGGCTGCCTGCCGAGGCGGCGCCGTTCTTCCGCGACGTCGCCGACCACTGCATCCGAGTCCAGGAGACGGTAGAGGCCCTGGACGGCTTGCTGTCCAGCGCCCATGAGGCGCAGATGGCACGCGTCTCGGTGCAGCAGAACGACGACATGCGCAAGATCTCCGCGTGGGTGGCGATGGCCGCGGTGCCGACGGCCATCGCGGCGATCTACGGCATGAACTTCGAGCACATGCCCGAGCTCGAGTGGCGGCTCGGCTATCCCCTGGTTCTCGTCGTCATCGCGGTCATCTGCACCGTGCTCTATCGAGCGTTCAAGCGGGCGGAGTGGCTGTAGCGACCGGTGTCACCCGTGACGCCCGTTCAGGGGAGTCGCCACGAAGGCGGACGCAGATCACCCAAGCCGAGGGCTCAGGTAGCGCTGATCGTGCCCGTCGCGAGGAGGATCACCAGCAACGCACCAACCGCGACCCGGTAGCCCACGAACCAGGTGATCGGGTGGTGGGCGACGAACCGTAACAACCAGGCAACCGCGGCGTACGCCACGACGAAGCTCACGATGGTGGCTACCACAGTGCTGGTGATCGGGATGTCGCCACGAACCGCGGAGGGGAGCTCGTAGATCCCTGCTGCGGTGAGCGCTGGGATGGACAGAAAGAACGACATCCGGGTGGACGCCACCCGGTCCAGGCCGACGAACAAGCCGGCCGCGATCGTGGCACCCGACCGCGACACCCCGGGGACGAGCGACACGCACTGGACGACCCCGATCAGGATCGCGTCTCTCATCGTCAGGTCCTGCTCATGGCGATCCTGGCGGCCTGCCCGCTCGGCGGCCACCATGACCACGCTCCAGACAATCAGCGCACCGGCCACCCACCAGAGATTGCGCAGCGCTCCCGTCACCAGGTCCCTGCCCAGGAGCGCGACGACCACGACCGGGATCGAACCCACGATGACGTACCAGCCCATCCGGTAGTCGAACGTGCCCCGGACCTCCGGTCGGACCACGCCACGACACCAGGCGCTGGTGATGACCCAGATGTCGCGGCGGAAGTACACGATGACGGCGGCGATGGCTCCCATCTGGATGACCGCCGTGAAGGCCGTGACCTGGGGGTCGTCGATCGACATCCCCAACAGCTTCTCGGTGATCGTCAGGTGACCCGTGCTGGACACCGGCAGAAACTCCGTAATGCCTTCGACGACTCCGAGCAGGACGGCTTCTAGGAAGTTCACGGCGCTCAGTCTGCTAGACCGGCGCCCTCGAAAACCTCGGATACCCGCTGAAGGGTGTCTTTTCTTGCCTGGAGGTCAGGTGCGGAGGTCGCGATGCACAAGGTTGTCACACCCGCGGCGGCATACGCGTGCAGCCGTTCAGCAAGGCGGCCTGGCGGGCCGATGAGGGAGGTCTGGTCGATGAAGTCGAGCGGGACGGCTGAGCCAGCCTCCCGGGGGCGGCCGTCCAGGAACAGGTCCTGGACGTGTTTCGCTGCGTCACCGAAGCCCATCCGCTGAGCCAGCCGGTTGTAGAAGTTCTCCTGTCGGCTTCCCATCCCGCCGAGGTAGAGCGCGGCATGGCCGCGAAGCTGGTCCGCACACGTCTCGAGGTCATCCCCCAGCACCGCGGGCACGGTGGCAGCGATATCGAACGGTCGCGCTCCGCTGCCCCCGGTTCGCCGGCCGGCGGTCACCTCGTCACGCAGGTCAGTGACGTAGCGGGCCGACGCGAAGATCGCCAGCCACCCGTCTGCTATCTCGGCCGCAAGGCGTACGTTTCGGGGACCGACGGCACCGAGATAGATGGGCAGGCGATCCCGAGCGGGACGGACGCTCAGCCGCAAGGCCTTCCCTGGCCCGTCCGGCAGCGGGAGCGGGAAGAACTCGCCCTCGTGATGCACCACTCGCCGTTGCAGAGCGGCTTCGACGACCTCGACGTACTCGCGGGTCCGGGTCAGCGGGCGGTCGAACCGCACACCGTGCCAGCCTTCCGACACCTGCGGACCCGAGACGCCGAGCCCGAGCCGGAACCGGCCTCCGCTGAGCAGGTCCAACGTGGCTGCGGTCATGGCCGTCATCGCGGGCGTGCGTGCCGGTATCTGCATGACGGCCGCGCCGATGTCGATGCGCTCGGTGCTGGCCGCGATGTAGCTGAGCAGCGTCGGGGCGTCGCAGCCGTACGCCTCTGCGGCCCACACGACGGAGTATCCGAGCCGTTCGGCCGCCTGCGCCAGGGCCACCTGCTCGTGCACGGAGCTGCCCATGACGTTGCCCAAGCTGAGGCCCAGTTTCACGCGGTCGACCCTACTCAGCCTCGGGGAGCCGTCGACTATCGTGCTCGTCCATGAGGCAGCGCTACCTGGGCAACACCGGCCTCAAGGTGAGCCGGCTGGGACTAGGGACGTGGACGTGGGGTACCGACGTCGATGAGCGCGAGGCCGGGGCTCAGCTGCGAGCGTTCGTCACCGCGGGCGGGACCTTGGTCGACACCGCCTCCGGCTACGGACGCGGCGCCAGCGAGACGCTGCTCGGGCAGCTGCTGCGCGACGGGGTGAGCCGCGACGAGGTCGTACTCGCTACGAAGGCTGGGATCACGTACTCGGGGAGCGAGTGGGTGCACGACGTCTCCCGAGGCGCGATGCTGCGCAGTCTCGACGTGTCGCTGCAGCGTCTGGGAGTCGGCTATGTCGATCTGTGGCAGGTGCAGATCGCCTCCGCCGACGTCCCGGTGGACGAGACACTGTCGGCTCTCGACGCCGCTGTGACGTCGGGGCGAGCAAGGTACGTGGGCATCTCGAACTACGCCGGGTGGCAGACGGCCCAGGCGGCCACTGTCCAGCTGAGCGCGCCGGGGCGGACTCCGCTGGCCTCGACGCAGATGGAGTACTCACTTCTGCAACGCGGCATCGAGCGTGAGGTCGTCCCGGCCGCGCAGCAGCTCGGTCTGGGCATCTTGGCCTGGTCCCCGCTTGGTCGAGGGGTGCTCACCGGCAAGTACCGCGCCGGAGTCCCGGCGAACTCCCGAGGGGCGTCGCAGGCCTTCGCCGAGTACGTGGGGCAGTTCCTCAATCCGGCGGAGGCACGCATCGTCGAGGCAGTCTGCAAGGCGGCAGAAGGACTTGACCTGTCGCCGCTGCAGGTGGCGCTGGCGTGGGTGCGCGACCAGCCGGGAGTGACCGCACCCCTGGTCGGCGCCCGCACGGCGTCACAGCTGGCTGCCTCCCTGTCAACCGAGTCGGTCGCCCTTCCCGACGAGATCGTCGAAGCGCTGGACGACGTGTCGGCTCCTCCGCTCGGTTATCCCGAGGCCTGACTCAGCTCTCACCAGCCGACGCGGCAGGCTCGGCTCCACCTATGGGTACGTCGCGGTCTGCAGCGGCTGTGTCGGCACCGCCGTGGTCGGACTCGGCGGACTCCAACGCCATCGCCGCCCCCACCAGCGCGAGGTGCGAGAAGGCCTGCGGGTAGTTGCCGACGAGGACACGATGAACCGGGTCGTACTCCTCAGCCATGAGCCCCAGGTCGGTGCAGAGGTCGACCAGCCGCCTCATCAAGTCGCGAGCCTTGTCAAGCTGTCCGGCCGCCGCGTACGCCGACACGAGCCAGAAGGAGCACGCCAGGAACGGGTGCTCGTCACCAGGCAGGCCGTCGACGCCGGACTCGGTCCGGTACCGAAGGACGAGGCCGCTGCGCATCAGGTCCGTCTCGACCGCCGCGATCGTGCCCAGGACTTTCGGGTCGTCGCCGGGCAGGAAGCCGACAAGTCCCATGAGCAGGAGGGACGCGTCCACCTCGGTGGTGTCGTAGTGCTGCACGAATGAGTTGCGCTCGACGTTGAAGCCCTTGGCGAGGACTTCGTCTCGAACCGCGTCGCGCACCTCTCGCCAGCGCTCGACCGGGCCCGGCAGTCCGTGCCGCTCCACGCCGGCGATTGCCCTGTCGAAGGCGACCCAGACCATCAGCCGTGAATGCGTGAAGTGCCGCTGCGGGCCGCGAATCTCCCAGAGGCCGTTGTCGGGCTGGTCCCAATGCTCGGCGAGGTCGTTGACAAG
>DASQEH010000154.1:0-3047 GCA_035633755.1 Nocardioidaceae bacterium | reverse complement strand
GGCAGGCAATCGGGAACACCTCAGAAGCCACCGCGAGGCAGCATCCGCGGCCCGGAGTCACCTATCGACCAGTACGGGACGCGCAGCCTGTTCCGGTGTGGCTCGCCTGGTGGCGCGACCAGAAACCACTACACACGGACGCGCTCATCGATCTCGCCTGCGAACTCTACGGCTGACCACCAATTTGGCCCGACCGCTCCGCCAGTAGCGTGGAAGCGCGGTCCGGTGAGCAAGCGTTGAGGGTCGATTGGCGCAAGTTGCTGCGTACGGCCTCGCCCTTGAGTTCGCTTTCAGGCACGTGTCGGTGAGTCAGACGCTCGGCAACCGAGTCGATTAAGGCGCGCAACTAGCCCGCGTTTAGATTGGCGGTGTTTGCCTCGGTCTTGGCTAGTTCCTTTCGGGGTGGTCACGCACCAGTCCATGCGCAGGTTGTTGCGGGCAATGTGGGCCATGATGATCGCGCCCAGCGGACCTGCGGACAGGCGCGACATGAGCGCTGTGTCGTGCCCGAGGCGCCGCAACCCCACGGCGACATTCATCGGGCCACCACCGGGACGTGCTACGAAGGGTCCACCCGGGACCGCCTGGACCATGTCCGACAGAGCCTCACCGACTATGACGAACATGGGACTAGCCACCTCCCTTTCGCATCGCGATCTCGCGGGTCGCTACAGCTTGTGCCCAGACGCGCATACCTCCCCAACGATCCCCGCATGGCGGGCCGTTGCTTGAGGAGTTGTCATGCCCGTGGCCTTCGCTACGCGGTCCTCATCAACCTTGGCCGCGACGCGCGACAAGCCCGGGAGCGTGACGTCGATGGCTCCCGGATAGCCGATCTCGATGCGAACCAGACCACTCTCGCTAAGCCCCACAAGAGAACCGCCCCAGCGTCTGTATCGCCGGGGGTCGGCCGTCAAAAGCCCTCTCCACCGCATGTTTGAGAGAGCGGTAGATTCTTCTCGCGGGCTAGCGACGTTCGGGCGTCTGCTGTGCCGATAAGGGGCAGGAGCGACGGAGTGACAAAGATCGTCAACGTAGAGATGGCCGGGGCCTGGGATGGCGAGGAAGGCGCTGTTTGGGCCGAGAACGCGGACCGGTACGACGCCACCAGCGTCGACATCTGGCAACGCTTCCTTGACGCCGACCCGATTCGGGCGGAGGACCACGTACTCGACATCGGGTGCGGCACGGGACACTCCTCTCGCGAGGCGGCCCGGCTAGCCTCGGACGGCTCTGTCCTCGGCGTCGACCTGTCTTCACGCATGCTGGAGCTGGCGCGAGAGCGCAGTGCGGCCGAGGGCTTGACCAATGTGCAGTTCGTGCAGGCTGACGCCCAAGTGCACCCGTTCGAGCTTGAGGCGTTCAGCATCGCGATCAGCTCGTTCGGCGCGATGTTCTTCGCCGACCGCGAAGCCGCCTTCGGCAACGTCGCCCGGGCACTGCGCCCCGGGGGCCGCATCGCGATCTTGGCCTGGCGCGAGTTCGGGGAGAACGAGTGGCTCGTTGCCCTCCGTGAGGCGTTGGCGGCGGGTCGGGATCTTCCCACTCCACCGTTAGGTGCCCCCGGACCGTTCGGACTCGCCGACGTCGACGGCACCTCGGCGTGCCTTGCCGGAGCAGGGTTCGACGACATTGTCTTCACCCCGGTCGACGAGCCCATGTTCCTCGGCACGAACGCCGAGGACGCATTCGACTTCGTTCGCACGATGGGCATATTCAAGAGCTTGACCGACGGCCTTGACGATGATGTCCGCGCCGACGCAATCGCAACGCTCCGCGCGATGCTGAATCACCACCAGACAGCAGACGGGGTGCTGCTCAAGAGTGGTGTCTGGTTGATCACCGCCTCGAAGCAGTCGGCCGGCGTCTGAGTAAGGGGTCGGGCGGCTCAGACCTTGGTTCCTCTCGCGCGAGGAACGCGCAGAGCAAGTCGACGGCTCCTGCTGGGATGCAATGTCAGCAGCAGTCGGGGATGGCCGCGGCCCATGCTACTGCCGGGTGCGGTCTCCGCCTGTTACAGCCTGCAACCGCCTCTTAGCTAAGAGGTGAACCCACGCTTTCGACAAAAGTAGCGCTACGTGCCGGCATGACGTTGGGACTCCTTCGTCCTCGTCGAGACGGGTGCTGCTTCGCCATCGCAACCACTCCAAGGTCGGCTCGACCTCACCCAGGCCATCTCCTGCGGCGGTCGACAGGTGGGCGGTCCTCATGACTCGAGACGTGGCCATGAGCGGAGCAAACTTCGACTTAAACACGAACGCGGTGACCTTCCGCCGGCTGACTCGGCAGAAACTCGGCACTTGACTGCCCCGGCCGGAGCGAACCGATCCCAGAAAACTCGAGACAGTCCGGTACGGTGTTCACTGCAAGGCGATTCGATTCTGGATATCGGTCCAGGTAATAGGTTGTTTCTCCGAGAAGCTGCGAGTCTTCCGAGCATGTGGCGGCACTGAGGAAGTGCGGCGTGCCAGACGAGAAGGTCAGAGGGTGGCGCACCTGCCTGTCATGGATGCCATGACTCTTAGTGACAACCCAAGGTCCGCCCTTAGCGGAGGCCTATCGAGCAGGTCATTTCCTTGTCCGAGCTGCGTGCTGTGCTGCCGGCGACCTCATCGCCGAGCGCCCCGTCAGTTCCCGCAGCCATCCGCTGGCCTGCCCACTTACACCTCCGTCATCAAGGTGCTGCGACGACCAGTTGAATCCACCCGATTCCGCTCCCACCCTCTACTGCAGCAAACCGTGTCGTCGCACCGAGTCGACCAACTTGACTGAACATCACAGCTAGCGAGTCATCGGTCGGCGGCCCCATTCGAGGACGTCTTCCTCGATTCTGGTGTCGGTGACTTGCCGTATCTCCTCGCCATTGACCTTGATGGTGTAGATGTCGACGCGGTTCCCGTGGGTCTGCAGGTAGGCGATCCGATTGCCATTGGGAGACCATGAGGGGCTGCCGGTGACTTGGCGATTGTGTGTGACTTGGTGGCGAGGGCCACCGTCGACGCTCTTGACGAAGATCTCGGAGTCGTGACCGTCGTCGCCGTCAAAGG
>DASQEH010000153.1:0-20451 GCA_035633755.1 Nocardioidaceae bacterium | reverse complement strand
GTCTCCTACACCGAGAACGGCAACGACACCCCCAAGCGGCTGCTGCGCAACGCCGACTTCGCGATGTATCTCGCGAAACGCGCGGGTGGCGGTCAGCACCGCGTCATGGACGCCACCGCCCTGCTGAGCGATAGTGGCGATGTCCTGCAGCGCGGGATCGAGTCGGCGCTCCAGCGCAACGAGTTCCGTCTCGCGTACCAGCCGATCGTCACGATCGCCGACAGCACGCTGCACGGCGTCGAGGCACTGCTGCGGTGGAAGGATCCCGCCCGGGGATGGGTGATGCCTGAGGTGATCGTGCCGATTGCCGAACGGACCGGTCTGATCGAGGAGCTCGGGAAGTGGGCGCTGAACACCGCCTGTCTCGAGCTTCGGGACTGGCAGAAGAACTTCGGTGCTGGGGCCGTCGAGCAGATGGCTGTCAACGTGTCGGCGCATCAGCTCATGGGTTCGGAGTTCGTGGACACCGTGGCGGAGGTGCTCGACCGGTCGGGTGTCGCGCCGGGGCACCTGCTGCTGGAGATCACCGAGAGCGTCCTGCTCATCGACGCACCGCGGGCGCGGGAGGTGCTGGGCGAGCTGAAACGGCTCGGGGTCCGGCTGGCGCTCGACGACTTCGGCACCGGCTACTCGTCCCTCGGCTACCTGAAACGATTCCCGTTCGACACCGTCAAGATCGACCGGGAGTTCATCGCGGACATGTGCGCTGATCCCGCTACCCGGGCGATCGTCGCATCCGTCATTGACCTGGCCCACGCCTTGGACCTGTCCGTCGTCGCAGAAGGAATAGAGACCCGCCAGCAGCTGCAGCAGGTCGAGGACCTCGGCGCCGACCGCGCGCAGGGCCACTACTTCAGCGTGGCGCTGCTCACGGAGGCCTTCAGTACCACGATCCTGGAGGCCTCGGGCGGGCCAGCGCTGACATCCGCCCCGATTCGGCTGCCGCTGCCGGCCACCGCGCCGAACTCCTAGACCCCGAGCCGTTCCGAGGCCATGGCCGCCCCCTGCTCACGTGCCGCAATCTTCTCGAAGGCGATGTCCCGGGCGACGTCCGGTGAGCCGTGCCGGGGCTTCTCGTCGATGCTGAAGGGGCTGAACCCACAGTCGTCCGTGGCCCCGAGCTGGTCGGGTGGGATGTACCGCGCTGCAGTGATCAATGAGTCGCGTACACCCGCCGGGGTCTCGACCGTCGGGTCAAGCGGGTCGATGACGCCGACGAAGGCGACCTGTTTCACGCCGTTGGCGTCCTTGCTCAGGTTCTCACCGATGAGCGTGTAGACGCGTTCCTTGTTCGCCTCGCTCGCAAGCTGGATGAGGAAGTACCCCACGTTCATCTGGAACATCGAAGGCAGCAGCTCGGCGTAGTCCACCTCCTTGCTGTGCACGGAGTCCATGTCTCCGCCCGGGCAGGTGTGAATCCCGATGTCGCGACGCTCCTCGGGTGTGAACCGGTTGATCACCCGGTTGTTGAGCTCGATGAAGGTGTCCAGGAGGTCCTCACCCGTCCACGGGTTGCGCGCGTCCTTCTTCTTCGCGAGCCTGCCCTCAGTGAAGTCGATGGACACCCGGGACGCTCCGGCCGCGAACGCCTTCCGGATGTCCTTCTCGGACTCGTCGCAGAGGTCGGCGAGGAACTGCTGGCGTGAGTAGCCATCCAGCTCTTCCTTCAGCGGATACAGCAGGTACAGCATCGACGGAGCAATCACCGCCTGCTTCATCGGCTTGCTCGCGTACCGCTTGGACTGCTCGAGCAGGTCGGCGGCATACGTCTTGTAGCGGAAGGGGCCGCCGGTCAACCGGGGGAGCTGTCGGTGGTGACCGTCGTCGAAGAAGGCGAAGTACTGGCCATCGGCGGCGAGGTTCTCAGCGAGGCCGGTGCCGGCCAGGGTGTCGGTGAGTGGGTAGGTGGCGAAACTCGACGCGCGCTGCTCGCCGTCGGAGACGATCGCGGTTCCCGTCGCCTCCATGCGCTCGATGGAGTCCTTGGCTGCGGCGTCCTGCTCTGCGGCCAGTTGCTCCTTGGTGATCTCACCCCGGTCGTAGGCAGCGATTGCTTGCTGGAGTCGCATCGGGCGGGGCAACGAGCCGACGTTCTCGGTCGGGATAGCCATAGCGGACTCCTGTCGACGAGTCTGCCTAGGCTAGCCGCCCCTCGGAGGCACGAATAGATGTCGGTGTAATACGCTCACGTCACCCGTGGCCCGCCTGCCGCGGGCGCGCGCACGGGGGCTCGGCGTTCCACCGCCTAGATCATCCATGCGAGGAGGCCATATGCCCACCGTCTCGATGAAGGAGACGCTCGACCGCGCGCTGTCAGAACGCTATGGCGTCGCCGCGTTCAACGTCGTCAACGACCTCACGATCGAGGCTGTCCTGGCTGCTGCAGTCGAGGAGAATGCGCCCGTCATCCTGCAGACGTCGGTCAAGACCGTCCGGATGTATGGTCGCCACCAGCTCTTCGGGATCTTCTCGTCATTGGCCCGAGATGTTCCGATCCCGGTCACGCTGCACCTTGACCACTGCCCCGAACGGTCGGTGATCTCAGAATGCCTGGAGGCCGGGTGGAACTCGGTGCTGTTCGACGCGCACGAACTCGACGTCGCTGAGAACCTGCGCCAGACCACCGAGGTCGTCGCCGAGGCCCGCCGCGCCGGCGGCCACGTCGAGGGTGAGATCGAGGGCATTCAGGGCGTCGAGGACGACGTCGGGTCCGACGAGGCGTCCGTGCGGCAGAGCCTCGAGGTCGCCGTCGACTTCATCACCCGAACCGGCGTCGACTGCTTCGCCCCGGCGATCGGCAATGCTCACGGGCAGTACACGGCGGCCCCCACGCTCGACCACCAGCGAGTCAGCGATCTGGTCGAGGCGACGGGCATCCCGATGGCTCTGCATGGCGGAACCGGCCTGTCCAAGGAGCAGTTCCAGGACCTGATCGCTCGCGGGTGCGCCAAGGTGAACATCTCCACCGCCCTCAAGGAGTCCTACATGCAGTCCGGGCTCGAGCACTTGAAGGCGGCCGAGGAGAAGGGCAAGTGGGACCCGCCCTCACTTTTTCGAGATCAGCGGGCGGCAGTCGTGGAGATGGCTCGAGAGCACATGCGGATGTTCGGCAGCTCGGGGCGGGCCTGGTGACACCGCTCGAGCTCCGGGCAGCCCTGCGGACAGGGCTCCTCGGCAATGCGGCGGGACGTGACGCGTGACAGCACTGATCTTCGACTGCGACGGGGTGCTGGCCGACACCGAGCGCTACGGGCATCTGCCAGCGTTCAACGCCACCTTCGAGCAGTACGACCTGCCCGTGCGGTGGGACACCGACGAGTACGCGGCCAAGCTCAAGATCGGTGGCGGCAAGGAGCGAATGGCGAGTCTGTTCGACGACCCCGCCTTCGTCGAGGCGGCCCGCATCCCGGCCGATGACGACGCACGCAGGGACCTGCTCGCCTCTTGGCACCGCACCAAGACCGCGCTGTTCAAGAAGCTCGTAGCCGACGGTCAGATCCCGGCCCGACCGGGGGTCGCCAGGGTGATCGGTGAGGCGTTGGGAGCCGGCTGGACGGTCGCGGTCGCCTCGACGTCGGCGGAGGAGTCCGTGCGAGCCGTCCTCGAGCACGCCGTCGGCTCGCCGACCGCCCAGCAGATACCCGTGTTCGCCGGTGACGTCGTCCCGGCCAAGAAGCCCGACCCGGCTATCTACCGGCTGACCGTGGAGCGCCTCGATCTCGATGCGGCGGACACACTCGTTGTCGAGGACTCCAGGAACGGGCTGCTCGCCGCGACCGGTGCCGGGCTGCCTTGCCTGGTGACGGTGAACGGATACACGCGCGAGGAGTCCTTCGACGAGGCGGTGCTGGTCGTGTCGGAGCTGGGAGATGCCGACCGGCCGCCGATCGAGGTCCTCGCAAGCCGTGGCGCCGCCCGCCCCAGTCATCACGTCACGCTCGACGACCTCCGGGCCTGCATCGGCGACAGTGCATGAGAAGCCACGAGAACATCACAACGAAGGGAGCCACGTGAACGGCAGCGCACAGGAACAGGTGGAGTTCATCGTCCGTACGGTCGCCCAGACCGCCCTGGACAACGAGAAGTACTTCGGTGACCTGGACGCCGTCGTCGGTGACGGGGACTTCGGGTACTCCCTCGCTCGTGGCTTCGAGAAGCTGTTAGAGGGCTGGGACGACCTGGACCGCAGCGACGTGGGTACCTTCCTCAAGCGTGTCGGGATGGTCATCACCTCTCGCATCGGCGGCACCTCAGGTCCGATCTGGGGAACCGCGTTCATGAAGGCCGGCATGTCGGCCGGTGCCACCGACACACTCGGCGGGGAGGAAGTCGTCGCCATGTTGCGGGCGGCGACCGACGGCATCAAGGCGCGCGGTCAGTCCGACGTCGGCGACAAGACGCTGCTCGACGCGCTGGTTCCGATGACGGATCGCATCGAGAGCGAGCTGAAGTCCGGGGCCGACGCCGAGCAGGTACTCGCCGCAGCGGCTGCGACCGCCCGAGAGGCGGCTGACGCCACCAGCGACATGGTCGCCAAGAGAGGCCGAGCGTCCTACACGGGCGAGCGGAGCAAAGGCTCGGTCGACGCCGGTGCGATGGCGGTGGCCGTGATTGTCGAGCGCATCCACGAGGCATGGAAGGCAGAGGAGAACTCATGAAGAAGTTCGTCAACGACCCGCAACAGTTCGTTCCGGAGATGCTCGAAGGCATCGCCCTGGCCAACCCGGACACCCTGACCTACGACCCCGCGTACAACCTGATCATGCGTGCGGACGCTCCCCGCGACGACAAGGTCTCCATCGTGCAGGGCTCGGGCTCGGGCCATGAGCCGGCGCACGTGATGGTGGTGGGCAAGGGGATGCTGGACGCGGCGTGTCCCGGTGACGTCTTCGCCGCGCCGCCGATGGACTACGTGTACGAGACCACCAAGAAGCTGGCATCCGAGAAGGGGGTGCTGCTGCTGGTGAACAACTACACCGGTGACCGGATGGCGTTCGACATGGGTCGCGAGATGGCTGAGTCGGAGGGCATCAAGGTCGAGATCCTCATGATCAACGACGACGTGGCGGTCAAGGACTCCACGTATACGGTGGGCCGCCGAGGCGTCGCCGGGAACTTCTTCGTGATCAAGGCGGTCGGTGCGGCGTCGGAGCAGGGCGCGGACCTCGACGAGCTCGTCCGCATCGGTCGCAAGGTCAACGATGTGACCCGCACGATGGGCGTGGGCCTGACAGCGTGCACGCCACCAGCGAAGGGCTCGCCGCTGTTCGAGCTCGGCGAGGACGAGATCGAGATCGGGGTCGGCATCCACGGTGAGCCCGGCCGCGAGCGCGGCCAGCTCACCAACGCTGACGCGATCGCCGACCAGCTGCTCGAGGCGGTCGTGAGCGACTTGCCGTACGAGAGTGGGGACAATGTTGCCCTGATGATCAACGGCCTCGGCGGCACGCCGATCAGCGAGCTGTACATCCTGTATCGGCGCGCGCACCAGCAGCTGGCCGAACGCGGCATCACCGTCACCCGAAGCTATGTCAACGAGTACTGCACCTCGCTGGACATGGCCGGTGCCTCACTGACTCTGGTCAAGCTTGATGACGAGATCGACACTCTGTTGGGAGCCCCGGCCGAGGTGGCGATCCGCGTCTTCTAGCGCTGCGGCCGTCGTACCAGCCGGCGCGGGTCGGCTGGCTGGTACGACGGCGACGTCGTCACACCAGCTGCTGGAGCCGGCCGGTGTCGACGTCGTAGAGGAAGCCGCCCACGGGGACCGATGCCGGAATCAGGGGGTGCGAGCGCACGCGCCCCACGTCGTCGCGCAAGGCGGCTGACTGGTCGGGGACGACGCTCCATGACGTCCACGCTGCGTCCTGCCCGCTGGCTTCGGAGATGCGCTCGCGAAGCTCGGCCTCGGTCGCCATCGCCATCGCGCAGCGCGTGTGCGGCACGACCAGGATGCGCTGCACGCCAAGCAGATGCACCCCCAGGACGAGCGCCTCCAACGCAGCGTTGGTGACACGCCCTCCGGGGTTGCGGAAGATCTTCGCGTCGCCCGGCGACAAGCCGAGCATGGCCAGGGGATCGATACGCGAGTCCATACAGGTGATCAGCGCGATGCCGCGGTGAGCGACGCCGTCGAACCCGGCCAAGGCGAATGTGTCGGCATAGGCAGCGTTGGCCGCAAGCAGGTCGTCGAAGGGTGTAGGCACGGACACCTTCCTGGTGGCGGCAGGGGCTGATCGGTCGGACCGTCGAGACGCCGGGTCACTTCGGCACCGGTGACGGTACATGCATTGTTTGTCCGCTGTCAGCCATGGTGTGCAGGCGGTGGCGACTATGCTGCTTGAGTCGGTGACAATTCCGCGGTGGCGCGAGCGAAAGGCCTACTCCACATGCGAATCCTTGTCCTCGGGGGCGACGGCTACCTGGGCTGGCCAACGGCGATGTACCTGTCCGGGCGCGACCATGAGGTCGCGATCCTCGACAACGCAGTGCGCAGGCAGTATGACCACGAGCTGGGGTCGGGCAGCCTGGTCCCGATAGAGACGCTGCAGACCCGGGTGAAGGCGTGGCACGAGGTCACCGGAAAGTCGATCAAGGCCTACCACGGCGACCTGATGGACGCCGACTTCACCTATTCGACGATCCGCGAGTTCGAGCCGGACGCGATCGTCCACTTCGCGGAGCAGCGGGCCGCTCCGTACTCGATGATCGACCGCAAGCATGCCGTGTACACGCAGACGAACAACGTCGTCGGCACCCTGAACGTCATGTTCGCGATCGGCGAGATCAACCGCGACATCCATCTGGTCAAGCTGGGCACGATGGGCGAGTACGGCACGCCCAACATCGACATCGAGGAGGGGTGGCTCGAGGTCACCCATAAGGGTCGGAAGGACCGGATGCTCTACCCGAAGCGTCCAGGCTCGTTCTACCACCTGTCCAAGGTGCACGACAGCCACAACCTCGAGTTCGCCTGTCGCATCTGGGGACTGCGGGTGACCGATCTCAACCAGGGAATCGTCTACGGCCAGATGACGACCGAGTCGGCGCTCGACGACCGCCTGGCCACCCGGTTCGACTACGACGCGGTCTTCGGGACCGTGCTGAACCGCTTCGCGATCCAGGCGGTACTGGACCGGCCACTGCTGGTGTATGGGGGCGGCACCCAGACCCGTGCGGTCATCGATATCCGCGACACCGTCGAGTGCATCCGGCTGGCCTGTGAGAGCCCCGCCGACGCGGGCGAGTTCCGCGTCTTCAACCAGGCGACCGAGAGCTTCTCCCTGACCGAGATGGCCAAGCTGGTGGCCGATACCTACCCCGGCAACGTGAGAACGGAGTACATCGACAACCCGCGAGTCGAAGTGGAGAACCACCACTACTCCTTCGTGCACACCGCGCTCGAAAGCCTGGGCCTGCAGCCGCATCTGTTGTCCGACACGCTGCTCACGTCGATGTTCGGCATCGTGGAGCGATACAAGGACCGTGTGGACGTCGACGCACTCGAGCCGACCGTCAACTGGCGCGAGACCACCAACTCGGCGGGCCTTCGATCGTGACGGCGAGCCGGCCGGACGTCGTCGCGCCGACCGGCTCCCGGGTGCTGGTGACCGGAGGTTCCGGCTTCATCGGGCGGCATGTCGTAGCCGAGCTGCTCTCAGCTGGGCACGCGGTCACCGTGGCGGACCAAACCCCGCTAGGGGAGGATGACGCACCTGGCGCATCTGCGGTGGAGATGGTGGTCGGTGACCTGTGCGATCCAGGAGCCCGCGAGGCCGCCGTGTCCCCTGGTACCTCAGCGATCGTGCATCTGGCCGCAGCCACGTCGGTGCTCGGCTCGATCGAGAACCCGTGGCACGTGCACCGGACCAACGTCGAGATGACCGCTGGCCTGCTGGAGCTGGCTCGGCTGCGTAACGTGACGACCTTCGTTCTCGCCTCGACGAATGCCGTGGTCGGCAACGTCGGGGAGGCCACGATCAAGGAGAGCCTTCCGCTGGCGCCCCTGACCCCGTACGGGGCGACGAAGGCCGCGGCAGAGATGCTGCTGTCCGGCTACAGCGGTGCGTACGGCATACGTGGCCCGGCTGTCCGGCTCACCAACGTGTACGGCTCAGGCATGGTGCACAAGGACAGCTTCGTGCCCAGACTGCTTCGAGCCGCCGCAAGCGCCGGCGAGGTAGAGATCTACGGTACGGGGGAGCAACGTCGAGACCTCGTGCACGTGAGCGACGTGGCCCGGGCCCTCGTCATGGCGGTGCAGGACTGGACGTCGGGGCCGGTGATCATCGGTGGGAGCCGCTCCTACACAGTGAACGAGATCACCCAGGCAGCCCGGGAAGCCACCGGTCGACCGATCGGGACGCGGCCGGTACCGCCCAAGCCCGGCGAGATGCCGGCCGTCGTGGTCGACATCGCGGTGGCTCGTGGCCGTGGGTTCGCGCCGAGCGTGAGCCTGGTCGACGGCCTACGCAGCGCGTGGGCTGACTTCTCTCCGACAGGCGAAGCCGGGTCGACGAACCCCTCGTGGTCGCCGGCCCAGCCGCGAGAGACAGGCGACTCGCGATCGACGGCTGGCTCTCGGTCGACGGCCCACAGTCCATAGATGCAGTTGCAGTCGTTGCTCGGCAGAGCCGCGCTCGAAAGCCGCCGTCACGCGGTGTTCGCGGTCGTCCTCGTCGTCGCCGTTGCTCTACGAATCCTCGCTTCGCCGGTGTCTGACGCCATGGCCGCACCGGTCAGGTTCATGGCGCACGTGCTGGCGCTGGCTGCGGGCACCTGCGTCTACCTGTTGTTGGTGCGGTGGGGGGTGTGGCGGTGGCTGGCCGCCGCGGCCACGGTTCCTGCGCTGTGGGACGCATCGGACCCGTCTCGGGAGCCGTTCGCCGCCGCCTTCCTTGTCGCGTTGGTCGCGGCAGCACTGCTCGCCCTGTTCTGGCGTGCCGGTCCATCGCTGAGAACAACCGCGGTCGGGGGAGCCGCCCTGACAGCAGCCGTCGCGCTCTACGTGAGCTCGTACTCGGAGGCTGCACACAGCGAGATCGCGGGTGTTCGCGGTGCAGGTGTGAGTACGCCCGCCTGGCTGTTGTTCGCCTGTCTGATCTTAGGCTTGGTGGCGGCCGCGGGTCTCGGCCGGGCCGAGTCATCGGGCCTACAACTGGTCTGCCTGCTGACTGCTGTGGTTCCTGCCGTCATGGTGTTCGCAACGGCCGCCGCGGGCAACGATGCCAGGGACGTCAGGGTGGGTCACCCCACGCTGGCGGCTGATCGGGCGAGCGCCGGACGGGCCTGGAGCATCCAGTCGGCTGGATTGCTGTTGATCCCCGCCGCCGGAGCGCTGGGGCTCACCGCTTGCCTGCGGGGCCGGCGCGCCGCGTCGGCTGGGCGCCGCCAGTTCGACGACGTCGACCGTGCCGCGTTGGCAGCCTTCGCCGAACGATACGGAGATCCTCGCCTCGCTCCAGTCGCCGTCGTCATCGCTGCGTACAACGAAGCCGACGGGCTTCCCCGTGTCCTGCCGAAGATTCCCGAGACCGTGGCCCGGCTACGCGTGGACGTGATCGTCGTGGACGACGGGAGCACCGACGGCACAACAAGGGTCGTCGGTGAGCATGAGCGTGCGTATCTGGTGGCCTGCCCCAGGAACCGGGGTCAGGGTGCGGCGCTGCGCCTCGGCTACCGGGTGGCCCGCGAGCATGGGGCGCAGTACATCATCACGACCGACGCCGATGGGCAGTACGACGCGGCGGACTTTCCCGCTGTTCTGGCGCCGATACTCGCCGGCTCCGCGGATTTCGTCACCGGATCACGGCGGCTGGGACATCAACAGACCGTCGATCGCTTTCGGAGGGCGGGCGTGCATGTGTTCGCCTGGATCGTCAGCGCGTTCACGGGGCAGTGGCATACCGACACCTCGTTCGGGCTGCGAGCCATGCGCGCCCATGTCACTGCGAAGGTGACCCTCAACCAGCCGCAGTACCAGTCGGCCGAGCTGCTCCTCGGCGTGCATTCCCACGGGTACCGCGTCGCCGAGGTGCCAGCCACCATGCACCTGCGCACGGCCGGGAGCACCAAGAAGGGCGGCAACGTCGCCTACGGGGGACGGTACGCCCGAGTCGTGTTCGGTACGTGGTGGCGAGAGGGATGCCCCGCTCCTGCTCGGGAGCGCGCGCCGGCCCTTGTACACAACCGGTTCCCGGCACACCGGGCAGGTCCGGCGGTGGAGCCTCAGACGCCGTGGTGGGCACGAGCGCAGTCGGCTGACCACCGGCCCTTCGTGGTGGCGTTGGCGGTCGCGTTCGTCCTGCGCGCCATAGTGGTCGTTGCGTTCCCGCCGGGGTTCGTGTTCAGCGACGGTCCGACCTACCTAGGATTTCTGGACACCTTCGAAGCCAGTCCCAGCCGCCCGGCCGGATACGACCTGTTCCTGCTCTATCCACTGTCCCTGGTAGCGCGCAGCGTGCTCCTCATCGTCACGGCACAGCACCTCATCGGCCTGGCGACAGCAACGCTGCTCTACGCGTTGCTGCGCCGATGGGGGGTGAGCCGTTGGCCGGCGACTCTGGCGGCGTTCCCGGTGCTCTTCGACTCCCTGCATCTGCTCTTGGAGCACGCAGCGCACAGCGACGTGCTGTTCGAGTTCGTGACCGTGGTGGCCCTGGCAACGCTGTGCTGGTACCGCCGGCCCACCCCGATGCGCGCCTTCTGTGCAGGGCTGCTCCTTGCCGGAGCGGTGCTGGTGCGGTTGGTCGGCGAGCCACTTGTCCTGGCCGGCGTCGCCTACTGCCTGCTGGTGGGAGTGGACTGGCGCAGACGCTTGGCTGGTGCGGCGGCTCTTGTGGTGGGGTTCTCGCTGCCTCTGGCGGTATACGCGACGTGGTATCACTCGCAGCACGGCGTATACGCCCTTTCGGAATTCAGCGGGAAGTCGCTCTATATGCGGACCACGACCTTCGTGGACTGTGCCCAGCTGTCAATACCTGAGTACCAGCGGGTCCTTTGCCCTCGTGAGCCACTCGGTGAGCGCCTGGATCCGACCTGGTACGGATGGCACGACCCCGTCGTGAAGAGCCTGAACGTTCCGGCCGGAGCTCGCGAAAGCGACGTGATGCGGGAGTTCGCCGTGACGGCGATCCGATCACAGCCCGGCGACTACCTCAGGACAGCGCTGCGCGACTTCATTCTCAACTTCGACCCGTGGCGCGGGGACCGCTTCGAGTTCGATACCGCCGAGAAGTGGCAGTTCAGTCGATACCTGGACTTCGCAGGGAGCGGACCGACGATGGCGGCCTACGCGAACAACGGCGGCCGCCAGCTGTCGGTGAACCAGCCTTTCGCCGATGCCATGGTCCAGTACCAGCGGGTCGGTTACCTGACCGGGCCGCTCCTGCTGGCGTGCCTGCTGTTGGGGCTGGCTGGCGCCGTGGGACTGCGCAAGGCTCGCACGTCCGGACTGCGGTCGATGTGCGCGCTGACGACGTTGACCGGTATGGGGCTGATCCTCCTGCCCGCCTTCACGGCGAACTTCATCTGGCGGTATCAGCTCCCCGCGTTGGCGTTGATCCCTGCCGGTGCCGCGCTTGCCTACGCCGCCCTGACTGGCGGCAGAGCCGACGATGCCGCTGTGACCACCTCAGCGGCCGACTGAGCGGATCACGTCAGCTCGGATTCGCTGGTGGCGGCGGATCTACCTCATACCGGTGGCAGCGTCCGTCATCCGGACTCCTCGGACGACGTCAGGGAGCGACCGGTTCGGCACGAGAAGGTGATCGGGGCGAACGGAACAGTCTGTCGAGCAGGAGGAACTTGAGCATGAAGACGAAGCCGTACACAGCGAGGAACGTGGCGCTCACGAGCCCGATCCGGACACCGTCGCTCACCCGCTCGGCGAGCACGGTGTCGGCGACGTTGGTGGCGATCGTGGCGAGGAGCAAGGTGGTGAGCACGATTGCGAGGTACGGCATGACCTCCCGGCTCACGCTCGGCCGACCTCGGCGCTGCCAGGTCCAAGCGCGGTTCAGCCAGTAGTTCGGAACAGCGCCTGCGAGCCACCCCAGGACGGTAGCCGTGGTCGGCGAGGCGTGTAGTGGGCCATAGAGCAACAGAAAGGCAGCCTGGCTACAGACGGTCGCCACGACGGAGCCGGTGGCATAGCGCACGAAGTACCCGCGCAAGCCCCATCGCGGCCGCTGCCGGTCAGCTGCCGGCAAGGCGGGCTGCGGAGGCTGCATGCCGCTGATCCTACGGCGACCGGGACGCCTACAGTTACGAAGCGCGCAGCGCCAGCCAGCGCCGGGGAGGTGCCGTGGTGGTGACGGGCGGAAAGGCCGATCGCTGGGCCAGGTGGACGAGCTCGCCGACTTCGTCGTGTACTTGCTCTCTGACCGCAGTGGCGTCGTGACGGGGTCCGTCATCGACTGGGACCAGAACGTTCTGGGAGGACTGGACTGATGCGCATCGGACTCGCTGGCCTGGGAAGGATCGGATCCTTCCACGCCCGCACGCTCTCGGAGCTCCCGCAGGTCGAGTCCCTCGTCGTCACCGATGCGGTGCCTGGCCTGGCCTCACAGGTCGCCGGCACCCTCGGGGCCGAGGCTGTCGACACCTTCGCGGACATGTTGGGCCGCGGTGTGGACGGCGTCGTCGTCGCCACCGCCACTGACAGCCATCCCGAGCTGCTGGTCGCGGCCGTGGAAGCCGGGGTTCCGGTGTTCTGCGAGAAGCCGATCGCCAAGCGCGGGAACGAGGGCGCCGAGGTGGCACGTCGGGTGGAGGACGCCGGCGTCGAGGTGCAGGTCGGCTACCCACGTCGCTTCGACGCGGCATTCGTCGCCGCCCGCGCCGCAGTCGAGAGCGGTGAGCTGGGATGGCTGCACACGGTGCGGTCCACGACGCTCGACCCTGCGCCGCCGCCGGCAGCGTACGTCGCGGTCTCGGGAGGCATCTTTCGCGACTGCAGCGTTCACGACTTCGATGCGGTCCGGTGGGTGACCGGGCGCGAGGTGGTCGAGGTGTACGCCACCGGCAGCAACCGCGGCGACCCGGTCTTCACCGAGGTCGGCGACGTCGACTCGGCCGCCAGCCTGCTGACTCTCGATGACGGAACCCTCGTGGTGGTGTCCAACAGCCGCTACAACGCCCGGGGGTACGACGTCAGGATGGAAGTGCACGGCTCCCGTGACAGCATCGCGGTGGGGCTCGAGGACCGGTTGCCGTTGAGATCTGTCGAGCCCGGCGCAACCTTCCCGGCGAGCACGCCGCACACGTTCTTCATGGATCGTGTCGGCTCCGCGTTCCGCGCGGAGCTGGCGGCGTTCACCGAAGTGGTGGCGAGGGCCCGCCGATCCCCGTGCACCATCGCGGACGCACTGGAAGCCAGTTGGATCGCCGAGGCCTGCACCACGTCGTGGCAGGAGCGCAGGGCCGTTCCTATGGCGGAGATGCGTCCCTGAGCCCGCGATCAGTCGGCCAGGAGCTCGTGGAGGCGCTCGTCGCTGGCGACGATCGCTCTGCGCCGCCCTCAGGCAAGCGAGAGGGGTGTCGCCGCGAAGACGAGGCCCAAGAGCGCGCACACGCCGAGGGTGCGTAACACCGACCAGCGCAGGCCGAAGACCATGCCTGCGGCAAGGACGGCGATGGTGAGCTGCGCAGGACGAACCGTCGCGAGCTCCGGGAGGGTGAGCTGTGCCGGACCCCAGGTGGCCGTCGTGGTGCTCCCGAACAGCGTGTGCACCGCGAAGTAGATGGCGAGGTTGGCGATGACGCCGACGACCGCGGCCGTGATGCCGGTGAGGGCAGCCGCGAGGCCGGCGTTGCCTCGAAGACGCTCGACGTACGGGGCGCCGAGGAAGATGAACACGAAACAGGGCACGAATGTCACCCAGGTCGTGAGCAGCGCGGCGAGGGTCGCGGCCAGCCAGGGGTCCAGCGAGCCCGGATCGCGGTAGGCGCCTACGAAGGCCACGAATTGCACCACCATGACGAGGGGTCCTGGCGTGGTCTCGGCCAGTGCCAGGCCGCGGACCATCTCACCTGGGGCAAGCCAGCCGTAGACCTCGACGGCCTGCTGGGCCACGTAGGCGAGGACGGCGTAAGCACCACCGAACGTCACCAGCGCCGCGCCCGAGAAGAAGAGGCTCTGCTCGCTGAAGACGCTGTGCACGCCGGTGGTCGCCAGGACCAGCCCTACCGGGATTCCCCAGGCGAGCAGCCCCACGGTGAGCACCTTGGCCGCGTGGGCCCGGCTCGGCCGCTCCCGGTGCAGCGCGTCATCGGGAATCAGCGGGGGTGCCGCCTCGGCCGCCGAGCCCGAGTGCGTCGTGGCCCGCATGGTGTGGGGGGCCCACCTGCCCAGAGCCCATCCCACAGCCGCAGCGACAGCGATCACATAGGGAAACGCGATGCCGAGTACCCACAGGGCCAGGAATGCCGCGACGGCCAGGCCCACCAGCGCCGGATGACCGAGTGCTCGCCCTCCGACACGGATCACGGCTTGGACGACGATCGCGAGCACAGCGGCGCCGAGTCCCGCGAACAGCGCGGTGACGACGGTGGAGTCCCCGGAGCTGACGTACAGCGCTGACAGCGCGAGCAACGAGACGACACCGGGCAGGACGAACAGGATGCCAGCGACCAGACCTCCGCGGACGCCGTTGAGCAGCCAGCCCACATAGATCGCCAACTGCTGGGCCTCTGGCCCCGGTAGCAGCGTGCAGTAGCTGAGGGCGTGGAGGAAGCGCCGCTGGCCGATCCAGCGCTTCTCGTCGACGAGCGTTCGCTGCATGACCGCGATCTGTCCGGCCGGCCCGCCGAACGTCTGGAGCGAGATGGCGAACCAGGTACGCACGGCATCGCGAAACGGCACGACGTCGTCGCGGCCGGTGGAACGCGAGGGTGGTGGCAAGCGCGGGCGGATGGCTCCTCCTGTAAAGTGATGTTACTCAGTAGACTTACTTTAGGACGGCGTCATGTCAGTTCCGGATGCATCACCCGAGCGGCTTCCCGACTTCCTCATCATCGGAGCACCCAAAGCCGGGACGACCGCGTTGCACGCTGCTTTGATGCAACACCCGGGTCTCGCCCTGAGTATGCCGAAGGAACCCAAGTACTTCATGTGCGGCGATGCTCCGCCACCGCTGTACGTCGGTCCCGGGGACGCCCACAGCCGACGCGAGTGGATCTGGCGACGCCAGGACTACGCTCGGCTGTTCGCCGACGTGCCCGCCGACATCCTCTGCGGGGAGAGCACGCCTTTCTATCTGTTCGACAAGCAGGCGCACCGCCGCATCGCGGCCTCCATTCCGCAGGTCAAGCTCATCGCCGTGCTGAGGGATCCGGTCGACCGCGCCTACTCCAACTGGATGCATCTGTGGGTGGACGGGTTGGAACCGGTCGGCGATGTAGCGACGGCGTGCGAGCGCGAGCGCACGAGGGTTGACGCTGGGTGGGCGCCGTTCTGGCGGTACGTCGAGCTGGGCCTGTACGGCCAGCAGCTCAAGCACCTGCGTGAGCACTTCGCCGATGACCAGATCATGGTCTTGCGCTACCGGGAGATGGTGGACGATCCTGAGGCGACGACTGACCGCGTCTGCCGATTCCTCGGGGTCGCCGAGGGGCATGTGCGCAGTATTCCGAAAGGCAACACCCGGCCGTACGTCGCCGACAGTCGCCGGACCCGTCAGTACGGTCGATTGCTGCGGGCGGGGGCATGGGTCGGTGCAGCCTTCCCCCCTGATGTCTGGCGCCGCGCGTCCCAGCCGATCTTGTCGAGGCTGCACCGCAGGAGCGACGACTACCGGCCCCGCTTGACCCCGGCACAACGGCACCAGCTCATTGACTACTTCCGTGACGACATAGCCCTTCTCGAGGAGCAGACCGGCCAGTCGTTCGCGGACTGGTTGTCGGAGGTCGGTGCTGGCGGCTACGCAGCCCGGGTAGCCGGCCGAGACACCGCCCAGGCGGTGTCGTAATCAGGGCACGAGGACCGTTCGCAGGTCGTGCGACCCGTCGGCGCGTGACGCCTCGAAGTAGTAGCGAGTGCCGCCACCTGGCAACGCGACGGCGTTGGCGTAGCGCAGCGCGCCGTCGCCGAAGGGTGAGCTGGCCACTGGCTGGTCGCTGATCGACTGCAGCCTGCCGTCGACGTCAACCGCCATCCCCGTCGTCTCGAACCAGTTCTGCTCGGCTGTTGCGCGTCCGTCGTACAGCACGCGCAAGGGGTTCTCCGCCAAGATGGCGGTGACTCGTGCTCCTCGGGCGTCCCAGTAGCCGGGTCGGGCGGTGAGCACCTCGCGCTCGAGCCGCCACTCCAGCCCGTCAGGGCTCGTCGCGAACCAGGTAGTCATTCGATCTTCGGCCCCCGGCTCATCGAGGGGATGCCGACAGACCCACATCTTCCAGCCGGCGGTGTTGACCGTGACGACGGGATCTTTGAACGCCTGCTGGTCGTCGCCCGGCAGGACGATGCGGCGGGTTCCGTCGGGAAGCTCCGCCGGCGTAGGCGCGTCGACCGCTTCGACCCACCAGTGCTTCGTCTGCGGTGTGGCGCAGCTGAGGTAGATCCGCCAGCCGCCATCGGGCTTGGCCAGCAGGGCGGGTCGCTCGAAGGACTCAGCTCCGAACCTCTCCCGAGGCAGCTCGGCCACCGTTGTGAAGTCGCGGCCGTTGTCTGACCGAGCCACGACCGTGGCGACGCCGCGCCCTGCGGTCAGTGGCCGTCTCACCCGGTACGCGAGCCAGAACACGTTGTCGACGAGAACGACGGACGACGCGCCCGACCAGTTGCCGGGTCCCTCTGCCGGAGGTGGCAGCACGACCTCCGACTCGTCGAAGAGAGGCGCCAGCTGGGTAGTAGTCATGATGAAAGTCTATAAGATCAGTTGACAATTCCTCGCCACGGACGTTCGGCTGACGACGTGGCGGAATGGTCCGCTTCACCAGCCCCACGTGGCACGGCCGGTGTCGAGGCCACCGGATTGGGTATGGCTTGGCAGATGGGCGGCCAGCCATTGTTGGATATGGCGTGGCGATCAGCGGCCGCGGAGACGTCTGGAGGGCACCGT
Source organism: Nocardioidaceae bacterium (assembly GCA_035633755.1). Classification (GTDB taxonomy): domain Bacteria; phylum Actinomycetota; class Actinomycetes; order Propionibacteriales; family Nocardioidaceae; genus DASQEH01. The sequence continues at coordinate 3,391 of DASQEH010000153.1, read as the reverse complement.
GGAGTACCGGCAGCTCGGCAAGACCGGCTTGAACATCTCGGAGATCGGCTACGGCGCGTGGGGGATCGGGGGATCGGCGTGGATCGGTGCGGACGAGGACGAATCAGTTCGTGCTCTGCACCGAGCCATCGAACTGGGCGTCACCTTCATCGACACCGCTCGTGGGTACGGCGAGAGCGAGCGGATCGTAGGACAGGTGGTCCGTGACCACCCCCGCGAGAACCTGGTGGTGGCAACCAAGGTGCCGCCCAAGAACGGCAAGTGGCCGGCCCCGAGCGGAGTCGACCCGATGGAGACCTTCCCGGGCGACCACATCAGGGAGAGCCTGCAGACCAGTCTTCGTGCGTCGGGCCTGGAGTCGTTCGACGTGGTGCAGTTCCACGTATGGAGCGACGAGTGGGTCGGCCGCGGCGACTGGTTGGAGACGGTCGACGCCTTGAAGAGCGAGGGGCTGATCGGGGCCTTCGGCATCTCGATCAACGACTACGAGCCGGAGAACGCGCTGGAGCTGATTCGTACGGGAGTCGTCGACTCGGTCCAGGTCATCTACAACATCTTCCACCAGCAGCCGGAGGAGGCGTTGCTGCCCGCGTGTCAGGAGCACGGCGTGGGCGTGATCGTTCGCGTCGCGTTGGACGAGGGCGGTTTGACCGGGCGGATCACCGCTGACACCGAGTTCCCCGAGGGCGACTGGCGCAACAACTACTTCGGCGGCGACCGCAAGCAGCAGGTCGAGGAGCATGTGGACGCGCTGATCACCGACGTCGGTATCGAGCGCGACGAGCTCCCTGCGCTGGCGCTGCGATACGTGCTGGCGGCTCCGCAGGTCTCCACCGTCATTCCCGGCATGCGTACTGTGCGCAACGTTGAGCGAAACGCCGCCGTCAGCGACGGTCAACCGCTCGCTGCCGAGCAGCGGGAGGCGTTGGCTCGCCACCGTTGGGAGCGAAACTTCTACCGCTGAGGGGTAAGCATGTCCGGTCAGCCACCAGTTGCGACACCTGGCGAAGAGTCCGCCGGGGATGCCGTGGTCGAGCGCCCTTGGGCCGATCCCGCGCGCCCCCTGCCCGAGCGAATCGCTTCGCTGCTGGCTGCCATGACGATGGAGGAGAAGCTTGCGCAGCTGGTGGGCGTCTGGGTCGGCGTGAGTGAGGACGGAGCCGTCGCTCCGTCGCAGCACGAGTTCTCCGAGCCGCTGCCCCCGTGGGAGGAGCTCACCGCGCCAGGGTTGGGTCAGTTGACCCGGGTCTTCGGGACCGCTCCGATCGACCCGCGTACCGGCGCTGAAGTACTGGCCAGGACTCAACGGGCGCTGGTCGAGAATTCGCGCCTCGGAATTCCTGCCATCGCCCACGAGGAGTGTCTGACCGGTTTCACGGCATGGCAGGCGACGGTGTTCCCGACGTCACTGGCATGGGGAGCCTCCTTCGACCCCGAGAAGGTGCGGGAGATGGCCGCGAGGATAGGCGAATCGATGCGTGCCCTGGGTGTGCACCAGGGCCTTTCACCCGTCATGGACGTCACCATGGACTACCGCTGGGGCCGGACCGAGGAGACCATCAGCGAAGACCCGTACCTGGTGTCGGTGCTGGGGACGGCGTACACCTCGGGGCTGGAGAGCGCCGGCATCGTTGCCACCCTCAAGCACTTCGCCGGCTACTCGGCGTCGCGCAGCGGCCGCAACCATGCGCCGGTGAGCCTTGGTCCGCGTGAGCTCCGCGACGTGGTCCTGCCGCCGTTCGAGATGGCCCTGCGCGACGGGGGAGCGCGCTCAGTCATGCACTCGTACGCCGCCGTGGACGGGGTGCCGCCCGCGGCGGACGCCGAGCTACTGACGGCGCTGCTGCGCGACGCGTGGGGCTTCAGCGGAGTCGTCGTGTCTGACTACTACGGTGTCTCGTTCCTGGAGACCGCCCACGGTGTTGCCGGCTCGCCCGGCGAGGCGGCTGGCGCTGCACTGGCGGCCGGCGTTGACGTGGAGCTCCCCACAGTGCGCTGCTACGGGCCACCGCTCCTGGATCGTGTGCGAGACGGCAGCGTCGACGCGGGAGTGGTCGACCGCGCGGTGGAACGCGTTCTGACGCAGAAGGGGGAGCTCGGGCTCCTGGACGCCGACTGGGACAGTGCACCGCAGGCACTGCGCAGCGACGAACCAGTCGACCTTGACCCGCCTCCCATGCGCGCGCTGGCCCGCGTGCTGGCCGAAGAGTCCGTGGTTCTGCTCAGCAACCCCAGCGCGGTGCTCCCGCTCACCGACGTACGGCGCCTGGCCGTCGTCGGACCGTGCGCCGACGAGGTGCTGTCGCTGATGGGTTGTTACGCGTTCCCCAACCACGTCGGCATCCGGCACCCGGACGTCCCGGTCGGTGTGGAGGTCCCGACCTTGCTGGCTGGCCTGCGCCATGAGTTCCCCGGATCCGTCATCAGCTATGCGCCTGGCTGTGCGGTGCAGGATCATGACCGCTCGGGCATCGCACCCGCTGTTGCCGTCGCGAGTGACGCCGACGTATGTATCGCCGTGCTCGGGGACGTTTCGGGCCTGTTCGGTGGCGGTACGTCGGGGGAGGGATGCGATGCGGAAGACCTCACCCTCCCCGGCGTCCAGGCGGACCTCCTCGAAGCGCTCATCGCCAGCGACGTCCCCGTCGTTCTCGTCCTCCTGACCGGTCGGCCCTATGCGCTCGGTGCCTTCGTGGACCGCCTCGCAGCCGTGGTGCAGGCGTTCTTCCCTGGCGAGGAGGGGGCCGGTGCCGTGGCTGGCGTGCTCAGCGGCCGGGTAAACCCCGCAGGCCGGCTACCTGTCCAGATCCCGTCTCGGGCCGGCGGTCAACCCGGGACGTACCTCAGCCCGCCGCTGGGCCACCTCAACGGGGCGAGCGCCACCGACCCGAGTCCCTGCTTTCCCTTCGGCCACGGGCTTTCCTACACCGAGTTCAGCTACCAGGATCTGCGGTGTGCGGTTGCGGGGTCCGATGGAAGCTCGGTCGAGTCCCCCCGTGGTGCGGTCGCCGAGTGTCGTACCGACGGCCGGATCGACGTCAGCTGCACCGTGACGAACACCGGCGGCCGCCGTGGCGCCGAGGTGGTTCAGCTGTATCTCAGCGATCCCATCGCCAGCGTTGCCCGTCCGACCCGTCAGCTCGTCGGCTTCAGCCGTGTCGACCTCGACCCTGGCGAGGCCGCCCGCGTCACGTTCTCCCTGCATACCGACCGGGTTTCTTTCACTGGTCCTGATCTCGAGCGCGTCGTGGAGCCAGGAGCCATTCACCTCTTCCTTGGGCCCTCCAGCCGAGATGCGCGGCTGGAGGCTGCAGTACGCCTCACCGGGCCTGTTCGCGCAGTAGGGCACGAGCGCGTTCTCGATACCCCCGATGTCGTCGAGCTCCTCTAG
>DASQEH010000152.1:0-6297 GCA_035633755.1 Nocardioidaceae bacterium | reverse complement strand
CAAGTGGTTGAAGCAGTTCACCGCCGAGGGGCGACCGGGGGCTTACCTGCGAGTGATCCAGCCGGGCGTGATCACGGTCGGCGACGAGTTAAGGGTCGTCCACCGGCCGGCGCACGACATCACCGTCACCACGATGTTCCGCGCCTTGACCACCGAACGCTCACTGCTGCCTCGGCTGCTCGACGTCGGAGACGACCTGGCCCCGGCGCCGCGCGCAGCCGCTGAGAAGTATGCCGCCCGTATCTGAGCGGCCTGGCTTTTCTACCGCCGGGAAGGGACGTGCTCTAACGTTCATGAGTATGGCGAACCAGCAGGACATGACCGCATTGCTGACCGGCCGTCCTCCCTCGGTCGGGCGGATGTTCTTCGACCGCGTCGAGAAGACCCCGGACCGCCCCGCGTACAGCTTCCCTGTCGGAGACACCTGGACAACGATCACCTGGCGCGAGTCCTCGGACCGGGTGGCGCGGATCGCCGCCGGTCTGATCTCCCTCGGGGTCGCGCCCGAGGAACGCGTCGCCATCGCGTGCAGCACCCGGTTCGAGTGGATACTCGCCGACCTCGCCATCATGTCGGCCGGTGCGGCCACCACGACCGTGTACCCGTCGACGATCACGGAGGACGTCGCCTTCATCATCGGCGACTCCCAGTCGCGTGTCGTCTTCGCCGAGGACGACATCCAGGTCGAGAAGCTGCGCAGCTCGCGCGACAGTCTTCCTGCCCTGACCACCGTCGTCACCTTCGACGGGACGGCCGATGGCGACTGGGTCCTTGGACTCGACGACCTCGAACGCCGGGGTGCGCAGCTGCTCGCCGACGACCCCGAGGTCGTACGCCGACGCGTCGACGCAACGCAACCCGACCATCTCGCCACCGTCGTCTACACCTCGGGCACGACGGGGAGGCCGAAGGGTGTCCGGCTGCCGCACAGTGCCTGGACCTACGAGGGCGTTGTGGTCGAAGAGCTCGCCATCTTGTCCATCGACGACGTGCAGTACCTGTGGCTGCCGCTCGCCCACGTCTTCGGCAAGGTGCTGCTGACGGTCCAGCTGGCGATCGGGTTCGTCACGGCCGTCGACGGACGGGTCGACAAGATCATCGACAACCTGGCCGTCGTGAAGCCGACGTTCATGGGGGCTGCACCACGGATCTTCGAGAAGGCACACGCCCGGGTGGTCACGCTCACGGCGGACGAGGGCGGCCTCAAGAAGAAGATCTTCGACCGTGCCTTCACGGTGGGGCTCGAGGTGACCCGCCGAGAGCAGGCGGGCGAAAAGATCCCGGCTACCCTCGCCGCTCAGAACGCCGTGTTCGACAAGCTGGTGTTCTCGAAGATCAGGGCGAGGTTCGGCGGGCGCATCCGGTTCTTCGTCTCGGGCGCGGCGGCGCTGAACCGTGACCTGGCGGCCTGGTTCCATGCCGCCGGGTTGTTGGTGCTCGAAGGCTACGGGCTGACCGAGACGTCAGCCGGCACGTGTCTGAACCTCCCGACGCACTACAAGTTCGGCACGGTGGGGCAGGTGTTCCAGGGCAGTGAGATCCGGTGTGCCCCCGACGGTGAGCTCCTCATCAAGGGTCCGGGCGTCATGACCGGCTACCACAACGCCGACGTGGGCGATGATGCGCTGCAGGACGGCTGGTTCCACACCGGCGACGTCGGAGAGATCGACTCCGAAGGCTTCGTCCGGATCACCGACCGCAAGAAGGACGTCTTCAAGACGTCGGGCGGCAAGTACGTCGCTCCTCAGATCATCGAGGGTCAGTTCAAGACGGTCTGCCCGTACGTGAGCCAGATCCTCGTCCACGGCAACGAGCGCAACTTCGTCTCGGCTCTCATCACCTTGGACCCCGACGCCATCGAGCAGTGGGCCGCCGGACAGGGGCTGGCAGGGCGGTCGTACTCCGAGATCGTGACCTCACCGCAGGCGCAGGCCATGGTGCAGGGCTACGTCGACGAGGTCAACGCGAAGCTGAACGGGTGGGAGACGATCAAGAAGTTCGTGGTGCTCGACCGCGACCTGTCCGTGGAGACCGGCGAGCTCACCCCCAGCCTGAAAGTGAAGCGCAAGGTGGTGGAGAAGCAGTTCGCGGGCGATCTCGACGCTCTCTACGCCTGAGATGCCGTCCACGCTCCCGGACGGAGACACTCCGCCACTGGACGGATCTCTGCCCGCCCACGCGCTGGCGGGACTCGGTCGCACCCCGTTCGGCGTCTACATCCACGTGCCCTTCTGCCGCGTGCGGTGCGGGTACTGCGACTTCAACACGTACACCGCCTCGGAGCTCGGGGCGCAGCCGGGTGCCTCTCGGACGACCTACGCGGCCGCTGCGATCTCGGAGATCCGACTGGCTCGACGCGTCCTCGGCGACGTCAACCTGCCCGTCGACACCGTCTTCTTCGGCGGAGGGACCCCGACGCTCCTGCCGCCCGACCACCTGATCTCAATCCTGGCTGCGGTTCGCAGCGAGTTCGGGTTGGCGCCGAACGCGGAGATCACGACCGAGTCCAACCCCGACAGCGTCACCCGACGCGACTTGGACCAGCTGCGCGCGGGAGGCATCAACCGCATCTCCTTCGGGGTGCAGTCGGTGCAGCCTCACGTGCTGGCGGTGCTGGACCGTACGCACGATCCCGCTCGGGTGCCGCGCGTCGTGTCCGATGCCCGGGAGAGTGGCTTCGACTCGGTGAGCGTCGACCTCATCTACGGCACTCCGGGTGAGTCGCTGGCGGACTGGGAGCAAAGCGTCGACGCGGCGATCGCCCTGCAGCCGGACCATGTCAGCGCCTACGCACTGGTCGTGGAAGAGGGGACGGCGCTGGCTCGTCAGGTGAGGCGCGGTGACGTGGCCGCCACCGACGACGACGACGCCGCCGACAAGTACGAACGTGCGGACGCCATGCTGGAGGCGGCCGGTTTCGAGTGGTACGAGGTGTCGAACTGGGCTCGGACCGGCGCGGCCTGCCGACACAACCTCCACTACTGGCGCGGCGCCGACTGGTGGGGCATCGGCCCTGGAGCGCATTCGCACGTCGGCGGGGTGCGCTGGTGGAACGTCAAGCACCCAGCCGCCTACGCCGCTCGCCTCACCGACGGCCACAGTCCCGCCGCGGGGCGCGAGGTGCTGGACGACGAGACACGCCGAACGGAACGCGTGCTGCTGGAGACTCGGCTGTCGTCCGGATTGTCCCTGGACGCACTGGACCCGGCGGGACACAGAGCGGTCGCGGGGCTGGTTTCGCGTGGCCTCGTCGTAGCTCCGCGGAACGGGTCGTCCGGCGGTGCAGGGCAACGCGTCCGGCCGCAGTCGCTGGTCCTGACGCGGCAGGGCCGCCTGATGGCCGACGCCGTGGTCCGCGAACTCGTCGCTTGATGGCCGACGCCGTGGTCCGCGAGCTCGTCGCCTGAGTGAACCCAGTCGCGCAGTGCCGCCTCGGGAGGGTCGCGCGTCTCGTTCAAGGCGACGCGTCCTCCACCCGCACCGAGGCCGTTATGGGCGCATCGTCACGGTTCGACCACCCGGCGTGGTCGCACTAGCCCCCTGGGCGATTACTCAATAGAGTCCTGCGATTGACGGGGGCCATTGCGGCGAAATGGTAGGCGATGCCGGACCTGACCCTCACTGTATGCACCCTCAACGTCTTGCACCGACGTCGCACCAAGGCGATCCGGGCCGACATCCTCAAGCTCATTCGAATAGGTGTCGACGTGATCTGCCTGCAGGAGATGAACGGTCACGGACAAGCGTTGCGCAACCTCCCACACCCCTGGCGTACGCATCGGCCGGGTTTCACAGCGGGTAAGCCCGGTGGACGGCGAGAGACACCGATTCTGTACAACAGCGCCAAGCTCCGCCTGGTCCACAAAGGGTTCCGCCATGTCTCCGACCCTCAGATCGTCGAGAAGGGAGCCGGCGGCAATGACGTCGCCGAGAAGACCGTCACCTGGATCCTGGTTCGTCATCGAGCCTCCCGGCAGCCGATCGCCATCCTCAACACGCACGCTGTCGCCACCATCGAGAGAAAGGGTCACCCGAACGAGAACCACCCTCGTCGGCTTGCCGTCTTCGCGGCGCTCATGCGCGTGCTGACCGACATGGTGACGTCTCGGGTTCGCGCCGGCCAGATCGTGCTTGTCTGCGGCGACTTCAACGTCAACTATCGCTCCGATGTCGAGGTCCGCGACGAGCGATTCCCGTTCCGGGTCTTCCAAGAGATGGGCGTGCACGCTTCCTACCGCTGGCTGGGCATGCCGAAGATGGGCACTCGCCGTACGCGGCTGATCGACTACGTGGCGCACACTGTCGATCCCGATATCACGCCGATCCGGCATGCGATCCTGCGGTACTCCGGCAGCGACCACCGCCCCTATCTGGTGACCTTCAGGCTGGATCGCGCACGGTGATCCGTGGCGTCGGCGCCGCCGTGTCCTCGGTGTGAGCCCGGCCGGATCCGGTCGTCAGGACACCAGGCGGATGCAGAGCGGGTAGCGGAAGTCGTCGCCGCGGTTGGCCGCCGTCGTCGCCATGATGATCGCGATCAGCGCGAACAAGGCCACGACGGCACCGATCGGGAGCACGACGAGGAAGGCGATCCCCAGCGTGAACAGCACCGCAACGAAGGCGACCGCGATGTAGATGAGCAGCGAGATCTGGAAGTTCAGCGACTCGACGGCGTGGCGACGGACGTAGGGCGATTCGTTGCCTCTGGCGAGCAGAACGATGAGCGGCGCAAGGAAACCCATCGCGACGAAGGCAGCGACCAGGCTTCCGATGTGAGCAGCAGCCGCCCACGTCCGGTCAGGGCTGGAGACAGCGCCACCGTTCGACCCGGCGCTACCCGGAAGGGGTGGGGGAGTGGAAGGGTAGGACATGAGGCTCCTCGGTCGGTGGTCACCTCATTCTAACGCTGCAGCACGTCGGCGAAGCTCCGGCGACCGGTCGTCAGCCGGGGTCGGTGACGAAGTCGATCAGCTCCTCGACCCGCCCCAGAAGCGCGGGTTCCAGGTCGGCGTACGTCGTCACGCACGCCAGGATGCGCTGCCACGCCCGGGCGATATCGGCTTGGTCGCGATGGGGCCAGCCGAGCTGCTGACAGACGCCGTGCTTCCATGACATGGACCGTGGCACCGTCGGCCAACGCTCCATCCCGAGGCGCTCTGGTCGCACCGCCTGCCAGATGTCGACGAAGGGATGTCCGACGACAAGCACAGCCCCGCCGGCATCCTTGGTGACGGCGGACGCAATACGGCTCTCTTTGGACCCGGCGATGAGGTGGTCGACCAGGACACCCGCTCGGCGCTCGCGGCTCGGCCTGAACGCAGCCAGCTGCTCGGCCAGGTCGTCGACCCCGCCGAGGTACTCGACCACGACCCCCTCAGCGCGAAGGTCGTCACCCCACACCTTCTCGACCAGCTCGGCATCGTGGCGACCCTCGACGAAGATTCGGCTCGCCCGGGCCACCCTTGCCGACGTCACCGCCGGGGGCAGCGATCCCGAGGCGGTACGGGTCTTGGGCGTCGGGGCGGTGCGTGGCGGTGCGGTCAGGACAACCGGTGCCCCCTCGAGGAGGAACCCCGGGCCGAGCGGAAAGCTGCGGCGCCGCCCACGCCGGTCCTCCAGCTCGACGCAGTCCAGGTCACGGTCGACGCGGACGATCTCACCGCACCAGTCGGTCGTCACCTCCTCCACCACCAGGCCGGCAACGGCCGCAACGTCACGGGACCTGCCTCGACGTGGGGCTCGCCAGTCCTCCGAGAGAACGTCGGCACCGTACTGGTCTGCAGACACAGCCAGACGGTAGTGCGCCGCTCCGCAACGGCTCGGCTGCAGCGCCGCAGCTCGACCGCTCGGCTGCAACGCCGCACCTCGACCGCTCGGCTGCAACGCCGCACTCCGAAGTGCTCGGCTACAGGCGCCGCAGCCAACCGCTGGGCTGCAACGCCGTCGTCTCAGATGCTCGCTGCGGTTCGGTCAGCCCTCATCCGGGCGCACCTGCGGACGCATCGGCCAGTGGCCTGCCCGGCTGGGTCAGGGGTTGGCCAGTGGCAGTGTCGGGGTGCCGCTCGGCGGCTGCGCCGGCGACGGCCCTGTGCGCGGTAGCGCTGCCCGGTCGAGGACGGCGTAGCCGAGTCGGATGGCCGTCATGAGGTGGCCGACGGGGTACGGCCACGAGCCGGCGCCGGCCTCGGCAGCGTTGTGGACGGGGATGGACTGTGAGTGCAGCGACCTGATGAGCGACGACACGTCCGCAACGTCGCCGCGCTGGTCCTGGACGAACGCCTTGTCCACCGTCGCGCC
>DASQEH010000151.1:0-2988 GCA_035633755.1 Nocardioidaceae bacterium | reverse complement strand
AGTACGAGATGGCACCGTGGAGAAGGTGATCCAGGAAACGACGGAGAGGTGGCATCCGGAGGCGATGTACTTCTGTCCGGTCGAGGGTAAGCGCGGCATGTTCATGGTCGTCGACTTCACCGATGCGTCAGACATTCCGGTATTCAGCGAACCCTTGTATCAGCGCCTCAGCGCGGAACTCAACTTCATCCCGGTGATGAATGGCGAGGAGCTTTCGAAGGCCTTTGGGCGGCTCGCTGAGCAGTGAGAGGTAAAGATCGCCGCAACCCCGGTGGCACACTGACCGCCGGGGTTTCGACAGCCTAAGTAGCGCGTAGGCCGCTCCTCGTCTGCAGTGATCACGATTCACTCAATCAACCGGTGGCATTAGTGGTAACGCGGCATGGACGACGTTCATAGAGCGCGAGAGCGTCGTGCGGCCGCGTAGGAGAACTCGCGCAGTTGGAGTGACCAATCGTAAGGTTCCAGGCCCGGGATGACGTTGAGGACGGGGTCGAATGACACCGCGGCGTCCGAGGCGCCGCCTGGTGCGTCCAACAGTTCTAGCGTGCCGAAGACCACCCAGGAGCCAGTGGGTCGTGCCCAGGCGAGATCGAATTGCCCGAACTGGGCCGAACTGGGGAACGCGGCCAGAAGGAGCGGCCCAGTGACCGTTCGATAAGGAAACAGCGAAGAGTAGGCCGTCTTCCGCATGTCGCGGGCGGGCCGAAGAAGAAACCGGCCCGCGACTCCGGTTCCCGTAGTGGCGAGCAGCACGTCGCCGTGCCGGTCGGGACCAACCGCGATTCGCATCGCGAGCCCGAGAACATCGGGCAGTGGACTCGGAAGCCCGATCGAACGGGACAGTCTCACCAGGACATCGTCGACGCCGGGCGCGTCCAGCCAGTCCACGCGCGTGCGGATATGACGAGCACCCCTTCGCCGTAGCTGCGCCCGCACGAGTTCACCTCGAGTATGCAGCGCCTTACCCCTACCGCGGCGAACCTTCCCAAGCACGAAGAACAGCACAGCCAACCCACGTCCCGCCACGGCAGCCAACGTTGGCCCGATCATGTGTCTGCGCTGACTCACGCCCCACCTCACCATCACAGGGTGCCGCGCCGCTACCGCCCAGCGCCGGGGAGGAGCGTCGAGCCAAATCCTGCACCGCGTGGTCGCACACAATTAACCACGGGATGTAACGGCACTGTATTCCTGTTGAGCCCTGACGGCGAGACCGTGAACTGTGCCGTGGGCGGCCTGAGGGCGGACGGCCCTCCGGGTGACGGCCTCACCGCGACTACGCAACCGCCGGCTAGACGTCTTTTGGCTCCCTCGAACGTGTCTGGGCCTCAGGCGTCGACGAGGTCGGGCTGAGTACGCTCGAGCTTCTCCCTCTGCCACGCCTGCCACGCCACCCGGACGGTGACGGCAGTCACAGTGAGCATGAGGAGTGCGTCAAGCCAACCTGGCAGGCCACCGAGAGCGGCCACGATCGTGACTCCGTTGACCAGAATCACCAGGCCACCGACGAGAGTCCCCATCGGTGCGTGCGGCAGTCGACCAGCCAACTGAGCTGCGAACGGGGCGACGAGGACACCCCCCGTCACCAGGCCGAGCACGGGCAACCAGGGGACACCGTGCTGGGCCGCACCGGTCAAGAATCCGACCGAGACGGAGACCGCGACGAGGAACTCGGCGGCGCTGACGGTGCCCACGACTCGCCGTGGCTCGTGCCGGGTGACGGTCATGAGGCTCGGGGTAACCACGGGACCCCAACCGCCACCGCCGGTCGCGTCGACGAAACCGCCCAGGAGGCCAATGGGGGAGAGCCACCGTGCGGTGTTGCCATTGCGCGGTGTTGGGATAAGCCGGGCCCCAAACCCGAACCGCGCGAAGATGACCGCACCGAAAAAGAGCAGGAGTCCTGACATCCAGCCCTTCGCGGAGTCCAGGCTCACGTTGGTCAGAACCACCGCGCCAAGGAAGCCTCCGACGACCCCCGGCGGCGCCACCCTGGTGAGGACCGCGGTGTCGACGTTTCCCGCCCGCCAGTGCGCGAGTCCGCTGATGAGAGTGGTCGGCAGCTTGGCGGCGTGCGTCGCCGCGCTCGCCGTGACCGGTGCGACGCCCAGATAGAGCAACACCGTGGCTGAAGTCACGCCGAACCCCATCCCGAGCGTGCCGTCCACCAGTTGCGCCAGGCCCCCGGCCAGCGCGAACACGGCGACGATCCACATATCCGTCTCCTAAACCTATTGTCCTAGTTAACTAACACAGCATACAGGCCGGGACGGTTGCGCTGACCTAGTATCGGCCCGCAGCGACGCATCGTCGATGCCGAACAAGTGGCCTATTGCTGATGAGAGCGCGGACCAGACACGGCCTGCGGGCGCATGATGATCCGGTTGATGAAGATCATCGGCCAGATTCGTGTCCGCTGGATGCCGTGCCGTTCGCGCCTTGCGGTTCTGCGTGCAGTGCCTACTCTGGCGAGCAGAGGCGAGTCTTTCGCGCGGCTCCGGTAGCAGGCGGTGGTCATCCAGGGTGGTGGAACGACCGCTGGGGTAGTTGGAGGAGGCCAATCAATGAGACATCTCGCGTGGGACTCGCGACCAGGGATCGCTGTCTGCGCGCAATGGCTGCATGTCACCCGAAGGGTGACGGTGGTGACGCTGCCATGACCCCCGGAGGTCGACCGACGCCGCCTAATAAACAGTCTCCGGCGCCTCCGCGTGACACTGATGGCTCCGCGCAAGACTGCCGCTTCAAGCGCAGCCCATCGGACCTACTAGCTCGGCTCACCGGTCCGACCTGCCGGCTAGCCGGGGACTCGGTACTGGTGGGTGTGCTATTGCGCTTGTCTTCAGTTGTTGGGTTGGTAGGGCACACCGGTTGCCTACGGGAGGACGCCGGTGAGGAAGGACCGCCAGTCGTCGGGTCTGCCGCTGAGGCGTGTCGGCGCAGTACCAGCTGCAGAGTCTTCGTCCGGTGGATGCGGGGACACGT
>DASQEH010000150.1:0-7948 GCA_035633755.1 Nocardioidaceae bacterium | reverse complement strand
GGTGGGGGACCATGGCGGCCGGTAGAACGGCGGCCCGGCGCAAGCCAGGGCCAGCCGCTCCTCGCCGGATGACCGGAAGGTCAGCACCGTGGTTGGATCGGCCACGCCGGTCAGGTCGCGGTACGCCGAGGCGTAACCCTTCTGAGCAACCAGGACGTGGGCGAAGGTCTTGTTTCGAACCCTCCACCTCACACCGGTCCAGGCGTCCTCCTCGTAGGCGTCGGGCAGCGCCACGGCGGTAGAGGCAACCCTGGCGACGACGTCGCCGGAGGGCTCGATGCGCGGCTGCTTGGGCATGCCCTGAGTCTGTCAGCGAAAGACGAGAAAGAGGGCCAGGTCCGACGCACTTCTGCAAGCACGACATTGCCTACGCCGCCTGATTGCGGGGCGCCGTGCGGCAGCTTAGAGACGCCCTCAGACATGAGCAACATGCTTCGAGACGCCTCCTGCGCCGTGGTGGCGAGGGAACGGACAGTGGAGTTCGCGTTGTTCCAACTTGCGTCCGGCGCACGCCGGCGACCAAGCGCGGACTGAGCCATGCCCGGGTATGGCGCGGCTCACTCAGGCGAACGGTCGGCGATGGACCGGAACTAGTGGGCCTCGACGTGACGGGTGTGAAGTCGGACGTGAGGGCTCATGGCGCCACGGGCGTTGCAGCACTCAAAGGCTGGGGGCCTCAGGTCGGTTCTGACCGGGTGCTTCCAACCGTTGACATCTCGGCGGATGCCGCTCATGACGCGAGCAGGTGGAGCTCCTCGGCCGACGGGGAGCCGGGTTCGGCGATGTAGATGAAGAGCGTGAGCCCGGGTTCAGCGGTGATGGCCAGCTCCTCGTAGGCGAGCGTCAGCGCACCGACAACGGGGTGATGAAAGCGCTAGATACCGGTGCCGTGGGTGCGGACGTTGTGGTCGGCCAAAAGTCGGCGGAAAGTGCCGCTCCGGGTAGAGAGTTCGCCGACGAGGTCCTGTAGGCCGCGGTCTCGTGGGTCACCATCGGCGACGGCTCGCTCATCGGCCACGGCAGCACCCTGACGACGCTGCTCAACCACGGGACAGGCGAGCGAACTTGATCCCTGACCGATCGTCACAGGAAACAAGGTGTGGCTCGGCGCCGCAGTGACCGTCGTGCCCGGCGTCACGATCGGGGACGGCGCGATCGTCGGCGCGGGCGCCGTGGTGACCGAGGATGTGCCCGCGAACGCCATCGTCGCAGGTGTGCCGGCCAAGATGATCCGCATGACAGGGTTCGACGCCGCTCAAGGTTCACTGCTGGACGCCCCGACGGGCCTGACGAGATCATCCACGAGAACTCAACCAAATGACTCGCCTACCGGCCGACCACGCGCTCAAGCGAGAGAGGGCTATCCCACACAGTGACCGGATCCGCGTCCTGCCTGCGGCTCGCCATTGCCACTCAGGCCAAGGCTCAGAGGCATCATGCATCGACCAGGTGAAGAGCGGCTTCTGACTCCCGCCTGTTGTGGTGGGCACCTGCTCAGCGGGTCGCCCGAAGGTAGGAGAGCACGGCGAGCACTCGCCGGTGGTGCTCGTCGGAGTCGGTTATCTCGAGCTTGGTCATGGCGTTCCCGACGTGGGCCTCGACAGTGCGGGTGCTGAGGAACAGCCGGCTGGCGATCCCGTTGTTCGTGAGCCCCTCGGCCATCAGTCGGAGCACGTCGAGTTCACGGGCGGACAGCCGCACGAGCGGGCCTTCGTCTTGAGCCGCGATGAGGGCCGACACGACCTTGGGATCCAGGGCCGAGCCGCCTCCTGCTACCCGTTCCGCGGCGTTGATGAACTCGTCGACCTCGAAGACCCGGTCCTTGAGCAGATAGCCGAAGCCCGGCTTCGCCACGAGGTCAACCACGCTGGACCTGTCGACATGCTGGGAGAGCAGCAGGATTCCCAACTGTGGTAGGTCTGCCTTCAGCGTGCGCGCGGCGGTTGCCCCCTCGTCGGTGAACGTGGGAGGCATCCGCAGGTCGAGGACGACGAGGTCGGGTTGGGTGACCGTGACCAGTCCATAGAGGTCGCTCGTGTCGCCCAGCGAGCCGACGACGTCGTGATTCTTGTCGGTGAACAGCCGCACCAACCCATCCCGCAGCAGCGCCTGGTCCTCGACCACGATCACGCGCATGGCAACCTCGCGATGAGCTGGGTCCCTGTGCCCGGGGCGGAGTCGATGGTGAGGCCGCCGCCATGGGCTCGGGCACGGTCGATCAGACCGAGCAGACCGCTGCCTCGCCGGGCGTCGGCGCCCCCGCTGCCGTCATCGCTGATCGCCACAACCAGTTGGTGTTGCTCGCGAGCGAAGCGCAGCACGACCCGGTCCGCCGACGCGTGCTTGACCGCGTTGGTCAGCCCCTCACATGCGATGAAGTACGCCGCCGCCTCGAGCTCGCGGGGGAACCGGTCCGGTACGTCGCGCACCTCGACGGGAATCGGCGACCGGGCAGCGAGCTCCCGCAGCGCCGACCCGAGGCCCTGGTCGAGCGAGGCTGGACGGAGACCCGCAGCGAGCTCCCGGAGATCGTCGATCGCGTTGCCTAGTTCGGCGACAGCGCCGTCGAGCGTGCGGTCGACCTCGGGGGGTGCACTGCCGTTGAGCGCGTGCTGAGCGTGCCGCAGATCGAGGCCGATCGAGACCAGTCGTTGCTGGGCTCCGTCGTGGAGGTCCCGGGCCAGGCGACGGCGCTCCTCGTCGGCGACAGCCACGATTCGGGAACGTGAGGTGTCGAGCTCCTCCAGCCGACGCCGCAGCTCCACCTGGAGGGACGCGATCTCCAGAGCCAGCCGACCTGCTTCCGCGACCTCCCCGACCAGCTGGGCGTCGGCGTCGCGGTGGTTCACAAGGGTCATCACCTGCTGCCCCGTAGCGATGGAGGTGATCCGGCGACCCGGCACTTGGTCCATCTGGTGCGGGCGACCGTGAACGTCGTACGTCGCCTCGCCCGAGCGGAAGCCGAGGCTGAGCTCCTGGTCTCGGACCGCTGTACGTAAGGCATCCTCGACCGTCTCGGCGCCGGCGTCACCGCGCCGGAGCCGCTCTACGAACTCGGCCATCACCTGGCGGGACTCGTGTCGCGCTCGCCGGAAGCGGCGGTCGACGGCGTCCTGGATCCGGCTCCGGATCGGCCAGAACGCCACTGCCACCACGAGCGCTCCGGCCGCGGCGGCCACCGGCGAGGACACGAACGCCCCGACGGCCAGCACCACGGTGGCGTAGGTCACGATGAGCACGCCGGTCAGCACGCCGTAGGCGACCGTTCGGCTGATCACTAGGTCGATGTCGTAAAGGTGCTGGCGAACGATCGCTACGCAGACGGCGAGGGGCAGCAGCGGCAGAGCCAGAGCCGGGGCGTACCGAATCGGTGGCCAGGCGGTCCACAGCGCCGCTGAGGTTGGAAGCACGAGGACGAGCAACGCACCGGCGAGCATGACCCACTTGAGCCGGAGGCGCTCCACGCCTTGGGAGCGGCGGAAGCGGACCAGGACGGCGACCACCGATGCCGCCAGGGAGACGCAGATGAGGGCTGCCCCGAGGACGAAGGTGGGCTCAACCGGGAAGGTGTCCGTGGCCAGGGGATTCACCCCGCTTATCAGGGACTGGCCGAGCCGTGGGTTGAGCGCCCAGCCCGGGATGGCCAGCACCGCGCCGAAGAACCACACGACCGGCACCCATCGCCAACCACGCGACAGGTACCGCCCATCGGGGAAGAGCAGGAACAGCAAGTTCAACCCCAGGCCGTTGACGACCCATGACGTCAGACCTACGACCTCGGCGTGTGTCGCGCCGGGCCACCCCTCGACGTAGCCGCGCAAGCCGTAGGCGAGACCGGCATCCGAGAACAGAGCATTGATCAAAGCGAAGGCGGCGAGCAGCCAGCCAATCCGGTGGCGCGGATAGTTCCACACGATGATTGCGCCGGCCACGGCCTGGACGACTGCGGACACCGCGTAGAGAAGCGGCTGGCCAATCGCTGCCACCCCAGCGTTCAGAACCACGGCCGCGACCTCCAGCGCGACGGTCACGAGGACCACCGCGGCGACGAGGGAGCGCGCAACCGCGAGGGGCATGCATCGATGATCGCACTGCTCGGCCCGCCTCGTGGAGGGGATATGCACCTATCTGGACTACGTGCCAGCACGCAGTCGGGTCGGGTGAGCGCCCCGATGTGGCCACGGCTGTCTGATTCCTAGCGTCAGCTATCGCTCGTCAAGCCACCGGGAGGATCCATGTCGACCATTACACGCCCATCCACCACGACTCCGCTGTCAGTACGCCGGGCTGGCGTTTGGTGCCTTGCAGCCGGACTTGTGGGCGCCGCCCAGGCGATCATCGTGCTCGCCTGGTCGCCTCAAGTACCGGAGGACCGCTACAGCTACCCATTCACCGGCTTCGGGTTCGTTGTCGCCCAGACGTCCTTCTTCCTTCAGCATCTGCCGCTCGTCGTCGGAGTGGCTGCCTTGCTGCGACTGCCCGTGATGCGCGATTCGCGGACGGCTCGCATCGCTACCGGGGCGGCGGTCGTCGGTCTGATCCTGCTTTCGGTGAATGAGCTGATCACGATCGCGGCATACGACGCCGCGACAGACTCCTCGCTCGCAATGCTGGTGACCAACCTTTACGGTCCGCCCGTCATCTTGATCGGTGCCGGCCTCGTCGTCGCCGGTGCGGTACTGCTCCGACAGGGGAGTGCTGCCTTCGGTGGCGCCCGCTGGATTCCGGTGGTCGTACTGGGTCTGGGTGTCTACGTGTTCGTCCCACTCACGCCCGCCATCATGGGGTCATTCACCGCAGGCCGACTGGGAATAGGGGGGTGGATGCTCGTCTTCGGCGTCCTCGGCTATGGGCTTACGCGGCTCGCCGACCAGCCGCCGCGATGACCGTCAAGCCTGGCACCGGCACAGGGCGCCGCGCCGAGGTTGCTCAGACCGTCGAGCAGATCGTCATCACGTCTTCCCGGCGATCGGCTGCCAGCCTCCACGCTTCCGCCCGCAGCAGGTCCTCGCCAGAGCTGCGCTTCGGGGTAGGCCGCAGCGCGGGTCCAGCGATCCGCCAGCGACGTCACCCGGGACGATGAAGGGAAACCTGTGAACACCGCCACCGACCCTGAGGCAGTCACCAGGCCAGTCGCCGCCGACATCGACGTGGGGTTACGCAACAGTGCCTGTGATGGCGTCCCGCAACGCGATCACTGGTAGAACGGGGTATGCCCAACGACAGCCTCGAACCCCACGAGCTCGTGAGACTACTCGAGAAACCGGCAGCTGATTTCACGTGCAGCGATCTCGTGCGGGCCGTTGAACAACTGGAGCTGCGCCAGGTCAATCTGCGCTATGTCGGGGGTGACGGACGCCTGAAGACGCTCGCTTTCCCGATCAATTCGCGTGACCACCTCATCCAGGTGCTCATGCAGGGTGAGCGGGTGGACGGCTCCAGCATCTTCCCGGGCACCGAGACCGAGGCCAGTGACGTTTACGTCGTGCCGCGCCATCGCACAGCCTTCTTGAATCCGTTCGGGGAGCGGCCCTCTCTCGACATGTTGTGCTCTTTCTACACCGAGGACGGCAGACCTCTGCCGTACGCGCGCGAACAGATCGTCCGCCGGGCCGCCGAGGTGCTCCTCCAGGATTCCGGAATGGTCCTCGAGGCGTTCGGGGAGCTTGAGTACTACCTCGTCGACGAGGCCGAGCGGATCTATCCGGTGGAGGAGGAACACGGCTATCAGGAGTCGTCGCCGTTCTCGAAGGGCCAGCAGGTGCGCGAGCAGGTCCTGGGGCATCTCTCCGCTATGGGCATCAAGCTGAAGTACGCCCACGGGGAAGTCGGAAACATCCTCGAGGACGAGCGGCAGTTGGTGCAGCACGAGATCGAGTTCTGGCCCGCACCGTTGGAGCAGGCCGCGGACGCCCTCGTCCTGGCCAAGTGGGTGGTGCGTGAAGTCGCCTACGCACATGGCATGGAGGTGACCTTTGCCCCCTCGGTCAGCAGCGACGGAGCGGGAAGTGGGTTGCACGTCCACAGCAGGCTGGTGCGCGACGGAGCTAACGCGATCATGGGCAAGGAGGGCATCAACGACACCGGACGACAGTTGATCGCCGGCTACCTGTCGGCAGCCAAGGCTCTGACTGCCTTTGGCAACACCGTGCCGACGTCCTATCTGCGCTTCACCGACGGTGACGAGTCGCCAGAAGGCATTTCCTGGGGCGAGGCCGACCGCACCGGCCTGGTTCGAGTGCCCCTCGCATGGGGTGGCCAGGTACTGCCCGCCATGGTCGCCCACGCCAACCCCGACAACTCCGAGCCGATCCCCGAGCCAGCCATCCACCCTCAGACGGTCGAGCTTCGGCTCGCAGACGGTTCGGCCGACGTCCACCTACTCCTGGCTGGCATGGCCGTCGCGGCCAAACGCGGACTGAGCGACCCCGAAAGTCTGGAGTTGGCCGCCCGCCTCAGCACAGCCGACCATGACAAGTTCGAGCAGCTGCCGACCTCGTGCGCCGATTCGGCCGACGCCCTCGAGAGCGAACAGGCGTTGTTCGAGGCCGACGGCGTCTTCCCCAGTGAGCTGATCGAGGCGTTGCTTGACCGACTACGCGCGTATGACGACGCTGGGCTCTTGAAGAAGGTGGCCAAGAACGACGAAGCACGCGACGAACTCGTCCGCCGCCACTGGCACGTCGGCTGACCTGGCATGCCTCGCTCGCAGTGGTCTCTGTGGTCGACGAACTCCGTGTTGTCGATCGGGTCCTACGATTCCGTGCTGTCGATTGTGAGTCACGGGTCGTTCGCCTCCATCGGAAGCATGGGTTCGGCTCTCTCGATCGGATCCACGGGATCATTTCTGTCCGTGAGGCCTGAGTCCGCGTAGCCGAAGCTGCGGCGCGTCCCGTAGGCCCGAGGGCGACACATGGGCACCAGGAGCGGTGCATGGCTTCCACGCCCCTCCCTACTGGGCCAGGTGACTGGACCCGTACGTCACTCAGGTGATGTAACCAGTGACTTTCCGTAAAGTGCATCCGTGTCTGATTTGTGGCCGTATGGTCAAAGTGGCAACTGACGAGTCTTGCTCATCTGGAGGACCAGGTGAACAAACTGCGGTGCCTCAAAGTGAAGGCACTGCCATGAGCGAAGCACGCTGGCCCCGAACCTCCCTCCTCCTGACCCGTGGATCTGGGGTGGCGATCGGGGTAACCGCCTTGCTGGTGGTCGGTCAGCTTGCGACCGTGTCCGCCTCCGCCGCGCCGGCTGCGGCGGCTCCGGTCGGGGCCACGTTCGTCGACCTGGGGAGCGCCGCGTCATACTCCGTGCTGGGTGGCACCAGCGTCGCCAACACCGGCGCAGGAACGGTCCTCGCGGGTGACCTAGGGCTGAGCCCTGAGGGGACAATCACGGGATTCCCGCCCGGAACGTTCGGGGGCACGATGCACGACAAGGACGCCGCTGCCGAGGCGGCACAGGCTGACCGGGCTGAGGCCTATGCGGACGCGGCCGGCCAGGTGAGCACTGCTCCCTTCGCTGGCGACCAGGGTGGGATGACCTTCAAACCGGGCGTGCACACCAGCGCCGCCGCCTTCACGAACACCGGCACGATGACGTTGGATGCTGACGGCGACTCCAGTGCGGTCTTCGTCTTCCAGATTGGTGCCGCCCTCAGCTCAGCGGCCGGCAGCAAGGTGGTCCTGGCTGATGGCGCTTTGGCCAACAACGTCTTCTGGCAGGTCAAGGGAGCCGTGTCGCTCGGCGCCGGCGCCAAGTTCGTCGGAACCATCCTCGGGGACGGGGCGATTGCCTTCGGAGAGGGCGCCGCGATCAAGGGTCGCCTCCTCACCCCCACCTCGGTGGCGCTGACGAACAGTCCCGTCACTGAGCCCATCGACGACTTCGCAGCCCCGATCATCACCATCGACGGTGGCGCGACGCGGTCCACCAACGACACCAGCCC
>DASQEH010000149.1:0-6835 GCA_035633755.1 Nocardioidaceae bacterium | reverse complement strand
GGTCGCCACCCCGTAGCGAGCGCCATGAACGGCCGCTCACTCCCCGCCGCGGGTCGCCGCACGAGGGTCCATTCGGCCCCGCTGCGCTGGCGCGCGCCGGAACTGCCGCGTAGGTCTCGCCGCGCGAGACCGAACCCGCTGAAACGCAGCGGCATCCTCTTGTGCGTGGACCAAGTCACGCTTTGCTTGCTTCTACTACGGTGTAATAATGATTACATGACTACAGTGACGCAAGATCAAGACATCAAAGCATGGTTCACCGGCCGCCTGCCGCAGGAGTGGACCTCGACGGCCCCTGAGATCACCATTGACCGCGAGGAGATCACGGTGCGGCTGCGACTGGACCCGGTGGACCTCGACGGGGATGCCTCCGAGGAGGCGCTGGCCGAGGCGGCTGCCGGCAGGGTCTCCGGATGGCGCGAGGAGACTCGCGAGGCTCGCATGAAGATCGCGACGGAAGCGCAGCGCCGTTTCGATCGCAAGGTCTCCTGGGGAGCGACCATCGGCGATCGCTCGGCGGTGTTCACCCATCTGGCTGTGCCGGTGATGACCCGCTTGGAGCAGCCGCAGCGCCAGGTTCTCGACACGCTTGTCGACGCCGGTGTGGCCCGCTCGCGGGCCGACGCGCTCAAGTGGTGTGTCCGACTTGTCGGCCAGCACAGTGACGAGTGGCTGAAGGACCTGCGCGCCGCCATGGAGAAGGTGCAGTCGGTGCGGGAACAGGGCCCGGCCGCCTGACCCATCGGCCGAAGCGGAGGTGGAACGGATCCGGCCGTTGCGAGCCACCTGCCCGCAACGAGTCGGATCGCAAGGACACCACGCAGGCAGTCCCCGCTTTGTGGCCCGGACCGGCAAGATGGAGGCGTGGACACCGAACGTGACCGTGCCCGGTCGCTGACCACGCAGCTCCGCCGAGCCGGTGTCCAGGACCTCGACTCGTCAGGACTGGCGCGGTCGATGTACAGCAGCGACGCGTCGCTCTACCGTGTCCCGCCACTGATGGTGGTGAGGCCACGCGACGCCGACGAGGTACTGGCCACGCTGGCAGTGTGCCGCGACGCCGGCGTAGCGCTGACCCCGAGGGGTGCCGGTACGTCCATCGCCGGCAACGCGGTCGGTCCCGGCGTCGTGCTGGACGTGCGCAAGCACCTCGATGCCGTCTCGTCCGTCGATGCCGACTCCCGGACCGCTGTCGTGCAACCGGGCGTCGTCCACGCCGCCCTGCAGCGCGTTGCGGCTCGCTCCTCGTTGCGTTTCGGGCCCGACCCGTCGTCTCACTCGCGGTGCACGGTCGGGGGCATGGTCGGCAACAACGCCTGCGGCTCGCGGGCTCTCGGCTACGGCCGTACCTCGGACAACGTGGTCGGCCTGGATGTGGCTACCGTGGCCGGGGAGCGCCTCCACCTGGCCGCCGGCTCGATGACGACGTCATCGGCGACCCTGGACCGGCTGCGCGAGCGGATCGGCGCCGACCTCGCCACCGTGCGCACGGAGCTGGGGCGCTTCCCGAGGCAGGTGTCCGGATATGCATTGAACGCCTTGCTGCCCGAACACGGGTTCGACGTGGCCCGCGCGCTCGTCGGTTCCGAGGGCACGCTGGCCGTGGTCCTTGGTGCCACGGTGCGACTGGTGCGCGACGCGCCGCACCGGGCCCTCGTCGTGCTGGGCTACCCCTCCATCGCCGCTGCGGCCGACGACGCCCCCAACCTGCTGCCCCACCTTCCGACCGCGTGTGAGGGCCTCGACTCCCGGATCATCGACGTCGTACGTCGCACGCGAGGGCCGCAAGCGGTGCCGCAGCTGCCGGCTGGGGACGCGTGGCTGCTCGTCGAGGTGGTCGGCGAGACTGCCGCCGAGGTCGCGCACCGGGCCGCCGTGCTGCGACGAAGCGCTGATACCGCAGCTGCCGAGGTCGTCAGCGACCCCGCTCCGATGGCCGCCCTGTGGCGGATTCGCGAGGACGGCGGAGGGCTTGCTGCACTGGCCACTCGGCGACCGAGCCACGCCGGTTGGGAGGACGCCGCCGTGCCGCCCGAGCGCCTTGGCGACTACCTGCGTGACTTCCAGCACTTGTTGACGGAGCGGGGCCTGGACGGCGTCCCCTACGGGCACTTCGGTGACGGGTGCGTCCATGTCCGCATCGACTTTCCCCTGCACACCCGGGCCGGACCGTCCGTGTTGCGGGACTTCGTCTACGACGCCGCTCGGTTGGTGGCCTCCTATGGAGGATCGCTGTCCGGGGAGCACGGGGACGGACGTGCCCGCTCGGAACTGCTGCCGCTGATGTACTCCGACCGGGTGATGGCGCTGTTCGCCGACGTGAAGGCGATCTTCGACCCCGACGGGATACTCAACCCAGGAGTCCTGGTGAGCCCGCAACGGGTGGACACCGCGCTCAGGTCGACGGGGCAGGCCCGGGTCCAGCAGGGCCTGGCGCTGCGGCTGACGGCTGACGGCGGGGATCTGTCCACCGCGGTCCACCGTTGCACCGGAGTCGGCAAGTGTCTTGCCGACAATCCCGCGGTGGGCGCAGTGATGTGTCCCTCCTACCTCGCGACGGGCAACGAGAAGGACTCGACGCGCGGCCGGGCCAGGGTGCTGCAGGACATGGTGTCGGGTTACCTCGAGCCTGGGGCGGGCCCGTCGTGGCGGGCCGACGAGGTCGCCGAGGTGCTGGAACTGTGTCTGGCATGCAAAGGGTGCGCCTCCGACTGCCCGACCGGCGTGGACATCGCGTCCTACAAGGCGGAGGTGCTGCATCAGCGCTTCCGGCGGCGGCTGCGACCCCGCAGCCACTACACCCTGGGATGGCTACCTCGATGGGCGCGGGCTGCCTCGCTAGCGCCGCGGCTGGCCAATCAGGTCATGAGGCAATCGTTCACGGTGCGAGTGATGCGCCGCGGCGCGGGGATCGACCAGCGACGCGCCCTCCCCACGCTGGCTGACCAGACCTTCCGGAGCTGGGCCGGCGCGCGGCGAGACGTCGACGACGGCCGTCCCGTTGTCGTGCTGTGGGCCGACACCTTCACCGACTACTTCTCCCCGTCGGTCGGTCGTGCGGCGGTCGCGATCCTGGAGGAGGCGGGCTACCGTGTCGAGGTCCCGGCCGACCAGCTGTGTTGCGGCCTCACGTTCATAAGCACGGGCCAGCTCTCGGCGGCCCGGCGGATCCTCGGCCGAACCGTGACCGCGCTTGCGGCGTACGCCGATCGTGGGCTGCCGGTCGTGGGCCTCGAGCCGTCCTGCACCGCGGTGCTGCGCGGCGAGGCGTCAGAGCTGTTGGACGATCCTCGGGCCGCCACCCTCGCAGGCAAGGTGAGAACCCTCGCTGAGCTGTTGGCCGAGACCCCCGCGTGGCGGCCTCCGGACCTGCGCGGAACGAGGATCGTCGCCCAGCCGCACTGTCACCACAGCGCGGTACTCGGCTGGGCAGCCGACGAGCGGCTGCTGCGAAGCACTGGCGCGCAGCTCCAGCGGGTCGGTGGGTGCTGCGGCCTGGCGGGGAACTTCGGCATGGAGGTCGGGCACTACGACGTGTCGGTCGCGGTGGCCGAGCACGACCTCCTGCCGGCGGTGCGAGCTGGCGAGGAGGGAACCGTCGTACTGGCCGACGGCTTCAGCTGTCGCACCCAGCTGGACCACCTCACGGGGGTGCAAGGACGCCACCTGGCCGAGCTGCTCCACCCGCCGGAAAGGTTTCGTTTTGACCCCACCGGAGGCGCCCGGTAATCTTTGTTCTTGTGCCTGGGCAATCCAGGCTGTCTCGTGTGCCCACGGCCCGCCGTCCTCCGGAGTTCTCCGCTGGTGACGATGCCGGCAAGCTGCGAGTCTGTGACATCTCAACCAACGCGTCGGATGCCAATCCGGCGGGTCACCACACGCCGGACGCCGATCCAGGCGTGTGGGTGGACCGGGAGATCCTCCCCGGCCGCAGGGGATGGCACGGAGCCCCACAGAGTTGTATCAGGTGTAGCAGGACAATGCAGCAGCCCAGGGAATTTCAACAGGAAAGAGAACGACGCGGTGCCCACCATCCAGCAGCTGGTCCGTAAGGGCCGCCAGGACAAGGTGTCGAAGACGAAGACGCCGGCCCTGAAGGGGTCCCCTCAGCGGCGCGGCGTGTGCACGCGGGTGTACACCACCACGCCCAAGAAGCCGAACTCCGCCCTGCGCAAGGTCGCGCGGGTCAGACTGACCAGTGGCATCGAAGTCACCGCCTACATCCCCGGTGTGGGCCACAACCTCCAGGAGCACTCCATCGTGCTCGTGCGTGGCGGCCGGGTGAAGGACCTCCCCGGTGTGCGCTACAAGATCATCCGCGGCTCGCTCGACACTCAGGGCGTCAAGAACCGCAAGCAGGCTCGTAGCCGCTACGGCGCGAAGAAGGAGAAGCGCTGATGCCACGCAAGGGCCCGGCCCGCAAGCGGCCGATCGAGATCGACCCTGTCTACGGCAGTCCGCTGGTGACCCAGCTGATCAACAAGGTGCTCGTCGACGGCAAGAAGCAGGTAGCAGAGCGCATCGTGCACACCGCCCTGGAGGGCTGCCGCGACAAGAGCGGCACCGACCCGGTGGTCACGCTCAAGCGGGCGCTCGACAACGTCAAACCGACGCTCGAGGTGCGACCACGCCGGGTCGGCGGCGCCACGTACCAGGTTCCCGTCGAGGTGCGAGCCGTCCGCAGCACCACTCTCGCGCTGCGTTGGCTGGTCCGGTACTCGCAGGCACGCCGCGAGAAGACCATGTCGGAACGCCTGATGAACGAGCTGCTCGATGCGTCCAACGGACTCGGCGCCGCCGTCAAGCGTCGTGAGGACACCCACAAGATGGCCGAGTCCAACAAGGCATTCGCCCACTACCGCTGGTGACCAGCGGCCCGGGCCGCGAGGGGCATACTCTCACCGGCCCCGGCGTTGTGCTTATTCGACAACTCATACCTCTAGATCGCGAGGGAATCGCCAATCGTGGCAATCGACATCACCACCGACCTTGGTCGGGTTCGCAACATCGGCATCATGGCCCACATCGATGCGGGCAAGACGACGACGACCGAGCGGATCTTGTTCTACACCGGCATCAACTACAAGATCGGTGAGGTTCACGAGGGCGCCGCCACGATGGACTGGATGGAGCAGGAACAAGAGCGCGGCATCACCATCACCTCCGCTGCGACGACGTGCATGTGGCACGACCACACCATCAACATCATCGACACTCCCGGCCACGTGGACTTCACCGTCGAGGTGGAGCGCTCCCTGCGTGTGCTGGACGGCGCGGTCGCCGTCTTCGACGGCGTTGCCGGCGTCGAGCCGCAGTCGGAGACGGTCTGGCGGCAGGCCGACCGGTACCTCGTCCCACGGCTGTGCTTCGTCAACAAGCTCGACCGGACCGGAGCAGAGTTCCACCGCTGTGTCGAGATGATCGAGTCACGGCTGGGCGCGATCCCGCTGGTGCTGCAGATCCCGATCGGCACCGAGAGCGACTTCATCGGCGTCGTCGACCTCATCGGCATGCGCGCGCTGACCTGGCGCGGCGAGACCGAGAAGGGCGAGGACTACGACGTCGAGGAGATCCCGGCGTCGCACGTCGACGCAGCCCGCGAATGGCGCGACCGGCTGCTGGAGACCATCGCCGAGGCCGACGACGAGATGATGGAGCTCTACCTCGAAGGGGAGGAGCCGACGACTGAGGCCTTGCACCTGGCGATCCGTCGGGCCACCCTCGCCGCGAAGCTGACCCCCGTGCTCACCGGCAGCGCCTTCAAGAACAAGGGCGTACAGCCGCTTCTCGACGCCGTTGTGGCCTACCTGCCGTCGCCGATCGACATCGAGGCGGTGCAGGGACACTCCGCCAAGGACGAGTCGGTCATCGTCGAGCGCCGTCCCAATGAGGAAGAGCCGTTCTCGGCGCTGGCGTTCAAGATCATGGCTGACCCGCATTTGGGCAAGCTCACCTACCTTCGCGTGTACTCCGGTCGCCTCGACACCGGCACCACCGTCTTGAACCCCACCAAGGGGCGCAAGGAGCGGATCGGGAAGATCTACCGGATGCACGCCAACAAGCGCGAGGAGATCGCGTCCATCGGCGCCGGTCACATCGTGGCCGTGATGGGCCTCAAGGACACCACGACCGGCGAGACGCTGTGCGACATCGCCGACCCCGTCGTGCTGGAGTCGATGACGTTCCCGGCTCCGGTCATCCACGTGGCGGTCGAGCCGAAGACCAAGGGCGACCAGGAGAAGCTCGGCACCGCGATCCAGCGGCTCTCCGAGGAGGACCCCACGTTCCAGGTGCGGACCGACGAGGAGACCGGCCAGACGATCATCGCCGGCATGGGCGAGCTGCACCTCGAGGTGCTGGTCGACCGGATGCGCCGGGAGTTCCGCGTCGAGGCCAACGTGGGTAAGCCCCAGGTCGCCTACCGCGAGACGATCCGCAGAGCGGTGAGCAAGGTCGACTACACCCACAAGAAGCAGACGGGTGGCTCCGGCCAGTTCGCCAAGGTCATCATCGACATGGAGCCCACCGGCGGCGGCGACGGCGGGTACGAGTTCGTCAACGCCGTGAGTGGTGGACGCATCCCGCGTGAGTACATCCCTCCGGTCGACGAAGGCATCCAGGAGGCGATGGAGTTCGGCATCCTGGCCGGCTACCCGATGGTCGACCTCAAGGTGACGTTGCGAGACGGCGCCTACCACGACGTCGACTCGTCCGAGATGGCGTTCAAGATGGCGGGGCGGATGGTCTTCAAGGAGGCTGCCCGCAAGGCCGACCCGGCGCTGCTCGAGCCGATGATGGCCGTCGAGGTCACCACGCCCGACAACTACATGGGCGA
>DASQEH010000148.1:0-1661 GCA_035633755.1 Nocardioidaceae bacterium | reverse complement strand
CCGAAATGCGGTTCGCCTCTGTTCGTAGGTGACCGTGGGCACCACCAAAATTTGGCTTTTGGCGATAGCTTGGGACTTATACCGGTCCGCGAATTTGCTGACTCGATGGTGATTTGAGTCGACGCGGGTCGAAGTGATTCTGGTTGCGTCCAACCCGGTTGTGGGAGGACGCAAATGGGTGGACGGGCGCTGACAATCCGCACGGACCTGCCGGCGGAAGAACTGCGGCGGCTGGCTCGCCGGGAGAAGGACCGCGCGGCTGCAGCGCGCATGCAGGCGATCGCGGGGGCGCTCGAGGGCTTGCCGCGGGCTGAGACTGCAAGGCTGGCGGGCATGGAGCGGCAGGCGCTGCGCGATGCCGTGGTGCGCTACAACGCCGAGGGTCTGTTCGGACTGCACGACCGACCTCGCCCGGGCCGGCCAGCGCGGTTGGACGGGGAGCGAAAGGCGACACTGAAGCAGGTGGTGCTGGACGGCCCCGACGTGGAGGCCACGGGCCTGAGCGCCTGGACCTTGTCCGAGCTGTGCCGCGAGGTTGAGGAGCGCTGGGGTGTGTCGTACCACCCCTCGCATATGGGCAAGCTGATGCACCAGCTCGACTTGTCCTGGCAGAAGGCACGGCCGTCGCACCCGAAGGCGGATGCGGCAGCGCGCGAGGCGTTTGCAAAAGGGGGCTGCAGGCCGCCCTCGACGCGGCGCGGGCGGAGCACACCGACAAACGCCTGACGCTGTGGTTCATGGACGAGGCCAGATTCGGCCAGAAGGGGCGCGTCTGCCATCGCTGGTTCACCCGTGGCCAGCGCCCGCCCGGCCTGTGCGACCAGCGATACAGTTGGACCCACCTCTTCGCCGCCGTCCGGCCGGCCACCGGCGAGGGCTTCGCCCTCGTGCTGCCCGAGGTCTCGGCCAAGGCGATGAATGAGTTTCTCGCCCAGTTCGCGGCAACGCTGGCCGAGGACGAGCACGCCATCATGGTGCTCGACCGCGCCGGCTGGCACACCGCCAAGCGGCTCGTGATCCCGAGCAACGTCACGCTGGTCTGCCTACCGCCGTACTCACCCCAGCTTAATCCGGTGGAGCGGGTCTGGCTTTATCTGCGCGAGAAGCACTGGAGCCACCGCCTGCTCGACACCGCAGATGCCATCGTCGACGCCCTCTGCCGAGCCTGGAATGCACTCACCGCCGAGCGCCTGCGCAGCCTCACCAGCTACTCCTACCTGGAACAAGTCAAGATTTAGGCGGGTCGGTATGACCAGGCGTTTCACGCGCCGGTGGTCTTTTTCCACCATGTTATTGAGGAACTTGCACTGCCGTAGCCGGGCAAAGCGCCACAGCTCGCCGTCCTCCTTCATCTCCGCCACGGCACACGGGTAGGCCGGGTTCTTGTCGACGGTGATGGTGCGCGGGTTCACCGTGTGCGGCTGCCCCAACGCCTTGCGGAAGAACCGCTTCGCCGCCTCCGCGTCCCGCTTGGCCGAGAGCAGGAAGTCGATGGTCTGCTCCCCGGCTGTCGACCGCCCGATACAGGTAGGTCCAACGGCCTTTCACCCGCACGTAGGTCTCGTCCACTCGCCATGACCCGTTGATCGAGCGCAGGTGAGGCCGGATCCGCCTCTCGATCACCGGCGCATAGGTCTGGGCTCAGCTGAAGATGGTATTGT
>DASQEH010000147.1:0-11602 GCA_035633755.1 Nocardioidaceae bacterium | reverse complement strand
ACCTGGACCCGAAGCTGTTGTGGAGCCGCATCGGGCTCGTCCCGCAGCAGGCGTACCTGTTCACCGGCACCGTGGCGAGCAACCTGCGGTATGGCAACCCCGCCGCGACCGACGACCAGCTCTGGCAAGCCCTCGAGATCGCGCAGGCGAAGGACTTCGTCGAGGCGATGCCGGAGCAGCTCGAGGCGCCGATATCACAAGGTGGCACGAACGTCTCCGGTGGCCAGCGGCAGCGGCTCGCGATCGCGCGGGCAATCATCCGGCGGCCGGAGGTCTATCTCTTCGACGACGCATTCTCTGCGCTCGACCTTGCCACCGACGCGCGCCTGCGCCTGGCCCTGGGACCGGTCACGGAGGACGCGGCGGTGGTCATCGTCGCGCAGCGGGTGTCGTCGATCCTGGACGCCGACGAGATCCTGGTGCTCGAGGACGGTGGAGTCGTCGGGCGCGGCACGCATGAGGTACTGCTGGAGTCCTGCCCGACGTACCAGGAGATCGTCGCGTCTCAGCTGAGCGCCGCAGCCGTATGAGTACCTCGGCCGCGGGTGGAGCGATGAAGGAGACCGAGCGGGTCCAGGCCGGTCCCGGCGGTCCGGGGCGCGGGCCCTTCGGCGGCGGCATGGTGGGGCAGAAGTCCCTGAGCTTCGGGCCGTCGTCTCGTCGGTTGCTGGCCCGGCTGCGCCCGCAGCGGGCTCTGGTGGCCGCAGTGGTGGCCCTGGCGGTCGCCGCGGTGTTCCTGGCGTCCATCGGTCCGCGGCTGCTCGGCATGGTGACAGACCTCATCTTCGCCGGGGTCATCGGGCAACGGCTGCCCGACGGGGCGAGCAAGGCCGAAGCTGTCGCGGGGCTACGCGCAAGCGGCGAAGGGCAGGTGGCGGACATGCTGCAGCGCATGGACGTCGTCCCGGGGCAGGGCGTCGACTTCGGTGCCGTGCAGCAGATCCTGTTCCTGGTTCTCGCTGTCTACGTCGCCTCGTCGCTCCTGTCGTGGCTCCAGGGGTACATCCTGAACAGCGTCGTCCAGAGCACGGTCCGGGAGATGCGCACTGACGTCGAGGACAAGATCAACCGGTTGCCTCTGCGCTACTTCGACAAGCAGCCCCGCGGCGAGCTGCTCAGCCGCGTCACGAACGACATCGACAATGTCAGTCAGACTCTGCAACAGACGATGAGCCAGCTGCTGACGTCACTCCTGACGGTCGTGGCAGTTCTCGTGATGATGTTCTCCATCTCGTGGTCCCTGGCGCTGGTGGCGCTCGTCACCGTGCCGATCACGCTGGTCGTCACAAGCCTGGTCATGAAGAGATCGCAGAGCCTCTTCATCCAGCAGTGGCGACGCACCGGCACTCTCAACGGGCACATCGAGGAGGCCTTCACCGGACATGCGCTCGTCAAGGTCTTCGGCCGCCAGGACGAGGTGCACGAGGTGTTCACCAAGCAGAATGACGAGCTGTACCGCGCGAGCTTCGGCGCGCAGTTCGTGTCCGGCCTCATCTCACCGATCGTGATGTTCATCGGCAACCTGAACTACGTCGTCATCGCGGTGCTCGGAGGGCTCCGGGTAGCGAACGGCTCGATGGGGCTCGGTGACGTCCAGGCGTTCATCCAGTACTCCCGGCAGTTCACCCAGCCCCTGACGCAGGTGGCGTCGATGGCCAACCTCCTACAGTCCGGGGTGGCGTCCGCCGAACGGGTCTTCGAGCTGCTGGACGCTGTGGAAGAGCCGGCCGAGACGGTAGCTCCGCATGCGCCGGGAGGGCGTGGCCGGGTCGCGTTCGAGCACGTCAGCTTCCGGTACGACCCCGACGTGGAGCTCATCGAAGACCTCTCTCTGGTGGCCGAGCCAGGCCAGACGGTCGCGATCGTCGGTCCCACGGGTGCCGGCAAGACAACCTTGGTCAACCTGCTCATGCGCTTCTACGACGTCGACGGCGGCCGCATCACCCTCGACGGCGTCGACATCGCCACGATGCCGCGGGCAGAGCTCCGAGGCGGGATCGGGATGGTCCTCCAGGACACCTGGCTGTTCGGGGGGACACTGCGCGACAACATCGCCTACGGCCGCCCCGACGCCTCCGAGGACGACATCCATGCCGCTGCGCGAACCACATTCGTCGACCGCTTCGTCCATTCGCTGCCCGAGGGCTATGAGACTGTCGTCGACGAGGAGGGCAGCAACATCAGTGCGGGGGAGCGTCAGCTGGTGACGATCGCCCGGGCGTTCCTGGCCGATCCGGCTCTGTTGATCCTCGACGAGGCGACCAGTTCGGTGGACACCCGTACGGAGCTGCTCGTGCAGCAGGCCATGGCGGTACTGCGGACCGATCGGACCAGCTTCGTCATCGCCCACCGGCTCTCGACCATTCGCGATGCCGACCTCATCGTGGTCATGGAAGGCGGCCGCATCGTGGAGCAGGGCACACACCGGGAGCTGCTCGACCGCGAGGGCGCCTACGCCGCCTTGTACAACGCGCAGTTCCGGGATGCCTCCATACCCGCAGGCTGACGGCGGTTCAGCGCCGGCACGACGCCTCGGGCCCTAGGGCGTCCCGCTGCGGCACAACGACCCGCACGGGTTAGGCCATTGCTCCGCTGAGCTGGACGTCTGGCGCGATCTGACACGAGGCACCGCCAACGCTTTCGGCGCCGCAGACCGACGCGATACCGGTCTCGGGAAGCTCGAGCTCCACATGGTCGGCCGCCTCATGGTCGCCGGCGAGCGCGGCGGCGATGGAGCGTACCTGCTCGTTGCCGGTGGCGATGAGGAACGTCGGGGCGCGGCCGTAGGACTTCATCCCGGCGATGTAGAGTCCCTCGTCCGGTTGCCCCAGCACCTGGTGACCATGGGGAGGCACGGTTCCGCAGGAGTGGAACTGGGGATCAATCAGCGGTGCCAGCTGACGCGGCGCTTCGAGCGCCGGGTCGAGGTCGAGCTGGACTTCGCTGAGCAGTGAGAGGTCAGGGCGAAACCCGGTCGCCGCCGCGACATTGTGCAGGCCGCTGATGTCGTACTCACCTCCTGGTGTCTCGCCGCGAACCGTCACGGTGTCGCCCCGGACCAAGAGCCTGCTCGCCAGGAACGACTCCACGACCTCGATGCGGCCGGACTCCACCAGCGTCCGCACCTGGGCACCGAGGTCGCCGCGCGCCGGCAGCTGGTCGGCATCCCCGCCGCCATAGAGCTTGGAGTGGTCGCGCGACCGCGTGGCCCAGACGATGCCCGTGCCGGGGACGTCGTCCGCCAGCCGAGCCAGGGACAGCAGGGTGTTGGCAGCCGAGTGCCCGCTACCGAGGACGAGGGTGCGCCGGGCGGCGAACCGGTCGCGATCGCGACCAAGCACGTCAGGGAGAGGGCCGACGAGGAAGCCGGCCTCGCGTGCCTCCCCTTCGCCGATGGCAGGCACGCCGGCGGCTCCGATCGGGTTGGCGCCCTGCCACGTGCCCGACGCATCGATGACGGCGCGAGCACGCAGCTCGACGACCGATCCGGTTTCTGCCTGCACGCGGACGAGGAAAGGACGTTCGGCTCGCCCAACGGTGCGGGACTTGTCCATCCCCTCGCGGGTGACAGCGACCACCCGAGCACCAGTGCGTACGACGTCGCCCAGGGCCGCGGCCAGCGGTTCGAGGTACTGACCGACGATCTCTGCGCCCGTCGGTGGGATCTCGCTATCCGGGGCAGTCCAACCCGACGACGCCAGCAGCCGGTGAGCGGCTGTGTCGACGATGTATGTCCAGGGCGTGAAGGTACGGGTATGGCCCCACTCGCGCATTGCCGCGCCGACCGACTGGCCGGCCTCGAGCACCAGGACGGGAAGGCTGTACCGGGTGAGGTTCGCTGCGGCCGCCAGACCTATCGGTCCGGCGCCGATGACGACGACGGGGAGCTCGGAGATGCGAGCGTCGGCGGCCGGGGTATGGGGGAGCGGCGTTGCCATGAGTCTCCTTGTGGAGCGTTGCGAAGCAAGATACATTGAGTTCCATCGATACGTTATGTGAAGCATTCACATCTGTCAATACATTCCCGTGCCAAGGCGGTCATCGTGTCAACTCGTGAGCTCCCCGTCCTCGTTCAGCCGGACATCGTGGCGTGCTGCAGTCCCATCGCGGCGAGCGAGCTGTCGTCAGCAGAGGCAGAGCAGTTGGCGAGCCAGTTCGCCGCGCTCGGCGACCCCGTGCGGCTCCGGATGCTGAGCATCCTCGCCACCCACCCCGACGGTGTGGTGTGCGCATGCGACCTGGTGGAGCCGGTAGGGAAGAGCCAACCCACCGTCAGCCACCACCTCAAGATCCTGTCCGAAGCGGGGCTGGTCACCAGTGAGCGGCGGGGTCGTAACAACTGGTACGCGGTGGTGCCTGCGGCCCTGGAGTCGCTGCGGACGGCGCTTGCCCGCTGAGTGGCTGCCTTATTGGTAGGCCGACGGTGAGCCTCGGTCTGCCGCTGACGGGAGCATTGCCCTCGTCCGCTAGCCCGCAGGCACCGGGCTGGACGGCCGTCAGCGGGAGACCTGGAGCGGTGTCCGCTGCCGACCGCTGTCATCGAAGTTGTCCTCGTTGAGCCACGAGCGCATCG
Organism: Nocardioidaceae bacterium; assembly: GCA_035633755.1. Classification (GTDB taxonomy): domain Bacteria; phylum Actinomycetota; class Actinomycetes; order Propionibacteriales; family Nocardioidaceae; genus DASQEH01. Next base: position 7,029 of record DASQEH010000147.1, on the reverse strand, counting down.
CCGTTCGCACGCGCGGCCATTCAGCGTCGATGATGGAGTACCACGCAGTGTCGCGGTTGCGACCCTTCGCGACGGTCGCCTGACGGAAGGTGCCCTCGTATCGGAACCCGAGTCGATGCGCCGCGGCGCGGGAAGGGGCGTTGAGAGCGTCACACTTCCATTCGTACCGGCGATAGCCCAGGTCGTCGAAGACATAGGCCATCAGCAGGTACTGCGCCTGCGTCGCGGCACGCCGCCGTTGCAACGCAGGGGAGTAGTGCACGTGACCGACCTCGATCGACCCGACGTCCGGCTGCACGCGCAGCAGGCTGAGGACACCGACGGCTCGACCGGTCGTGCCTTCGTCAGATCGAGGGTCGGTGTCGATGACCGCGTAGAACAGCGGATCCATGCCGGCCGCGGCCGGCTCCAGCCAGCCCCGGTACGACGCCAGATCGGCGAACGGACCGTACGGCAGGTAGGTCCACGACGCGCCGCTGACGTCGGCCCTGTCTGCCCGAAACAGGTCGGCGGCATGGCGGTCGGCGTCGAGGCGCTCCAGTCGGCAGTACGTTCCACTGAGCACCGATGACTGCGGTGGGTCGCAGGCGGTCCAGTCAGGTAACGCATCGCCGATGGGCTGCCCCAGCTCGTTGAGCCTCACGTCGGCAGTATGGCGGGTCGGGCATCGGTATCAGGCTTCGGCTCTGACAGGCGGGTGCGCTGAGCGCGCGTGGGGGTCGGCCTTCACGGCGAGAGCGACACTGTGGTCGCTGGGTGTGTCGGCCTTGCTGATTGTTGGAACGCAGCGCCGCCCACCGGATCACGGGGTGCGGTCCAGCTCAGGGATAAATGGTGAATGCGTCGACCGTGACCTTGGTGCCGGTCGCTGCTGTCCGGGCGGTTCCGAGCACCTTGATGCTGATCGTGTGCTTGCCCGAACCCAGGCGCGCGTAGGCCTGCGGAACCTGCCACTCCCGCTCCGGGGTGTAGAGGTTCACCACGCCCTTGAGGACGCCGTCGATCCGAACTGCCGCCCGGCCGGACGCGGGCCCGGTCGCGGTGACCCAGTCGACCGCGCTACCGGTGAACCTCAGTGTCGACGTGGCTCCGGCGGTTGACGAGACCCGGTACGCACCATCGCTCGCCTTCGCCGAGGTGCGTCCCTCCCATCCCGAGTAGGTGATGTCCGGGGAGCTGTCTCGAGCGAGCGAAGTGCTTCCCCGCAGGAGGTCGACCATGACTCGACGGTCCTCGGACTCACCTCTCCTGCCGGCCACGACGATGCGGATCGAGTGGCTCGAGTCGGAGAGCCCGGTGTACGTCTGCGCAAACGGCCGCCCGTCGGGCGCATACAGGTTGACCCGCCCGACTGACTCCCCGTCGATGGAGACATCAGCGGTTCCCTGCTTCGGTCCCTTGCGAGTCAGCCAGGTGAGCGATGAACCGGTGAAGCGTGACGTCGCCGAGTCGCCAAGGGTCCTCGACCAGTGGTGTCGCCCACCCGAGAAGTTGGGGTTCAGGCGTTGTGTCCACCCGCCGAGGAACACGTGACGATTGGTCTCCTCGGCGGTGGTGGTGATGATCTCAAAGTCCGTGGTGACGCTTCGAGACGACGTCATCACCTCGGTGCACGTGGTCGCAGTACCGCTGCAGTCGCCGCCCCATCCGGTGTACCTCGCGCCGGAGCCTGGGTTCACGGTGAGGGTGACGGTGGCGCCGGCCGGGTACGCGCTCGTGCAGGTATCTCCGCACAGGATCCCGTCCGGCTTGCTCCGAACCCTGCCTGGACCGGTTCGGGTTATTGCGAGACTGTGGGTCTGGGTTATTGCGAGGTCGTGGTAGTTGCCGGCGGCTATCTCAGTGACTCCGACCAGTCCCTGAAGCTGGACCGGGCTATGGCGTTCTTCATGGGTACCGTCGCCGAGCCCACCGTCGGCATTGGAGCCCCAGGACCAGGGAGTGCCGTCTGCGAGGGCCACGCTGTGGTTGCCACCGGCGGAGATCGCCGTGACGTCGGTGAGTGACTCCACCGGCACGGGCTCGAACCGGTCCGTGGTCGTTGCGTCGCCGAGCTGACCGTCCCGGTTGGCGCCCCAGGTCCAGACCCCACCCTCGTCGTCGAGCGCCATGCTGTGCTCCAGCCCGGCTGAGACGTCCGTGATCCCGCTCAGTCCCGCCACCTCGACCGGAGCGTTCCTCAGCAGCACCGTCCCGTCACCCAGCTCGCCGTGGTCGTTGTACCCCCAGGCGACGACGGTCCCGTCGGCCTCGACCGCAAGGTTGTGGAGGTCCCCTGCGGCGATCGCCGTGATCCCGCTGAGCCCCGGCACTTCTACCGGGCTCGCGGAGCTTGTCGCCGTCCCGTCGCCCAAGGCGCCGCCTCCGTTGTATCCCCACGCCCAGACCGAGCCGTCGGTGCCGAGCGCGAGGGTGTGGGACTCGCCTGCAGACACCGTCGCTATCTCTGGGAGTCCAGGCACCTCGACAGGCGTGTCTCGATTGATGCTCGTGCCATCCCCGAGCTGCCCGGCGGCATTTCCGCCCCAGGCCCACACCGCGCCGTCCTCAGTGAGTGCCAGGCTGTGGGACTGGCCGGCGGACACTTCGGCGATACCCGACAGTCCGTCGACCTGGACGGGCAGCGTGCTGAACATGTCACCCGTGCTGTCGCCCAGGCTGGTGGAGCTGTAGCCCCAGGCCCACACGGTCCCATCGGTACTCACTGCCAAGCTATGGATCACTCCGGCGGAGACCGATGCCGGGTCGAGGTCAGGCAGCATCCCGGGCCTGCTGCGGTCCAGCTGCGTGCCATCACCCAGGTTGCCGTAGCCATTGAAGCCCCAAGCCAGGATGGCCGCGGTCGCGGGGGGGACGTCTGAACCGTCCGCTGGTACCGCTGCCACGACAGAGCCGAGAGCGAGGATCCCGCACAGACCTGTCACGAGCCGTCGCGGGACTGACGTGGACGGCTCTGGACGGCGCCGTCGCGGGTCGGTGGGCATGCGAAATCCCTCACGTGAAGCCACGGTCGTCCGTAGGTGGTCTCACTACAGTAAGTGACCTGCACCGCCAGCGGTGCAGAACGGACATATCTGCTGCTCCTCCCTCAAGGCGAACATTGCTGCTCCTTCCTCAAGGCGAACGGAGAGGGCGGGGGCAGGACCTCGTGGCGAGTCGACCGCGATGCTAGGACCGCGCTATCGTGCCGCCGCGATCCGTGCGGTGCCGCGAGCGGCATGGGGGGCGGTGCGAGACGATGGCGCGATGTTGTTGAAGGCGTGCCTCAACGGACCGAGGCGCCCGGCTGATCACCCGGCGTTGCCCGTCACACCCGCGGACCTGGCTCAGGCGGCGCTCGAGGTCAGCCAGGCAGGCGCAGAGGCGGTGCACGTGCACGCCAAGGACATCGAAGGCAACGACACGCTGGACGGTGCAGAGCTGGCGGCGGTGCTCCTCGCGGTTCGTGCGGCGTGTCCGGGACTGCCTGTTGGCGCCACGACCGGGGCGTGGGCTCAACCCGACCCGGTCGCGCGGGTTGCTGCCATCCGGGCATGGACGGTGCTGCCCGACTTCGCCTCGGTCAACTGGCACGAGGCTGGAGCCGAGGAGGTGGCGCAGGTGCTCCTCGATCGCGGGGTGGCCGTGGAGGCTGGTGTCTGGCACGCCGACGCCACTGCTGCATGGCTCGACTCGCCGTTGCGGGGTCGTTGCCTTCGGGTCCTGCTGGAGCTGCCCGACGGCCTTGATGCCGCCGCGACCGTCGTCGAGGCTGACCGGTTGACGCACCTCGTCGGGGATGCCGCCGAGGTCGCTGCTGGGCAGGTGACGGTGCTCCTGCACGGCGAGGGGAGCAGCTGCTGGGCGGCGCTGCGGCACGCGGGTCGCAGCGGCCTCGCCACCCGAGTAGGGCTCGAGGACGTGCTGACGTTGCCTGACGGGTCACCGGCTGCGGACAACGCGGCCCTGGTGACTGCCGCCCGCCGCCTGCTCGCCTCACCGGACTAGCTTCCGCCCTCGCAGCCAGTAGGCGTACGCCACAGTGCACGGCGCAAGCGTCGGCGCCGTCTGTCACCCGAGAGGCGGCGAATGAGCGTCAGCGGCGCCGGTGCCCGCGTCACCGTCAGCCACGCAACTTGAACACACCTCCGGTCGGGTCGGCCGCGGTAGCGAGCCGCCCGTAGGGGGTGTCCTCCGGAGCGGTGACCTGGCGGCCACCCAGCTTGGCCACGTTGGCCAGTACCGCATCGACGTCGCTCACACCGATATACACCGACCAGTGCGGCGGGATGTCGGACGGCAGGAACCCTGAGGCATCCATGATGCCTGCACGTGGGTGGGACTCCTCCCCGAAGGTCGTGTAGCGGAAACCTGGTTCGTCCGCCAGGATCTGGGGCAGCCAGCCGAACACATCGCGGTAGAACTGCACGGTCTTGTCGTACTCGCGAGTGTGCAGCTCGAAGTGCACAGGAGCGCCTTCCTCCATCAACGCACCGAAACCCACTTCGGTACCCGGCTGCCAGGCGCTGATCGCGGCTCCGCCGGCGTCCCGGAGGATGATGAAGCTGCCGTTGGGCTCGACGTCCATTGGCTCCATCAGCACACTGCCACCGTGCGCCTGTGCGGCGGAAGCCGTAGCCCTGACGTCGTCGGACCGCAGGTAGATCGACCACCCGTCGGGAGCATTCCACTCAGGTGCGTTGGGCATGCACCCGCCGACGGCCTTGCCGTCCTTCTCGAAGTACTTGTAGCCACCGAACTCGGGCGGGGCGTCCTGGGCCTTCCAGCCGAGAAGCTGGGTGTAGAAGGCAACGGACGTGTCCACGTCCGAGGACAAGAGGTCCATCCAGTTCGGTGCGCCGAGGGGGATGTTGAGGTCTGTCGTTGCCACCATCGTGTTCTCCTGTGGGTCGGCCGTCGTTCAACGGGGCTCTGTGGATGTTTGGCTGATAGACCAACCTCGGGGAGGAAACTCATCGGCGAGCAGCCAGCCAGCTGTCGATTGCGCAGCTCGGAGCCGAAGGAGCAACTGAGGCGCCGTCGTGGGACTGGGCGACACCAGCACCTTGTCTGCCGACCGGAGCCTCACCAGTCAGGCGTCGCCATCCTGACTCTCAGCGGTCCCGCGGGACTCTGGTGTACTCGGCCCGCCAATGTGAGCTCGTCATCGTGCGGAACGGCAGCCGTTCGACCTTGACCGGTGTGAGGCCCTCCGCCGCGAAGGCGTCGATGTCGCGCCGAGACAACGGCCACGGCGGTCCGTCCGTGTCGCCGTCGTCGTCTTGTGCTGACATCAGGAGGAGCAGCGTGCCCGATGGTGCGACGAGGTCCGCCACGGCGGCCGTGGCCCGGTGTCGGTACGCAACGGGCAGCGCCTGCACGGTGAAGACGTCGACAACGAGGTCGAAGGCTTGGTGCCAGTGCTCGTCCAGCTCGAACAGATCGGCCTGCTGGTACGTGACCGGGGAGTCAGGGTGCCGTTCGCGGGCGAGCGCTATCGCTGACGGGGACACGTCGAACGCGACAGTGTCGAAGCCGCGAGTCGCGACCAGTTCCGCGTCGGCGCCCAAGCCGCACCCGACGACCACCGCACGCTGCTCCGGTCCGGCAGCCTCACGCGTGCCTATCCATTCCGTCAGGAGCGGATGCGCCTGTCCGGTGTCCCACGGCACGGGTATCTCACCGGCGCGACCCTTGCTCCACAGTTGCTCGAACCACCCCGTCGCGTCGCCGGCAGCGACAGCGGCGTGAGCCAGTCGGTCGGCCTCCCTCTGCCAGCTCTCGGTCGTCATCGGGAGACCGTACCTCGCTATGCCGTCAAGGAGTTGCCGAGCCCAAGCCACTGGCCGACCGACCGAGCACCTGCCGCAGTGCCCTTCGGGGCGGTGGTGAAATGCTGATGGCCATCACGGGTGGGCGTCGAGGTAAGTGGGCAGCTCTTGCATCTGCCAGCCATACTGCCGGGCGACGTCGTCGCCCCCTCCTTCCTCTGTCCAGGCCCGCGTCCATGCCGTCATCCAGGTCTGGTGGTCGACAAAGAAGTCATTGAAATCTGTGAGATGCCGCTGCGCCCCGTCGGCGCCGAAATGCTCGGTGAAAGCCGGCAACAGGTCCAGATCCTCCCAGGAGGACACTCCCTGGGCGACGAAGGCGTAGATGGATATTGCTTGTGCCCCCGGCTCGGGCTCGGTTGCCCTCCACAGGCGCACCTTGCCACTGAGCTCAGGCTGGTGTGCCGCTACGGCTGGTCCGAGGATGTCGTTGACGAAGGCCTCGAACTGGTCGGCGAGCTCTGTCCGGACGGGGTTGAGGATCAAGAACACGTCGTTCGAGGCCATGCCATCTCCTTGGCTCGCCGCAGTTGGGTGGATGCTGCATTCGTTGCCATAGCCTGCCGCACGCCCCCCGTCAGTCGCCAGTGCCAGCTCAACCGAGTGCGACGCTGTGCGCGTGCGCCGAAGGGACCTTCGTCGCGAGCATTGCGGAGCCAGTGATGCGTGGGTAAGGGCTTGGACGTGCTGGCCTTGTGGTCGTTCGGCGTCCGGCTCCATAGGGTCGTCTCATGGCGCGTGCGTGCAAAGTCGGTGTCCAGCTCCCCGAGGTGGAGCGCTTCGTGCCGTGGCCGGAGTACCTGGACTTGGCGAGGCGAGTAGAGCGGGCTGGCTTCGACTCGATCTGGGTGGGAGACCATCTCCTCTATGACCTGCCGGACGGGTCGACACGAGGGCCGTATGAAGCGTGGACGACGCTCGCGGCCATCGCGGCGGTCACCGAGCGCGTTGAGATAGGGCCGCTCGTGGCGTCGACGAGCTTTCATGCACCGGCGATGTTGGCCAAGCAGGCCGCGACGGTCGACGCGATCTCGGAAGGCAGGCTGATTGTGGGGCTCGGGGCGGGGTGGAACCGACGGGAGTATGACGCGTTCGGCTTCCCCTACGACCGGCGTGTCTCGCGCTTCGAGGAGGCGCTGGAGATCCTCGTGGCGCTGCTGCGCGAAGGACGGGCCACGTTCCACGGTCAGTTCTACGACGTCGACGACTGTGTGCTGGA
>DASQEH010000146.1:0-33944 GCA_035633755.1 Nocardioidaceae bacterium | reverse complement strand
CCACGTGAAGGTGCGGATGCTCGCTCAGGAGCTGGTGGACGTGGCGAACTCCCGCTCTCGCGGAAGCTGAGGCACCAAGACGCATGGAGACCTGCGCGGTTGCGGCGGTCGCAGCACACGAGAAACCACGTGAGCCTGCCTTAACGTCACAATAACACTACCCTGTGTACATGATGGCGAGTCCGGGTTGAGCAGGGTATTCGCTAGCCGACTGCTGGATGGGACGGTCGCAGCCGCGGGTGTTGTGCTGGGCGCAATGGCGATCGCGGTGCTCGTGTCCCGGCCGGACTCGTTCATGTCGTGGTCCCTGTTGGCTGTTCCTCTGATCGTGTTCATGGGGTACTTCCCGATGCTGATCGGCCGCACCGGCGGCGGCATCGAGATCGGGCTCGACTCATGCGTGCTCATCTTCTTGGCCAACGTGGTCGGCGAGTGGAACGCGCTCGCGGTGTGGTTCGTGGGGACCCTTATCGGCCAGCTCCTGACCGACAAGCGGCGGACAGTCAAAGCGTTCAACATCGGCTTGGGAGCCATCGCTGGCGGCTTGGCCCTGCTCGTCATCTTCGTCGCGGACGCAGACGTGAGTCCTTTCCTCTCAGAGCGAAGCCTGTTCGCCACGGCTGCGAGTGCAGCTGTGTACTTCCTCGTTGACTACCTCGTGTCAGCGATGTCACTGAGCCTGGAGGAGGGGACTCCGCTCTTCGCGGAGCTGGCGCCGCGGGGGGCCCTCGCGGCGTTCTTTGCCTTCATCGCTATCGCGTCGCTTGGTCTACTGGGCGCCCTGGTGTGGCAGGCCTATGGAGAGATCTGGGCGACAGCGCTGCTGGCCGTGCCGGTGGTGTCGATCATGGTGGCCTCGCGCGCGCTCTCACGCGGCACCGAGCATGCTCGCCGACTCAAGGTGCTGTTCGACACCCTCGTCGCGGCCCAGGGGGTCACGGAGCGCACATCACTGCTGGAGGCACTCCGGAACGGCGCAAGTGACCTGCTGCACGACCACCGGGTCACCATTCGAGGCATCCCGCCGGGCACGACCGAGATCGGCGTCCAGGTCGGCGGCAGCGACGAAGAGCAGTGGATCGTCGCGCCCGCGTTGAACCGCGAGCGGTCGACGGCCAACCATGACCAGGCCGGCCTCGACGCGTTGGTCGCCGTGGCCGATGACGCCCTCGAGCGGTTGCGCCTGGGTGAGGCCATGGCATATCAAGCGTGGCACGACTCGCTGACCGGCCTCGCGAACCGATCCCTCTTCATGGATCGGGTGGGCCATGCGATGGAGATGCAGAGCAGGAGCGGCCATGGGCTCGCGATATTGTTCTGCGACCTCGACGGCTTCAAGCGGGTCAACGACATGTACGGCCACGCCGCCGGGGACGCCTTGCTGGCAGAGGTGGGCCAGCGCATCCGGTCTGCCGTGCGCGAGACCGACACCATCGCCCGACTGGGTGGGGACGAGTTCGCCGTGCTCCTGGAGGCGATCGACGGCCCCGAGGAGATCGAGCTCGCCTGTCAACGCATCCTCGCCGGGCTGCGTGCGCCGTTCCATCTCCTGGGAGAAGACGTGTCCGTGACGACGACCATCGGGGTCGCCACCGCCGAGCCGAACGCCTCAGCGGACTCGCTCGTCAGTCGCGCCGATCTGGCCATGTACCACGGCAAGGCCTTGGGGAAGAACCGCTTCGAAAGCTACCGGGACGCCTTCGGAGACGAGCGAACACGGCGGCTCGAGTTCGTCGAGTCGCTACGAAAGGCCCTCATGGCACGAAGCCTCGAGGTCTTCTACCAGCCGATCGTCGACCTCGAGCTCGGGCGTGCCGTCGGCGTCGAGGCCCTGGTCCGGTGGCGCCGGAATGGAGTCCTGATGCCCGCCGAGGACTTCATCCTCGCGGCGGAGGAGAGTGGGCTGGTAGGGGCGCTCGGGGATCTCGTGCTCGACATGGTCGCCGTGGACGCACCCATCATCCGTACGGCGGCCGGGCAACGGCTGTCCGTCGCGGTGAACGTGTCGGCGCAGCAGCTCCACCGCGAGGGCTTCGTGGAGCAGGTGGAGTCCATGCGAGCGCGGATGGGAGACGTCGACCTGGTGCTCGAGGTGACCGAGCGTGACTTCGTCGACAACGAGCCACGCACATCGGCCGCGATGGAGGCGCTCGCTGCGTCCGGAGTGCGCTTCGCGATTGACGACTTCGGCGTCGGCTTCTCGTCCCTCGAGTACCTTCAGCGCCTCCCGGTGCATATCTTGAAGGTCGACAAGACGTTCCTCACCAACATCGAGGACGACTCCCGGGCGTGTACCTTGGTCCGCTCCATGGTCGTGATGGGTGAGGCGCTGGGACTCGAGGTCATCGTCGAGGGCGTCGAGCGCAGCAGCCAGCTGCCGCACGTGACTGCCCATGCCGGAGCCGTGACCGGTCAGGGCTACCTATTCGGCCTGCCGGCCCCGCTGGTCGAGGTGGTGGAGGCACTGTCCGACCATGCCAGGGACTGGGTGCGAGAGCGGCCTGAGGGCAGCGCCGGCGACGTGATGTCGCACGGGGAGCGCACAGCCGCGCACGGCTGAGAGTTCCTGCACTGAGACACTGGCACGTGTGACGTTCTCCCCGGCTGTGGCGCCGAAGCCAGCGAGGTCCATCGAAGTCGCCAAGGTGGCGGTCGCCGTCACCTTTGCTGCGAACGGGCTCGCGTTCGGCTCCTGGGCCTCCCGGACCCCGTCGATCAAGGCGGCGCTCGACCTCGACGCGTCCCAGCTCGGCCTCCTCCTGCTCTGCCTGTCGGTGGGCTCTCTCACGGCCCTGCCGCTGTCCGGTTCGGTGGTCCAACGCATCGGGCCTGCGGCCACGGTGGTCGTCAGCGTTGCGGCCGAGAGCGGCGGGCTGCTGATGGCGGCGTGGGGCGTGTCGACGGGTCAAGCAACGCTGTGTGGAGCCGGGCTGCTGCTGACCGGCTTCGGTGTCGGCATGTGGGATGTCGCCATGAACGTCCAGGGGGCGGCAGTCGAGCGCAAGCTCGGCCGCAACGTGATGTCACGCTTCCACGCGGCCTGGAGTCTGGGCAGCGTCGCGGGAGCCGGTGCAGGCGCACTGTGTGCTGCCATCGGGATGGGCGTGGCCACCCAGTTGGTGATCACCGCTGCCGTCACTGCCGTGTTGGCGATCGCCGGAACCCGGCGCTACCTGCCTTTCGAGCCCGAGCCCTCCTCTGGGCACGGATACCGGGCCGGCGCAGCACAATTGGGACGTCAGTGGCGAGACTCGCGGACGCTGCGAATCGGCTGCATGGTGCTGGGCTTCGCCTTCGTCGAGGGGGTAGCGAACGACTGGCTGGCGGTGGCGGTCGTCAGCGGCCTCGGGATCAGCGAGGCGATCGGAGCGGTGGCGTTCGGGGTGTTCGTCGCTGCCATGACGGTGGGGCGGCTCGTCGGCGCCAGCGCACTGGACCGGTGGGGCCGCTTGCGGGTGCTGCGGGCGTCGGTACTCCTGGTCGCCGCAGGACTGCTGCTCGTGGCGGTCGGCCCGGGCCTGCCGGCGGTGCTCGCTGGTTCCCTGATCTGGGGCATCGGTGCCGCGCTCGGCTTCCCCACGGGCATCAGTGCCGCCGCCGACGACCCGGCAACGGCCGCCATCGGTGTCTCCGTGGTCACCTCGATCGGCTACACGGCCTTTCTCGCCGGGCCTCCGCTGGTCGGCTTCCTCGGCGACGCGGTGGGGATCCGGCCGGCCCTCCTCGTGGTCCTCGGCGCGCTCGCCCTGGTCCTCGTGACGCACACCGCGGCGCGGCCGTTGGCGGCGGTCGAGGTGGTCGAGGCGGTCGAGCCCGGGGAGCGCTGAGCGCGGCGGTCGGTGCTGCTTATCCCCCGCGTCGAGGGGTACGCAGACGTGCATGGACGAGGCAGCTGCGGGCGCCGGTGACACCGACTCCCTGACATTCATCGGCACGGCGACGACGATCCTGCGTATCGGTTCCTTCACCCTGCTCACTGACCCCAACTTCCTGCGACGGGGGCAGCGGGCCTATCTCGGCAAGGGCCTGTGGAGCAAACGGCTCACCGACCCGGCTCTGCGGGTCGAAGACCTGCCGAGCCTTGACGCCGTCGTGCTGTCCCACCTGCACGGCGACCACTGGGACCGGGTGGCACGCCGAGGTCTCGACCGCAGCGCCCCGGTGTTGACGACTCCCGAAGCGGCCCGGCGGCTGAGTCGTTACGGGTTCGACACCCGCCCACTCCCGACGTGGGACGAACACCTACTGCGCCGCGACGGCGAGGAGCTCAAGGTCACGTCCGTGCCTGCCGTGCACGCCAGGGGAGTGATGGGCCGGCTGCTCCCGCCGGTGATGGGCAGCATGCTCGAGCACACGGTGGGTGGCCAGGTGCGCCGACGGGTCTATGTCAGCGGCGACACGCTGACCGGTGACCATCTGACCTTGATCCGCGACCGCTTCAGCGACATCGACACCGCGGTCGTCCACCTCGGTGGCACCCGCGTCCTCGCGCACACCGTCACGATGGACGCCGAACAGGGCGTCGACTTCCTGCGTCGCGTTGGACCGGCGGCGGCGATTCCCGTGCACTACGACGACTACGGCGTCTTCCGGAGCTCGCTCGAGCAGTTCGTGGAGACGGCCCGAAGATCGTCGACGACGACCCAGGTGCGCCCGGTACGCCGCGGGGAGACGGTCGCCCTGGCGGCGTGACCGGCCGGCGGGGGCAGGTATCGATGCGACCCTGCCCCTGCCGAGCGGTTACTAGGCCTTGGTGGCCCAGTCACCCAGCGTCCACCCGCTCACCTCAGGCATGTCCTCGAGATGCTCCACGACGTACTCGCCATGCCGCGCCAGCTGCTCGTGGCACCACGCCTTGAGCTCTGTCGCCCCACGAGGGGTCCGAGCGGCGTTGTTGATGGCGTCGATCATGAGGTGGTAGCGGGACGCGCGGTTGCGCACGACCATGTCGAACGGGGTGGTCGTGGTGCCTTCCTCGATGAACCCCCGGACATGGAACCGGTCCGCGTCGGGGCGGCCATGAACCAGCTGGTGGATGGCCCCTGGATACCCGTGGAAGGCGAACACGACGTCCGTGGCATCGGTGAACAGCTCCCGGAACAGCGTCTCCTCCATTCCATGCGGGTGGTCCTTCGGCCGCGGCAGGCTCATCAGGTCGACGACGTTGACCACACGCACCATCAGGTCGGGCAGCCGCTCGTTGAGCAGGTTCGCCGCCGCCACCGTCTCCATCGTGACCACGTCACCGGCGCAGGCCAGCACGATGTCGGGTTCCCGGTCACCCTTGTCGTTACCCGCCCACGACCAGATACTTGCGCCGCGAGCGCAGTGCTCGGCCGCGTCGTCGATCGAGAGCCACTGCAGCTGTGGCTGCTTGTCGATGACGATCAGGTTGACGTAGGAGCGTGAGCGGAGGCAGTGGTCGGCCACCGACAGCAAGCAGTTGGCGTCCGGCGGCAGGTAGACCCGTGAGGTGTTCCCGCGCTGGGTGATGACGTTCTGGATCAGCCCAGGCCCTTGGTGCGAGAACCCGTTGTGGTCGTTGCGCCAGGCCGTCGAGGTCAGCAAGATGTTGAGGCTCGGTACGGGCGCCCGCCAGGGCAGCGCGGCGCCCTCCTCCAGCCACTTGCTGTGCTGGATCGTCTGCGAGGCGCTGACCATCGCGAACGCCTCGTAGGTCGCAAACATGCCATGGCGACCGGTCAAGGTGTACCCCTCCAGCCAGCCGTGGCAACTGTGCTCCGACAGCACCTCCATGACGCGCCCGTCGGCGGAGATAGCCACGTCGTCGTCGGTGAGCCGCTCGGCGAAGGCGCGGTTCGACACCTCCAGAACGGCGCCGAGACGGTTGCTGTTGGTCTCGTCGGGGCAGAAGAGTCGGAATGTTTCGGGGTTGCGGACGTACACGTCACGCAGCAGCTCACCGAGCTTGCGGGTGGACTCGGCACGCAGGCTAGCGGGGCGTGGCACGTCGATCGCGTAGTCGCGGTAGTCCGGCAGGTCCAGATCGCGGGTGAGCAGTCCACCGTTGGCGTGCGGTGTCGCGCTCATCCGCAGCGGCCCACTGGCGTTCGCTCGGCGGACCAGGTCCGTCGCTCTGCCTGCCTCGTCGAAGAGCTCCTGCGGCCGGTAGGAACGCAGCCACGACTCGAGGATGGCCAGGTGCTCCGGGTTGTCCCTCACCCCGGCGAGCGGCACCTGATGTGCCCTCCAGTTGCCGGTGACCCGCACTCCGTCGACCTCGTCCGGGCCGGTCCACCCTTTGGGGGTGCGCAGAATGATCATCGGCCAGGTGGCGCGGCGGTCCGGTCCGCCCTCGCGCGCCTGTGCCTGGATGGAGCGGATCTTGCCCCAGGCGGTGGCGAGAACGGACGCGAACCGCTGGTGCATGCCCGGTAGGTCGTCCCCCTCCACCTCCAGCACCTCGTACCCGTGGCCTTCCAGCAGCTTGCGGACCTCGGCCGGGTCCTTGCGGCCCAGCACAGTCGGTCCGGAGATCTTGGCGTCGTTGAGGTGCAGGATCGGGAGCACGGCCCCGTCGTGAGCCGGGTTCAGGAACGAGATGCCCTTCCACGACCCCTCCAGCGGTCCCGTCTCCGCCTCGCCGTCCCCGACCACGGCCAGGGCGATCAGGTCGGGGTTGTCCATGACCGCACCGAACGCATGCACCAAGACGTACCCGAGCTCGCCTCCCTCATGGATCGATCCGGGCGTGGTGACCGAGACGTGGCTCGGGATGCCGCCCGGGCTGGAGAACTGCCGGAACAGCCGCTGGATGCCGCCGGAGTCGAGTCCGACGTCGGGATAGACCTCCGAGTACGTGCCCTCCAGGTAGCTGGCCGCTACGAGCGCCGGCCCGCCGTGGCCGGGGCCCGCCAGGTAGATCATCGCCTGGTCGGTGGAGTCGATGACGCGCGAGGCGTGGGCATAGACGAAGGACAGGCCAGGGCTGGTGCCCCAGTGTCCGAGCAGCCTGGGTTTGATGTGCTCCTTCCTCAGCGGTTCGACAAGCAGCGGGTTGGCCTGAAGGTAGATCTGGCCGACGGTCAGGTAGTTGTTGGCGCGCCACCACGCGTCGAGCGCGGCGATCTCGTCGTCGTTCGGAGCGGCCAGCCGGGCGACGGTGGCCTCGATCGTGTCGTGGTCCGTGCCGGCGACGGCAGCGTCGGTTGCCATGGGGTTCTCCTCGAAAGTGGGCGCGATTGCGGTGCGTTCGGCGAACGGAGGGGTTGTTGTCGTCCAGTGTCGAGGACGAGGGGACGCTCCGCAGGAGGGGGTATGGTGGGCGCGCTATGCCCCTGTCCTCGCACCGCTCCGCCGACGCTCCTCGGCGTGTCCTGGTCACCGGGGGCGCCGGATTCGTCGGCTCCTGGCTTTGCGAGCGGCTGCTCGACCGGGGTGACAGCGTGGTCTGCGCGGACAACTTCTCGACCGGCCGCTCGTCGAACGTCGACTGCCTGCTCACCAGGCCGGGGTTTGCCGTGGTCGACTGCGACGTCACCGAGGAGATACCTGTCGACGCAGACATCGACTGGGTCCTGCACCTGGCCTCACCCGCCTCACCTCCGGACTATCTGGCGCGGCCGATTGAGACCCTGAAGGCGGGCAGCGTCGGAACGATGAACGCGTTGGAGCTGGCTCGTCGCGCGCGGGCGCGGTTCGTCCTCGCGTCCACGTCGGAGATCTACGGTGACCCGCTGGAGCATCCACAGCGCGAGGACTACTGGGGCAACGTGAACCCGATCGGGCCACGGTCTGTGTACGACGAGGCCAAGCGGTTCAGCGAAGCGCTCACCACGGCCTACCGCACCACGTACGGGGCGGACACCGGAATCGTGCGGATCTTCAACACCTATGGGCCGAGGATGCGTCTGGACGACGGTCGAGCCATTCCCAACTTCATTCGCCAGGCGCTGCTCGAGGAGCCGATCACAGTCGCGGGGAACGGGACGCAGACCCGGTCGATCTGCTATGTCGAGGACACCGCCGCGGGTCTCATCGCGTATGCGGCCAGCTCCGAGAGCATGCCGATCAACCTCGGTAACCCGGTCGAGATGTCCATCCTGGACCTCGCCGAGCTGATCCGGGAGCTCGTCGGTTCGTCATCGACCATCGAGCGGGTCGACCTCCCGGTCGACGACCCCAAGGTCAGGTGTCCCGATATCTCCCGAGCCCGCGAGCGGCTGGGCTGGGCGCCTCAGGTGACGCCGGCCGACGGACTCAAGCAGACCATCGGATGGTTCGCCGCATCCATGCCGGCGCAGAGCTGATCCGGTCACCGCGGACCAGCCGCAGATGCCGTCGCGAGCAGCGAGGCCAGCGCGCGGGTCACCTCGTCGGCGGTGATGGCGAGCAGCGCCGGGTCGACGGTGTCGGCCCATGGATCGCCCGTCGACGTCCCGTGCCACAGGCAGACGTGCTGACGCCGCGCGGGAGGTCCCCACAGGCTCGGCGGTGTCGGGCCGAACAGCGTCACCGAGGCGGTCCGGTACGCCGTGGCGAGGTGGGAGACACCCGTGTCGCCCGATACCACGGCCTCGGCTGACGCCACCAGTGCCGCGAGCTGATCGAGGCTGAGCCGGCCCGCGAGCACGGCGCCCGGGCTCAGACCGGCCAGAGCTGCGACGCGGCTCGCGACGTCGTACTCCTGCGCCGACCCGGTCACGACGACATCCAACCCTTGCGCGCTCGCCCAGCCGGCAACCGCCGCGAACCGTTCCGGTGGCCATTGACGAGCCAGGTGCGCCGCGCCCGGATGTACCACGACGGCCCCTCGCACCGGCGTCGGGATGACCGGCACGTCGAGATCGAGCGCACCCGGATCCACAGGCACGTGGAGGAACTCGGCGACGAGCCGGCACCAACGGGACACCTCATGCTCGTCGGGCCGCCAGCGCGGCGCGTCGGGCATCTCGTCGTCGGCGAAGGCGATCAGCCGGCGGGGCTGCAGCGTTCGCAGCAGCCGATGGCTCTGTGGCCCGCGGCCATGGAGGTTCACGGCCACGTCGACACCGCGCGGCGCGGCCGGCACGTCGTCGAGCCCTGCCAAGGGGCAGATCCGGTCGACCACCCCCGCCAGCCGGACGAGGGGCTCGAAGCGCTCCGGTGTCGCCAGCACCAACTCGGCGTCCTGGAACGCCGACCTCAGCCCGCGCAACGCAGGAATCCCGGTCAGCAGGTCACCAAGCCCGAGCGCACGCAGGACGAAGACGACCTGGCGCCCGGCTGTCAGGGCCAGGAGCTTTCCATGGACGGCGCGACGATGAGCTCGCGTACCTCACACCCGTCGGGCTGCTGCAGTGCGAACACGATGGTGTTGGCGACATCCTGCGGTCGGTTGAGCTTGGCATCGGCGGGTGGCTTGTACTTCTCGTCGCGGTCGTCGAAGAACGGTGTCTGCATGCCACCGGGAACAAGCATCGTGACGCCCACCCGGCCCGCGGTCTCCGCGGCGAGGGCCCGGCTGAAGCCGACGACTCCGAACTTCGAGGCGCAGTACGCGGTCGCGTCGCTGAGCGCCCGCAGCCCCAGCGTCGAGGCCACGGTGACCACCCGGCCGTGGCGGGCGGTCAGGTCCGGCATGGCTGCCCTGATCACCGCAGCGGTGCCAACCAGGTTCACGAGGATGACTCGGTCCCATTCGTCCCCCGGGACATCCTCGAGGCGACCGCACGAGTCGATTCCCGCACACGTGACGACAGCATCGATGCCGCCGGTCCGTGCGGAGACGGCGCGTACGGCGTCCTCGGTGGCCTGCCGGTCGGAGAGGTCGACCAGCTCATGCTCCACGTCGCCGGAGGGTTGGGCGCGGTCGAGTACGACCGGCCGCCCCCCTGCGGCTGAGACGGCCTCCACAGTCGCGGCGCCGAGCCCGGAGGCGCCTCCTGTCACGAGTACGGTTCCTATCGTCATGACGTCATCTCCTCAGAGTGGGTGGTGCTCGGGTGGGTGAGGGGTGCAGGTCCGGCCGAGCTCGCAGCGGTCGCCGCCAGCCGCGTCGTGGAGCGGCCCGCCAGATAGGCCAGGGTGACGACTTGCCCGCCCCAGCGCGACAGCACCGCTGCTTCTGGCACGTCGGCGCCGGCATAGTCGCCGCCCTTCACCCAGATGTCCGGCCGCAGCCGTTCCAGGATCGCCTCCGGCGTGTCCTCGTCGAAGACGGCCACCGCGTCCACACACTCCAAGGCGAGGAGCACGCGCGCCCGGTCGCTCGCCGGTACCAACGGTCGCCCGGGACCTTTCAACCGGGACACCGAGGCGTCGGAGTTGATACACACGACGAGACAGTCCCCGAGGCGACGGGCGCCCTGCAAGGTTGCGATGTGTCCGGCATGGAGCAAGTCGAAGCAGCCGCCGGCTGCCACGATCGTTCCCCCCGTGCCGCGCACGGAGTCCAGCAGCGCGGCGATCTCACGATCGGTGCCGTCCGGCTGGGCGTGCGGCGGACGAGGCGGAAGGGCGGTTGCCGATGTCATCGGTCCCGCCAGGGTCGCTGCTCCCGCTGGGGTGGCCGGTCCTGCCAGGGTTACCGGTCCACCTGCGGCGACGTAGGCCGAGGCAGCGTGCACGGCAGCGGCGACGGCCTCGGTGGGAAGGCTGCCCCGGCCCAGCTCCAGCGCAGCGGTGACGGCGAAGCGGTCACCGGCTCCGCAGGGGTCGACGCAGTGCACCGCCGGGGCGGGGCTGACGGTTGGCGCGCCGTCCCCGTACGTGAGCAGCGCGCCTCCGCTCCCGAGCGTGACCGCGACCGCCCGGCTCTGCCAGGCGGTGACGAGCGCCGACGCGTCGGCATTGACGGCGGCGAGCCCGGTGAGCTCCGGAGTGTGGGGAGCTTCGCCAAGGCGCTTGGCCTCGGCGGCTGCCTCCGTGCGGTTAGGGGTGACGAGATGGGTGCCGGGCACGGGTGCGGATCCGCGGGGATGCGGGTCCCAGACGACCGGCACGGTGTTGGGCAGTGCGGCAAGTCGCTCCCGGACGGCCGGCAGGGCGGTGATGCCGCGACCGTAGTCGGAGACCAGGACGCAGCCGGCGCCATCGAGGGCATCAGCCACCGCAGCAGTCACGTCGCCATAGCGTCCCGGTGTTGTGCCCGTGTCGAGGCGAAGCAGTGACTGGCTGCCGGAGCGCACCCGGCGCTTCACCGGGGTGGGGCCGTCGTAGGGCAAGGCGACGACGTGGACGTCGTGTTCGAGTAGCCCGATGAGCACCGAGCCCGCCTCGTCGTCACCGACGCCGGTGACGAGGACGACGTCGTGACCGTCCCTGGCAGCCATCTGAGCTGCAAGTCCGGCGCCTCCGGGCCGCGGGTGTTCGACGATGTCGTCGAGGACCGGGACGGGTGCGTCGGGCGCGAGGCGGTGTGCGGTTCCGACGACGTCGACGTCCAGCAGCGCGTCGCCGATGATCACCAACGGTCCTCGCCCCTGCTTGTCGGTGGGAGGGTGTCGTGTCGTCTCCGGGTGGTGGGTTCGAGAGTCGTCCACCCTCGCGGGCGAGCTTGGTGCGCCGTCCTCGCGAGCCGACGGTTCGGGTCGCGCGTCCTCTCTGGCCGCCCCACGCGAGCCGGTGCCCAGCTCGTGGTCGAGGGCGGCGCACATGAGGTGCAGGGAGACCAGGTGCAGCTCCTGCACGGTGGCGGTGAAGCCGGCGTCGACGCACAGCGCCTCATGCGCCGCGGCCGCGAGCGGGTTCGGTGCCGGACCGGTGAGTGCCAGCACGGTGAGCCCACATTCGCGTCCACGCAGAGCGGCGCTCACCACGTTGGGACTGCGACCGCTGGTCGAGAACAACACCAAGAGGTCGCCGGGTCGCCCGTGCGCCTGAACCTGCCGCGCGAACAGCTCCTCAGGCGGGTAGTCGTTGATGACGGCCGTCAATGTCGACGTCTCTGCGGTGAGGCAGATGGCCGAGAACGGGGGGCGGTCCTGGTGGTACCGGCCGACGAGCTCGGCCGTCAGGTGCTGCGCCTGGGCGGCACTGCCACCGTTGCCCGCAGCGAGAAGCCGGCCGCCGTCCTTGAACACCGACGCCATGCGTCGGCCCCATCTGCTGGCGAGGTCGACGTTGGGCGCGAACGCCGGCAGCGCCGTGCTCAGCTCGTCAACATGTCGTCGGTCGTACGGCGTCACGCTGGTCACCGCACTGCCTCCGCCGAGGCGGCGTGCGGGGCGCGTTCGAGGACTGATGCGTACACGGCCTCGGTGGCCGCAGCCACCTGCTCCCAGCGGTAGATCCGGACTGCGCGCTCGTACCCCGCCCGGCCGTACGCAGCTTGCCGATCGGGGTCGGCCAGCAGGCTCCGGAGCGTTGCGGCGAGGATGTCCGGCCGTCGAGGAGGCACCAGCTCACCCGTGTGCCCAGGCACGATCGTGTCAAGGAGACCGCCGACGGCCGACCCCACGACGGGACGTCCGCACGCCATGGCCTCCAGCGGCACGATGCCGAACGGCTCATACCAGGGCACCGCGACGACCACGTCGACCGACGAGATCAGGGTCGGTACGTCGCCTCGGTGGACGCGACCCACGAACGTGACCCGGTCCGCACTCCCGTTGTCCTCGGCGAGCTTGCGCAGCCGGCAGACCTCCGGGTCGGCGGACAGTGCGTCACGCTCAGGCCCGCCGGCGATCACCAGCTCAACGCCGGGCAGCTCTGCGAGGGCCGTGATGACGTTACCGACGCCCTTGCGTTCTACCAGGCGGCCGAGGACCAGCAGCCGCGGCGGCCCGGTGGGAGGGCGAGGCGTGGGAACGAACGAGCTCACGTCGACCCCGCACGGCACGACGGTGGCTCGGTGGGTGTTCATGCCCAGCGCCCGCAGCTCCGTGATCTCGTCGCGGCAGGTGGCTACGACGCGGTCGACCGTGCGGCACAGGCGCATCTCGATCGCGATCCGCTCGGGCGGGCTGGTGTCGCGGCCGCCCTGGTGCCGTCGCTTCACGGTGCCCAGTGCGTGGAACGTGTGCACCACGGGGATCTCGGCAGCCGCGGCTGCAGCAACCGACGCCATGCCGCTCATCCAGAAGTGCGAGTGCACGATGTCGAAGCGCTCCGACAGCCACCGGTTCTCGAGATAGTCCGCGAAGGCGGGCATGTGCTTCAGCAGCTCGTCCTTGGGGATGTCGGTAGGGGGGCCTGCCGCGACGTGCTCGACGACATAGCCGTCAGACGACGTGATGCGTACCCCCAGCGAAGGATCGTCGCGCCGGGTGAAGACGGTGACGTCGTGCCCACGCTCGACCAGTCCTTTCGCGAGCGCCGCCACGTGCACGTTCTGCCCACCCGCGTCGACGCTGCCCACATCGGCCAACGGACTGGCATGCTCTGACACCATCGCGATTCTCATCGCACCATCTCCTTGCCCCTGGTACGGGCCGGTCCTACGGCCGTGATCTGCTGCGTCAACGTCTCGATCGCTTCGTGCACGTCCTGCGGGGTGACGGAGGTGAGGCAGGGGTGGCCCGGCACCGGACACGTCGTCGCCCGAGTGTCGCGGCAGGCAGCCTGCTGGTCACCAAGCAACACGTACGGGACACCATAGGGTGCCCATCGCACCGCAGGAACCGTTGGGGCAAAGAGTGACACAACGGGCGTACCCACGGCAGCCGCCAGATGGGCAGGCCCCGTGTTGCCTACCACGACGGCCTCCGCCCCGGCCAGCACAGCGGCGAGCTCCGGCACAGACGTCGCCCCTCCCAGGTCGACCGCCGGTGTCCCGGCCGCCACCTGAGCTGTGAGGGCGCGCTCCGATGGTGCTCCGGTGACGACGACTCGTCTGCCGGAGCTCGTCAGCCGCGCGCTGGTCTCGGCGAAGCGAGACGCCGGCCACGCCCGTGCGGCTACGGAGGTTCCAGGGTGCAGCACGACGTACGGGCCGCTGCCGACCAAAGAGTATACGTCGGGCAGGGGCTGACGAACGCGCAGGGCGCCGTCGTCTCCGGGCGGCAGCGCCAGCCCGGCAGCGCGGGCCAGCGACAACGCGCGCTCCGCCTCGGGGATGTCGTCGTCCACGCCGTGACGCAGGTCCAGAAGTGAACCCGGGTAGTCCACGCTGATCGCGCCCACCCAGGGCACTCCAGCCAGCCGCAGCACGAGGGCCGTCGGCAGAGGGGACTGGTGGAACGAGGTGAAGATCAGTGCGGAGTCGAACCGCCGACGACGCAGCTGGTCCACGAGCTGCTCGATGTCAGCAGTTGCGACGGGTCCGGAGTCGGCGGTTATCCACGGGCATCTCCACTCGACCACGTCGTCCACACCGGGAAGCAACCGGCCGGCGTCGGCGCCGAGGGGGCTGGCGAGCAGCACCACCTCGTCGCTGCCGTGGGCGGCTGCCCGCAGTGCGGGACCGGCGAGCAGGACATCACCGGCGTTGTCGAGCCGGACGGCCAGCATGCGGCCCGTCACCAGCGGCCGCCGAAGATGGTGTCCATCGCTGCATCGAGATCGGGGCATACCCTCCGGGCAGCATCGATCTCTCCGACGCGAGTGGCCGGGGTGGGCACAAGGATGCCGACGGCGCCCGCGGCCTCTGCTGCTTCCACATCGCTGCCGATGTCGCCGACCACCACGCAGCGGGACGGATCGACGTCGACGGTGCGACACGCGCGCTTCACCATTCCCGGGGCAGGCTTGCGGCACTCGCATCCCTCGTCTCGGCCGTGGGGACAGACCTCGACGACGTCGAACGGACCCAGCAGCTGCTCCACCCGGTTGTTCACCGCCTCCAGGTCGTCCGCGGAGATGACGCCGCTCGCAACACCGGACTGATTCGTGATGATGCCTACCCGGACTCCCGCCTTCCGGAGCCGCGAGAGGGCATCCGCCGCCTGCTCCACCGCCACCACCCGCGCGGCATCGTTGTTGTAAGGCACGTCGTGAACCAGGGTGCCGTCACGGTCGAACAGCACCAGGTCGGGTAGGCCGCGCCAAGGTTGGGCGGCGCGGTGCCGCCAGAGCCCCCGGGCGGTGTGCCAGGTGGCGACCGCAGGGATAGCCGTGCTCGTGACAGCCATCCGAACTACCTCGACCGGGGTCCTCGGGCCGGGTGCGACGCGCGCAGCAGTGAACTCGACCAGCCCGGCAAGCCACCCGGCGCCTGCGACTGCGCCGAGCCGGGGGCGACTCGACAACCCCAGCCCGATCGCGGCCAGTCCGCAGGACGTTGTGAGCACGTGGCGCCGACGTCGTCCGCGGCCGGCCCCGGCCGCCTCCCGCCAGCGGGGGCCGTGCAGCCGGCGCATGAGCATGTCGTCGGCGTTGCCCGCCTGCTGGGAGACGCTGGCGAAGTACCGCGCTGGTCGGACGGGATGGGAGATCGCGCGCGTGCCGACCACCAGCCGGCCTGCGGTGGCCTCCACGCGCAGCGCGAGGTCGCTGTCCTCGCGGAACGCTCGGGGGAACCTCTCGTCGAACCCACCGACTGCGCTGAGCGCCGACCGTCGGTAGGTCATGTCCGCGGTGATCCATCGTGCGGTGGCCAGCCCGGCCGTGGAACGCTCCCAGTCAGTGGGGCGGCGCGCCGTAGGCAGCGGCACACGAACCCTTCCCTGCGTACCTGCCACGTCGCCCGTCAGGCCATCGATGTCGTCGGCCAGTCGCTCCCGCCAGTCTGCGTCGGGAACGACGTCGTCGTCGAGGAAGCTCACCCACGGCGTCCTCGCCAATCGCCAGCCGAGGTTGCGGGCTCTGGCCGGACCGCCGCCACCGGAACGTACGACGCGCAGTGATAGCGGGCCGACATCGGTCAAAGCCGGATCCAGCGGCCGGCCCGACGGCCGGTCGTCGACGATGACGACCTCCTGCGGACTCGGTCCGACGCCGTCCGCCAAGGCCCGCAGCGTCACGGCCAGGCTCGAACGTCCGATCGTAGGGACCACGATGGTCGTCGGCAGCTGCCGGATCATCAGGAGGACTCGGGTCGGCGAACGGCGAAGGGCCCGATGGCCAGCAGATCCACCGGCGCCGACCCGAAGCACTCGAGCGCGTCGCGAGGGTCGTCGACCATAGGACGGCCAGCAGTGTTCAGGCTGGTGTTGATGACCACCGGCAGACCCGTGCGCCGTTCGAACGATGCCAGCATCCGAGCCACCAGTGGATCGACGTCGGCATCGACCGTCTGCGCCCTCGCCGTGCCGTCCACATGCACGACAGCGGGGATGCGGTCGCGCCAGTGCGGCGCCACGTCATGGACGAACAGCATGTACGGCGACGGCACGGGGCCGCGCGAGAAGATCTCCTGCGCTCGCTCGACACGCACCATGGGCGCTACCGGCCGGAACTGCTCGCGGCCCTTCACGTCGTTGAGCCGCTCGAGGTTCGCAGCGTAACCCGGGTGAGCCAGCAGGGACCGGTTCCCGAGCGCTCGAGGACCGTACTCGCTGCGCCCCTGGAACCATGCCACCACCTGGTTGTCGGCCAGAGCAGCGGCCGCCACGTCGGCGATGTCGTCGCACCGGGTGTAGGGAACCCGGGCGGTGATCAGGCTTGCTTCCAGCTCGTCGTCGCTCCAGCCACGTCCGAGGTCGGCGCCGGGCATGGCAGCGGTTGCGTCGCCGGAGGTGCGAGCGACGTGCAAGGCGCCGCCGAGGGCGGTACCGGAGTCACCAGCCGCGGGCTGCACCCAGATGTCGCGATAACGGCTCTCGTCGAGCAGGCGCGTGTTGGCGACGCAGTTGAGCGCCACCCCGCCTGCCATGCTGAGGTGCTGGCCGCCCGTCTGCTCGGCGAGCCACTCGGCCAGCTGCAGGAGGATCTCCTCGAGCAGGTGCTGCACGCTCGCGGCCAGGTCGGCATGGTCCTCGGTCCAGGGCTCGGCTGCAGAGCGGGGCTTGACGAGGCTCGACCAGTCCACGGGCTCGGTCCGGAAGCCTCCGTCGCCGGTGGTGTACACCGCGCGCCGCAGCTCGGCGAGGTGGCGAGGGCGGCCGTACGAAGCAAGCGCCATCACCTTGTACTCGTCGCTGCTGCGGAGGAAGCCCAGGTGTGACGTGACGTCCTCGTACAGCAGGCCGAGGGAGTGGGGCAGCGCCTGGCTCGCCAGCACCTCCAACGCGCCGTCGACGTAGCGGCCGGCGAGGTGGCTGGCCGACTCTCCACGTCCGTCGAGCACCAAGACGTCGACGTCGTCGTACGGCGCTGCGAGTCCAGCGGAGGCCGCGTGCGCCACATGATGCGGGACGTACCGGACCGCTGCCGGATCGAGTCCTGGGAGCGCTGTGGCGAGGAAATTGGGAGCCGTGCGGGCGTAGGTCAGCCGCAGGTGGTCCCAGGGGTCGTTGAGGCCCATGTCAGGGGCGGGAGACGCGATGGCGGGATCGAACGAGTAGGCGACCGCGTCCAGATCCGACGGCCCCAGGCCGGCTGACTCGAGGCACCACGCGGCGGCCTGCTCGGGCAGCTCCCAGGCCGAGAACGGGACAGGTCGCTTGCCGTGCTTTCGTCGGGAGAACCGCTCCTCCTCCGCCGCTGCCACGGTGTTCCCATCGATCACCAGGGCCGCCGAAGGGTCATGGAAGATCGCGTTGATACCGAGGACCTTCACGCAGGCTCCTGTCCTGTTGGGGGCTGACGATCAAGCGTGTGCCCACTTGTCTTTCCGAGAAACGCTTCTCAGGAGAACCGCTACTGTGTGTAATGGCGCTGGTTCAGGCCGTGCGGGAGAGCAGCTGCCGCTGCGCCTCGACGTGCATCGGCAGCCTGTGTCGGGCCCGGAGAGCTCGCCGCAGCCTCGGCGCCGCGCAGGCTACACCGCTGAGTCCGGTCCACCCGGAGGCCACGTTCGACCAGGCCGTCGACACGACCACCGGCCAGGGCCTGCGCATCACAGCGGTGAGGAGGGAGTTGCGAACGATTCGCCTTGCGCGCTGGACCGATGTCGGTCGATGAGAGGCTGGATGGTGGTGTGCCACCACGTCGTCGACGTAGGCCAGTCGCCAGCCCCGTGCGGCCAGGTCGAGCGCGAGACGTTCTTCCTCGCCGGCGAAGAAGACGACGTCGTCGAAGCCACCGGCCTCGAGGAACGCCTCGCGGCGCACCAAGGAACCGCAAGCGACGAAGCCCAGGACCGGGGTACCCACCGAGTCCTCCCTGCCCGGGAGCGGTGACCTGGCCATCTCCGCGGAGGCCGGGTCGAGGCGATCGTCGGGCCCGACCATGATGCGCGCGGCTATCAGTCCCAGCGCCGGATCGGCGTCGAACAGAGCCACCGCGCGGTCGAGCGCCCCCGGCGCCCACCACGAGTCGTCGTCGGCGAAGGCGACATAGGGTGTGCGAGCCATCGCAACCCCGACGTTGCGCGCGACGGCGCCGTGGTTGCGGGACAGCTCCACCACCTGCACGTGCGGGAACCCTGCAACGGCGGCGAGCGTGCCGTCGGTGGAGCCGTTGTCCACCAGGATGACGGGGTCGCGATGACGGGGAAGACTCGTCATCAGGTCAGCGCATCTGTCGCGGCTGATGACCACCGTGGTGATGCGGGCGGGGGCTGGCTGCGGCATTGCATGGATGTACCACGCTGGCGGCGTCGCGCATGAAGTGGCCAGGGTCGGGCACCTCCCGGCAATGCGTATCTCCGTGCGTGGGACCGGCTGACCGGATGCGGATCCTTGTCTGGCATGTCCATGGCTCCTGGACGACGTCGTTCGTGTCCGGTTGCCATGAGTACCTCCTCCCGGTCGTCGCGGACCGGTCCGCCGACGGCCGGGGCAGGGCGCGTACGTGGGACTGGCCGCAGGCGGCTCGGGAGGTGTCACCCGAGCAGCTGGCGCACGAGGACATCGACGTCGTCGTCCTGCAACGCCCGCATGAAGTCGAGCTCACCGAGACCTGGACGAGGCGCCGACCCGGTCGGGACGTGCCGGCGGTGTACCTGGAGCACAACACGCCTGGAGGTGACGTGCCGTTCAGCCGCCATCCTCTCGCCGACTCAGCCGATATCCCCGTCGTGCACGTCACGCACTTCAACGCACTGATCTGGGACAGCGGTCGTGCGCCGTCGCGGGTGATCGAGCACGGCATCGTCGACCCTGGGCACCGGTACACGGGGGAGTCGGCGCGGGCGGCCGTCGTCGTCAACGACCCGATCCGGCGGGGTCGAGCCGTCGGCACCGACCTGCTGGCACAGCTGGCGGCGGCGGCGTCGCTCGATGTGTTCGGGATGAACGTCGAAGGCCTACCGGACCACGTCGGCATGTCGCCGGACCGGCTGCGGACGTACGAGGACCTGCCCCAGCACGCCTTGCACGAGCAGCTCGCACGGCGACGGGTGTACGTGCACACGTCGCGGTGGACCTCTCTGGGGCTGTCGCTGATCGAAGCCATGCAGCTCGGCATGCCGGTGGTAGCGCTCGCGACGACCGAAGCCATGATGGCGGTGCCGTCGTCGGCCGGGGTGGTGTCCACCCGCGTGGAAGACCTGATGTCCGCCGTCCGGCGGTACGTGCAGGACCCCTCCCTGGCGCAACGCGCCGGAGCCGCCGCCCGCGAGGCAGCCCTGTCCCGCTACGGTCTCGGTCGGTTCCTCGCGGACTGGGACGCGGTCCTGGCCGAAAGCGTCGACAGTGGTCGGGCGCGGAACCGGACTACCGCTCCTTAGGACGCGCCGACGGGTACGGCTGCGTGCTCAGGTCCGGGCTGGGACCTGCACCACGAGCCGTCGGTCGTCCGGTAGCCGCCGGGTCAGCCCGGCCCGGTCGAGGTGTGCCAGCAACGGCAGCACGACACGGCGCGAGGAGCCCAGTCGGACCCGGGCCTCACTCACCGTGAACGGCTGGGGGAGCAGCGCCAGCTCGGCAACGGCGTTCCGGTCGGCTCCGGGCAGCAGCACGACGCCATCCTCCAGCCGCAGCAACCGGCCGGCTCTCGTGGCGGCTGCCACAGACTTGCTGTCCAACCCCAGCTCACGGAGTCGATCCGCCCCCGGCGCCGCGTAGGGGTTCTCGGCGAGGTCGGCAGCCAGCACGTCCAGCGAGTGTGCGAGTGGTGCAGGGAGTGGCGAGCTCCCTTGCACGACCCGCCCGTTCTCGACGGTCAACGGCGACGCCACCAGCGGCGCAACGAGGTCAGCTGTGGGCAGACCCAGCTCGCGAGCCGCTATGGCCAGGGCCAGCCCCGGGTCAAGCGGGTTCTCCACGTCGTGCTGGCGGACACGGTCACGGAGCCGCTCTCGCAGACCCGCCAGGAACGTCGGGTCGAGCAGCCAGTCGCCGACGGCGATGACCGGCGGCGAGACCGCGTCGCGGTAGCCCAGCTTGCGCAGGTGCGACAGCCGGACGACGCCGTGCCGGCGCACGATGTCGCCCATCCGGGGCGGGCTACCCGCCGACGACAGGATCTCCGCGCGTTCACGAGCGGCGCCTCGGCGGCGAAGCGAAGGCGGCGCGGGGTCGACGACGACGGCGCCCCAGACCGATCGAGTACCGGGGTCTCTGAGCAGGACACGATCACCGACGCGCAACGGCAGCGGCCGCTCGAGGGTGAGCCGAGTGAAGGCGTCGCCGAGCGGGCGACTGTGAACGCCCACGGCAGTAGCGCCGATGTGGAGCAAGGGACGCGTCGGCAGGTCCTGAGCCGCGTCCACGTAGACGTCCACCGTCGACGTCGCCAGCCATGCGCCCGGCGTGAGCAGGGCACTGCCGCGGTCGAGACCATCCGCAGTGCCGCCGCCCAGGCTCAAAGCCACCCGGGCGGTGGCGGCGACCTCGTCGACGCCGCGGCCGAGCGACTGGATGCCGCGAACCCGCACCTGCACCTGGTCGTGGTTCACCGTCAATCGGTCACCGACGCGGATACGCCCCGCTGACAGCGTCCCGGTGACGACCGTGCCCGCGCCCTTGATGTGGAATCGCCGGTCCACCCACAGCCGGATGTCGCCGTCGAGGTCCGGCTCGGGCAGCGACATGAGCATGACGGCCAAGGCGGAACGCAGCTCGTCGAGACCAGCCCCGGTGCGACCGCTCACCGGTACCGCCGTCACCTCGCCGAACGAGGCCGCCTTCAGCTCGGCGAGCGCGCGAGCAGCCGCTGGACCCGGGTCCGCGAGGTCCGACCGGGTGACCGCAACCACGGCCGAGCTCACGGCCAGCGCCTGCAGAGCGGCCAGATGCTCAGCCGCCTGTGGCATCCAGGGATCGTCGGCGGCGACCACGAACAGCACCGCCGGCACCGGTCCCACACCGGCGAGCATCGTGGAGATGAAGCGCTCGTGTCCCGGCACGTCGACGAAGGCTGTGCTGCCGACCTCGGGGAGGGTCGTCCAGCAGTACCCCAGCTCGATCGACATACCTCGGCGATGCTCCTCGCCGAGGCGGTCGGGATCGGCACCCGTGAGCGCCTTGACGAGCGTCGACTTGCCGTGGTCGACATGCCCGGCAGTGGCGATGACGTGCATTGCCTCAGCTCGTCCGTGCAGGCGCGGGCTGATGCTCGACCACCCCGGCCGTGTGCCGGATGGCGGCGGTCAGCGCCTCGTCCGAGCCGACCGGTACGGCGATCAGGTCGAGCAGCAGGCTGTCACGCTCGACGCGTCCCACCACCGCGGGACGATGGCAGCGCAGGCGCTGAGTGAGGTCGGCGGGAAGTGAGATCGCGGCGCTCGGCAGGCTCACTCCGGGAGCACCGCCGCCGCCGACCCGGGCCTGGGTACGGACGACAGCCGCCGAAAGGTCAACGAGGTCACTCAGCCCCTCGACGATGGCTTCGGCGCGCGCCAGGAGCTCCGCGGGCGAGCTCGCCAGAGCGTCGCCAACGGGGTTCCGAGGCCCGATGAGGGTAGCCTCGAGCGCTGCGAGGGTCAGCTTGTCAACCCGAAGCGCTCGTGCCAACGGATGCCGACTGAGCCTGTCGACGAGAGCAGCGTGGCCCAGGATCAGACCGCACTGCGGCCCACCGAGCAGCTTGTCGCCGGACGCCGTCACCAGGGCCGCTCCGGCTCGAAGGCTGCTGGCTGCGTCGGGCTCGTCGGGGAGGAGGGGCAGCGGGCTCAGCAGTCCCGAGCCGATGTCGGCGACGACGGGGACGGGCAGCGACGCGAGCTGCGCCACAGGCACTGTCGCCGTGAAACCTTCGATGACGAAGTTGGACGGGTGGACCTTGAGGATGAACCCGGTCTGGTCACCCACCGCGGCCGCGTAGTCGTCGAGCCGGACCCGGTTCGTGGTGCCGACCTCGCGAAGGCGAGAGCCCGCCGCCTCCAGCAGCTCCGGGAGCCGGAACCCGTCACCGATCTCCACCAGCTCGCCACGGGCGATGATGATCTCGCGCCCTGGCGAGAGCGCGCTGGCGGCGAGGGCCAGTGCCGCCGCCCCGTTGTTGACCACCAGGGCCTGCTCGGCATCGGGAACCGCATCCAGCAACGCGTCGCGTGCTCCCTGTCCGCGGCGTCCGCGGCGCCCCGTCGTCAGGTCGAGCTCGACGTCCGTGGTCCCGGCGGCGGCGCACACGGCCTCCATGGCCGCCGGCGACAACGGAGCCCGGCCCAGGTTCGTGTGCACGACGACTCCGGTGGCGTTGATGACCGGCTGCAGCGACGTGGCCCGAGGAGGCAGTCCGGCCAGGGCCGCCGCCACGACCTCGGAGGGCTCGATCTCACCGGCCCGGCAGCGGTCCTGCGCCGAGGTCACCGCCCGTTTCACCAGGCGGGACCCGAGTCTGGCAAGGGCGCCGTGCAGGGCGGGATCGGCGAGTACCCGGTCCGTCCTCGGGACTCGCCGTCGCGGATCCGACATGGCGGGCTCCTCACAGCGGTCGGGCACGGGATGTGGCGGAGGCGGACGGGAATCGAACCCGCCTGACCGAGATACTCGGCCACTACGGTTTTGAGGACCGCGCCCGTCACCAGACGAGGAACGCCTCCGCGCCCAACCCTACGGCTCTGACGACAGGTCCACCGGAGCAGCATCGTGGCCGGCCGGGTGGACTACGGGGCCGGCCACGTCCGATCCCGATGGGGATGCGCGGTAGCAGCCTGCTTGCCTCGCGCATAGCCTGCATCCATGACGGCGACGAGCGGAGCGGTACGGCTGACACACCTCGCCGCCGGCGGGGGCTGCGCGTGCAAGGTCCCGCCTGGTGAGCTCGAGGCCATGCTGGCCACGCTCGCGATGCCAGGTGACGGCGGCGCTCTGCTGGCAGGGGTGCAGAACGGCGACGACGCCGCCGCAGTCCACATCGACGGCGGCCGTGCCGTGCTTGTGACGGCGGACTTCTTCACTCCGGTCGTGGACGACGCCTTCACGTGGGGCCGCATCGCGGCGGCCAACGCTCTGTCCGACATCTACGCCATGGGCGGCGAGCCGCTCGTGGCGATCAACCTGCTCGGTTGGCCGCGAGACGTCGTGCCCTTCGAGCTTGCCGCGGAGGTGCTTCGTGGGGGCGCCGAGGTGTGCGCCGAGGCGCACTGTCTGGTGGGCGGCGGCCATAGCATCGACGACCCGGAGCCGAAGTACGGTCTAGCGGTCACGGGGCTCGCCGACGCCGGCCATCTGCTCCGCAACGATGCCGGCGTAGCGGGGACACCGCTCACGCTGACCAAGCCGCTGGGCCTGGGCGTGCTCAACAACCGGCACAAGGCGACGGGGGACACGTTCGACGAGGCCGTAGCCACCATGACCACCCTCAACCGCGACGCCTCCCGCGCCGCGCTTGCCGGCGGAGCGCGATGCGCGACGGATGTGACCGGGTTCGGGCTCCTCGGGCACCTGTTCAAGC
Source organism: Nocardioidaceae bacterium (assembly GCA_035633755.1). Classification (GTDB taxonomy): domain Bacteria; phylum Actinomycetota; class Actinomycetes; order Propionibacteriales; family Nocardioidaceae; genus DASQEH01. The sequence continues at coordinate 10,241 of DASQEH010000146.1, read as the reverse complement.
TGGCGCGCGCGAGCGGAGTCTCCGCGGTGGTCGACGCAGCGGCCGTGCCCTACCTCGACGGCGCCCGCGAGGCGGCCGCCGAGGGGTACATCCCCGGTGGCACGCGGCGCAACCTGGACTGGGTGCGTCCCCACCTCGCAACCCAGGTAGGCGAGCTCGAGCTGTTGATGCTGGCCGACGCCCAAACGTCTGGTGGGCTCCTCGTCGCAGGGGAAGTCCCTGGCTATCCCGTCGTCGGAGAGCTGGTCGCGGCAGGGGCGAGCGCGATCACCGTGCGTTGACGACGAGCACGATCAACGTCGGTTGACGGGTCACATGCGGTCACTCCCGCGCTCCTCGGTACGTCCGCCACGCTTGGCCGGCCGGGGGCGCAGAGACCTAGGCCGTCACTTCGACGCCGCGCCAGAATGCGACCCGGTCGCGGATGTCGTTCGCCTTCGGCAGCGGGTCGGGGTAGTACCAAGCGGCGTCCTTGTTCGCATCGCCGTCCACCTCGATGGTCAAGTAGCTCGCGCGTCCCTTCCACGGACACAGCGTCGTCTTGCTGCTCTCCTTGACGAAGGCCGAGTTGACCGACTCGCGGGGGAAGTAGTGGTTGCCCTCGACGACGACGATGTCGTCGGACTCGGCGATGACCTGGCCCTTCCACAGTGCTTTCATGTGCGGGAGCTCTCCTCCGTCTCGCCCGTGCGTAGGAGCCCTACGCGCATGTAGCTGCCAGCCAAGCAGCCGCACGTTACGCGGACAAGAACGGCGTGAGACGAACTCGCTCACGCGACTCGAACGTAGTCGGGCACGTTGCCTCGTGAGCTCGGCGCGCCAAATCCTTTTGCCGGCACGGTCGTGAAGCACGACGAGGCAGGGGTCCCAACCGCGGCGGGGTGCGCACATCGACCGGCGGGACGTCCTACCATGATGTGGCTATGTCGTCCCCCTCTGTGTCGTACTCCATCACCGTGCGCCTCGTCGTCCCCGCCGGAGGCAGTGCGGTGAGCCAGCTGACCAGTGCTGTGGAGGCGGCAGGCGGCCACGTGACGGCACTCGACGTGACGGCATCCGGAGTCGACCAGCTGCAGATCGACGTCACGTGTGCGGCGCGAGACACCGACCATGCGGACGCGATCGTCGTCTCCCTGCGCGGTGTCGAGGGCGTCGACGTCCACAAGGTGTCCGACCGGACCTTCCTGATGCACCTCGGCGGCACGATCGAGATGGCCTCCAAGCACCCGATCCGCAACCGCGACGAGCTCTCGATGGTCTATACACCCGGTGTCGCCCGGGTATGCCTGGCCATCGCAGCCAACAAGAGCGACGTGCGGCGCCTCACTGTGAAGCGCAACGCGGTCGCCGTGGTGACCGATGGCTCTGCGGTACTCGGACTCGGCAACCTCGGGCCCGAGGCCGCCCTTCCGGTGATGGAAGGCAAGTCTGCGCTCTTCAAGCGGTTCGCCGGCATCGACGCCTGGCCGCTGTGCCTCGACACCCAAGACGTCGACGAGATCGTACGGACCGTGCAGATCATCGCGCCGGTGTTCGCTGGTATCAATCTCGAGGACATCTCGGCGCCACGCTGCTTCGAGGTGGAGGCGCGGCTGCGAGAGCTCCTCGACATCCCCGTGTTCCACGACGACCAGCACGGCACCGCGATCGTCGTTCTCGCTGCCCTCACGAACGCCATGCGTGTCGTCGACAAGTCGCTCGCGGACGCCCGCATCGTCTTGTCCGGAGCCGGCGCCGCCGGTTCGGCCATCGCCCGGTTGCTGCTGCGCGCTGGCGCCAAGGACCTCGTTGTCGCCGACGTCGCAGGGGTCATCCACTCCGGCCGCACAGACCTGAACCCCTCACTGCAATGGATCGCCGACCACACCAACGCGCTGTCGATCGAGGGGTCTCTCAAAGACGCCCTGCATGGCAGCGACGTTTTCATCGGGGTGTCCGCGCCCAACATCCTCGACGGCGTCGACGTAGAGAAGATGGCTGAGCGCGCCATCGTGTTCGCGCTCGCCAACCCCGACCCGGAGATCGATCCCGCGGTGGCCCGCCGCTTCGCCGCGGTGGTGGCGACCGGGAGGTCGGACTACCCCAACCAGATCAACAACGTGTTGGCGTTCCCAGGGGTCTTCCGAGGACTCCTCGACGCTTCGGCATCGACGATCGACGACTCGATGCTCGTGGCCGCGGCGCGCGCCATCGCGTCCACCGTCCACGACGACGAGCTCAACGCCAACTACATCATCCCCAGCGTCTTCAACGAGGACGTCCACAAGGCCGTCGCAGCCGCGGTCAGGGGCGCTGCTCAGAGCGGAGGCTGAGGTATGGCATACCACGGAGGCCAGCTCTTGGTCGCGACACCCAACCTGAGGTCTCCGACGTTCAGCCGAACCGTCATCATGCTGCTCGACCACGACGACGACGGCGCGCTGGGCGTGGTGATCAACCGCCCGTCGGAGCTGCCGTTGCGGGCCGTGCTCCCTACCTGGGCGGACGACGTCAGCGACCCCCAGCTGCTGTTCGCCGGCGGTCCGGTGGCCCCCGAGTCCGCTCTGGGCCTTGCGCAGTGCGTAGGCCCGGGGCCAGCTGATGGGTTCAAGCGGCTGGTCGGGGACTACGGTCTCGTGGATCTCGACTTCGAGCCTGACGCCTTGGTGTCGGACCTGGTCGGCGTACGGGTGTTCTCGGGCTACGCCGGCTGGGCGGCCGGCCAGCTGGAGGAGGAGATCGTGGAGGGCTCGTGGTACGTCGTCAACGCCGCGCCGACGGACCTGCTTCATCCGTACCCCGAGAACCTGTGGCGGATCGTGCTGCGGCGCCAGCCCGGGGAGCTCGCGTACGTGGCGAACTTCCCTTCCGATCCCTCCCTCAACTGACCCAGCCACAGGTGGGAGACCGCGCAGTTCAGCGCCGTACACTAGGGCCGGTGACGACAGAACTGAGCCCGGGCGCCGAGACCATCGAGGATCGGCGGACCTCCGAGGCGCTCGATGACGGGGATCACGACAGGTTCAGCCACTATGCCCGCAAGGACAAGCTGACCGAGGCCATGGTGATGGGTACTCCGGTCGTCGCGCTGTGCGGCAAGGTCTGGGTGCCCAGCCGCGATCCACAGAAGTTCGGGGTGTGCCCCGTCTGCAAGGAGATCTGGGAGTCGCTGTCCGGCGGCGACGACGACGGTGCCGGAGACGAGTAGTCCGTCTCGCCGCAACAGGGCTTCCTTCATGCGAGCGGCCTTGGCCGCAGCCCTTCTCGTCTGCTGTCTGCAGTCGGCGGTTCCCGCCGCGACAGCGGTGCGCACAATGGACGCGGTGACGGACCCGGTGACGGACGCGGTGATGACGGACGAATCGACGCCGTCGGCGCAGCCATGTGTCGCGGCACGCGGTGAGCTGCACGTCCTTGCACTTCGCCAGGCCGCTTCCGCCAGCACCGAATCCGCCAGCACCGAATCCGCCAGCACCGAATCCGCCGGCTCGGGCGCCGCCGGCGCGGGCGCCCGGGTAGCCACCTCCAGCTCCGCGCGTGCGCGCTTGGCTGCTGGGACTGGACTTCCCGGCGCGGCTCCAGCGCCCCGTGGCGGCTCGCCGACGCGATCTGTGAGGAGCGCGAGCAGCGCCGACATCGTGGTGAGGGTGCACGCCCACGTTCTGCGCACGAAGGCCCGAGGCGGTGTCGCGCGCGCGAGAATCCGCCGTCAGGTCGACGTCCTCAACGCGGCTTTCGCCGGTCGCCAGAGCCTGTTAGCCGCAACCTCCCCGTTCCGGTTCCGCCTGGCCAGCGTCGATGTCACGACGCGCCGACAGTGGTCGCGCCTCGGCGAGGGAACGCTGGCGGAGTCGCGGGCGAAGCGATCCCTGCACCGGGGGACCAGTGAGGATCTCAACCTGTACATCGCCATGATGTCCACCGGCGTCCTCGGCTGGGGAACCCAACCGACCCGATATCGAGAGCAGCCGAAGATGGATGGCGTGGTCGTCGCCCGCTCGACGCTTCCCGGTGGGCAGGCTGGCCGCCACAGCGCCGGCGACAGCGCCGTCCACGAGACCGGGCACTGGCTCGGACTGCTGCACACCTTCGCCGGTGGGTGCGGGCCTCGTGGCGACCGGGTCGCCGACACGGCGCCTCAGGCGAAGCCGAACTACGGCTGCCATCCGCAGCGCAACACCTGTTCGGCCCCTGGTCGCGACCCCGTCCACAACTTCATGGACTACGGCGACGACGCCTGCATGGACAGGTTCACCGCTGGGCAAGTGGTGAGGATGCGCGACTCCTGGCAGCGGCTCCGCGACCGGAGGGCGTGAGTGAGCGCCTCCACCTCCGAGGCACCGGCATCGACCAGTCCCTTCTCGCCAACACTGCGACCTCTGTCATGGGGGATCTTCGCGCTGATCGTGACGATCGCGTTCGAGTTCATGGCCGTCGCGACCGCACTGCCCGTTGCCGCCCGCGAGCTGGGCGGGCTGCGTCACTACGCATGGGCACTCACCGGTTTCCTCGGGGCAGCGATGTTCGCCAACGGGGTGGCCGGCGAGATCTGTGACCGGATCGGGCCCCGCCTGCCGATGGTGGCCGGCACCGCAACCTTCGCCGCCGGGCTGGTCCTTTCCGGAGTCAGCACGTCGATGCCGATGCTGATCGCGGGCCGGGTGGTCCAAGGCGCGGGTGCCGGTTTCATGATCGTGGCGGTGTACGTCGTGGTCGCCCAGTGCTATCCCGAGACGCATCGCCCGCGCATCATGTCGCTCATCTCGACCGCTTGGGTCGTGCCGTCGGTCGTCGGACCGTTCATCGCCGGCGGACTCACTGAGTTCGTGTCGTGGCGGTGGGCCTTCTTGTCGATCGCACCGCTCGTCCCGCTGCCCCTGTTCGTCGTCATGCCCCGGATCGGGGCCACGGTGCGCACAGCGGTCCGGCGAACCGGACGGTTCCGTCTCGCCGCGATGATGGCGGCGGGGGCGGCTGCGCTGCAATGGGGCGGGATCGAGGTGGAGCGCCACCACTGGGTGACGGCGGGTGCAGCCGGCATCGTTGGGTGCGCTCTTGTCGTCGTGGCGGCCCGGCGGATGTTTCCGCCGGGCACGTTGCGGCTTGCCCGTGGCCTCCCGTCGGTCATCGCCTTCCGGGGAGTCTCGGCCGGGGGGTTCTTCGCCTGCCAGGCTTTCGTTCCACTCATGCTGGTCGAGCACCGCGGCACCAGCCCGACCGTGGCAGGCCTCGCCGTCGCCGGCACAGCCCTCGGCTGGTCGGCTGGGTCGTGGTGGCAAGGGCGCCCGTCGCTCACATCGCGGCGAAGCGGGTTGGTGAGGGCGGGGGCCGTGGTGACCACGCTGGGAGTCATGGTTGCCGCGACGTCGGCCATCGTCACCTCCACAGTGACGATTCCGGCTTGGTGTGCGGGTCTTGGCCTGCTCATCGGTGGCCTCGGGATGGGCCTGTCCATGTCGAGCAACTCCGTGCTCCTGTTCGACCTCTCACCGGAGGAGGATCAGGGAGCGAACTCAGCCGCGATACAGATGAGCGACTCACTCGGCGGTCTGCTCACGATCGGAGCAGCCGGTGTGGTGTACGCGCTCTGGCACGACAGCGTGTCGGCGACGCTGGTGTTCTCGCTGATCTACGCCGTGTCCTTGGCGGTGATGCTGCTCGCCATCGTGGTGGCTTATCGGGTGCGACCCGCGTCCTGACGGGGTGTCCCGGACAGCACATCGCCGAGGGCTGCGGGAGCCCCCGGCGATGTGTCGCTGCACGTGGTGCGGTTAGACGGAGGTGGCTCCCGACGGGGAAGCCCCTCGCATTCCTGAGCTCTCAGGTGAGCCCTGGGGGACCGATCCGCTGCTGGACAGGCCCACCCGCTTGCCGATGCGCTCACCGGTGGCCGTGTCGAAGACGTGAATCTCCTTCGGGTCCGCCGTGACGTGAATCGTCGAGCCCTTCTCGAAGCGCCGCCGGGCCTCGACGCGAACGACGACGGGGGTGCCGGAGCCGATCGAACCGCCACTGTTCTGGCCGGCCACTTCGCCGTAGACGAAAGCGTCGGCGCCGAGCTCCTCGACGAGCGTCACCTTCACCGGAACCCCCGTGTTGTTGTCGGAGACCCGGAAATCCTCCGGACGGACGCCGACGGTGATGTTGCCGTCGTGGCCACGCCTGTCTTCTGGGGTGATGGCCAACGGCAGCTCGCTGCCATTGACGGACGCGCCGCGGTCGGTCATCTGTGCCCCGAGCAGGTTCATGGCGGGGGAGCCGATGAACCCGGCGACGAACAGGTTGGCGGGGTTGTCGTACAGCCCGAGCGGTGTGTCGACCTGCTGGAGCAGACCGTCCTTGAGGACGCAGACGCGGTCACCCATCGTCATGGCCTCGACCTGGTCGTGCGTGACGTACACGGTCGTCACTCCGAGCCGCTGCTGCAGGCTCGCGATCTGCGTGCGGGTGCTGACGCGCAGCTTCGCGTCCAGGTTGGACAACGGCTCGTCCATGCAGAACACCTGGGGGCTGCGAACGATGGCGCGGCCCATGGCGACGCGCTGGCGCTGACCACCGGACATCGCCTTGGGTTTGCGGTCGAGGAACTCGGTCAGGCCGAGCAGCTCTGCCGCCTCGCGGACCCGGCGGTCGCGTTCGTCCTTGCTGACACCGGCCATCTTGAGAGCGAACCCCATGTTGTCCGCCACAGTCATGTGCGGGTACAACGCGTAGTTCTGGAACACCATCGCGATGTCGCGGTCCTTCGGCGCGGCGTGGGTCACCTGCCGGTCGCCGATGTAGATGTCGCCGTCGCTGACCTCCTCGAGGCCGGCGAGCATGCGCAGGGAGGTGGACTTGCCGCACCCGGAGGGCCCGACGAGAACCATGAACTCGCCGTCGCCGATCTCGAGGTTCAGCTTGTCTACTGCAGGGTGGGTCGAGCCGGGGTAGACCCGGCTGGCGTCGCGAAACGTGACTGTGGCCATCAGAAAATCCCTTCACCGGCTGGTACGAGCCGGACGATCCGTCGTAAAGGTGGGCGCCCAGATCCTTGCATAGAATGTGACCTGTGTCACCGCGAGCTCCGCGGGTAAAGAGTGGTGTCACGCGACGATCGACTGCACCAAGGGGAGCACCCGGTGCTCGATCTGCCTCGTCAAGCTGATCATGGTCGCGGAGCGCTCGATTCCCGGGTGAGCGACGACCGTATCCAGCACGCGTTGCAGGTCGGTGTTCGACCGCGCCACCACCCGGCACCACAGGTCGCCGGGGCCGGTGACGGTGTGCGCCTCGAGGACCTCCGGGATCTGGGCGAGATGGTCACCGACAAGGTCGTGCCCTCCTCCCTGGCGGATCTCCAGGGTCACGAAGGCCGTGATCGGGTAACCCAGAGCGTCGGTGTCCAGGTCCGGCCCCCAGCTGCGTACGACGCCAGTCCGCTCGAGCCGGTCCAATCGCGCCTGCACCGTCCCCCGGGCGACGCCGAGGCGCCGCGAAGCCTCCATGACGCCCAGCCGGGCGTCCTGGGCCAACAATGTCAACAGGCTCACGTCCAGTCGGTCTACGCGCATCGCTCACCTTTCTGGTGGTTGGTGGGAGTGGTCACTGTGCTCACATATCGACGCGGATACGTACACCGCGATAGGCAGTTTGTAGAGGTTCTTGGCGAAGTGTTGCACAGGATGCGTGCGGCGGGACATCATCGACGGCATGAGCGAGACGTTGACTCCCGAAGAAGTCCAGGCCGAGCTGTCGCTGGAGCAGCTGAAGGAGCTGGTGGGTCTTGTCGACTACGACGCGTCGAAGGACCCGTTCCCGGTCACAGCGATGGACGCCATCGTGTTCGTCGTAGGCAATGCGACTCAGAGCGCGCAGTTCTACCAGCTGGCGCTGGGAATGGACCTGGTCGCCTATGCGGGGCCTGAGACAGGGGTTCGTGACTCCAAGGCGTTCGTGCTGCGTTCAGGGTCCGCCCGGTTCGTGTTCCGCGGCGGAGTCTCGCCCGACAGCCCGCTGATCGACCACCACCGTCGCCACGGCGACGGCGTCGTCGACCTGTCCCTCGAGGTGCCTGACGTGGACCGCTGCATCGATCACGCACGCAAGGCGGGAGCGACCATCCTCGAGGAGCCTCACGACGTCACTGATGAGCACGGGACCGTCCGGATGGCCGCCATCGCGACGTACGGCGAGACCCGACACAGCCTCGTCGACCGCTCGCGGTACTCCGGCCCGTACCTTCCCGGGTTCGTCGCGGCGACCCCTACGGTGTCGCGTCCCGCGAGTCACCCCCGGCGGCTCTTCCAGGCGGTGGACCACTGCGTCGGGAACGTCGAGCTGGGCAAGATGGACTACTGGGTCGCCTTCTACAACCGGGTCCTGGGCTTCGTCAACATGGCCGAGTTCATCGGCGACGACATCGCGACGGACTACTCGGCGCTGATGTCGAAGGTGGTGTCCAACGGCAACCACCGGGTGAAGTTCCCCCTCAACGAGCCGGCGATCGCCAAGCGCAAGTCGCAGATCGACGAGTACCTGGAGTTCTACGGCGGGGCCGGTTGTCAGCACATCGCCTTGGCGACCGGGGACCTGTTGCGCACGGTGGATCATCTGCGGGCCAACGGGATCCAGTTCCTCGACACCCCGGACTCGTACTACGACGACCCCGAGCTGCGGGCACGCATCGGTCAGGTCCGTGTCGATGTCGACGAGCTGAAGGCGCGTGGCATCTTGGTGGACCGCGACGAGGACGGCTATCTCCTGCAGATCTTCACCAAGCCCATGGGCGACCGTCCGACCGTGTTCTTCGAGTTCATCGAGCGGCACGGGTCGCTGGGTTTCGGCAAGGGCAATTTCAAGGCTCTGTTCCAGGCCATCGAGCGTGAGCAGGAAGCCCGCGGGAACCTCTGACCCAACGTCCTCGCCGGCGGCGAGAACCGGACTCGGGCCGGGCGGCGGGCGGTTCCCGACGATGGCAGACTGGCGTCACGCGCCGACTGGCGACGCTCGCTGTCGAGTCCCGCCCGCGCGCCAGACAAGGTCCTTGACCGGACACTGGCTACAGACAACCGCGACACGGAGGCGACCCGGCAGATGGCGAACACGACGAGCACCGACGCCCGACGTCACCAGGTGGCGATCATCGGCTCCGGTTTCGGCGGGCTCTTCGCCGCGAAGGCGCTCAAGCGCGCCGACGTCGACGTGACGTTGATATCCAAGACGTCACACCACCTCTTCCAGCCGCTGCTCTACCAGGTCGCCACCGGAGTGCTGTCGCAGGGCGAGATCGCTCCGGCGACGCGAGAGATCCTGGCCCGGCAGCGCAACGCGCGCGTGGTGCTCGGCCAGGTGACCTCCATCGACATCGAGGCTCGCGTCATCACGGCCGACGCGTCGGGTGTCATCACTCGCACGCCTTATGACAGCCTGATCCTGGCTGCGGGCGCGGGACAGTCGTACTTCGGCAACGACCGGTTCGCCGAGTTCGCCCCGGGGATGAAGTCGATCGACGACGCGCTGGAGCTGCGCGCGAGGATCTTCAAGTCGTTCGAGCTGGCCGAGATCACGACCGATCCCGCCGAGATCGAGCGGCTGATGACGTTCGTCGTGGTGGGTGCCGGACCGACCGGCGTCGAGATGGCGGGGCAGATCTGCGAGCTGGCCCAGCGCGCGCTGGGGCCGGAGTTCCGTTCTATCGACACGAGCAAGGCGCGGGTCGTCATCCTGGACGGCGCACCTCAGGTGCTGCCCTCCTTCGGAGAGAGACTAGGACGCAAGGCCCTCAAGAAGCTCAACTCGCTCGGTGTCGATGTGCGCACGTCGGCCATCGTCGTCGACGTTGACAGCAGGGGCATCACCTACCGAGGTCCCGACGGCGCCGAGCATCGCATCGACGCAGACTGCAAGATCTGGGCCGCTGGGGTGGCCGCCAGCTCACTGGGAGCCCATGTCGCCGAGCAGGTGGGGGTCCAGGTCGACCGGTCCGGACGAGTGCCCGTCGAGCCCGACCTGACGTTGCCCGGCCATCCCGAGATCTTCGTCATCGGTGACCTGATGGCGCTCGGGAAGCTTCCGGGCGTTGCCCAGGTCGCGATCCAAGGCGCGCGTTACGCCGCGGACCGCATCCAGCAGCGGCTTGCCGGCGAGCCCAGCGAGGAGCCGTTCCGATACCGCGACAAGGGCAACATGGCGACGATCTCCCGGTTCAGCGCCGTAGCGGACATCGGACCGCTGAAGATCAGCGGATTCGTGGCGTGGCTGCTGTGGCTCGGGGTGCACCT